>DASQCO010000091.1:0-146349 GCA_035634635.1 Polyangiaceae bacterium
CAACACCCCAAATCTAACAACCATCCCTCGTCGAGGTCACCGCACGCCAAGAACCCGTCAACTACAATCAACACTCCTGCCGCCGAATCGCAAGGGCGGACCGAACAAGTGGCGCGCGCTCCACTCTCTGCGCGCTCGCCAGGCATTCCACGCGGGCGCGCACCACTTGCGAGGCCGCACGACGCTGCCCGAAACATCCCCGTCGAGCCAACGCTCCCGCAGCGGCGCTCCGAAACAACCCATACCCCACGACGATCCCGCGCGCACCGCGACGTTCGCACGAGAGCACGCGCTGCGACTCCACCGGTGGAGTCGCAGCGCCACCGTCGCCGGCCCCCTCAGAGCCCCAACCTCGACAAGCGTCGTTGTGTGGAATCATAAATGGCGTCTTGGCGGTCAATCCCTCTCGAAATTTCCCAGCCGGAAGTGGCCCTTCGGCGTCGCGGACTGGCGGGAGCTTTTAGCCATAAAGCAAACGGCCCACCACTACGAACGCGGGGGCTGCGATGTAAGGGAATACCTTCCAAGCCACAATCAGCCCGAGGAGCTCGAAAGCAGGGAGCTGCTTCAAGCGATCGCAGAGCGTTCCAAACGAGTCGGGCAAGAGGCCAGAGAGTACGCCTGCTCCGTCGAGCGGCGGCACGGGGATCAAGTTGAATAGGAAGAGCATCACGTTCAACTGCAACATCACGCTGAGCGCCAAGGCGAGTGCGTTCAGCGGCGAGCGCGCGCCCCCACGCACTGCCTCGACCAACTGGGTGGAATCACCGTGGGCGTACTGAAAGACGTGTGCGGCGAGCAGAGCGCGCATCAAGCCGAGTGCGATCAGCGCCAAGAGCAAGTTCGCGAGTGGGCCGCCGAGCGACATCAACGCTTGACGAAGTGGGTTCGCTCTTCCCCACTTGGCATTGAACGGCACCGAGGCAAAGCCGACCATCCAACCGAGCTGCCAGTACGAAACGATTGGCACGAGCACCATTCCGATCGGCGAACGACGGATGTGCGGCGTTGGATCGAGTGTGACGTGTCCGGTTTCGTACGCCGTCGAGTCACCCCCTTTGTAAGCCAGGAACGCGTGCGAGAACTCGTGAAAGGTCGTGCTGAAAAGGAACACGAGGTACCAGACCAGCAAGCCGGGAAGCATTTCAGCCATCGCAGCCCGATTTGTACACCGAACCGGACGCGAGATCCGCCGGCATCCAGCGCATCCAGCGCGTGCCCAATACGCCACTTTCGATAATTGACAGAGGCCCGCGCTTCCGGCGTAGCATCGCCCCATGGTTGGTCGACGTTGCGCACTGCTTTCGCTGCTCATCGCCTTGCTCCCCGCCTGCGGCGGCCCCACCTCTCGCCTGGTTACCGTGCGCGCCGGCAGCGGCTCGGGCGCCGTTGACTTCACCGTGAAGAATGCCAGCGAAGCGCCGATCAACGCGCTCTACATTGCGTCCACGGAAAGCGTCAACGCCGCTGGCCAGAATCTGGACTACGACTCACCGGATGGCGAGGCCTTGTGGGGACCTGATCTACTCGCACGCTCGGGGATCGGTCCGGGACACAGCGCGCCGATCGACGTGCCCGCGGGAACCTGGGACGTTCGTGCACTCGATCGCAACCATCGCTACCAACACGTGACGGGCCTGCATTTGGCCGCTGGCGGTCGCTACATCCTCGAAGTGAACGACGGCGGCTGGCGCGTCAAATAGCAAACTCCGCTTCTCCTCGAGCGCACTCACACAATCCCTCACCGCGTAGTCACCCACTTCGCGCGCGCTGAACACAGCTCTGGACGAGGGTCGCTCACGCGCAAGTCGCGCGGCTGCGGCTTGGACCATCCAAAGCCGGTCATTCGAGGGAATATTCACGCCAAGGACTACGGCGGGATCATGGTTTGGGAACTGGGCCAGGACGTGTCTGGCGCAGACTCCCTATTTTCCGTGATCAAGAAGAACCGCTGACGGACACGGCGCGCTCTCAGGCAGGCAAAAGGTCATTCGCCATCGCTTGCGGGCGCGCTTGCTTCTCGTTCGGCAATCGAACCCGAAACACCGATCCATGGCCCAGCTTGCTCTCGACTGTGATCACGCCGTCCATCGATTTGACGATGCCATGGCAAATCGAGAGCCCAATGCCGGTGCCCAAGCCAACCGGTTTGGTGGTGAAGAAGGGGTCGAAAATCTTGTTCAGGTGCTGCGGTGAAATGCCGACACCCGTGTCACTGACCTCGATCAGGGCGAAGCCTTTGTCGTCGGTGGACGTCCGAACGGTGATCTGGCTTTGTTCTCGCGGGCAAGATTCGAGCGCCTGAACCGCATTCAACAGCAGGTTCAGAAAGACTTGGATCAAGCGCCCCTCGTTGGCCAACACCTGCGGCACGGCGCGAAAATCACGCACCAGCAGGGCGCGGTGGCGGATGTCGTTGTCGACCATGCGTAAGGCAGATTCGAGCACCGCTCGCGGATCGAGCACGCTCAGTGTGCGATCGTTCGGTCGCGAAAACACGCGCAACTCCTTGACGATCGCGCTCACGCGCTCGGCGCCGTCGACCGCGCGCTCGAGCGCCTCGAGCACGTGCGCTGGACTCTGCGAGCTATTCTGCGCGAGCTCGCTCTGCGCGAAGCGTAAGCTAATCAGCACGTAGGTCAGCGGATTGTTGATTTCATGCGCGATGCCGGCCGCCAAAGTCCCTACTGAAGCCATGCGTTCGCTGATGCGCAGCGCCTGCTCGGTGCGAATCTTCTCCGTCACGTCGCGCCGCAGCCCGACGATGTGCACGAGCTCCTTGTCCCGGTTTTGCACCGGCCAAACCGTGAGTTCTTGGTCGAACAGGGTGCCGTCTTTGCGCCTTCCGGCGAACGTCCCGGTGTACACCTCACCGCTGATGATCCGTTGCCAAATCGCTTCGTAAAAGGCCTCGGTCTCGGTGCCACCTCGAAGTATTGCCGGAGTTCTGCCGGCGACCTCGGCTCGCCCGTAACCCGTGAGCCTTTCCCAGGCGGGATTCACGTAGATGAACTTTGCGTCGGGATCGGTGATCTCGATGCCGTCACCCGCGCGCTCGAGCGCATCCACCAGCGTCAACAGGCGTTCGTTGATCCGAGCCAACGCTTGGGTGCGCTCCTGCACGGTCGCTTCCAGCTGACCGGTGTGCTCGGAGAGCCGTTCTGCCATTGCCTCGATCGCTTCGATCAGGACGGGGATTTCCTGCGGTTCCCAGGCTTGCGCGGGGGCGGCTCGCCGTGAAAATTCGCCTTTGCCGATAGCGCTCAGGGTGTCGGCCAAGGCCGAAATACGGCGACCAAACCAGATCGACACGGCACCAGAGAGCGCGACGACCAAAAGCCAGACCACCAGCGCAGTCACCCACGTCTGCCTTCGGGTCAACTGCGATTGTGCGTCGATGGCTCCTTGAGACTGCGCAGCAACGACGCGCCAACCGGCGAGGAGTACCCCAACCGGCTGCACTGCCGCGCGCATCACCGTGCCGTGTTCGTCCTGAGCCGTGCGCACCGCCGACTGCCCGCCGAACTCGCGAAATAGCGGAACGGTTGAAAGATCCGTCAATCGCCCAGCGCCGTTCGAGCTCGAGTCCGCGACCACGCGTCCGCCGCCGTCGAGCACGACGATGCGGCTGCCGGGGATTTCCTGGGAAACCTGGCGAACGACCTGCGCAAAAGCATCCAGCGAAACGGAACCTTCCGTGTATCCGACGAGCTGATGCGCCTGATCGAAGATCGGAGCTGCGATCTGAACATTGAGCGTGTCCAGCACCTTGCCCTTCTGCACACTCGAAATCGTCGTGCGCTCGGTGTGCCGCAGGTTTCGGAAATAGTCGCGGTCTGCGTAGTTCGCGGATTGCCCGAGTGCGCCATCCGGACTCTGTTCCGTCGCGCGACGCAGGGCATTGCCGTCGACGTCGCCCAAATACGTCCCAGTGTAGTAACCCGAGCGCGTCCAATGCCGGACTAGCAACTCGCGGGCTCCGGGAGCCTGCGGGCCGCCCAAGACCTCGATGCCGCTCGCCAGGAGTTCCAGATCTCGGCAACGCGTCTCCAACATTTGATCGAACTGACGCGCGACCGAGCGGGCGACCGTCGCGAGCGCTTGGTCATGTTGGCCGAGATCGTTCGTTGCAACGCGTGCAGCGTGCCGACTCCCGAGCCAAAGCACGGGGATGGCCGTGAGCACGCTCAGCAGCGCGAACAAATAGGCCTTGAGGCCCAGTGCCCTCGTGGGGCGCGACTGGCTCTGGACAAGGGGAGCTCTCGCCATCTTTCGCAGCCGGGATACACTAGCGCGACCACGACGAGTTGAAAGAAAGTGCGTAACTCGGGCAGAGCGGACAGCGCGTTACCCGTAAAGCGCCGTGGCTACATCTGTTTCCGGGCTCGCAGCCAATACTCCAGACTAGCAAGTGTCCCCGGGACGAGGACCCGCGCTCCGAGCGCCTCCCGAACGCGCTCGGCCATCGTGCCCCCGAGCACGAAGTCGATCGGCTCGGGCAGCGCGGCCAGCAGTTCCCGGACCGCCTTCACGGCGAGCTCGGCATCGAGCGAGACGATCGACAGGGCGACGACTTTCGCCGATGCGCCGCGGGCAGCACGCGCGATTTCCGCCGGTGGCAAGTTCGGGCCCAGGTAAAGGACGCGGTAGCCCTCGAGCGCGAAGGTGACGGCGCTGAGCAATGCCCCGAGCTCGTGCAGCTCACCGTCGGGCGTCGAAATGACCGCAAGCTCGGCGCTCGGGTCCTTCGGCAGGCGACGCAACAGGTCCGTCAAGATATCGCGCACGAGAGTGGAGCCGAGGTGCTCACTGGCAACGCACATTTCACCTGTCGCCCACTCTTTGCCGATTCGCTCGAGCAGCGGCCCGAGTACGTCGAATACGAGTGCGCGCGCGGAGAAGAGCACCGTGCCACGGACCAGCAGCGCCTGTGCGCGATCCGAATCGAAGGTATGCACGGCAGCCACGAACTCGTCGATGAAGGCACCGATCGTGGAGTTGGCTACGTGCTCTTCCGCCTTCCCGCTCAGGCGCTCGAGCTCTTCACCCTTCAGTCGCGCAATTTGACCGATGGCATGGCCTCGACTCACGGCCAGCTTCAGCAAGCGCAGCCGTTCGAGATCGGCAGGCGAGTAGAGGCGCGCGTGGCCGCCGCTGCGGCTCGGCGAAAGCGCGTTGTAGCGGCGCTCCCAAACGCGGATCAAATGCGTGGAAACGCCCGACAACTGCGCGACGGTTCCGATGCGATACAGCGGCTCAACCATGGGCTCGAAGGAACGCGAGCGTTTCAGCAACGCCGCGATAGCGGTCGAAAAACCAGGCCCACCAAGCGCCCATCATCGTCAGATGACCGACGAAGATCCCGACGTGACTCCACATCTCGACCGGATCGGACTTGTGGGACACGTACCTACGCCAATGGAGCACTTCGTCGACGACACTGTCGAAGAACGATAGCACGGTCAGCACCATGGCGGGAATGCCGACACGAAGCCCGCTTCTTCGTACACGTACGCTCGACCGCCTGGCTTGTCGCGCGCCTCGAACAGCACGGTATCGATCCCCGATGCCTGCAGACGAATCGCCGCAGCGAGCCCGCCAAAGCCGCTACCGATCACCGCAACGCGCGGTCGCTCGCCTGCCCTTCCCGCTTGCCGGGACACCAAACTTCGCTCGCCCGTCGCCGAACCGTCAGCCATCGTAGCGCTCCAATCGCACGAGCTCGTGTTCCAGTTCGAGCAATCCGGGCGCGCCCTGGAAGCGCGCGTGACACGCCGCGCGAGCGCGCTCCGTTTGTGCGCGAATCGCGCGGCGCGGCGCATCCGCGAGGAAGTGCACTCGATACGCCGACAGCTCGCGGCTTCGACTACGGGGACGCTCGCAGCCGCACGCTGGTGCGCGAGCGCTGGCGCGATGAGGGCGTTTTGGAGACCGCCCCCGATGAGCAAAGTAATATCGAGTCTTTTCACGGCTTGACTAATTAATGTCTAACACTATGGTGAGACAATCAGCGCCATCAAGCCATTTAAATTTGTCACGTCTAATAATTGACTAACAATGTTGTCACGGCGACCGCGGCTCCTGTTCGTCTCGGAGGCAATCACCCTCGCGCAAGTGGTGCGTCTTGCGGCGCTCGCGACGCGTCTCGATCGCAAGCGCTACGAGGTGCATTTCGCGTGTGGCCCTTGTGACGAGATCGCGCTTCTGGGCAGCGGGCTCGAGCCGCTTCCTTTGTTCACCATCGACCGCCGGCGCGCGCTCGAAAAGATCGACTCCGGCAAGCGGCTGTACGAAACAAACGTGCTCGCGCGTTACGTGGATGACGAGCTCGCGCTCTTCGATCGCGTTCGGCCCGACCTGGTCATTGGTGATTTCCGTTTGTCTTTGGCGGTGAGCGCTCGGCTGCGTGGGATCCCCTTCGCCGCGCTGATCAACGCCTACATGAGTCCGTTCGCGGTTCGCGATTCCTTTCCCATTCCCGACCATCCCCTCGTTTCGCTGCTCGGCGTCGAACGCGCGGCTCGCTATTGGCCGAAGGCACTCCCCGTCGCGTTCGCACATTTCGTGGCACCGCTCGACGAGATCAGAAAGCGCCATGGCCTGGCGTCGAGCGGCGGCTTGCTCGAGGCGCTCGTGGACAGCGACTTCGCACTCTATCCCGACGTCCCGGAGCTCTGCCCGACCCAGGATTTGCCCGCACGACATCGGTATTTAGGCCCGATCCCCTGGTCGCCCCCGGTTCTCGAGCCTGACCTCGAAGCACGATTTCGGAAGGACCAGCCGCTGGTCTACGTGACGATCGGTTCATCGGGACGCTACGCCGCACTTCAGGCCGTGTTGCGAGTCCTCGCCGAACTGCCCGTGAACGCAGTACTGGCCACGGCTGGACGCTTCGAGCTCCGTGACGCTCCGCACAATGTGCACGTCGTGCCCTTCGCTCCTGGCTCTGTCATGGCCCGCAAAGCGAGCTTCGTCGTGACGAATGGCGGAGCGAGCACGAGTTACCAAGCGCTCGCCGAGGGCAAGCCGGTACTCGGCGTTCCCTCCAATCTCGATCAATACCTAGCCATGACGATGATCGAGCGCGCAGGCGCGGGTCGCCTCGTGCGCTCGGGCGAGGCGACCCCGCGGACGCTGCGCGCTGCGTTCACGGAGCTGCTCGAGTCCGAAGCACTCCGCGAGGGAGCGCAGCGCGTGGCCCGCGAGTTCGCGCGCGCGGATTGCCACGAACGTTTTGACGCATGGTTGGAAGAAGTGCTCGGAACGAACGAAAGGAAAGCCGATCATGAACACGCTGCAGCGAATGAATTCCCCCAACCCGCGTAGCTCTGGCCTGCGCCTGGTTTCCGCTTGGTGCAGCGGAGCCCTGCTCACCCTCGTCCCTTGTTCGACGCTGATCGCAGCAGACGAAACTCCGAGTTCGAATGAGCTGCAATTTCGCACCGAACTTCGCGAGCGCGGCGGCGTCGTGCGCTGTGGACTCTTCGCGAAGGACGGTTGGTTGAGCAAACCCGTTGGCGCCGCCACCGTCAGCGCCAACACCGCGCGCCCCATCTGCATCTTTCACGGAATTCCGGCAGGCACGTACGGCCTCTCGGCGTTCCACGACAAGAACGACAACGGCAAGCTCGACACCAATTTCGTTGGTATGCCCACTGAAGACTATTGCGCATCGAACAACGCCCGCGGATTCATGGGGCCGCCGAGCTTTAGTGACGCCAAGTTCGTGTATCGCGGTGGAACCAAGCGGCTCGAGGCGCGGATGAAATAGCCGTCGAGCGCCCAGCGGAAATCGCGTATCGTCACCCACATTGATGATGTCGAAGGCACGTGGGTGGAAACAGTTTCGGGGATCTCTAACTTGGTCGTCGCTGGTGGCAGCGCTGCTCGCCACTGGCTATGGCTGTGGCAGCTCGAGTGATGCGCCGAAATCGAACGGCGGCAGCGGTGGCGCCACCGCGTGTGTGCCGGGAATACAAATCGCCTGCGTTTGCACCAACGGCGCTGATGGGGCGCAAGCTTGCAAAGCGGACGGCAGCGGCTACGGCGCTTGCGTGTGTAGCCCCTCAGGAGCCGGTGGAATGTCAGCCGGCGGCTCGTCAGGCGCGGGCGCCATCGGCGGGCATCCGTCGGCGGGCAGCAGCACGTCAGGCGAAGGCGGCGAAGCTGGTGGCAGCGAGGCCGGCGCCGGTGGCGAAGCGGGCGCGACGAATGGCACCGCGAGCGATTTTCCCAAGCAGCCCATCCTCGTGGACGGCGCTCCTGCAAACGCACCTGAGCTGTTCGCTGCCGCGACGGACACATCGACGAAGCCGCTGTGCGTGCTCGAGCCACAGCTCTCCGCCGACACCGTGCCCGGCGCGATGTTTCCGAGCAACTGGCTGCGGCCGCGATTTCGCGTGGCCGCGGCGGACTTCGATCTCTACGAAATCCGCCTGCATTCAGCTGCGGAGAGCAACGATCTCGTGGTCTACACCAAGCAGAAGACTTGGTATCTACCAAAGGGTATCTGGCGCGGCTCGGGGGTCAATGCAGGGCTCAGCGTCGCGGCTTCTGGTGGCCCTGTCAGCGTCACGATTCGCGCACTCAACAGCAGCACACCGCAAACGGCCGCACGTGTCAGCGGCAGCTTCAACATCGCGCCAGCCGTTGCATCGGGGAGCATCCTCTTCCCGACCGCGGCTCCGCTGCCGCCGACCCCGGACGGAAGCAAGGTGCTCGGCTTTTCGATCGGGGATGAAGGCGTGCAGTCAGCGTTGACGTTGCCCCAGCTCGCTTGGTCGGGCCAATTCGTCGAAGATGGCGTGTTCTTCAATGGCTACTATGACCGGGTACCGCTCGCCGGCTTCGCCAATGGTCAGGTGCGCCGCATCTATCGCCCCGTGCTGACACCTGATAATCAAGCGCTCGCCTTTGGCGACGAGTGGCCGTATGCGCTAGCAATGGCGCAACTGACGGGTGGCACCGTGGGTTCCATCCCCACGTATGTCGGTACGGGCGCGCAAGGGATGCTGCGCATGTCATGGCTCGGTAGCCCAACATTCTCCGCTGCGCATTGGGCCCCAAAGGACCGCATCCTGGTCTCGAGCTACGGCACCACGTTTACCTCGGGCAAAGCACGAAACAATCCGTGGCAATCGCTGCCGGCCTATGTAGGGACGGACGGCGCCACGGCTGACGACTTAGTAAAGTGGCATCAGCTGGCGTGGTTCGATCTCGAGGCAAGCTTTGCTGTCCCGCTCACCGAACTCGACTACGGGACAATCGACACGCGCTACAAGCCGGTCACCGCCGCCAAAGGTTCGTCTTGGGGTTTGATTGCAACCGGTGACGCGAACGTGAGCAACGTGACGCCCAGCTTCAACCCAGCGGGTGACAAGCTCGCCTACGTCGCCACGGATTACTCCCCGCTCGGCTTTCCGGATTCGCTCGCGACCAAGGCGGACATTCGAGTCGTCCCGTACAATTCTCACAACGGAGGCGCCTCACAAGCCTTGGTCGGTGCCTCGGACGCAAACTACTTCGAATACGAGCCGTCTTTTTCACCGGACGGCAAGCTGGTCGCGTTCAGCCGTGCCGCAACAGGAGGCCCCGATGGCCCGTTCCGAAATCGCTACGCAGAATTGAGCGTGGTGCCGGCGACCGGCGGCGAACGCGCCCGGCTCGTCGCCAACGATCCGAACGCGTGCGCGAGTGATCCGACGCCACTGGCCTTGCTCAACGGGTCACCCGCGTGGGGTCCGAACCCGGTCCACCAGGAAGGGCGCACCTACTACTTCTTGATCTTCACTTCCGCCCGCAAATACGGGGACGAATTCTCGACTCAGTTCGAACTGGCCGACAAGCAAGACACCGCCGGTACACACACCGACTCGACGCTCAGCGCCTCGACTCAGTTGTACTTGACGACGATCGTCGTGGATGACGCCTCAGGTAGCATCACCAGCTATCCAGCCATCTACATCTGGAATCAGAATCGCGTGCCGGGCTCGGTGAACGGTTTCTCGGCAAGGAGCCCTGTTTGGGGCAGCACGATATTGCCTCCGCAGAACATCCCGCCGGTGCCCTGAGCGCCGCTGGCACGAAGTGATGAGCCGCGACGGCCGCGCTTCGACGGGAACAGAGCGCAGCCGCGAGGTGCGTGGCGGGGGCGCGACCGCCCCCAACCTCAGAGACTCGTCATGGGAGCGGTACCGCGCCCATCTCGTGGATGAGCGCGATACTTCCTACGACGAACGACTCAGCCGCGGGTCGACTTGCGGCGACGCGACACGAGCGCACCCACCGCGCCGAGTGCGCTGAGCAACCAGAGCGCAGAACCGGTCTTGCTCGAAGAGATCGAGCAGCCGCCGGAATCCGAGCTGGCCGGGGCCGCGGGGGCGACCGGCGCCGAACCACCAGCACCACCAGCACCACCAGCACCACCCGTGCCAGCCGGCATGCTGTCAGTCGGGTACTTCGCGAACACCTGGGCCATCGCGGTGTAATCCGCCTTGGGCTTCAGGGCGGTGTCGAAGAGGTGTGCGTAGTCATACGCCGGGAACGTGCTCGGTACCCAAGAGTCGAGATCGCTGAGGCCCCAAACCGTGAAGTGGTCGCAGTTCTCAGCGTCGATGCAGGCTTGGAGCATGTCCGCGTAGAACTTGTTCTGCAGCTGCTGCTTGGTGTCGTCGAGCGGCTTGCCGATGCGGAAATCACACTCGGTGATCTGCACTTCGATACCGATGTCCTTGTAGCGAGCCATGTTGTCTCGAATGGCCTGCATGTCGGGGACGCCGTTGGACGTCGTGCCATCCGGCTCGACGAAGTAGTGGCCTTGGAAGCCGATCGCGTTGATTGGGATACCGCGGTCCTTGAGGTCTTTGACGAACTCGAAGACGCGATCGCCCTTGGCGTTGCCCTTTTGTTCGATGTTGTAATCGTTGTAGACGAGCTTCGCGTCCGGGTCGGCGGCATGCGCGCGTTGGAACGCGAGGTCGATGAACTCTTTGCCGATGGTGTTGTACCAGAACGTCTGGCGGTAATCGGTGTTGTCGATCGCCTCGTTCACGACGTCCCAGTACTTGAACTGGCCCTTGTAGTGCGACATCAACTTGTCGATGTGATCGTACATGATGGCGATCATCTCGTCCTTGGTGAACACCTTGGCGTTACCAGCGTCGTCCTTCGGGCTCGTGAGCCAACCAGGAGCTTGGGTGTGCCAAACCAGCGGGTGGCCGCGGAATTCGAGGCCGCTCGCCTTGGCCCACGCCGCAAGTGCGTCCGTATCCGTGAAGTCGTACATGCCCTGCTTCGGCTGAATCAGGTTCATCTTCATGGAGTTCGCCGGAGTGATCATGGCGAACTCGCCGGCAACGATCGAGTTGTGCAGCGGGTTGCTGAGGAAGATCGGCGTGTCCACCGCGGTGCCCATCTTCACGATCTTGGTGTATTCCTTGAAGGGATGACCGGAGGGCGCTGACGTGGTGTACGGCGGCTGCATGGGCGTCGCCACCGGCTCGACCACGATGTCGTCGACACAGACCGTGCCCGCGGACGGGGCATCGTCGCCACCGTAGTGGCCGATTTGGAACTGAAACTGCGCGTTCGTGTCATCGCGCAAGTTCATGTACGTGTACTCGATGGTCTTTGCCGTCGCGTCGATCATGAACGGCTCGATGAAGTAGTCGCTGTAGGGATCGACACCGAGCCCGGTCTTGAACTTGACCTTGCGGGCCACGTCCGCCGTGATCGAGAACTTGATGTGGTAAGCTTGGCCCTTCACCAGCGGCAGGCCGCTGTAACCAATGATCACGTCCCACGGGTTCTTGCCACCGTTGACGATCGTGGCGCACAGCTGACCGTTGGTGACGGCCATGCTCATGTCAGCGGGCGGGTCGACGCTGGTGCTTGCGTTCTTCCACCACGGGTCGGTGGCGGTGCCGTCGAAGCTTCCGTTCTTGATCAGATTCCCGCTCATGCCGCCAGCGGCGGACGCGCTGCCGCCCGCGCTCGTGCCACCAGCCGCAGTTGATCCGCCCGCGTCCGACCCACCGCTCGAGGTGCCGCCGCTGGACGTGCCGCCGCCCCCGTCGCTGGCGCCGCCAGCGCCGCTCGAGGCCGTTGCCCCGCCTGAACCGCCGTTCGCGGTGCCACCGGCTCCGGCCTCGGCACGGGCCTGCGCCGAGCATAAACAGAGGGTGATGATGGAGGAAAACGTTGCGAATCTAAGGGCAGAAGAAGGTACGACCATGTGACACCTTTGTGGTTGGCCGGGACGGGCGGCGCTTTTCAGACAATGCTAACCAAAATCGACCAGCCGAAGCCATCGCCAAAGCCGGTCCGGCTACTGTTCTGACTATCTAGCACGAACCTTTCGCCCCACCCTTTCTCGAACAGGTTGATCGGAAACCTTCAACGAGTGAATAAGCCACTGCCATGCCACATGCCCTTACGCCTCGACGCGCTGGGGACTCGAGCCGGCCTCACCGAGCCCGAGCCCGAGGCGATGCCGAGCGAAAAGCGACAGCCCCCGGCGTGGCGTGGACACAACTCGGAGTACCTTGCTTTTGTCATTCTATTCACGACTCCTTAGCTTCAGTTTCTTGCTCAGTGTCTCCAGCCTTTTGGCATGCGGCTCCACCACGAACTCTCCGGCGAACAGCGGCGGCAAGGGCAACGCGCAAGGCGGTGACGCGCAAGGCGGCAGTGGCGGCAGCGAGGAGGTTGCCACCGGCGGCACTGGCCCAGCCGGCATGGGCGGAATGATGGACACGCCGTCTGAGTGCGGCGTCCCCAATTCGGCCAATACGACCGCGCGCGCCGAATGCATGGCGCCCTCGGGCTATCGAAACCTGTTCAGCGAGGTGCTGTGTAAGTCGACCGCCGACGTGCAGGCCAAGATGAACGGCGTCGTTCAACAACTCTTCCACGGCAGCGGGGAAGATCAGCCGATCTACTATCAGCTCTCGGCCAACGCTTCACAGGCGTACATCGAGGACATTGCCAGCGGTGACGTGCGCAGCGAAGGGCAGTCGTACGGCATGTTCATCGCCGTGCACATGAACATGCGCACCGAGTTCGACAAACTCTGGGCTTACGCGAAGGCATGCATGCAGCAGCCGAGCGGCGTGTTCGCGTGGCAGATGAACGTGGATTCGTGCACCCCCAAATCTACCGGGCAGGCGCCTGACGGCGACGAATACTTTGCCGAGGCGCTGCGGCTCGCAGATCGACGCTGGGGCAGCACTGGTGCGACCAACTACGCCAATGAAGCCAAGAAGATCATGGCGGCGATTGCCAAGAACGATTTCAGTTCTAACCCCGCGATCGTGAAGTTCAGCCAAGGCTCCAATTTCAGCGATCCGTCGTACGTGCTGCCGCTCTTTTACTCGGAATGGGCGTGTTTCGACTCGGCCAACGCGACCTTGTGGCGGAACGCGACCAGCTACGCGCGCACCTACTTTCCGAAGGTGTACAACGCGAGCACCGGCCTTTCGCCGTATCAATCGAACTTCGACGGTTCTGCGTATCAGCAGGGCAACACGTTCAACGCCGACGCCTGGCGCGTACCCATGAACATCATGTCCGACTTCGCCGTGAACCGCGCGGGCACGTGGCAAACGGGCTACGCGACGACCCACGCCGCGTTTTGGACCAGCCAAGGACTCGACACGTACGGCAGCTCGTACTCGCTCAGCGGCATGGCCTCCAACATGTATCACGGCGCCGGACTCACCGGCGCGAACGCGATGCTCGCGTTCGGCTTGTCCGCGACGGACGCCAAGCCGTTCCTACAAGCAGCGTGGGACCAAGACGCGCCCACGGGTCAATACCGCTACTACGATGGCACGCTCTATATGCTGTCGATGCTGTACCTGACCGGCACGTTCAGCTTGTTTTATTGAAACGGTCTATCCTGCGCGACGCGCGTCGGTACCCGCGGCTTGCACGCGCCGACGCGCCACCGCGCACAGGTCCTCACGCCAAGCGTCGAACACCGACGCCAGCGGCACTTGCGAGGCTCGTTGGCGATCGTGAACTCGCAGCACGTGCTCGTACGCTTGCAGTGCTTCGGCAGGGTGCCCGCCATTTTCGTGACAAAGCGCGAGGTAGAACGCCGCGGGCCACAGATTTTCGTCGAGGAAGAGCGCCGCGCGTAGGTCGTGCAGCGCGAGCTCGATTTCTCCGCACAAATAGCGGGCGACCCCCGCGTAAAGGTGCGTATCGGCGCGCGTCCGATCGCGGCTGAGCGCGGTGACATAGGCGAGGCGCGCTTGAGCCACATCGCCGGCTTCGAGCAAGCGATGCCCGTGCGTGAGCTCGCGCTCGATTTCGCAAGGAGGTGCTGGCGGAACGCTCTCGAGCGCCGCGGCCGCAGCCGGAAGTGCCGAAAACAACTGCGCCTCTTGCCTCACTTTGGCGGGTTCAATCAGCCAGTCGCGCGCGACCGTTGTCGAGCGCGCCGCACTCGTTCCAGGCTCGTTCTTGCGGAATACCAGTCGACCGGCGACGTAGCACGCATCGAGGCCGCTCGGCACCTCGCACACCACTTCACTCGCACCCAGCACCAGGTAGCCGCCCGGAGCGAGCGACCGCGTCAGCAGCTCGAGCACCCGCCGCGCAGTATCATGATCGAAGTAGATGAGCACGTTTCGACACAGCACGATGTCCCAGCCCTCACCGTTTGCCGGTGCGGGCGGTCGCTCGATTAGATTGTGCGCTGCAAAGCTCACTCGTTGCCGAAAGCGGCTTTCGACCTCGAAGCTTCGATCGCGTAGACGCCTGAGGTTCGTGGCAAAGCGCGGATCCATGTCGCGCACGCTCCAGCTGCCGTAGGTCCCTCGACGTGCGAGCTCGACCGACTGAGTGTTCAGGTCGGTGGCCAATATCTCGACCTCGCGCTCCGCACTCTCAGCCATGAAGGCGAGCGAATAGGCGTCCTCTCCCGTCGAGCATGCGGGGATCCAGGTTCGTACCCTGCCCGGCCGTCCGAGCTCGCTTCGAAAGAGCGCTTCGATCGCCGCCAGCTGACCCGGATCGCGAAAGAACCAGGTGTATCCGACGGTGATCGAGTTGACGAGCCGTTCCAGCTCGGCCGCTCCTCGATCGCTCGCCAGTAGCCCGAGATAAGTGGCCGGTGTGAGCGCAAGCTCCTTCTGACGACGCGTCGCATAGGCGACGAGTGCGCGATCGATGCCTCCGCGACTCAGTTCGATGCCCGTGCGCATCGACACGAATGCCGAGAGCTCGCGATCTTTGCTCACCGGGTGAGGCCTCGCGCGGTTTCGAGCGCCCAGTTCGTGACTTCGCGCGCGAGTCCCGCCGGATCGAGGGCGCGTTCTGCCGCGCGCGCCTCGAGCGCCGCGCGCGGCATGCCGAACACACCCGAACTGATTTCGTCCTGCGCCAGTGTGAGTGAGCCGCGCGACTTGAGCTCGAGCAGACCGTTCGTGCCGTCGCGTCCAATCCCGCTCATGACGACGCCGCAGGCATTCTTACGCAAACAATCGGCGAGCGAGCGGAACAGAACATCAACGGCGGGTCGGTGCCCTTCCACCTCTGCCTCATCGCTTGGCCCCAGGTGATGGGCATCGAGCGCGATCAAATGGCGATCGTCATCGGCAATGTAGACATGTCCTGCCTCGGCCGCGGTGCGACGCGACACGACGCTGACCGGAAGCGGCGTGCGCGCGCGCAAGAACTCGCAGAACGCCCGGGCATAGCCCTTTGGCAAATGTTGAACGACGGCAACCGCCGCGGGTAAGCTCGCCGGCAAAGCTCCGAGCACAGCCGCCACGGCGAGCGGGCCTCCCGCCGAGGCGCCGATCGAGATGACGGGCACGCCGCGCGGCGCGAGCGGCAACAGAGGCGCTTGGGGCGCGCTAGCGCAAGTTCGCGGAGCGCTCCGGTTTCCCGCCACGTGCCGCACGACCGGCACTTGTGAGAGTTCGCGCACGCGGCCGCGCAGACGCGCTTCGGCACTCGCATCCCCAAATTCTGGCTTTTCAGCGAGATCGAGCGCGCCGCGGCGAATCGATTCGAAAACGGCGGTTTGATTGTTCGCCGAGGGCTGACCCGTCACCACCAAGATCGGCAATGGCTGATTGGCCATCACGCGCTCGATGGTTTCGTGTCCACCTGTGCCCGGCATTTGCAGATCCACGAGCAGGATCGTGGGGCCGACTTGGCGCACCAATTCCAGCACGCGATCGCCGTTTTCCGCCTCGCCAACGACGCTGATGTCGCGGTCACGAGTCAGGATTTCTCGCAGCCGATCGCGACAGATCACCGAATCGTCGAGGATGAGCGCGCGAACCGGCTTCACGGGGCAACCGGTCGCACGCTGGCTGGGGCATTGGGCACGAAGCGCCTGACCAAATCGAGCAGGGCATCGCTCTTGAACCCGGTTTTGAGCAAGTAGGCATTTGCGCCGAGCTCGGTCGCGCGCTGCCGATCTTCGACCGAGCCGCGCGTGGTCAGCAGAATCACCGGCAGTCTTTGATTCTTTTTACGGATCTCGGACAACAATTCGAACCCGCCCATGGTCGGCATTTCCAGATCGGACAGCACCAGGTCCGGCTCTCCGCGTGCACGCATGGCAGAAAGCGCCTCGGTGCCGTCGTTGGTGACCTCGACCGAGTAGCCAGCAGAGACCAGGATCTCCTGCACCAACTGAGTCACGACCGGCGAGTCGTCTGCCACCAGGATCCGACGACGACGTGGCGCGCTTCGCGCGTGCGGTGCCGGCGCGTGCGGTGCGGCATCTGCCAGCGATTGTTGCAAAAACGCGACATCGAGCATGAGCACGAGCCGGCCATCGTCGAGCAGCGCGGTCGCCCCGATGCCAGTGAGCGCGCCGAGCAGCGCGTCGGCGGGACGGCGAATGAGCTCGACGTCTCCGACGATCACCGGGACACGCAACGCAAACGTGCGTCCACCGAGTTCGACCACGATCCCCGACGATTCTGGCGCTTCACTCGTGAGTCGTAGCGCGTTCGCGAGCGAGACCAGCGGCAGCGTTTGGTTGCGGTGACGCAGCACCGGCCGCCGCTCGTGGTTGGGCGCGGGCAGCTCGTGTGCGCCGAGTACGGCGCGCACGGTGCGCGCCGGGAATGCGTAAAGGCCCGATCCGATCTGGACGATCAGGCTGCGTTCCTTGGTCACCGTGAAGGGCACAGTCAGCAAGAAGCGGGTGCCTTGCCCCGGCTTGGATTCGATGCGCACACTGCCGCCCAGCGCCTCCACTTGGCGTCGCACCACCGCAAGTCCCACTCCACGACCCGAGACACGACTCACCTCGGTCCGCGTGGAGAAACCGTGCGCGAACAGCAAATCGAGCACCTCTTCGTCGCTCAGCGGCGAGACCTCGGAGGAGCGGCCTGCGCGTTGTGCTGCTGCGCGGACTGTATCGGCATCGACGCCGCGCCCGTCGTCTTCGACGCAAATGACGACGTTTGGTCCTGCTGCGTGCGCCGACAGCACGAGTGAGCCCACCGCGCGTTTGTCGCCGCGCTCGCCCTCTGCCTCGAGCCCGTGGTCGACCGCGTTTTGCACCAAGTGCAACAGCGAGTCCCACAGCTTATCGAGCACGTTGCGCTCGAGTTCGACGCCACGCGCTTCGATCCTAATATCGACATTCTTGCGGCATTCGCCGGCCAGCAGGCGCGCGTGCCGTCGCAGTTCGCGCAGCACGGGCTCCACTGGCACCAGGCGCAGCGCCCAGGCGCGCGTCGTGGTGTCCGTGACGAGCGCGCTCACCCGTGCGAAGTCTTCGACCAGCGCCGTGTGCGCTTTGGCTCCCCCGGGCAGCGAGTGCATCAGGCCGAGCGTGCGACCGCGCAGCCCGCCGTACAATGCCGTGAGCTCCGCCAATCGTTCGCAAAGATCGTCGACCACCTGGGCGTCGACCTGCACATAGCGGCGACCGTTGTTCCCCCGCGCATCGTGCGCGGACACTTCCACCGTCCGTGCCTCGGGCTCGGTCGCGTCACCCGAGTCGCTGTCGCTCGCATCACTACGTTCGGCGGCGCCGTTGCTGCGGGTCGCGCTGTGTTCGTCGCCTGTGGAGGCGGATTCGGCTTCTCCAAGCTCGAGTAGCATCGCTTCCAGCACTGCATCCGCGATCTCTGGTTCGACCGAACTGCCAAGTGCCTTGCGCATTGCGTCGAGCGCACGCATGGCGCCGAGCACGCCGCCGCCTTGACCGAGCCAGCCTTCGAGCGCATGCGCAAGATCGGCCAGCATGCTGAGCCCCAGCATACGCGCTTCACCCTTGAGGGTATGCAGCTCACCGAGCGCTTCTTTCTGCGCGCTTCCGTCGCTCGCATCCGCCTCCAGCAACTCCAACTGGGCTTCGATGCGCTCGATGCGCGCGAGCAACCCCGCGCGAAAGCGCTCGAGCAGCGCCTCGCGTTCAGAGCTCACGCGGCCTCTTCAGTCGCCGTTTCGAAGCGCCTCACGAGGTCGGTCAAACGATCGGCTTGGGCTTTGAGCCGTTCGGCAGAGGTGCGAGTTTGTGCGGTCGCCGCCACGGTTTGGGTCACGACATCGGTGATGCCGCGGACGCTCTGTGAAACCTGCTCCGTGCCGCTGCGCTGTTGCTGCGTGACGAAGGTGATCTGGCGTGCGGCTTCGGTGGTTCCCTGAGCAAGCCGCTTGCTCTCTTCCGTGGCCATGACGGTGGTCGAGCCGGACTCGCGAATGTCACTCACCAGGCGCTTGACGTCTTGCACCGAGGCGGTCACTCGCTCGGCGAGCCGCCGCATTTCCGACGCGACCAACGCGAAGCCGTGACCTTGCTCGCCCGCGCGATTCGCCTCGAGCGAGCCATTGAGCGCGAGCAGGTCGCTCTTGTCCGCAATTTCGCGGATCACTTCCAGGATCTCGCCGATACGGCCGGCGTGTGCCGACAACTCGGTGATGCGACGAACCATGCCGTCGGTGTTGTCGAGCGTGCGTTCGGCGTTCGAGAGCACCCCGCGCACCGCGTCCGAAACGTGTGCCGCCGACTCGGAGAGAGAGTCCATGGTACGACTGATCTCTTCCATCGCGCTCGATTGCGAGGCCGCTGCGGCTTCTTGTTCCTGTGAGGCAGCGAAGATCTCGGTCGCGGCGCTACCGAGTTCGACCGAGGTCTCACTGATTTGGTGCACCATACCGGACAGGCTGCCGAGCATGCCGCGGAACGCATCCGGCAGCTCGCCTTTGCCGTCGATCTCGACGCGCAGATTTCCCTTCGCGATCGCGCCCGCCGCACTGCTCAGCGTGCGCATCAAGTCGAGCAAGTCGTTGAAGCGATCGGTCAGCACGCCCACTTCGTCGTTGCGCGCGACGGGCAGCGCCGCCATCTCCGACTGCTTGCCCTCTTCGACGACCTCGCGCGCGGCGCGGGTCAAACGTTCGATCGGACTCGACACAGCGCGACCCAGGATCACCGCGCACAGCGGTGCCCAAAGCGCTACGATCAGCGCGAACACACCCGCGCTCAAGACGAAGCTCCGTGAGGCACCATCCGGCGTACGAACCACGGCGATTGCGACGCGCGACTCGTCCAAACGCCGGAATGCCACGCTCACGTCGCGATCGCGCGGAGTCAGCACGCCCGATGGCGTCTTCGCCACCTCGGACTTGAGCCAATCACGCGCAAAAGCCGCCGAATCGCGCTCGGCGATCGGAGTCACCGGTACCAGATTGGCATCCGTGATCATCGCGCTGGCTTCCAGAACCCCCATCGCCGCGTGCGCACGCCGAAAACCTTCACCAAAGCCCTTCACCGCGTCGGGGCCACCCGGCGCAGCTTGCGCAAGTTCGGCCGCAGCGAGCGCGCTGAGCGTGCCACGCTGCTCACCGGCGGCGTGCACTTCTTTCATGTAGCCGAGGGCCATCATCCAGAGCGTTGGCCCGAGCCCGAGCGCAAGCGCAATCACCCCGATGCGCGTCTGCAGCGCAATCGGGTCGCGATCGAGCGCGATGCTGCGCTCTCGCGCTTGCACGGAGACGCGACTAGAAGCCTCCGTGGTCAGCATGATGCTCAACGGAAACCCAAAGGCGAAGCCCCCAAACCACACCGCGGCAAAGAGCATGGCGGCGGCGTCGATCGCACGCGGCCCGATGACTCCCGGCAGCATGAAGTACACCGCAGCGTATGCGAGCGCATACGTGATGCTCCAGGAGAACGCATAAAACACGCCAAAACGGCGCGGCAAGCTCTGCAGAGCTTGGTCGGCGGCTGCGAGCGACTCATCACCACTGCGATTACCCCGTCCGACGAACCGTTCGTACGGCGCGAGCTCGACCGACAAGAACATCGAGTTTGCCACGATCTTGGCCAGCACCAGGAGCGGCAGCACGAAGCCAACCCCATGCAGCTCGTCGACGTGGAACAAACCGAGGAACGCCACCATGAGCAGCGGATTGAACAGCGTGTCGAGGGTCAGGAAGGCAAGCACGCATCGCGTAGTAAGCTTCTTGAAGGGCATGGCAATCAGATCTCCGTTGCGACGGCGCGCGTCGGCCAGGGGCAGTGCGCGGTCTCGTCGAGGCGAGCGAGATCGAGCACGAACATCAACGGCACACCTTGTGGTGCCAGTAAGTGAGAGAATCCCGCAGCTGCGCCCAGCGAGGCGGGAACCGCCAGCACGGCACTAGCGGCCAGGGTGAGTATGCGCAGGTGGCCGTTCACGCACAGGCCGACCTCATTGCCCTCGCCTCGAACCACGAGCACGTGGGTCCCGTCATCGGGAGGCGCGGCAGGCAGGAGTGGTCGCAAATCGAGCTGAATTCCTGGATAACTGCCCACGGGCACAATCGAGCGCACGCGCTCGGCCGCAATCGCCAGCGCGCGCGGTGGAGCACCCGCAACCACGAACGTCAGCTCGGCTTCGCTCTTTTGAGTCATCGAGCGCGCCCCAGCTCGGGGCCATCATGGTTCGGGTCCGAGACGCGATGCAGGTCGGAGATCAACCGCGCCAAGTCAATCACGGGCGTGACGACGCCCTCTTCGTCCAGCTCGTGAGTGGCGTAGGGGATGATCTCGTCGTGCATCGGCAGCAGCCGATCCTGGGGGACCGACTTCACTTCGCGCGCAGCGTCAATCGACAAGGCCGCCATGCCCTGATCGTGGCTCACGATCAACGTGCGCGCGCGCTGCGCGTTGGCCGCACCCGCAACGCCCAGTACCCGAGCGATATCGACCAGCGGTACCGCGCGACCGCGCCAAACGATCACACCCGGCAGCTCTGCACGTGCGCGCGGGATCGGAAGCCAGGGCTGCGCGCCCAGCACTTCACGCACTCGCTGCGTTTCGATCAAATACCAGTTCGACTCGAGCAAGATGGGCAGCAGGTGCGCGGACATGGCTAGCCTCCGAAGGTGCGTTGGCTCGCGGCCACGCCGACGTTCAGGCGCTGGCGCAGCGCACGCCGCAATTGATCGGGCGCAACTGGCTGCTCGAGCACCGGGCCGCGAAACTTCTCGAGGAAGGTGTGAGCACGCGCGCTGCGCGCGCCTCCGACCACGAACACGAAGCGATTCGCCCAGGCCGCATCACGGCTGAGCGCACGTTCGTACACGTCGATGCCGCCAGGCTCGAGCCGCGCGACGATCAGCTCGGGCGGAGTGCTGGAGTCGATGTGACGCAGCGCGTGCGTCGCGGAAAGCGCAAAATCAGCCCGATAGGCCTCGCCTTGCACGTCGCGACGAAACGCCGAAAGCGCGGTCATGTCGTCGTCGATGAACAAGACGATCGGCGAAAGCCGCAACGGTCCACTCGTTCGAGCGTCACTCGAGTCCGGTTGCGGCTTTTCCGCCGCGCCGGCTTTCGCACGCGGGCCACTTGCCGGTGCGACCGCCGAAATCTCGGCCGAGGACGCACGTTTGTTCCCGTTGCTGAGGTCCTTTCGCAGCCAGCGATTGACTTGGCGCACGAGCTCGAAGGTGTCTTCCGTCTTGCGGATGAAGCCGTGCGCACCCGCCGAGCGAGCGCGTTGCTCGAGCTGATCGGCGGGCAAGGTCGAAAATAGAAGGGTGATCGTCTCGCTGTTCGGCTGTGCCTTGCCGAACAGCTTGACGATCGTCTCTCCGCCGAGCTTCGGCATGTTCACGTCGATCAACAAAAGATCGGGCTTCTCTTGCAAAATCACCGCCACGCAGCCCGCCGGTCCGGAATGCGTGAGCACGCGGTAGCCCGAAGCTTCGAGCAGCGTCTTCGTGACCGTCAGCACGACTTCGCTGTCATCGACCACCAAGATCGTCGGTGGCTGGTTCATCGACGTGCGGCTCATTGGTTCACCGCGGAGCGAACACGACGCGCCACTCGCTGGAGCCCGTGCCCGACACCGGGTCGAACGCACCCACGATCGTCAACGTGCCCTTCGCGCCGGCGAACATTCCCGTGCCCGAGGTGATCTCCATGTAGTCCGTGAATTGACCGGTCTCGATGTTCCATACGCCGTAGTCGGGTCCGCTGAATGTGCCGTACCGGGTGGTGATGGTGTTGACGCCGACGTAGCGAGTCACGTTGGGCGTCGGCGTTTCCTCGAGGGAACCAAGCGTCCAACTCAGCGTTCCCTTTAGATCGCCCGTGAGCGGTCCTTCGGTGCACATCGAGCTGCACTCGACCTGTTGGGTGGTCAGGTGTCCCCGCAGTTCGCGTGGAGCGTAGTGGGCGGCGGCGAAACCCGCCCAGGTCAGCGTGGCACCCAGAGCTGCAACGGCCCCCAGCGAGCGCCGACTCAGTTTGCGAAGATGGATCTGCATGTACTCGTGTTCTCCTGATTTTTGTTCGAAAGCGGGCACCAGCGCCCGCTCACAAGTAAGCTCGCAAGAACCCGCCATCGACGCACAGCGTCTCACCGGCGAGATTCGTACAAAGGGGACTTGCGAGGTATGTCAGCGCGTTGACGACGTCGTCGTAGTCGGTGGCACGGCGGGTGAACGTTCGCTTCGCGAGCGCGGCGCGCGTCTTTTGGGTGAGCTCGGCACCGATCACGCGCCGCGCAGCGTCGGTTTCTACGATGGAAAAGCTAACGGCGTTGCACAACACCCCATCAGGACCGAGCTCGAGCGCAAGGTAACGCACCGCCGACGCGAGCGCCCCTTTCATCATGCCGACCGCGTGATAGTGCGGCACCGCGCGATCGCTCCCCGGCGAGAGCAGTGTGATCACGCGGGGAGCATCCGACCGACGCAGCCAGGGCAGCGCATAGCGACAAGCGACGAGTAGCGAGTGCACGCCGATCTCCATCACTTCGGCGAAATCCGCCGCCGACAGCTCGGTGACCGGCTTTTCCAGTACGCCGCTCGGAACGTGCACCAATGTGTGCAGCAGAAAGTCCAGTCGTCCGTGGCGCGCGCCGAATTCGCCGAAGGTGCGTTCGACAGCGCGTTCGTCCCGGAAATCGACCTCGGCGCGTTCGCAACCGAGCGCGTCGCTGAGCGGCGCCACGGCTGCGGCCCGCTCCGCGCGATGGGTGAGCGTGACCTCGGCGCCAGCTGCGCGAAACGCACGCGCAGCATGATAGCCAATCGAGTCTTCGCTCGACACGCCGAGCACCAGCCCGCGCCTGCGCGCGAGCAGCCCGTCGTGCGTCACGGCTCACCACCTTCGGGAAACCACGCCGCGAGCGAACCGAGACCCTCGCGTTCGTATTCGGCGATCGCGCGCTGAATGCGAAACCCCGCCTCCACCGCGGGTAGACCGCCGATCCACATCGATAGCCGCGCGATCGCCTCGAGCAGCTTCTCTTTGCGCGTGCCGAGGTGAAGTAAGGTCTTGGCGAACATGGCCGCCGTATCGTAGCGACCGAGAGCCGCGAGCACCGCAAGGCCGAGCAGGTAGTTCTCCTCCAGCGAGAGCTCGGCGGTGTTCGCTTCGAGCGCGTGATAACGCAGGACTTGCTCGCGTAGTGCCGGACTTTGAATGCGCTCGAGAAAGCGCAGATGCTTCTCGCCAGCGCCTTCACCGAACAGGGCATCGACGTAGCTGACGGTTTGTTCGATTGGATCTCGCTCTTCCATATCGCCTCTAGCGCGCTTGGCCGCGCGGCATGACGGTGAGTTCGGTCACGACCACGTTCGTTGGCCGCGAAAGCACCCAAATGATCGTCTCGGCCACATCCTCGGGGACGAGCCATTGGGGCACCTGCTCGTCGAGCTTTTTGCGCAAGTCGTCGAAGCCTTCGACGTTGTCGTAGATGGGCGTATCGACCAAGCCCGGCGCGATCGACGTGACGCGCAGCCCGCGCGGCGCGAGTTCGAGGCGCAGCGCCTCGATTAGGCCGGCAATCGCCGCCTTGGTTACCCCGTACGGACCAAACTTCGGATTGGGCAGGAAACGTGCGGCAACCGACGACAGTTGCACGACGTGACCGGAAGCTGACATGCGCGGCAACAGCGCCTGGCACAGCTCGAGCGGCGCGCACACGTTGAGCTCGAAGAGCTGCCGGAAGTGCGCGGAGGCGATCGCGAGCGGGCTCACGTACGCCGCTTCACCGGCGTTGCTCACGAACACATCGATGGCACGCTCGCTCTGTCGCAATACCTCGCAAACCCGTTCGCGCTCGGCGGGGACGGCGAGATTGGCGACCAGGAAGTCGAAGCGAGGGCCCGCTTGCTCACGCAGCGCGACGAGCTTCTCCTCACTCCGACCAAGCCCTGTCACGCTCGCTCCCTCGGCGAGTAAGGCGAGCGCCGTCGCGCGCCCGATGCCCGACGTGACGCCCGTGACGACGCAGTGGCGACCCGACAAACTCATAGTTCGATCAGCCCGGCAACGAAGTGCCATCCAACGCCCACCGCGAGCACGAGCACCAACTGCCCGGTACGCAGCGTTCCGTCCCTGAGAAAGTGTTCGAGTGCGGTCGGGATCGAAGCCGCAGTCACGTTGCCAACGCTCGGCAGATTGGTGAGGATCTTCTTTCGCGGCAGCGACAGCGCTTCCGCCAACATGGTTTGGATCCCCGCGGTGCCCGAGTGCGGCACGATGTAGTCCACGTCCGCAAACGTCAGTCCTTGGCGAGCCAGCACGTTCTTGCCCGCCCGAATCAAGGAGGAAACCGCGAGTTCGTTGAGCTCGCGCTGACGGACATGGGTCTCGAGGTAATTCTCGGCATCCACATCCATCAGGTCACTACGGCTGCCGTCGGTGCCGAGCTCGTAGTCGACCAGATTGAAGCCCGCGTTGATGTTCGCTCCCACCACCGCCGCCGCTGCCGCATCACCGAATAACAGCGAGGCACGGCTGCCGGGACGCACGCGCCGTCGCGAATAGTCGGAAGCGACCACCAACCCCCGCTGAAATCGCGGATTTTGGAGGTAACCATGCGCGACGGACAGCGCATAGATGAACCCCGCGCAGGCGCAGCCGACGTCGAACGCGAACGCCTTACGCGCACCCAAGAGCTCCTGCACGCGCGGCGCAATGTCCGGAACGTAACGTCGCTCGCTCCAGTTGACCAAGATCAAGAAATCGAGCGACTCAGCGGCGACGTTCGCGCGCTCGAGCGCTGCCTTCGACGCGTGCACGGCCATCGCTGGAACGTCTTCGTCGTCGTCAGCTTCGTGACGATTGCTGACCCCAATGCGCTCGAAATCTCGTTCGCTGAGTTCAGGAAAGCTCGAAAGCATCGCCACGTTGTCAACACGACGTCGCGGCAAGTACGTGGCAAGACCTAAGATTCGTAAGTTAAGCATGGGTCATTTCGCTATCGCCGCGCGGTTTCGCGCTTTGATTCTCGTAAAGATAAGACTTCAGTCAGCGCAGCGAGCTCGAACGGCGTCGCTGCCAAAGCGGTATCGGTCTCTCTAACTCGCACCGGAAACGGCAGCGCCGCACAGAACTCGGCCACCGGGCGCGATCCGAGCCCGAAACTCGACAGGGTCCAGGTCTGCCCTGCGCCGGATCGTTCGAGCACACCGTCCTCGGTGACGATGGTGCGCACGCGAGTCCCGGGGCTCGTCACGAACGCAACCCGCGATACCAATCGGTCGCTCTTGCACAACACGACGGCTTCACGCGCGCACGCGGTCAAGTCGCTCGCGCCACCAGAACCGACGATCAGCTCACCATCGACGAAGCTCGAATTCAAGTTGCCGTCAGCATCGGCCTCGGCGCAGCCGACCACCGCGAGACAGCGATTGTGCCGCCCACACGCCGCTGCACCGAGGTTGTCTTCCACTGAGCTAAGCCGGGCAGCCGCCGCCATGTTGTGCGCGCTCAAGAGAAACGGATGCGCCTCGCTCGCGTCGAAGCCGCTAATCCCAGTCTCGACCAACAGTTCCACGCGCTCGCGCAAAGGTGGGTCCAGCAAAAGCGCGATCCTCGACGCAGAAAACGATTGGCCAATCCCCGCCAAAATCGCGCGATGCCCCGACTCATTCACCCGCCGCACAATCGCGCGCGCCGCAAACAGCACCAGTCGCTCCGCCGCCCCCAGCCCCCCACCGCGCGTGACCAATCCCGGGGATACCGATCCCGGGGATACCAATCCCGGAGATACCGGTCCCGGGGTGCGGTCGTTCTCCGGGGATACCAATCCCGGGGTGCGGTCGTTCTGGTCGCTCTCTGCGCGGTTGCTCGCTTGCGCGAGGGATTCGAGGCGGCGCTGACCGATGAATTCGAAATAGGCTTGGCGACCGTTGGGAGCTTCGAGCACGGCTCGGCGATAGGCGGCGAATGTGTCGGGGTGTTCGGCGAACTGTCGCCAAGTCTCGTAGGCGGCAAAGTCGTCGCTGTAACCCGCAACGCCGCAAACCGAGGACCCCAAATACAAAGGTTGGGGGTGAGCACCGAAGGGCTCTTCGGAGACGGCCAGCACGCGCGACGCAGGTAAAGACGCAAGGTGAGCAAAAGGCTCGAGCTCGCGCTCGTCCACGATCTTTTCGGCCGTCACGATCACGCCGCGGCTCGCCGCGTACGCGCCATGAAGTCCCTCGCCGATCGGCGCGGGAAACAGCGCGCGCCCCGAGCGTGTGGCGACCACAGCGTGCACGAAGGTTACGTCAGGCACGATCGGCGTGAGCAGTCGAATCGGCTCGCCGCCCTTCGGATCGGGGACTTCGAACAGCCGCCCGCGCTCAGCGAGCGTGGCGCCGAGATCGGTGCCCGCAAGCGATGTGGTCACAGCATACGGATGACCCAGTGCGCCGGCACGCAACGCTTGCGTGTAGGTGAGCAGCGACCAATGCTCGAGCAAGCCTTCACGCGCCAGCGCTCGGTACACGCGATTCGGGCGCGGCGCGGGGTAGTTGTCACCGAAGAAGCAGCCGAGATAGCTACGCCCGAGGCCGAGTAGTGGGAGGGTATGCGCGGACGAGTGAAAGCCCGTCGAACTCAGCAAAAATCCCGGACGGCGCTCGAGGAACACGCGCGCAAGCTCGCGCACCGCCGCGTTCGAGCGGCTCGGGCTCGACGCAAAGTGCAGGTGCATTCCGGGCTCGATGTGCCGCCGAATGGCGTCCGAAAGCGGGCAGAGCAGTTCAGTCCCCACTCTTGCCCCCTAGTACCGATACAGCGCGCCTGCGCAATTGAGCCCCGCGCCCACAGCGACCGAAAGCACCAAGTCGCCTGGGCGCACCTTGCCCTTCGCAGCTTGTTCAGCGAGGCAGCTCGGAATGCTGGCACTGCCCGAAAAGCCATTTACGTCGGCGAACCAGAGCACGCGCTCGGTTGGCCACTCGAGGTCGCGCGTGACACTTGCAAGCAACCCGGCGTGCGTCTGAATCGGCAAGAGCCAGGTCACGTCGCGAGGCGTGAGGCCATTGCGCTGGAGCAGCGTGCGGCCGCATTCCACGAGCAAATCGCGCGTGGCATTCGCAGCTTGCGATCCGAGCATGGTGATCGATGCGGCATCCTCACCGATCCCCACCCAACTCCACTTGTCGACTTCGCTATGACCGCAATAGTCGATGATTCCTGCGCCCTCGCGTCGTTCGGCGCGTTTGAAGATCACGCCGCCTGCTGCGTCGCCCACGATGAAGCAAAAAGACGTCCGATTGCTGGGCGCGAGGGCGAATCGACTCCCCTGTTCGACGGCGATCAGCAACGCCGCGCGGTAGTTTTCGTTCGCAAGCAGCGCATCGACCACCTGCACGCCGCGCAAAAATCCCGAACAATAGCAGTATTTGATATCGAGTCCGAGCGCCCGCTGACGCCCGAGGCCCGAGAGCACGAAGGGCGAGAGGTCAGCGACCACGCGGTTGTCCGGATCCGACGGATGGGCGAGATTCAATGTCGTCCCCGACGCGACCACCACCACATCGATCTGTTCGACGAGCTCAGGGCGTGCGACCACGAGTTTCCGCACGAGCGCGTCCGTCATCGTGCGTGTGTTTTCCGAGGGCGAACACCAACGACGAGTTTTGATACCGCTCTCCTCGGCGAGCTCGGCAAAGCTCGTCGTAGGAGTAAAGCGACAGCGCTTGGCGTATGTCTCATTCGAGACCAGCTCGCTCGGGTAAGCAAACTCGGCGGCTGCGATCACACTCGAATGCGGCAGACCGCGGCGCGCATTGACTTGACTAAAACCGTTCATCGCTTGGCTCGCTGCATGATGATGGCCGCGTTTTGCCCACCGGCGCCGTAACTGACGACGACGCCACTCCGCAGAAGACGCGACGTGCCCTCGTTCGCTTGATGATTGAAACCATTCACGACCCGCTGTCGATCGACACCGATGGTCGGAGCCACGAAGGCGTGATGGATCATCAACGCAGCCGCCGCCACGTTGATCGCACTTGCCGCGCCAAGTGTGTGGCCGTAGATGGGTTTGGTTGAAATTAGTGGGATTTCTCGAGTGCGGTCCCCGAAAACACGCTTCATGTAGTTGAGTTCGGAGATGTCGCTGGCGAGCACGCCGTTACCGTGACCAACGACGAAATCGACATCCTCGGGGCCGAGCTCGGCCTCGGCGAGTGATTCCGCGATCAACCGTGCCGGGCGCTCACCGGTGAAGTCGATGTCCGTCGGGTGTTGACCGCCGTTTCCGTAGCGATATCCGACCAGGTCGGCGAGCACGCGCGCCCCTCGCGCTTCGGCGTGCTCGCGTGATTCGAGCACGACCGTGACCGCGCCTTCACCGAAGGCGTTCGCGAAGCTACCGGAATAGGGGCGAATCGCGCGCGACGGATCGCTCGCCTCGGCGCTCACCAGACCAGCGTCGCGATAAACTTGAAACAGCGGCGCGACCAACGCGGCGTCGTGCCCCGTGCCGCAGGCAACCGCGACGCGGCCGATTTGAATCTCACGAAACGCATTGCCAATGGCGATCGCGCCGGAGGCGCAACTGCCATTGTAAGTGTAGGTCGGGCCGCGTACGCCGAGGATGGACGCGGCAATTCCAACGGATTGACCGGGCAACGCGCCAAGATTGAAGTCACGAAGAGACGGCCGTTTGCCCTCGGCTCGCACCAATTCGCACAGCAACTCGAGGCTACCCCGCGAGGTGCCGTCGAACAGCCCCACTTGCTCGGAAGCGAGCTCGGCGAGCGACAGCCCCGCGTCGTGACACGCGCTAACGACGGACGACAAGTAGAAGAGCTGCTCCTTCGAGCAACGCGCCCAGAGCTTCTCCGGGATTTGTCCGAGGTACTTCTTACCCGTGAAGTCGCGCACGCGGCCGATGGCGCAGTCGATGGCATCGCCCGGATCGGGTTCGATCCTGAGCTGACTCTGACCGCCCTTGATCTGCTGCCAGAAGGTGGAGGCATCGTCGCAATTCGGCAAAATCACGCCGACGCCGGTGACCACGACTTCGTGAAGGACCGCGGTGCGGCGAGCCTTACGCATCGTCTGTGAACTATGTAGGTCGTCATCAGTCGGCGGATCTCGCCTGACCGCGACCGACTCACCAATACTGCGTTTCAAATTAAGCAAGCTCCTGTCGCCTTTGAGCGGCGCGAGGCAAAGAAAATCTAGCTGACGGAAATAGCCACTAAGAATTCGACTGCGCGTTCAACGGCGAAACTTCGCGACAATTCATCGACTCGAGCATTCAAAAAAAATCTAATCGACACGTTTCGCCGACAACGCAGCCAATGAAAGCCGGCATCCCACTCAGTTGCTGAACCCGTTCGGTTCTGCAGCTTGCGAAGAAAGTTATTACGGCAAGGATTGCCGTCTTTGCTTGGCAGGTTGTGCGCGTACGGTGACATAGCCGCAGACTTCGTCGAGAGAAAAGTGCCATGCTGACCATTTGCTGACACGACTCAACGCAGCGAACTGATTCGCGTTGCGCGCAGCAACGTCATGAATCATGTTCCTGAGAGCCTCAGACTCACGCTCTCGCCAACGAGCCTATCTGTCGGCAAACCGACGTTATTCGGGGCGAAGCGCTTGTTTTAGGCGTGCTACCCTGCCCCACATGGATTCTGTCGGGGTGCGTGTTCGCGATCGCTTTCGCTCGTTCCCATTGACCGATGCGCTGCTGTTCTTTCAACCCTCATCGGGATTGAGCATCCGCGTCGAAAACGAACGCACGCGCGGGTTAGCTCGCCGCGCGCCACGGGTGGTGATGTTCGGCGTGACCAATCGCTGCAACCTGAGCTGCAGTTTCTGTTCGCGCGACGTAGCCAGATCGAGCACGTGGACGGTCGAGAGTGCGGCCGCTGCACTCTCAGGTCTGGAGCGGGCCGGCTGCCTCGAGGTCGCGTTTGGTGGTGGGGAGCCGTTTGCATTTCGAGGTTTTGCCGAGCTAGTCGCGGAGCTGCACGAAAAGACCGCCCTCGCGCTCAACGTCACCACCAATGGCACGTTGCTGGATAAACGAGGTTTTGCGCCATTTCTCGGGAAGCTCGGCCAAGTACGCGTGTCAATCTACGACGACCATCGTTGGCTGCTCGCAGCGCGCACGCTTCGCGACGCGGGCCAGCTCTGGGGCGCCAATGTGCTCGTCCACGACCGGCGCCTCGACGAACTACCAGCGTTGTTCGCTCAGCTTACAGCGCTCGGTTGTCACGACGTCTCTTTGCTGAATTACATCGGGCCTGATTCATCGCTCGAACTCGGTAGCGCCGGACGGGCGCGCCTCGCCGCGCAGATCGAAAGCGCGCCACTTCCTTGTCGTGCATCGGTCTGTTTCGGCGACCGTCTACCCGCGCCCCGCCTGTTCCAAGGCGTGGACAACGGCGGCGACTGCGGCGCAGGCGATGACTTCATCACCGTCACGCCCGATCGAATGCTGCAGAGTTGCTCGTTCCAAGACCGCGGTTTTCCGGCCGAAACCGCGGAGCAGATCTTGGCGGTTTGGCGCAGCCGTCGCACCGAGCTGCGTCGTGCCTCGGAGCGCCACGGTTGTGCACGGCAACTGCCGTTGGCCGCTCCAAATGAAGCGCGTCGCTCGCGGCCCGACGTCGCGGTCTGGCGTAGCTTCTCGGGCAACAACAGCGGCGAATGCATCCTGATCGGCAAGTTCGACTCGAACGCCGACGCGCAGCGTTTTCTGGCGGAGCTCGCGCCGTCATGGGCCCCAGACGGCGAATACTCGGCGGAGTGGCGTGCCTTGTTCCAACGCGAGAACGTGGCCTTATCGGCATTGCGTGACAACGGTGAGCCGGTCGGCACCAGTCCGAACCAAATACTTGCCATTGGTCGCTCGGTGATCGCGCTGGGGTACGACTCGGGCGATGCGTTTCCCGAGCTTCGTGCGCTCACTTGGAAGCGCGCGGGGTTCGTCGTGCCGGGTGGGATTCACATCCATGGTTCGTCGTCGCTACTCGGCGTCATTCGCTGTCGCGACTCGGACGATGCCAAGGCGCTCGTGGCTCGCGGCGCAGATTTCGAGCTATTTCCGCACGGAGAGCTACTGTTCGTGCATATCCCCGCGGCCACCAATGACGACGCTCTCGAACGGCACGCGCAACGACTCTCGAGCTTTGCCGAGGGACGTCCGCTCAGCGCCGAGCTCGTGCTGGACGACTGGGACGCGAGCGCATTCCTCGCCGCGAAGCAACGGTTGGGCAACGAGCTCGCGACCGAGCCTCGCTTGCTCGTGTCATTTTGGGGAGAGCACCCGAGGGATGATGCCAAGCACTTTGCCGAGCAGCTCAGCGAGGCCACGGTTCACGTTTGCCACCGCTCCGTCTTGATCGAGGGGCTCAATCGTCGCAAGCGGGTCGCGGTGCTCGCTTTGCGGCAAGGCGCCATCGTGCGTGCACTCGGCGGGCGCGAAGTACAGGTCGGAGGCATGTTTTGGTTCCTCGAGCCCGCACCTCAAAAGGGCGTCAAGGCGCCACTGCGACCCACAGTCGACCTCGAGGCACTGAGCCGCGCGCTCTCGACCCGCGTTGGAAAGCCAGTCAGCGCCGAGCTGAGTGAGTGGAACAAAGGCGGCAAAGCACGCATCGTGACCGACAATCCGGCCGCGGTACTCGCGGCCATGGCCAGCGTCGCGGAGGAGATCGGTGCGCAGCTCAACCCATGGGTCGTTGATGTCGATTCGATGGCGCACCTGCTGCGCCGATTGATTGCGGACGTGAGCTCTTAGAGTGGGCTATTCACACGACATGCGCGCGCCGCTGACGATTCGCGTCTGAAGGTCCATCGAGACGTTTGCGTTCGCGAAGTAGGGCGCATCGTTCACGACTCTGATGCACCAAAGTTCGCCGCGTCCACCCAAGTAATCGCCATTCGGAAGCCACTTGAGGTCGTTGAAGGTGCCGAGCACCCCGGGAACGGCTCCTGTACCCAATGCATTCAAAGCTTGGAGCGCGTCGAGCCGCCCAACGCGCAAGGCGGACGCACCAGGCGCTTTCGACATCGCCGCGAGGCCAGTCGCCACGCTCGCACCACTTGGCGGCTCGCTGGCGGTCGCGGTGAGCGCATAGGCGAACGAGTAGATCGCGTCATAGGCTTGCCCCATTCCCGTTCCCTCGGGGTTGCGTCCGAAGCGGTTCGAGAACGCGAGCCGAAAACTGTCGTTGCCCGGCTGCGCGCTTGCCGTCGGAGCAACGCCGACGCCCCACAGCCGGCTCCGCAAGTCGGCTGGCACTCCCGGCGTTTTCTTCGGGTCGACCAGATCGAGGAGCTCGGTCACCTTGTTGCTCTCGAACATCAGGTACGTCGGCTTGCGCGTGGCGTTCATCGCACCAAGGGCCAGCTCGAGGGGTTTCACGAAGCTGCTGATTGATTCGACCCCGCCGAGCAAGAGCATCAGGTCTGGCGGATCGCTTTGGTACTGAGTCAAGAGCGCGGCGATCGCCGCGTCGTCACCGCGTTCGTAGCTCCCGACGCGAATGAATGCAGCGTTCGTGGGATCAGCCAGTGGTTTGCCGTTGAATTGAACGCGTCCACTGATCTGGGCAATCGCATTCTGCCCGAGCGCGTCGTTCCGATACACGATGCCGAGCTTGAGATCGGGATTGCTCGCTCGCAGGGTGACCTCGAGGTCCGAATACGTCATCAACACGAGCGGCGCGAGTTCCGCCCCCGAAGGAATGTCGCGCCACATCAGCTCGTGGTCCGTAACGGTGCCCAGATCGTCGATCAAAGCGGTCGGAGACATGAACGCCGTGTTGGCCTTGCCGGTACCGAGAACCTCTTGTGCAATGTTGAGCGCGTGCTCGTCGATGTCAGGCCCGACCACAGCCGGCACGCGCAGCGCCTCGATCAAGTGACGAGCCGCGGGAAGCGGGTCGCCAAAGGTCTCGCCGCACGAAAGCAACGCCAACGGACGCGGCTTGCCCTGATTCCCCGCTCGCGGAATCCCCCCACCCGCCACTGCGGAGTTCAGCTCCTCGATAGCGAGAGTCACGGGCTCCAAGTGGCGGAATTCGCCGGTCAGCAAGGAGCCGAACAGGATCGAGTCTTCATCGAGCGGATCGCCGATCACCCGCGTGCACTCGTTCGTGAGCAAGGGGACGCACTTGCCCTCGGGTTGCACGCAACGTCCTGCAATTGGGCTCGAACTGGCCGCCTCTTGGGTCAACCACTCCGTACAATCGACGTGCGTGCGGCATTCCGGCAGGCGCTCGTCGAATATCGTGCACGAAGACACGATTATCCCTGAGATGAGCGCTCCGAGGCGGAGAGCCATGCAACGGGCAAGCGACGGAATCACGACGGACATAGCAGCGTTCGAAACCAATACGGGTTTACGAATTGTTCGTTTCGGATCGGAATTGGCACGATTCAAGTGCTCGGCGCGGGATTTGCCTGGCTCCTGTGCCGGGTTAGTATCCGCGGCAGATGCGTTCCCTACCGAATGCAGATAGCGGCGGCGCGGCGAGGCCCGCTCAAATCGGGAAGTACGCTCTCCTTGGCCCGATCGGGCGAGGCGGCATGGCGGACGTCTACCTTGCCCTCGCGCACGGTCCGTCCGGGGTGCGCAAGCTCGTCGTCGTCAAATGTATGCGCGCCGGCAGTGAAATCGACAGCGCGCTCTCGCAGATGTTTTTGGACGAAGGACGTCTCGCGGCATTGCTCAATCACGGCAACGTGGTGCACACGTACGAGGTCGGTCACGACGATGACGGCTCGTACATCGTCATGGAGTACCTGCATGGCCAGGCGCTCTCAGCCATCCAGCGCGCCGCCAAACCGCTGCCCGCGCGCGTCTCGGCGCGCATCGTGGCCGACGCGCTTTCCGGGCTGCACTACGTGCATGAGCTGCGAGACCTGGACGGAACTCCGCTGTCCATCGTGCATCGCGATCTCAGTCCCCCGAATATTTTCGTCACCCATGACGGCGTGGTCAAACTCGTCGACTTCGGCATCGCGAAGACCGCAATCGCCACGCGGGCAGCAACGGAAGCGGGCATCGTCAAAGGCAAACTCGCGTACATGGCGCCTGAGCAGACGACCAGCGGAGTTGTCGATCGGCGCGCAGACATCTACGCCATGGGCGTCGTGCTCTGGGAGCTCCTCGCCGCGCGACGATTGGTCGAAGATCTGTCGCCCGTTTCGATCGTTCGACACACGCTGCAAGGCAGCACACCGCTGGTCTCGAGCATTCGGCCCGAGATCGAGCCGGCCCTCGATCGAATCGTGGAACGAGCGCTGAGGCGCGATCCCGACGCGCGCTACGCGACGGCGCTCGACATGCTGGAAGACCTGGAACAGTTTCTCGCCCAAGGCTCGCCGACCGGCGTGAAAGAGCTCAGCCAGCTGATGGCCGAACACTTCAGCGCGCAACGCCAGCTGCGCGAGCAGCAGATTCAAAGTTGGGTGGCCGCGTATGCGCCGGACCAACCGCCAGCAGCGGTGCTCGCGGGCAGGAACGAGCTCCCAGCTGCGCGCGACACATCCGGCCTGGTTCCCCTGCGCGATCAGTCTTCTGCGCCGCCGCTCGAAGAGCCACGCACTCGTCGCACGCCCTTACGAGCCCAGCAGCGCTTGTTCCGTGGCGCGCTCTTCACCGGTGTGCTCCTTCTGGCGCTCACGGCGGTTGCCTTCTTCGTCAATCGAGCGCGGAGCTCGGATCACGCAGAAGCCGCTGAGCTGGCGGCAACGGCGGCCACGACCGACTCGACCCCCGATCACTTAGAGGTCATCGCGCACTCGAATCTCGCGGCTGACTCCGTCGCAGCACCCAGTCCACGTCCCTCCCTCAATTTGCCGCCTTCCACGAAATCGGCCCCGACACGCAGAACCTCGCCCTTGCCGAAGATCGCCCGCTCTCCCGAAGCCGCGACTCCTGGCTCACCCGCGCCGTCGGCGCCGGCAGTCGCAACCACGCAGGGCGCGCCGCCAAAGGCAAAAGCGAATCCCGAGCTGGAGCACAACCCCTACCTGCACTGAGAGTGATCGACTTGCCGCGGAGCTCACCGATTTTCATGCGCTCATCCCAGCGTCTCCACAGTTTCTGTTACCTTGGTCTACTCACGGCGCTCGCCTGCGTCGCGCCGCGCTCTGCCCACGCGGACGTGACCGGTGCTGCCAGAGCGTTCGCGGAAGGCCAGGCCGCGCAACTCGAGGGCAAGTATGCCGTAGCTGCGGAGCGCTTCGAACTCGCGTTTACACTGCAGCCGTCGAAAGAGGCGCTACGCTCCGCAGCGCGCATGCGGATGAGCGCGGACAGTTTCGCGCGCGCCGCGACACACGCGCAAACACTCCTCGATCGCTTTGGTGACGACGCGCAGTCCGCAGAGCTCGCGCGTTCGATCCTCGACGAAGTGGCCCCGCACCTTGCGCGCTATGAAGTGAGCTGTGCCCCCGCGTGCGCGCTGCTGGTGGACAATCTGGCCTATTTCCTGGAACCCGCGCGTTCGCACCGCTTGTATCTTGCCCCCGGGCGTGTCGCGCTCGAGGCGCAGTTCGCGAGCGGGCACAAAGCTTCACGAACGGTGACTTCGAGCGCCGGCGAGACGACGCAGCTCGAGCTCCGAGAGCCAGCCGCGCTCGCGCAAGTCTCGGTGGCGCGCGCCGCACCGGAATCGTCGCCTGCACCGGGTGGGGCGGAACGCGCGACGGCGGCGCCCTCGAGAGGCGTGCCGGTCATCATCCCTTGGATCACCGGCGCGGCCGCCGTTGCGTGCGGCGCGGTCACGGTTTGGGCCGCTGTCGATACCAAGCGTCAGCACGATGATTACGTCCAGCATCCGAGCGACGAAAAATGGAACGCAGGGATCGCGCGCCAGAAGATGACCAACGCCTTTTTGGTATCGACCGCGGTGCTCGCAGCCACGACCATCACCCTGACCTTCTTCGTGCGTGGTTCGGAGAAGACGACCGTCGCTCTCAGCCCAACGGTCGGCCCGACAGCGGCGTCCGTCGACCTCACGGGGAGATTCTGACGGCCGCTCGTGCCCCACGATTTGGCCGCGATTTTGGCGGAAGTTTGGCGTCCCGGCGGGGTTGTGCTGAATTTCCGAGCGGAGGATCGAGATGACGGAGTCGAATTGCGGACGAGCACGGTCGATGTGTGTGGCGCTGTTTGCTCTCGTCAGTGGACTCGAAGGGTGCGTGCTTCAAGGCGGCTCGGTGCCGGTGAGCTCGGCGGATGATGAATCCGCGACCGGCGACGGCGCTCAGGGGCTCAGCGCCTACACGGCCGAATACACCTGGGAGCGCAAGCGCCCCTCGCGGCGCATGCTGTCATCCGCAGGCAATGTCTGCTTTTTGACCGGGATCCACGGCAAGTTCAAGAGCAACTCCGAGATGGTGATGATCTCGAACGTGCGCGGCTATTGGTACGTGACGGGCCGCTCGAATCAGCCCGGGACGGGCGCGACGGCACGCTGCTTCAAGTACGACTCCGCGAAAGTGATCGCGACTCGAATCAACGAGTCGATCTCGGGGAAGGATCTGGACTTGGGCGCGCATCGGTTCTGCGCGCTCAGCCGTGTGTCGGGCAGCTTCGAAAGCGACGCTGACCTCGTCCGGGTCTACCAAGCGAGCAGCGGCCATTGGTTCCTTCAAAGCACGGCAACGTCGAGCGGCGTCAACGCCGGCGCGCTGTGTTTGGACGACGATCCGAAGACGCCCTTGCGCGCGAGTCGCATCACCGACGTAGCGGCCGGCGACATCCAAGTCCTTGCCGAAAACCTGATCCCCAATGAAACCAAGCCGACCGAGCCGCTCAAGGGCCCGGCCTGCTTTCTGACGGGAATGGCTGGGAAATTTTCGGGTGAAGGCGGCAACGTGCAGACGTTCGTGTCCGCGTCGGCCAAGGGAACTTGGAACTATTACCTACGCGCGACGAGCGCTGACGCCGCCCCGGGAGTCGCTTCGTCGGGCGCGTGCTTGCGCTGAGCGATCTCGGATTCTCGAACGCACCGCGACGCCGAAGGCTGCGACGCGGCGCGTCCGATTTCTGTGACCATCAACCCAAGAAGCTAAGCCTCGCCGCTACTTCTTCGCGATGGTCACCTTTAGGATGGATTGCGCGGCTGGGTATTGGAATGTGTCGGTCGTGACCGCGCTCAATAGTTGAACTTTGCCTTCGCCCGCGGTGCCGGTGTTTGCAGTCAGCTGGTTGGTGACAGTGTTGAGGCCGATCGCGGGTTCTTCGTTGGCTTCGGTGCCCGCGTCCCACAGGAACACTTGGCTGCTGATGTCACCCGCGAGTGCCACGTTGTCTTCGTCGAACAGTGGGATGCCGACGTCCTTCGGCGCGAAGAACACGTCATTCGTCGCCGCAAGCATGCTGGCGAACGAGAGCGAATCGCCGGGGCTCGCGTCGAAGCTGAACTGGTACTTCGACCCAGGCGAGATTGGGCCCGGTGTCGTTGCGCCGACTGGCGTGTTGAAGATATCGCCCGAGAGGTAGCCATCGAGCGAGGCGAAGTGCGCGGCGAGCGTTGAGACGTTGCCGTCCTCAGCGAGCGCTTCGAGCCCTTTGCCCAGTTCGGCCGCTCCGGCGTTGAATAGCGGTTTGGTGCCCGCCTTGTGCACCAGCCACACCCCGGGCGACGCCGGAAAGGTGATGCCCGAGTTCGCGGCGAGATACGTGGCAAGGACCGCGGGCTTGCCGTCTTCCGCGAGCGCTTCGAGCCCGTGCGCGGGCGCGGGCGCCTGCTCGGTGAAGAGCGCGTTGGCCGAGCTGCTGAGTGCCCAAACGCCGGGCGAGATCGGCGAAGGATGGCTCACCAGATCGCCGGTGATCAGCGCGGCAGCGGACAAGTCGTCGATCGTGACGTCGAATAGCGTTCCCGTGGTGTGCGTCACGGTCACCTTGATCAGGCTCGAAACAGCCGGATATGCGAACACGAAGCCCTCGGTGACCGACGCAATCTTGCGCACCTTGTTATTGGTATCGACCGCGCCAGTGTTCACCGTACCTTGATTGGTGACAGTGTTGGCGCCGACGAAGGGTTCTTCGTTCAATTCAGTCCCCGCGTCCCACAGGAAGACCTGACTGGTCACGTCAGCGCTGATCGGCGAGCCGTTGTCTAGATAGAGCGGGATGCCGTCGCCGCTCGGCGCAAAGAACAGATCGTTCGTTGCGGCGAGCATGGTCGAGAAGAAGAGCTTCTGCTTTCGGCCCGCGTCCACGGTGAACTTGTAGGTCTTGCCCGGAAGGGCCGGCCCCGCGACAGTATCACCCACGGGGGTGTCAAAGACGCCCGCACTGGTGTACGTTTTGCTCGGCGCGACGTTCTCGAGCGTGACGGTGAACGACTGGACGAGCGCAGCGCCGCCTTCGCCACCCGAGCCGCCTGCGCCACCCAGTCCGCCGGCACCGACATCGTCGGGATTGCCGCCTTCGCCTGCGCCGCCAGGTACCTCGATACCCGAGCTGCCGCCCTTTCCTGCAGTTCCGGCGCTGCCGGCTTTGCCCGACGCTCCGGCGGTGTGCTTGCCGCCCGCGCCAGTCCCGCCACCGCCATTCGAGTTCGTGTCGTCATCGCTACTACAAGCTGCAAGCAAAGCCGAAGATGCGACAAAAGCCAGTGCCAGATTTCTGAGCTTCATAAGATTCTCCCTGACGAAGTTAGGTTTCGGATTCGAACTACATGAGCCGGGTGGTGCCCGGCGAACTCCACGTGAGCAGCGGTGTTCACGCTGCATTCACGCAGACGAAACAGTTCGTGCAACGAGCTTTATCGCCTCAGCGCGCACGCGAACCGATCGTGGCGTTGTTCAACGCTGTGCTTTGCCCGCGAATCCGAGTGAGTGTGTCATCGCGACACGCGCGCAGACCGTGCGATGCGAGAGCGCTGCGCAATTACTCCACGAAAATTCTCGCACGTGTTCGGCGCGAAGAGGGCTCGACTCGGAGATGAACATCACCCGCCGCAGTGAAGGCGCGACGCGAACGCAGCTTCGTTGCGGAAGAGCCTCTCAGTACGGGCGTGAACCATTGTTGCCGGCGGGCGAATAGTTGCACACCACGTTGTACCAGTTCGGATATTGCGCGCCGAACGGGCTGTTCGTCGAACACGCCTTGAAGCCGCAGCCGAGCAAGGTCGAACTTCGCCAAACGACTTGTGTGTAGTGACCACAGGTGCCGCTGCAGGTGTTCGCGGAATAGTTGTAATCTGCAGACTCAGAGACCCAATCCGTCACTACCGCGGTCGGCGAAGGCGCACCGCCGCCCGCGCTCGCGTACAAGTTCTGCCCGTAACCGGCGGTGTTGTGCGAGAAGTCGCACTGATCTGCCCAGGCTTGCGCGGCTGCTGCCACCGTGGTGTCCCAACTCATCGTCGGCAGCGCCGTGGACGGGACTGGGTTTACGTTCACGCGAGCCTGATTGTGCTGTGCAGTCATGCCGCAGAGTTGCGTGGTTCCCTCCGGGCACGTGCTGCTGCCACCAGCAGCGCCTCCAGAGCCTTTGCCACCGCTGCCTGCCCCGCCCGCGCTCGAGCCGCCTGAACCCTTGCCACCGCTCCCTGCTCCGCCGGCACCCGAACCGCCCGAGCCCTTGCCGCCACTACTCGCGCCCGCGCGGCCGCCACTCGACGTGCCGCCCGTTGTCCCCGCACCGCCGTTCGCTTTGCCACCGCTACCCACGCCAGCTGTCCCGCCGCTGCCGGTGCCGCCCTTGCTGCTGCCGCCCGTCGCGCCGTCGCCACCGCTCGATCCGCCGCCATTGCTGACGCCGCCATTGGCGTTTCCTCCCGTTGAGCGATTGCCACCGCTCGACGCGCCTCCACTGCCGCCGAGCGAATTGCTGCCCCCAAGCGAGTTGCTGCCACCGCTCGCCGAGGAATGTCCACCGTTGGCGCTCGAGCCGCCCGCGGCGTTGGAAGTGCCCGCGCTTTCCCCAGAGGGCCCGCCGTCGCTGCTGGAGCATGCGATCGAAAAAGCGAAACCAACCAGTGCGCAGAGGCGAACGCGGGTTTGCGGCATCTTCTCGTTGTACCCGATCTGCCCGGCTTGAGGCGCCGCGCGGAAAACGGGCAACACTTCTCTACAACGCCCTACATGAGCGTCTGTGCGATCGCCGAATTGCACTCGAAGCCTTACGGGCAGCCGCGCGTCTCCCGTTGGAACTGATTGAAGTGTCACATCCAAGAATGGGACTTTTCCGTCGCGGACTGCGCGTGAGCGTGATGCTCGGCGTGCTGGGATATACGTCGCTCGGCAACGCTCAACCGGGCGGATCGCTGTGCGTTCCGGGAACGACGGTGTGCGCTTCCTCCGACGGTCGCGGCGGCGTGCAGATCACCGGTGCGGGCAATGCCCAGGTCACGCCCAACGGCGCAACCGCATCGGGACAAGCCACCGCGAACGGCAACGCAAACGCAAACGCAAACGCAAATGCGAACGCAAACGCAAATGCGAACGCAAGCGGCGGCGGAAACGCGAGCGGCGGCGGAAACGCGAGTGGCGGAGGGTACGGCAATGGCGGCGGGCAAACCGACGTCTACCCGCCGCCGCGATATTCAGGCGGCGGCTACGGCGGCTATCACGGGCGCTACGGCTTCGGGGTGGGCTTTTGCCCCATCGCGCGCGTCGGCGTGTGGTCAGGATTCAAGGCCGGTGGCTGCTTCACGATTTCATTTCGCTTCGAAGGCCTGATGTTCGAAATGGAAACTCAACTCTTATACGGCGGAACCACGAACGCCTTCGACTGGACGTTCCCGCTCTCGTTCGTGATCCCACTCGGCGATCAGGACAGCCTCTTCGAAGGCGGTTACTTGCGATTCGGAGGCAGCCCCGTTGGCGCCACCTTCGCGCATGCGCGCGATGGCGGCAGCTTCGTGCGCTTCGGCTTGTTTGCCGGCGCAGGCTACGAGCTCGAAATCAGCCGCGCGCTCACCTGGCGCGTGTTCGATGCGCGGCTCGCGTTCGACATGGGAACCAAGCGAGCCATGGACCAAAAGGGGCACTGGATCGATCCCGGATTTCAGCTGGGGACGGGGATCATCTTTTAGCCCCAGGGAAAACCCGACCGCGCTTCGCGCGAAGTGCCGTCACTGGTTCAGCGGTTTGAGACCGTCCACCGCTGGACCGGTCACGACCTTGCCGTGGCAATCGAAGCGCGAGCCGTGGCACGGGCAATCCCAGGACTTTTCCGCGGAATTCCAGGCCACCACGCCGCCGAGGTGTGGGCAGGTCGCGGACAATTCATGCTTCGTGCCCGCGTTGTCGACGTAGATCGCGACGCGCGTGAGTCCTCGCCGAACGACCGCTCCTTCGCCACGCGGGATGTCATCCGCGCTAGCAACGTCAGCGGGAGCGATCCAATCCGAATACTGCGCGGCCGTGTTCAGGTTCTCTTGAACATAGTTGGAGATTGCAGCAGCAGATGCGGGTTTGCGCCTCGGATCGTAAATCTTCGCGAAAGGATGGCTCGCGCCCGCGATCAGATCCGCAATCAGCTCGGCCGAAAGCGCACTATAGGTCATCCCGTTGCCCGAAAAGCCGGTAGCAATGAACACGCGCTCTTGTCGCGGATTCTTGCCGATGAACGCCAAGCCGTCACTTGGTTCGAAGACTTGCCCGGACCACTGGCAAACCGTATCGCCCGCAGTCGGAAAACGCTCCCGCGCCCAGGTTTCCAAGCGGGGAAAGTGTTTGTCCGCTTCATCCCCCTGCCCAACGCGATGATCCTCACCGCCAACAATCAAGATTGGCCGCGCGGTCTCCGCGTCGACCGCGAGCCGTACATAGTGATACGGGTCATCCAGGTCCCATGAGAGCGTGGGCGGCATGTCAGCGAACTCGAAGCCAATGGCGTATGTTCGGTAGGCCGCTTGCTTGGTGTGAATCACCGCGACGTCGTTGATGGGGCTATTGGTCGCCACCACCACGTGGCCGGCGCGAATGCGCTTGCCTTGCGCGGTTCCGAGCGTGACTTCACTGCCGTTACCGGTTTCGAACTGATTAACGGTCACCGGCGCGTACAACTGGCCCCCTTTTTTCTCGAGCACTTTGAGCACGCCCGCGAGGAATGCGAGCGGTTCGAACTGGGCTTGGTTCGGGAACTCCAAGGCGGGACCATGCGTCAGCGTCATTGGCGCGCGTTTGACTAGCTCGCACGTCAACCCGGCAACGCTGGCGGCGACCTGCTCGCGCTCCAAGTCATGTTCCTGAGCCTCGTCGTCGGCGCAAAGGAAGCCGCTCACCCGTCGGAAGCCACACTCGATACCGTAGACATTCGCCACGCGCTCCAAGTGCGCAATGGCGCGCATGTGGCTCATCGCCACTAATCGCGCGGCGTCTTTGCCGTGCATACTCGCGAGTTCGAAGTAACGACGATCCAACACCGCCGACAGATGCGCGGTCGTAGCACTGGTATCGCCAGCCCCCACGTGCGCTCGTTCCACCACGACCACCGAGCGCCCACGTTCCGCGAGCTCTAACGCACACAACACACCGGCCATGCCCGCGCCGATCACGCATATGTCCGCCGTGATGTCTTCGTCCAAGGTTCGCGCACGCAGGCCGTCGAGGAGTCCGGCGGGCTGCCAAGGCGATCGATGATCGGTGACAGCGGGTCGGGTGGCGTCCAAATCTTTTTGGCTGGGCATTCGCGCGACCGATGCAAACCTTGGGCCTCAGCGAGGTCATCACGTGCGCATGCGCTGGAGTGTGGCGAAGCGGCGCGAGCGTGGGGACGATCCACCCGTTGGCTCGTACTTTGCTCCTACCTCGGGACACAGCGTTGAAGCTTCAGCGCTCCAACCAACTCACGTTTTTACAAGCAAGCGGAGTCAATCACGGGCGCTGGTTTGAAATGCGCTCCCTGCGCGGCTCGTGATGGGCGGATTTCTCCCTGAGACGAGCCGCGGCGGCCGCGTGCCCCAACCACCAAGCGAGTCCCTCGCCGTCGCTCGGCGTCAGTCGCTGACGAACGCCCAATCGAGGGGATCGTCGTTGCTCGCTTTGGCGAGTGTGACGAAGGTTCCGTTTTGCTGGACTTTACCTCGAGCCCCCGCTTCGCTCGAGCTCAGCGCGGTCGAGAGCGCGGAGGCGGACGCATCATCTGCCATCTCGAGCTGCCAGACCAGCGCTGTCTCGTCACTGGCCCCGTCCTTACCGGCGCCGTCGTCACTGGCCCCGTCGTCACTGGCCTCGGCGGGCTTGTAAACGAACAGTTGTTCACCGCTCCAATTGAGCGCGAGCGACCAAGCCGCGTCCGAATCCATGCTTTGGACGAGCACCAGGTAAAGCCCCCATGCCCCGAGCGCCGTAACGAACGCATTCTGGTCCCACGTATCCGGTGCGCGAGGTCGGGCGTGGTACTTCAGGTTTGGCACCGGAGCTTCGGCCGTCTCGTCGGCCATCAGCTGCTGGGTAATCAGTTTATCGGTGTAGAGGAAATTCACCGCGTCCATGCCGCCCCTCAGCCAGGTGAGATAGATTGCGCGAGCGCCGAAGTTCGGGGCGAAGCGAGTGTTAGTCGCGACGTAAGACGAGGGTTGCGCGCGGATCCAGGCGATGTCTTCGCGAATGCCGGCGTTGATCTGCTCGAACTCGCCGAAATTGGCGGGGTCCCGACCGTCCAGCGCGGCCTGGTAGCGATTCGAAAACAGGTGAGCTTCGCCAAAGTACATGGCGTCGGCGCCCCAGGTGGAGTCGGTGTCGTAGACCGACGCGACCGTTGCCCAAGTGCCGATCTGAATGTCGCGATCACGCAACGCGCGGATCATCGCCGCCACCAGTTGAACGTTCGACGCCGCGTCATTGGCCGGTTTTCCGTGGTCGATGACCAAAAGGTCTCGATTGCGCCAGCGATAGGTACCAAAAACGTTCGCGATGCTCTCCTTCGTGACGGGGACGAAGTTGAAAGAGCCGGGCTGGGCCAAGCCTAACCAGGTCATCGCGATTTCGTAGTGATTCGTGGGCGGTTCCTGCCCTTGAAAGGGGTCCGCGACAGACGCGATATACTGATCTTCAGTCATTCGCGTGATGGGTGGCGGCTCACCGCCCTTGGCGCCACGCAGACACGCTGCAAGTTCGAAGCGCGACTGCTCGCACTCGAAGGTCCGCGCATCGCACGGGGTAAGATCGTGCATCTCGCAGCCCGCGATCGAGTGCACGTGTTGCGTGTCGCCGCTACAGGCGCTGGTCAGCACCAGCAAGCCCAGCACTGCCGTGAACAGGATTTTCGGCTGAGCCCTGAAAACCCAGGAATGGCTCATAGAATCCCTCCGTCGGCTGCAGCTGAGTCTTTGACCCCCGATCTCAGTTCAGATCATTTGTCGCGGCGAGTTTGTGCGCTAAAAATCTATGTTCCCACTACTATCGATATCGGCACAGACGATCTCTTTAGCCTGGTTGGCATTGCGCGATAAACGATCACCAGCGCGCTGCACACTTCTACCTCTCCGACTTTGCTCCTCGAGCGGCAGATGCCGCCGATGCTGTAGCTCGGGATTCACGCCTGGATCGACGCGAAAGCCGCGTTGCGTTTTGGCAGCGCTTCTCTAAAGGTGCCGCGCGGGGTGAACATCACGAAGCGGCGGGGCGTCCTCGCACAGGCTCCCGATGCGAGCCGTTGTGTCGATGTGTTGGGAAGGTCGGGGCTAACACGCACGTGACCTTGAAGCACGGTCACCACGGTGCCGGTCTCATCTGAGCGGAAGACGTAGCTCGTGCCTTCCGCACCCGCCGTGACGTAGCGGTCCTGCAGCTTGACGTGGCCGAAGCTCCTTTGGCTGCAATCAGCCTCGAGTCAATTTGTTCGTGCGCGTCTATGATCTCCAAAGACGACACTGAGTTATTGGCCGGGAGTTGAAATCTCGTGTGGAAGCGCTGAGCCACCGCTCACGACTCGAGCGAGCGCGCCGGTCGCACAAAGGCAGGGATCCCGCGCTCTATGAGGTGCGTGGCGGGATCGCGAGCGCCCCCATCCTCTTCGAAATCGACTAATGTCGGTGCTGAATGTTCAGCCGACAGCGACGATCGATGCGCGATGAAGTGACCCGAGGTCTGCTCGGCGTCGCGTGCATGCTGCTTTCGGCTTGCCAGTCCAAAGTGACTACGAGCGACGCGTCCGCGTCCACGCATGATCGCGTGTTCGTCAGTCAAGCGGGCTCGAGCACGCTGCTCGTCGTCGATGCGACGTCAGGCAAGACCGCGGGGCGGATTGAAGTCGGGATGTTGCCTCACAACATCGTCGTGTCGCCAGATGGGCGCACGCTGTACACGGCATTGGTGGGCTCGCAAGCCATCGCGGAGATCGACGTGGGCACGTTGAGCTTGCGCCGCACGCTGCTGACGGCGCCTGTTCCGGAGCGGCGCGCGGACGGCACCGTCATTCAGCCGCATTTCGACGAGGGTGCGTTTTCGGCGAGCAGTTGTTTTGGTTGTCACTTTCCCGGCGGCGCCGAGCCGAAATACGCGGGGGACCGGCCTTTTGGGCTGCTTTTGTCGCCGGATGGGCGGCGCTTGTACGTCACTCATCTGCGCGCTTCTCGGCTCACCGTGCTGGATCTCGACGCGGGGCAAATCGAAAGCACGATCTCTTTGATGCCCGCGGGCGCGGCCACTGAAGTCGTCGCGATCGATCGTTTGGGCGACGAGATTTGGGTCGCGTTGCGTGCACCTCAGCCGTCAACGGAGCCGGGTGCCTTGCGACGGCTGAACGCGACGACCCTCGAACCAATCGCCGACCTTCCCGCGGGTGCAGACTCTGGCGCACTCTTGGCGCTGCCCGAGCGAGAGAGCATCTTGGTTTCGAACTTCGCGAGCAATACCGTCACGATGCACGGAGCGGAATCCGACGGCAGCAGCGCGCCGTTCGATTTCGTAGCCTCGCCTGGTCCGCTTGGATTGCTTCGGCTCGACGACAGCCGCGCGCTTTCGCTCGACTACTACTCAAACGCCGTTTCCTTCCTCGATCTCGAGGCAAAAACCGCACAAACGCTGGCACTGGAACACGAGGGGCTGCCCTACGCCAACCCAACCAACGCCGCGCTTGCGTCAAATGGCCGGAGTGCCTGGCTCGTTTCGAGTGGCACGGACGGTCATTTGCTCGAGCTCGATCTCGCTTCAAAGGCCGTCGTGCGCGACGTCGGCATTGATGGACTTTCGTTTGGCGTCGCGGTAGTTCCTGAGGTTTCCCCCTGACGCCTTTCTGGAGCCAATCACATGAGAAGCAAGCTCACCCCGTCCATCGCGATCGCCCTCTTGTGCTGCAACCTGGCCGCGTGTGGTGACGACAATAACAAGACCACGGGCAGCGGCAGCGGCGGCCAAAGCGGAAACAATTCGCACGGTGGAACGGGCGGCAAGGGCAACAGCTCGGAACCACCGCTCGTCGTGCCCGCTGAACCTGGCACCGTGTTCGGCATCGTCACGGATATCGGGACTGGCGCGGCGGTCGCCGGAGCTGAGGTCATCGCGGGCGACCAAACCGCGACGACTGACGCCAAAGGCAGCTTTTCGATCGAGGGGCTCGACGCGGGTGACGTGACCTTGGCCATCAACGCCGAAGGCTACGCTCCAGCATTCGCCTCCGCCGTGATCGGCGAGACGACGCAACCGGTGTTGGCGCATTTGAAGAAACAGGGCGAACCGCAGTCTTACTCGGCCGACACCGCGCAAACCCTGTCGCAAAAGACCGAAGCCGGCCCGTACGCAGTGATCTTCGAGCCCAACAGCCTCGACACCGACGACACCGATCTCACCGTGTCGATCACGCCGCTCGATCCGACCAAAGAACGCGACGCACTTCCGGGCCTGCTCCTCTCCGGAGGCAAGACGCCATCGCTGCTCGTCCCCGTCACGTTCGCGGAATTCACCATCCTCGATTCGAGCGGCAAGCGCGTCAATCTCAAGCCGTCTGCCTCCGCGCAAGTCGAACTACCGATCCCACCGCAGCTGCGCGCAGACTATCCGCTCGACACGAAAATCCATTGCTACGCGTACGATCCTGCGACCGGCAAATGGGAAGACTTCGTCGAAGGCACCGTGCAAGTCTCGTCGGTGGACGGAACCAGCCCCGTACTCGCCGCTTCAGTACGCCACTTTTCGTGGTACGGCGGAGCGCCGCAAGGCAACAACTGCGTTGATGTGTACGTGAAAGTGGTGAGCGCGGTCGACGGCAAACCGCTCGGAAACGCGCGTGTCGAAGCCAGCCCGGGCACCAGCTCGTACACGGATGCGGACGGCAATGCGCTGATTCGCTCAGCCGTTGGCGGTGCAACCACGAGCTACACTGCGTATCAAACGGGCCTCGACGTCGACGGCTCGCTCACCGGCATCAAAGGCGCCAAATACATCGAGTTCGGCAAAGTCGAAGAAGACCTGGTCGGCCTCACGCAGAAGTCTTGCACCGGCGATCCGAGCGCCACGCCTGGCCAAAAGGACGTACGCGGCTCCCAAAACAATCCCCTCACCCTCCAAGTAGGTCGCATCACCGGCGTGCTCTACCAAGCCAACGCAATTCTCACCAGCGGCGACGGTAGCACCCCAGGCCAAATCCAAGTCGTGGTCGAAGAAGGCATTCCCGGTGACGACGGAACGATCGTGGACCCGATGCCGACCAGCGGCGCGAAAGTGTTCTTCAACGAAGTCGGCAGCAGCGACGCCCCGCTCGCGCTGACTGAACTCGCGCCCAACTCGGGCCTGTACATGTCACTCACCGGCGCGACGATCACAGCCGGAAAACTGTACGCCGTGTCGATCGACGGCGACGGCAACGGCAGCATCGACGGCACCGGAACGGCATACGCACTCGGCGCAGTCGAATGGACCAACCCCACCGACGGCGCGAGCGTCAAAGCAGCCAATTTCACGGCCAGCTGGTCCGACACGGGCAGCAAAGTCGGCGGCGCAGCCTACGCGCCCGTCTACGAGGCAGTCATCTCTTCAACGGACAGCTCGGACGCCGCGATCTACATCGGCACGGATCGAGAATTCTTGGTCAAGAGCGCGACCATGGTGGACGCACCGGATCTAACGCCTGGGACGTATACGGCGACTGTGTTCGGTTTCAGTGGCGCGATTTCGAACGGCAGCGTGAGTACGAGTAACAACATTACGGGGCTGGGCGTCACTGGGCAGTTTTATAGTATGTCGAGTGCGTCGAATGAGATCACGTTTACGGTGAAGTAGGCGCGGGCTGGGTAGGTGAGCAGGGCGGGCGCAAGCAAGCCCAGAGTGCAATAGTCAAAATCACGGATAGGAGCCGAAACGGAAGTAGCCGTAATCAGCTCTTGATGCCCTAAAGCCCTGTCAAAAGAAAGGCTCATGGACCCGCTCTTGGAATACTAGTAACCACGCTTCATGGCGCCCAACGACAGTGAGGGAGCGGCAAGAGGACGGATCTTCGTCAGCCATACGCACGGCGATGTCGCCTTGGTCAAGGCGGTCGAGACCATGATCAAGACCATCTTTGCCGAGAAGGTATTGGTGTCTTTCTCCAGTAGCAAAGAGGAGGGTGGCATCAGAACCGGCTATGATTGGTACCGTTGGATCGTGCAACAAGTGCGTGAGTGCGATGTGGCGCTCGTCTTGCTCACGCCTGCGTCAGTCGGCAAACCGTGGATCTTGTGGGAGTGCGGCGCGGTTTACGGCGCCGCAGAAGCCGTTCGGAAGGAGGGCCAAGAGGTCGGCAAAGTACGAGCGCTGACTTTTCAGCTTTCGTCCGACGAGGTGCCGTCACCGCTCCAGCGCGCGCAGACGGTGGACGGGACGAACCAGGCAGACGTAGAGAAGTTGCTCGGTGAACTCATCGATAACGACTTCAACGTGCTCCTGCGTGGGTCGGCGGCGCGCATCGCGGGGCAAAAGATGAGCGCGGCCGTTGCGGAATACGTGGCCGCCGCCAACAAGGCGATTCGAAATGCACCACTCACCGTGACTGAGGCAGCCGTTCAAGAGTGGCTGAAACGCCTCGACGACCTAGAAGTGCAGGGTCGCACCTCCGAAGTGGAGCACATTCACGAGTGGCTGCGGATCTCGTTCGGGCGAGACATCGATAGGGCCGAGGTTGGGCACGGTAGCGCGCCCACGCACTTTGTTGAACGGCCAATCGATCTACGCGTCCATCGTCGCTTAGGTGAGATGTATCAGGCCGCGCGGAAACCAAAGAAGGCAGCCGCGGAATATCGGCTCGCCGAGCGTTTAGCGCCGAGGGATCTGTTCTTGCTCCGCAAGCTGGGCAAGGCATTGCTGGACGACAACGCTCCCGAGGAGGCGTGGGACGTCATCCAGCGCATCGAGAGGCTCGATGCCGACGCATTCGCATTCAATCAAGAGTGCGCTGCATTGAAAGGACGTTGGTTGACGGAGGCGAAGGACTACACGGAGGCAATCAAGGTCTACAAATCAGCCCTCCTGCAAAACGCCAGTTCTTACTACCTGTGCGAACTCGCCGCCCAAGCTTGCCTCGATGCCGGAGACATCGAGCAGGCCAAAGAGATGTATCTGAGGGCGTCCGGGATCATCTCCAAACTCGAAGAACAGAACATCTGGACCCTCGCCACCGGTGCAACAGCCGCGATGATGTCCGGTGACGAAGCGCGGGCGATCACAGAGCTCAGAAAGGTGCATCAGCACAATCCGTCGAAAGACAATCTCGAGTCGATTCGGAAAGGGCTCCTACGCGTCAGCAGCGGCGCCCGCTGGGATTCTGGGGCTTTTCAGCGTTTGACCGAGGCGCTCGCCGCTACGGACATGCCCACTAGTCAAATTATTGGTTCGGGCGCCAAACTAAACAGCGTCGCTGAAGCAGACTGAAATTCGTAATAGGGTGTGTGGCATGCCTCCGAGTGTTTTCATCTCGCATGCTAGTCAAGACGTCGCGCAAGCCCGGGATTGTGCGGCATACTTGGAGCGCCAGGGAATATCGGCGCGGCTCGACGCGGCAGAGCTCGGACCCGGTTCGAACTTTGCCGCGTTCATGGACTCGTCACTGGCGATGTCCGACTATTGCTTTCTGCTTTGGTCGGCATCGGCTCGCGCCAGCCCGTACGTGACGGAGGAATGGCAAACGGCGTGGACGCGCGGCATCGCCGAAAAGCGCGCCTTTTTGGTCGTTGGCAGATTGGAAGAGCTTCCGGTACCCGCGTTGCTGCGGAACCGAGTCTGGGTAAATCTCTTCCCTACTCTCGAAGTCGGTCTGCAGCGGATCGTGACCGAGTGGCAAGCCGATAGGAAAGCTGCAATCGATAGCGGTCGCCAGGTTGGCAGCGCCGTTCCAAGCGACGATGCGATTGGAGTGCGCATCTACATTAGCTCCGAGCTGTACGGTTTCACTCACCCCGCCGTTGCCGACTTGCAGGCGCCCGCGGGAGTGCTCCTCGACCGCACGTTGCAAAGTTTGGGCTTGGTCAAAGAACTGCGCGACGCAAGCGGGCGCATCGGGCTCGCGCTCGAATACCAGTTGCAACTGAACGGCAAGGTCCTCTCGAGTCAGCAAGACCTCGGCTCGCAGGGTGTTCAGCAAAACACCGTCTTGCAACTTCTGGTCAGCGCCCGAGTTTCCGCCGCAACGCTGCCGGCGAGCGGCAGCGCGGCACCCATTCAGTTTCTGAACATGCCCAAAGCTCCATCGGCAAAGCCGCCGGCGCCCAAATCAGGCTCGATAAAATCATCGACACCGGCACAACAGCTGATTGCGCTCAATGCGGATCAACGTCGTCGTCTGCTCGAGCTGAGCCCAGCGTTCGGCAAGCCGCGACACTGACTTCAATTCACGGACTCGGCCATGACAATCTACGACAACCGTAATTCGACCTTACCCACGTACAGCGCCGTGTACGTCATCTCCGATTTGCACCTGGGTGGGTACTCCGCGAACTTCGATCAGCAGACCCGGAACTATCGCATCTTCCGCGAGGCGGAGGCGCTCGCCAGCTTCATCCGCCTCCTGGCAGCGTCCGAGGCGGAAGCGCGAGCCAAGGGGCTCCAGAACTACCGTTTCCATCCCGGGCCCATCGCGCTCGTCTTGAACGGTGACATCGTCGACTTTTTGGCTGACGAAAAGGCGACCTATTTCGATTGGCTCAACGCGGTCGACAAGCTCGCCTCAGCGATGAAGGACAACGAGCAGAAAGTAGTTTGGGAAGCGCTCAAAGATTTCGTCGCTAGTGGTCGGGGGGATCTGGTGCTCGTGCTGGGAAATCACGATCTCGAGCTGGCGTTACCCGAGCCGCAGGCACTCCTTCAGCGCTACTTGGCCGGCGAAAACGTTGGGAATCGCGGGCGCATCGTGTTCGCGATGGACGGGGCTGGTTTCAGCTGCACCGTCGGGAACAAGCGCGTGCTTTGCCTCCACGGCAACGAAGCCGACCCATGGAACGCCATCGACTACGGCAAGCTGAGCTTGATTCGGCGCACGCTCGCGCGGGGCAGCCTCGAACGCAACCACAAGATCCTGCGGCAGTGGATCCCCAACGCCGGCACTCAGATGGTGATTGAGTACATGAACGCCGTAAAGCGCAGGTACCAATGGGTGGATCTGCTCAAGCCCGAGCAGGAAGCCGCCGCGATGGTGACCTCGGCGATTGCTCGCTTGCCGGGCCCACGCACCTTCGCCGAAGTGCAAGTGCGCAAAGCCGCGACCGCGCGCAAGCTGACGGCGGGCTTTCTCGGCGCCACGGTGCCCGTGGCCAACGAAAGTGAGGACGGCGAAGACACGCCCTTACCGGAGCCCCGCGTCCCGCTCGACAAGAAGACGCTGATGCGCGAAACCCTCGAGAGCCTCGGACGCGGCGCGGCCCCGGTCGATTTGGTCACGGACGAGGAGTTCTTGATGGGCTCCGTGGAGGCTGCAATCACCGGATTGGTCACCCGCAAATGGCCAAAAACGCTGCGCGAGGTGCTCAGCTATTCCTTAGCCCAAGATCAAACCTTCGAGCCAGGAACGGTTGACGAGGTGTACACGGAGCTCGATCGAGTCTGCGGCGCCGAGATCGACTTTTTGATCGCGGGTCACACGCATCTTTACCGCGCGATCGAGCGGGCGCAGCAGCCCGGCCGTTACTATTTCAATTCCGGCACTTGGATTTGGCTCGTGCGCATCCCGAACGCCGCGCTTTCGCACACGACGTTTCCGAAACTCAAGGACCGACTGGAAGAAGGCTCCATGGAAGCGCTGGAAGCGGACCTGGATGGGTCTAAGCTGATTCTAAAGCGACGCACTGTGGTCACCATCCAAGTCGAGGACGGCATGACGCGCGGAATGCTGAACGAGGTGGCCAAGGTCGGTGCCCAATGGGACTTGGTCGAAACGCCGAATACCGCGCTACCGCGCCGCTAACGGGGATAGTCGATGACGCAAAAGGACTTAGGCATCAGGAACGTCTCCTTGCGCATCTTGCGCGACGGTCCAACGCACAACCACTTGCTCTCGCCGCTTACCGCGTATTTGGCTGCTGTCGGACCTTACGAGGCGGTCAGCGTGCGGATGCCGTACGAGCATCGCCGCTTGTTGCGCGACCTGAACTCGCTCCGATACGGCGCCACCGCGACACGCGGCCCCGATCCAAGCCGGATTACTGCACCCGATCGGCGCATCATCGCCGACGACGTGGGCGACATTTTTGCGGCCGTGCCTGGTCTGACAGCCGAAATGGCGACCGAAGCGGGCTGTGATGGTCGGCTCACGCATCTGTGTTTGGTGTTCTCGGCCGCGGAGCTCTCGCTGTTGCCATTCGAGCTCGCGAGCGCTCCCCGCGGCTTTCCCGGTGAGGGGCAGCCGATATCGATTCAATCGATTGCGCCGGTCGTCATGACCCGCGCCATCCCGGGCGCGACTGGCAAGAATTGCCCCTGGGATCGCTCGCCGAAAGTGCTGTTCGTCACCGCTCAACCGCCTGAGCTGCCCGAGGTACCAGTACGGGCACATTTGCTCGCATTGATCAAAGCGTTAAAACCCTGGGTTGGGTCGACACCGACACTCGAGTCATCGAAAGAAAGTGAAGAGTTCGAGCGCATTCTGGGCCAACACCTGACGGTACTCCCTAACGCCACGCTCGCTGATATCGAAGAGCAGTGTCGGCAGCACGCTTTCACGCACGTGCATGTCCTGGCTCACAGTCAAAGTTTCGAAGAAGGTAGTCAGACCCAATTCGCCCTCGCGCTACACAGCAGTAGTGGCGGGACCGAACTCGTGAGCAGCGAGCGCTTGCAGGCAGCCTTGCGCTTGCCCATGCGTCGACGGGCAGCGGATAACGCCTTCTCGCACCCATTGGTCGTTTCACTAGCAACGTGTGACAGCGGCAATCAAGCGCAAGTCCTTTTCCCCACGATGAGCCTCGCCCATGCACTGCATGCGGCTGGCGTGCCATTGGTGGTCGGCTCGCTGTTCCCGCTTAGTTATCGGGGTTCAGTAGTCATGACGGAAACGCTGTATTCCGGCCTGCTGCAAGGACGAGACCCGCGCCGGGTCCTGTATGACGTCCGCCACGACATGTTCCGCGCGGACCAACAGACCCATGATTGGGCAAGCCTCGTTGCCTACGCTTCACTCCCGGACGACGACGAGCTGAAGATGCAAATTCAGTCGTTGGCCTTCAATGCGTCGAACGCGAACATCAAGGCTAACGTGGAGGGCGGGCAAAGGCTGATTGACTCCTTCATTTCTCGAAAGAATGCCGCTCCCGATGCCGCAGATCCCGCGGCACTGAGCGCGAGCGTGCTAGCGAACGACGATGCGATCGACAAGGTCGCAAAGGAACTACCGCTGACCGGGTTGTACGTGGCCGAGGGTCGCGGCTCGCTAGCGAGCAGCGCCAAGCGTCGAGCGGAAATTCTCTGGAATGCTGCGACGGCTGTCGGCGTCCAAACTGAAACCGGAAAGGGACTGCTCAAGGCCAGTAGAGAGCGATTGAAAGTCGCACGAGATGAATACGTCAAGGCATCGAAAGCCCCTCGCTGGATGCAGGCGCGCCCGCAAGCACAAGTGCCCACTATGCATTGGGTGATGACCCAAGCGCTCAGCTTGACTCTCGTTCTCGGCGAACCAATCAACTTTCTCGATTGGTGGGTGGCCGTTCAAGACGCGGACAACTACATTGATCCGAACGCCGATCCCAACGTTGACGAGCAAGGGCGCGATCAGGAAGACGTGCTCTGGGCTCTCGCCTCCAAGGCGGAACTGGCTCTCTTGGCCTACGGCGCACTTTACGTCAATGCTCCCTACACGGACCACGTCGGCTCATTGAACGAGACCAAAGTCAGGCACGACGCGCTGGAATACATGCGCAAGCACGCTGAGTTGGCTCGAGCCATGGGCCGTCCCAAACTCACCGACTCCACTGTCAGAAATCTCAAGCGATACACGAGTTGGTGGTTCAACGACCAGTTCGCCGCCGGCCAACAGTCGCCCAATCTCGCGGCACCACGTATCCGTGAGCTAGCATCGGAATTGATCCACCTTCTGCCCGCTCTAGACGGGGAAATCGTTCAGCCGTGACGCGCGGTCGTCCTTTGAATCGGGTCGAGCACAATTACCGGGCAGCGTCGCTCTCTCGCGAAATGCACGATGTGCGCGGTGCTTCCGACCCTCAGTTGCTCCTCGCCGTCCCAGACAGCAATCATCAACTGCGAGCGCTCGACCACCTGCTTCCCGGCGAGTAAGTACGCTTCGTCGTTCGAAGCGAAGGCTTCCGTTACATCATCGACACGCCGGGCCGCTGCGAGCAGCCGATCGTAGACACGCCGATCTTCCTCGCCTTCGATTCGATCACGATAGCTCGGAAACGGCCGCACCACTTCCAACGTTCCGCCGCTTTGGAGCACGACCTCTGCAAAGATTTGGTCGCTACCCGCCGCCAACGACGAATGCCCGATCAACGGAGCGTTCTGTGCAGCAAGCAGCCGCTCCATTTCACTGCGAACCCAGCCCCATACCCCCACGCGACTTTCACCGCAGTGGTGGGCGGCCTCACCTCGGATACGCTGGTGGCCGGTAATGCCGACGTGAGTCACTCAGGGAGTATACGCGCGATCGCGGCGGCCGCCCGAATGTCTCACCTCACCTCACCTCACCCAAGCACTCGACCCAAAGCCGCAACGCGCGTGGGATCGCCCGAAGCGGCCGCAATTCGCCAATACGACCATGCGTGTGGCCTTCAGCCCACCAGATGCCGTCTTTTTGCACGAGCTTCGTCGAGCGAACCGAATATCGAGTGGCCGCGACCGCGACAGATAGCAAGGCGGCAAGCGTCCCGAGAACGAAACTCGGGCCGGCTACACCGAGCAGCGCGCCGACTAGGGTTGCCGCAGCAACATCCTGAAAAAAGCGTTTCAGCAATGGTCGGTAAATGCATGGTTCACCAAGACCCGCGGTGCTGATGCTCAGCCGTGGTGCGCCAACGCTCACGTAATTCGCGCAAGCATGAACGAATGCGCGCAGCTCGTTCTCAGCGTACCGCGATGCACAGGTAGCGACATTGATGCGACCAGCGCGGAAATAGTGAACCGCAACGAAGTCGACGCGATTGAAGTGCTGCCAGGCCTGGATCGCGGAGACGTCAGACCAGGGAACAACCTGAACATTCAGCCCGCGAGTGATTTCGAGACCTCGACGATCTGCCACGAGCGAACGCGAAGTGTGGGAACCCAGCCGGTAGTTGCCGTCCCCCATGCCTAAAAAAACCGCCATTGCCGCTGCCATCCCCGCGCCTTGCTCGACGAGGATGGCGGATGGAAATGCGCACATCACTAGGCGTATCAAGAACTCCGCGGGCCCGATCGCCAATGCGGTACCCTTGGCTGAAAACCGACGCATCGCCTGCTCACGGACCAACACAAACGGATCCAGTCGGGTCCATCGCGCGCTTCAGCGCGTCCTTGATGTCGTGCAAACTCGTGCTCCAACGCTCAGTCGTGGTGCCTTCGACGTAATGTCCATCGCCGCCCAAGCTCGGGCCGACCGAAAGGGTGCCACCGTTGAGTTCACGCGGGCCGCCTGGCGCCGGAGTGCTGTAATTGAGCGACCCGCCAGGCGAAATGGCGCCGCCCGGAAGATCGACACCCACTTCCGCTCCAGAACCCCAAAACTTGCTTACGTCCCTCATTCCCGACACCTGCCCGGCAACCCCTGCAGAAACACCGGCTGCCACCGCAGTGCCCCAACTGGCACTCGTGAACACAGAGATCTTCCCCTCGCTGAGATCAACGGCAACTCCGATCGACGCTTCAACGCCGACGGCGATGCCTGGTCCAATCGCTAAGTTGCCCCCAACGCCCAACGCAACGCCCGGATGAGCAGAACCTTTCGGGGTGCCCGTCGTTGCCGCCTGGGGCGGTTCAGACGGCGAGGCTGAGACAGAAGGCGGATACTTGTCTACGAGAGACTGTACGGCTGGCGGAGGCGGCGCTGGGGCATCCGTCAGCCGACTCTCGAGCGTTTCCAGTGGGCGTGGCAGGGTGGCTGCGGCTTCGAGCTCTTCCGGCGTGGGGGCATCGGGCGAGGTGCGATTCGAATTTGAAATTGGCTCCATGCTCACCGTTCGGGCGGGCGCGGTGAGCAGTTGCTAATAAATTCCAGAAGAAGCCAGAGATGGGCGTTATTCGCTGTTCTTCGCGGTCTTGGTCACGGCGCTGCCGATACGATTCGAACTTGCGGCTTGGCTTCAAGAAGCGTGACCCCGCCGCCGGCCGGCTCACGCACCAAAGAAAACCCCAGGTCCCTCGCGGGACCTGGGGTTTTCAACATACCCAGCACCAACGTAACGCCACGTGGGAGGAACGCGCCGCTACGCAAGATCTTCTTGTTCGAACTGGACGCGCTTCGTGACACCCGAAGGGGTGAACTGCAATTCGCAGCGCGCGGCCCCCGCGATTCATCGCGGCGCCGCGCCCTCCGTCAGCAGTTCGTCACTGCGTTACTCAGCCGCCAGCACGTCGCTGAAACGCTGGAACGTCCCAGTCCGACTCCATACTGCCGCTCGACGGGAACGTGATGCGCTCCCGAACCGGTAGAGCCATCTGAGCCTCGCGCGCGCTCGTTGCGGTCGTCGCAATTGACGGAGCTTGCGGGCGGCGCGTCGAGTACGCTGGAACCGGCGCTTCGACACGCGACGGCTGAGTGGCACGCGGAGCCGGAATCACCGTGTCGCGCGGTTCTTGACGAACCACGGTAGCGCGGCGTGCGGCTTCGACCGGCATTTCGGCGGTGTCGTGCTGGAAGCCGGTCGCGATGACCGTCACCTTGAGGGTGTCAGCCATGTTCTCGTCGATGCTCGCGCCGAAGATGATGTTGGCGTCCTCGTGGGCTTGCTCTTGAATGAGCGAAGCTGCCTCTTGGATTTCCTTCATCTTCATGTCCGGGCCGCCGACGACGTTGATCAGAACGCCGGTCGCGCCGTGAACCGAGATGTTGTCGAGCAACGGTGACTGAACCGCTTGCTCGGCGGCCAAGCGAGCACGTCCCTCGCCTTTCGCGCAGCCCGTGCCCATGAGAGCGCGGCCCATGCCGGCCATCACGGTCCGAACGTCCGCGAAGTCCACGTTGACGATGCCGTCCAAGGTGATCAGATCCGAGATACCCCGAACTGCTTGGAACAAGACTTCGTCTGCCTTACGGAACGCTTCGACGAACGTCAGGTCGTCGTCCGCGATCGTCATCAGCTTTTCGTTCGGGATCGTGATCAGCGTATCGACGTGCTCGCTCAGAGCCTGCAAACCCGCTTCTGCGCGACGCGAGCGCTGACGCCCTTCGAAGCCGAAGGGTTTGGTCACGACGCCAACCGTCAGAGCGCCGGCCTCGCGAGCCAACTGCGCAATCACCGGCGCCGCACCAGTACCCGTGCCACCGCCCATGCCGGCAGTGACGAACACCATGTCTGCGCCTTGGACAATGTCCTTCAGGCGTTGCACGTCTTCCAGAGCAGCCTTGCGACCGCGCTCTGGATCTGCACCCGCACCCAAACCGCGGGTCACATTTTGACCGATCGCGATTTTCTCCGCGGCGGAGTTTGAATTTAGGGCCTGCGCGTCGGTGTTCACCGTAATGAACTCGACGCCTTCGAGGCCGAAATGGATCATCGTGTTGATGGCGTTGCCGCCCGAACCGCCGACACCGATGACTTTGATGCGCGCGTTGTAAGTACGCGTTTCGTCGGCGAACTCAATGGAAAAACTCATCGTCCCATCTCCCGGATTGGTAGCTGTGGCGCGTCGTCATGAATCCGGGCCTGCCTTCCCTGCCTCTCAACCTTTGGAGTTAGAGGCTGGATTCGTGTCGTCGCTCTAGAACCGTGTGTCTGTGTCTGCTGGGTATTCGTGTCTTACGTTAAGCGAAAGGATTTCGTCCAGCGCGCTCAGAAGGCGGCGCGGAACCAATTCCAAAAACCATTTTTCTGGCCGGTCGGATCAGCCACTGCTGCGGCTTCGACTCGGCGTTCTTCGTCGCTGGCGCGGAGGCCGCGCGGGGCTGACTCGGCCAATTGCGTGGCGCCGTAGCGCACGAGGCCAACGCCGGTCGCGTATTGCGGACCTTGCACCAACTGAACGATGCCTTTGACGCCGACCGGGAAGCCGAGTCGCACGGGCATGCCGAGGATTTCCTCTGCACACTCGACCATGCCTTCCATGAGCGCGGCTCCGCCGGTCAGGACGCAGCCCGAGCACAGTTGCTCGAGCAAGCCGGTCTCTTCGATGCGACGGCGAGCTTCGCTGAAGATCTCTTCCACGCGGGGTTCGATGATGTCGCTCAGCAAGCGACGAGCCACGCGACGCGGTGCATGTCCGCCCACGCCCGGGACTTCGATTTCTTCGTCATCCGAGATCATCCGGCCCAGGGCGCAGCCGTAATTGCGCTTCAAACGCTCAGCTTCGGCCATCGGCGTACGCAAACCGGCCGCCACGTCGCTGGTGATGTTGTTGCCACCGGCCGGCAAAACGCTGGTGTGCGCGATACCGCCGTCGACATAGAGCAGCAAGTCAGTCGTCCCGCCGCCGATATCGATGACCGCGACGCCGATCTCTTTCTCGTCCTCGGAGAGGACGGCGTCCGAGCTCGCGAGCGGCTCCAACACCACGTCCGCGACGTTCAGGTTGCAGCGCTCCACGCAGCGAATCACGTTCTGCACGCACGACGTGGCCGCGGTGACCAAGTTCACGCGCACCTGCAAGCGCACGCCGCTCATGCCGATCGGATCGCGAATGCCGTCCTGGTTGTCGACCGCGTACTCACGCGGCAAGGCGTGCAAGATCATGCGATCCGCATCCACCGGGATCGCGCGTGCGCCTTCCAAAACCCGATCCAAATCCGCGCGCGTGACTTCGCGGCCGCTGATGGCACAAACGCCATCCGAGACGTGGCTCTTGATGTGCGAACCCGCGACGCCGGCGTAAACCGTTTTGATCTCGACGCCGGCCATGGTCTGGGCGGCTTCGATGGCTTCGCGGATCGAGCGGACGGTCCATTCGATGTTGCTGACGACACCCTTGCGCAGGCCGCGGCAGGGCACATTGCCCACGCCGAGGATGGTGATGCCATCGGCATCGACTTCGCCCACCACGGCCGAAACCTTCGTGGTGCCAAGATCGAGTCCGACGACGATCTCGCTGGAAGTGAGGGAGGATTTCATGGTCGTTCAGCGGCTCCGTTTGCAGTGGCAAGCAGTTCGAGACTCGCCGACGCTGCCATGCACGGTTCCATAAGGCCAAATTTTGGCGGGCGGTTTTCGCACTTTTGTGCGTACTTCGTGCTCAAAGTCTCGTTTTGCGCGTGGAGGGCGGTCATCGCATCCTCACCACGACGCGCTCGGGGTGCGCCGAGTTGTCCAAGAACACGATGCCCGGGGTACGGCCTTTTTTGCGCAATTCTCCGACCACTTCTTCGGCCATCAGGAGCTTCTTGCGCCACGGACCGGTCCCGAGTTCGAGGGTCACGCCGTCTTTGCCGCAGGTCAGGGTCACGTCGCCCGCGTCGGCCAAATGCACCTCTTCCGGCGGGTAAACGCGGCTGAGCGGCACGCGCTCGAACTGTCGCAAGACCTCGAGTCCGGTCTGGATACGCTCGATTTCACGCTTTCGGTCGCGCTGTAGGTTCTCCGGTGAGGCGCCGCTGATCAGCGGCATGTCGAACGGATCGCCGGCCTGAACCTCTTTGAACGGTACGCCCTCGGGCGTGACCAGGAATAGCCGCTCACCCAAGGCTACGACCGCGGCCGCTTCACGTTCGCTGAGTTCGACACGCAAGATGCTGGGCAACCGGCGGGTGACTTTCACCTCGGCGATCCAGGGATTTTCCAGCAACTTTCGCTCGGCGACGTCCGTATCGAGCGCGAAGATGTTGAGGCCGACGGCAATGCCCGAATCGGTCTTGAGTTGGTCGAGGGTGATGCGTTTGGCACCAACCAAATCGACCGTGTGGATCGCGAAGCGCGGGCTGGTCAGCGCATAGTGATGGGCGCTCCAAGCCACCGCGAGCGACACGCCGACCACGACCGCCAAGCCGGAGGCGAGTTTGAGGGCTGCCCAAAGCAGCGCCACGAGACCGCGCGCGCCAGCCATTTCTGGCTCGGATCCACGGGCGTGTGCCTTGGCCTGCACCGCCGCAGGCACCGGGCTTTCGCCAGAGGCGAAGCCTTCATCCGGGGCGTTGACGTGCCCGCCGTGCATCCGTTGTTCTCGGCGATTCATGGTTGCTTACCCGCAAGGCGAGCGCGCAGCCCGCCACCCACGACGCTGAGGATCTTGTTGATGTCACCCGCGCCGAGCGCGATCACCACATCGCCCGGCTTGGCGATCCGGGCCAACTCCGCGGACATCGCCGCGCGATCGGGCGCGTACTTAACGTTGTGGTGGCCGTGTTGCGCAATCGCCTCAGCCAGGTGCTCCGACGTGATCCCGGGGATCGGCTTCTCGCCAGCCGCGTAAATGTCGGTCAAAAACAGCTGATCGGCGTTGTTGAAGGCGCGCGTGAACTCGTCGAACAGGTTCTCCGTGCGCGAGTAACGGTGCGGCTGGAATGCGACCAGGATCCGGCCCTCGTACGCGCGGCGAGCGGCGTTGAGCGTCGCTTCTACCTCTGCGGGGTGATGGCCGTAGTCGTCGACCAGCGCGACGCGGTCGACTTCGTCGACCACGGTGAAGCGGCGCGCCACGCCGTGAAAGGTGCTGAGCGCGTCCTTCACGACATCCAGCGGCACTTCGAGTTCATCGGCCACGGCGATCACCGAGAGGGTGTTCAGCACGTTGTGCTGGCCGGGCATACGCACGGTGAATTCGCCCAGCGACTTGTCGCGATTGAACGCGATGAAGCTGGTCGAAAGACCGCGATAATTGATGGACCGCGCGTGATAGGTGGCCTGCGGGCTCAAACCGTAAGTCACGTGCCGGCGTTGAATGCGCGGCAGCAAGTCTTGCACGTGCGGGTGGTCCAAACAGAGCACCGCGAGCCCGTAGAACGGCACCTTCTCGATGAACTGCACGAAGGCGTCCTTGAGCTTGTCGTGCGTCTTGTAGAAATCGAGGTGCTCGGGGTCGATATTCGTGACGACCGCGATCGTGGGCGTCAACCGCAAGAACGAGCCGTCGCTCTCGTCGGCTTCGGCGACCAGCATGTTGCCTTCGCCCAAGCGCGCATTGCTGCCCAGGGAGGACATGCGCCCGCCGACCACCACGGTGGGGTCGAGCCCGGCCGCGCGTAACACGGTGGCCACGAGCGAGGTGGTCGTCGTCTTGCCATGCGAGCCGGCGATCGCGATGCCGTATTTCACGCGCATCAGCTCTGCCAGCATCTCTGCCCGCTGAATCAGCGGAATTCCGCGCAAGCGCGCCTCGCGCACTTCCGGATTTTCGTTGTCGATCGCGCTCGAATACACGATTACGTCCGCGCCAAGCACGTTCTCCGCGCGGTGACCGATGTCGATGCGCACGCCGAGACGCTCGAGGTTCTTTGTGTTCTCCCCCTCGCGCAGATCGGATCCAGACACGTCGAACTCGAGCGTGCGCAAGATCTCCGCGAGACCGCTCATGCCGATGCCGCCGACGCCGATGAAGTGCACGTGCCGAACGCGACCGCGGAACATTAGACGGCCTCCCGCACGGTGAACGGAAAGCGTGAAGAAGAGTCAGGTGAAGATTGGTTGGGGGGCGCGGAGGAACCATCGCTAGCTGGGCTCTGAGCTACGCGACGCTCATTGGGCGCCACGCCCGCTAGCCCCAAAAAATCCACAGCGATGGCGTGGGCGGCATCCGGACGACCCAGTGCCCGTGCGCGTTCGGCCATGCGCAACAAGCGCGGCGCGTCCCCGAGAAGCGCCGAAATTTCGGCCGAAATGCGCTCGGGCGTGGCTTCGGTGGACGTGACGCAGAGTGCGGCACCGGCGCGCACCAAGGACTCCGCGTTGACGCGCTGATGATCGCCGGAAGCGAACGGATACGGCACGAGCAAGCTCGGTCGACCGACGGCGCAGATTTCGCTGACGGCGCTCGCGCCGGAGCGCGCGATCACGAGATCGGCATCGGCGAGCGCGCGTGGCATGTCATCGATGAAGGGCACCACCTCGGCGCGCGCTTCGAGACCGAGCTCGGCATACAAGCGACGCGCGTCCGCTTCGTGCGCAGCGCCGCATTGGTGCGTCACGCGCAGGTTGGCGGCGGTTTGCGCGAGCGCGCGCGGTACGGCTTCATTGAGCGATTTGGCGCCTTGGCTGCCACCGAGCACGAGCACGCGCGGCGCATCGAGCTGCGGAGTGTACAGAACCGGCTGAAAACCAGCGCGGATCGGCACGCCGGCGCGCACGACCACGCTCGGCACGAAATGCCGTTCGCTCTCCGCGAAGGCCGTGTACGCGCGTTGCACGAACGGCGCAATCAAGCGGTTTGCGAGGCCAATCACGCTGTTCGGCTCGGCCAGCGCCACGGGGATGCCGAGGAAGCGCGCGCTCAGCGAGATCGGGCCTGCGGCGTACCCACCGACCGAGAACACCGCGCGTGGATTGAGCTTCTTGAGCAAAGCGCGCGCTTCGGGCACGGAGCCCGCGGCGCGCGTGATGCCGCGCACTGCGCCGGTCACGCCATCGCCGCGGATCGGCAGCACGCGCATCAGTTCGAGCTCATAGCCGCGCTCGGGCACCACGCGCTTCTCCATGCCGCGCTCGGTACCCACGCACACGATACGCACCTGAGGCGCGAGTTCACGCACCGCGTCGGCCACGGCGATCATCGGGAAAACATGACCACCCGTGCCACCACCGGCGAAGACCAGCGAGTCGCTCATGTGGCCTCTTTGGGCACGACGGGCATGCGTGGCTTGCGACGTTCGGGTGCACGACGGCTGGGCGCGTCAGGCGTGAAGGACGCTTCCGTCACGAGCATGGCGCTGGCTTCCGGAGCATTCCCGGAGCTACCATCCATGAACGCGACGCGCGCGTTTCCAGAGCCATTTTTCCGAGAAATGCTGAGCAAGATGCCCATCGCGGCGGCGCACACCAAGAGCGAAGAACCGCCATAGCTCACGAACGGCAAAGTGAGTCCCTTGGTCGGCAAAACGGACATCGCGACGGCCAGATTGATCAGCGCTTGCACGCCGAACAAGACCGAGATGCCGAACGCGATGTACGCGCCGTATTCGTCCTCCGCATGGAGCGCCGTGCGCACGCCGCGCGCGACGACCACCAGATACACCGTGCACAACGCGAGGATCCCAATGAACCCAAGCTCTTCACCGATGATCGCGGAGATGAAGTCCGTGTGCGCTTCCGGCAGGTACAAGACCTGAAGGCCCTTGCCGAGACCCATTCCGAAAAATTTGCCGGAGCCGAAGCTCATCACGGATTGAAACGGCTGGTAGGCGAGATCTTGGCGATGCTCGCTCATGTTGAACCAGGCGACCATGCGCTCCCAGCGGTAGGACGTGAAGCGCACTGCCCAGACAGCGAACACCGAGCCGAGCATGGCCAAGCCGAGCAAGTAACCGAGCCGCGCGCCAGCCACGAACAAGAGCGTGAAGGTCAGGAGCAAGAGCACGGACGCGCCACCGAAGTCCGGTTGCTTGAGGCACAGCACCATCAGGAAGCCGGACATCAACAGATGCGGCAGCATGCCGATGGAGAAGGATTTGACGCGTTCGCGCTTCTTTTCCAGCGAATACGCGAGCCAGAGCACGAGCGCGAGCTTGGCCGTTTCGGACGGCTGGATGTGCACCGGGCCGACCGAGAGCCAACGCGCGGCACCGCCACCGCTGTGACCAAAGCCGATCACGCTCAAGATCATCATCACCGTGACCACGCCCAAGATCGGGTACGTGAACGGGCGCAGCTTGCGATAGTCGATGCGCGAGATGCCGAAGATGAGCAAGAGCGCGCCGATGGCGTAGAAGCCTTGTCGCTTCAAGAAGTACTGCGAGTCGCGGAACACGACGGTCGCTTCGATCACGCTCGCGCTGTACACCATGACCACGCCGAAGCCGAGCAGCGCCACTGCGAGCGCCGCGAGCACGATGTCGACTGGGCCGCGATCGGGGCCACGGCTGAGCAAGTTCTTGAGCGTCGTCATGGGCTGTCCTTCGGCTGGCTCTGGGCCAAGCGCTCTACGGCAGACACGAAGCGATCACCGCGATCGGCGTAGCTCTTGAACATGTCGAAGCTCGAGCAAGCCGGGCTGAGCAGCACGGCATCACCCGCTTGGGCGGCGGAAAACGCCTGATTTACGGCGTCATCCATCGAAGTCGCGCGCAGCACCGGCACGCGCGAGCCGACGGCTTTCGCGATCAGATCCGCGGCTTCACCGATGACGACCACCGCGCGCCCCTTCGCTTCGAGTGCGGCAACCAACGGCTCGTACGTGCCAAGCTTATCGCGACCACCCGCGATGAGCACACCCCGCTCCTCGGCCAAGCCACGCAAAGCAGTCACTGAGGCGCCCACGTTGGTGCCCTTGGAATCGTCGTAGAACGTCACCCCGCGCACGGTCGCGACGCGGGCCATGCGGTGATGAAGCGGTTTGAATGCGGCGAGCGCTTTGCGAATCGCGGCTGGGTTGAGATCGAGCGCGCGTGCAGCAGCGATAGCAGCGGCCGCGTTTTCTAGATTGTGACGCCCGTGGAGAGCGCTCGTCTCCAGGTCGAACACCTCACCGGAGCGAGTTTCCGTCACGATGCGGCCGGAGACCACGTAGTCCCCATAGCTACCGAACGTGAGCAGCTTCCCTCGCCCGCGCTTGGCCTGCTGCCGGCAATCCGAGTCTCCCTCGGGAATGATCGCGAAATCATCAGGATTTTGCGAGGCGAACGCGTTGCCCTTGGCTTCGGCATAGGCCAAGAAGCTGGGATAGCGATCGAGGTGATCTTCCGTGATGTTGAGCAGCACGCTCACCCGCGGCTTGAAGCTCGGCACGCGCTCGAGTTGAAAACTCGATACCTCGAACACCACGACGTCGTAGCGTTCCTTCACGGCTTCCGCCGTCGGGATACCCAGGTTGCCCCCGACGAAGGTCTTCAGGCCGGCCGCGAGGAACATATCACCCACGAGGGTGGTGGTCGTGCTCTTGCCGTTGGTGCCACCGATGGCGACGATTGGGGCGTCGATGAAACGGGACGCGAGTTCGAGCTCGCCGATCACTTCTACACCCGCGAGTTCGGCTTGGGTCAACTCGGGGAGCTGAGGGACTCCCGGGGAGACGACGACGAGCTGCGCCGTCTCGAACTTCGCGCCTTCGTGACCGCCCAAGATGAGCTCAATGCCCAGCGCGCGAGCTTCGTCTGAAATCTTTTCCGCAGGCGCGCTGTCGGTGCCGACCACGTGCGCAGAGCGGGCTAGGCACAGCTTCGCCGCAGCGATGCCGCTCTTGCCCAGGCCGACCACGACCACGCGTTTTCCGGCTAATTCCATCAGCGTAGCTTCAGTGAAGAGAGTGCAACGAGAGCCAACAAGACCGAGATGATCCAAAAACGGACGATGATGCGCGGCTCGGGCCAGCCCTTCTTTTCGAAGTGGTGGTGGATCGGGGCCATCAAGAACACGCGCTTACCGAAGAGCTTATACGAGGTAACCTGCGTGACCACGCTGGCCGCCTCAATCACGAACACGCCGCCGAGGACCAGGCTCAAGAGCTCCGTCTTGGTCAAGACGGCGAGCATGCCCAAACCGCCACCGAGCGCGAGCGACCCAACGTCGCCCATGAATACCTGAGCAGGGTACGTGTTGTACCAGAGAAATCCGACACCCGCGCCGATCATCGCGGCTGCGAACACCGCCAATTCTGACATCTCGGGGATGCCTGCGATGTCCAGGTATTGCGCGAGCGGACGACCGAAGAGGATGGCACCGGCGACGTACGCCCAAACCATGTACGCACCCGCGTTGATCATCACCGGGCCGATGGCGAGGCCGTCGAGGCCATCGGTCAAATTGACCGCGTTGCTCATCGCCACCACCACGAACAGCGCGAAAAACAGGTACACCGGCAGCGGCAGCGTGATCGGGTACTTGTGGAACGCGAGGAACGGAATCGCCAAGCGCGTGCGCAGCGCGAGCCACCCTTCGGGCAGCTCTGGCGTGTTCAGGAACACATACGAGAGCGCGAAACCGCCGATCACGATTTGCGCGAGCATCTTGTAGCGCCCCGGCAAGCCGCGGGTGTTGCTGCCCTCGATCTTCAAACGGTCGTCCAAGAAGCCGACCGCGCCGTAGCCCGCGGTGACCGCGGTGGTCGCAACGACGAAGATGTTTCGCACATCCGCCCAGAGCACCGTAGGCACGAGCACCGAGAGCAAGATCAGCGCGCCACCCATGGTCGGCGTACCGCGCTTCGCGTAGTGCGAGGCGGGCCCCTCTTCACGGATGATTTGGCTGATCTGTTTGCCGCGCAGCTTCTGGATGAACCAGGGAGCCACCAAGAACGACATCAGCATGGCCGTGATGGTGGCCATGATGGCGCGGAAGGGCGTGTAGCGAAGCACGTTGAACGCGCTGGCCCACTCGTACTTGTGGCTCCAAGGGTAGAAGAACTCGTAAATCATGCCGCACGCCCTTTGGCATCACACAGGCCGCGCACCAAGCGTTCCGCGCGCACACCGCGCGACGCTTTGACCAGCACGACATCTTTCGGCTGCAGACGGGAGAGCAGAAGCTCCAGGCCTTGCTCAGAATTTTCGGCAAAAAGTGAGTCGATTCCGGCGCGTTGCGCTGGTGCCACGAAGCCCTCCGCATCACCCACCAGGGCTAGAAGCAGCGCCGCCCCACTTTCGGCAATGAAACCACCAACTTCGGCGTGTTGCTCGGCGGCGAGCGCGCCGAGCTCGCGCATTTCGCCGACCACGAGCACTAGGCGCGCTCCGCGAGCACGGGCGATTTCGCGCGCGGTCGCGAGTGAACTTTTGACGCTCGCCGGGTTCGAATTGTAGCTGTCGTCCAGCACGACCGTGCCGTCGCGGAGTTCGATCGGCGTCAAACGCCCCGGCTCACCGGCGGCAGAGAGTGCCGCGGAAACGAGGGACGGCTCGAGGGCGGCTTGGGAGATCCATTCACCAACGGCGAGGGCCGCAAGCGTCGCATAGGCACCGGCTTCGCCGAGCAGCGGCGTGTCGAGGCGAATCGCGTCGGCAGAGAACGGAGTCCGGCGTTCGATGTCGAGCGCCGAGCCGCCGAGTGCGTTCGGCGTGCGCGCGCGCAAACGATAGTTGGCGCCTTCGGCGTACCCGTAGCTGAACGAGCGGATGGGCGCGACCGATTGCAGCGTGCGCTGCACGCGCTCGTCGTCCGCGTTGGCGACGGCTAGTCCTTCACGACCAAGACCGATCCAGATTTCGCCTTCCTCGCGCTCGATGCCGTCGAGATCGCCCAGGCCCTCGGTGTGCTCGAGGCCGATCAGCGTCAAAACAGCGAGATCTGGCGACGCGAGCGTCGATAGAGTGCGCACTTCGCCCGGCGCGTTAGTGCCGATTTCGACGACGCCGATGCTGTGCTCTGGCTCGAGGCCGAGCAGTACCATCGGTACGCCGATCAGATTGTTCAGATTGCCTGCCGCGAAGTGGACAGAGCCTGGATGAAGTGCGTTGAGCAACGCGGTGATGGCGCTGCGCGTCGTGGTCTTGCCGGCCGAGCCCGCGACGCCCACGATACGCTTTGCCCAGCGCTGACGATGCGCCGCGGCGAGCGCCCCGAGTGCGGTCAGCGTGGACCGAACCACGACGGCTGCGGTGAGGCCAGGTAGTTCGCGTTCGACGACGACGCCCGCGGCGCCCAGCGAGAGTGCTTGTGCCGCAAAGTCGTGACCATCGAAGCGTTCACCGCGCAGCGCCACGAACAGCTGACCGCGCAGATCGGCGCGCGTATCCGTGGTGACACCGACGCAGTTCGCGTCCGGGCCGTGCAGCGCGCCGTCACACAGCGTCGCCACTTGGGACAGCAAGAATTCCGCGCCATTCCGCGGGATCAGGCTTGCCATGCGCCTCCGCGTTGACGTCGCCGCGCGAGCGCGCAACGCGCCTCGTTGCGGTCGTCGAAGGGCAACGTCTGATTGCCGATGATTTGGTACGGCTCGTGCCCCTTGCCGGCGATCAGCACCACGTCGCCTGCTTCGGCCTGCGAGATGGCGCGCTCGATGGCGCGTGCGCGGTCGAGTTCGACTTCGTACTTGCCGTCCATCTCGCGCAGCCCCACTTCGACGCAGCGTGCGATGGCCGCCGGATCTTCACTGCGCGGATTGTCGTTGGTGAGGTACGCATAGTCCGCCAGGCGCCCAACCGCGGCACCCATGCGCGGCCGCTTTTGCGGATCGCGATCGCCACCGCAACCGAAAACGCACAGCACTCGGCGTGAAGTGAGTCCGCGCGTTGCGATCAGCACTCGTTCCAGCGCGTCCGGCGTGTGTGCGTAGTCGACGAGAACCAAGATGTCGTCACCGGGTTCGTCGCAGCGTTCGAGTCGGCCCGGCACTTGCGGGGCTTCGCCGAGGCCACGCGCGGCGCTCTGCAGATCCACGCCCGAAGCGTGCAAAATCCCAAGCGCGAGCAGCAAATTCTCCAGATTGTGCTCACCGACCAGGCGTGATTCGAGTTTCACTTCACCCACCGGAGTGTGAATCACCCCGTGGATTCCCTGAGCATCGACCGTCACCTGCTTGGGATACAGATCCGCACCAGGCCGCTTGCTGACGCGCGTTACTTTGCCGAGGGCACGCGCCGCGAGCTTTTCACCGTACGGGTCGTCGACGTTGAGCACCGAGGCCTCCGGAGCGAGCGCGGTGAACAGCTGCGCCTTGGCCTCACCGTATTCGGCGAGCGAGCCGTGAAAGTCCAAATGATCCTGGGTCAAGTTGCTGAACGCCGCGACGCGGAAGTGCAGTCCGCGTACGCGATCGAGCGACAGCGCAATGCTCGACACTTCCATCACGAAGTGCGTTCCGCCCGCGTCGCGCACACCCGCGGCATAGCGCGAGATGTCATCGGCTTCCGGCGTAGTCAGTACCGAGTCTTCGCTCTTTCCTGCAAACGAGAAGCCCACCGTACCGAGCCGCGCGGGCTTCGCGCCAGCGCCGGTCAGCGCGCGTTCGACGAGCCAGGCCGTCGTGGTTTTGCCGTTAGTCCCAGTGATGCCGATCACCGACAATTGCTGGCTCGGATTGCCGTACACCGCTTCCGCCGCGAGAGCCAAGCTGCGCCGCGCATCCGCGACCTCGATCATTGGCGCTGAAATTTCCGGCAATTCTGCACCGCGTTCGACGATCAGCGCCACCGCACCGCGTTCGACCGCCGCTCGAGCAAACTGCGCGCCGCTCACTTTGCCGCCACTGCGCGCGACGAACAGATCTCCTGCTTCCACGCGCCGCGAGTCTTGTCGCACACCGCGCACCTGCACGCTGCCGTCGCCAACGAGGCGCGGTGCCTCGCTGTGCAGCACGCCGAGCAACGCCGAGACCGGAAGACCTTCGGCAGCGTGGGCGGCAGGGGTGGGTGTGTGAGGGACCATCAAGGAAACTTCAGGACGCGGGTTCGAGGACCAAGAGTACTTCAGACGCGTTGTCGACTACGCTGCCGGGAGGCGGCTGTTGGTTGACGATCAGCCCGTTGCCCTTGAGCCGCGGAGTGAGGCCGAGCGAAATCATCTGCTTGAACGCTTGACGTGCCGGCACGCCGGTCAGATTCGGTATGCGCACTTTGCCGGCGGGCACGGCGCCCGTGGGCAGCACTTCTTGCACGGGGGGCTTCTTGCCCTGAGCCTCGCGCAGCGCCTCGTAGGCAATGTTCGCCGGATCGGGGGTACGCGCGAGCACGGCGACATCCGTCTTGTCCGTGGTGCGCGGCGTCAGTCCGGCCAATTTCAAGCTCATTTGCGCGACGCGCCGGAAGATTGGGGCCGCCACCACGCCGCCGGCGTGCTCCAACATCGGCTCATCGAGCGTGACCGCGATCGCGACAACCGGTTTCTCTGCGGGCACGAAGCCGACGAACGAACCGATGTATTTGTCGATCGAGTAGCGGCCCGTCTTCGGATCGCTCTTCTGCGCGGTGGCCGTCTTGCCTGCCACGCGGTAGCCGTCGATGGCCGCTTCCGTACCGGTGCCTTCACCCTCGGTCACCGCGACGAGCATTTCGGAGACAGCGCGGGCGACTTCTTTGGACACCACGCGGCGGCGCACGTGCGGCGCAACATCGCGCACGATTTCACCGCTCGAAGTCGTCACCTTGCGCACGAGCAGCGGCTCCATCAATTCACCGCCGTTGGCCAGTGCAGCGGCGGCCATCGCCATTTGCATGTTGGTCACACCGATGCCCTGACCGAACGCGGCAGACGCGGTTTCAACCTGCACCCAGGGGCGCGAGCGCGGACGCAGCGTGCCCGGCGCCTCACCCGGAAACGGCAAGCCCGACTCCTGACCGAAGCCGAAGCGGCGCAGCGCGTCGTACAGCTTGGCCTCGCCCATGCCGAGCCCGATCTTGGCCGCGCAAATATTGGAAGAAACCGCGAGGATTTGCGAAATCGACAACCACTCCGAGGGGTGAGTATCGCGGATCGTTACGTTGTCGATCTGCATCACGCCCTTCTCGCAGTACAGCTTCTGCGTCGGGGTGATCACACCGTCGGCCAAACCCGCCGCGACGGTGAACATCTTCATCGTCGAACCAGGCTCGAACACGTCGCTCATCGCGCGATCGCGGCGCTGCTCGGGTTGGCTCGTGGTGTAGTCGTTCGGGTTGAAGAAGGGCCAGCTCGCGAGCGCCAAGATCTCGCCCGTGTACGGGTTGACCACGACGACGGATCCGCCCGCCGCTTCGAACGTGCGCGCGGCGGCTTGCAGCTCGTGCTCGGCGACGTACTGAATGCCCTGATCGATGGTCAGATAAATGTTGTGCCCGGCGAACGCACGATCGTCCTCGATGCCGTCAGAGAACAACAGCCGGCCCGAGCGATCGCGCAAACCCTTGAGCTGCTCGGCGCTGCCTTTGAGATCGTCGTTGAGCGCGTACTCGAGGCCGTCTTTGCCTTCACCGTCGGGAGCCACGAAGCCGAGCAGCGGGCCCGCTAGCTCACGACGCGGGTAGTAGCGACGCCCCTCGCCTTCCACGACCAAGCCGCGGATGCGCGTTGCGCCGCCCGCATCGTCTTCCGACAGCGCGCGGATCTTGTCGGCTTCCTCAGCTGAAATCTGCCGCTTTAGCCAGGCAAAACGGCGCTTCGCCAGAATGCGCCGCTCGACCTGAGCCGCGTCGATACCAAGCACCGCCGCGATGCGATTGGCCGCGTCGCGCGCCACGACCGGCACCTGCTGGGAGGGCACGCCGCGCAATAGTTCGACCGCGTCCATGCTCACGCTCGGCACCTCCACGCTCACCGCGAGCGCGCTGCCGTTGCGGTCGTACACACCGCCGCGCTTCGGCGCGACGTGCAAGCGACGTTGACGTTGCGTCTCGGCCAGCTCGCGCCACGCCGCACCATCGCCAATCATCAAGTCGTAGCCCGACGAAACCACGAGGCCCAGACCGAGCGCGAGCGCACCGCACAGCATGCCCATGCGCAACCGCACCCAACGCCGACGCTTGTCTTCGTTCGGCGGCGCGGAAAGCTTCGCGGGCGTCTTGTTGGTGCGGACGTTCACGGCTCCTCCTGGATCTTCACCTTGCCCGCGTCATCATCGGGCTTGCGCCCTGCAGCGAGGATGCGATCCGGCGAGGGTTCACTCATGCCGAGCAAGGTACGCGCCACGAAATCGACGCGCTCGGGCGTCTTGTGCGAAGCCAGCTCGAGTTCGAGCACGTGCTTCACCTCACGCAGGCGCTCCACACGCGCGTGCGCACGCCCGAGTTCGTAGCCGAGCTCGACCGACTTCACGCGCAGTCCAAGCTGCAAAATGAACGCGGAAGTCGCGGCCAAAACCGCCAAAGTCCACAAGATCAGGAACACCCGCTCGCTCCGCATCAGGCTTCCTCCCCCCAGCTCGGGTCGCTCGGGGCTTCGGCTTCGACGCGCATCGCGACGCGCAGCTTGGCACTGCGCGCACGCGGGTTCTCCGCTAGCTCGGTCTCACCAGCCAACACCGGTTTTTTGTGCAAGCGCTGCCACGACGAGCGATCGAGGAACGCGCGCTTGACCAAGCGATCTTCGAGCGAATGAAAGCTGATGATGGCCGCGATGCCGCCGGGCGCGAGCAAGTTCTTGGAGATGTCGAGCAAACAGATCAACTGATCGAGCTCGCCGTTCACCGCGATGCGCAGCGCTTGAAACGTCTTGGTCGCCGGATCGACGCCACCCAAGCGCCGCGGACCAACCGCGCGCACCACGGCGCGACGCAGCTCCAAGGTGTCCTTCAGCTCACCAGCTTCGAACGCCTGCTTGATGCAGCGCGCGACGCGGCGCGACCGACGCTCTTCGCCGAGCTCGTAGATCACGTTCGCGAGTTCGTCTTGGCTCAGCCGCTCGATCAGCTCGAGCGCAGTCTCACCGCTCGTGGGATCCATGCGCATGTCGAGCGGACCACTCGAACGAAAACTCATGCCACGTTCGGCGTCCGCGAGCTGCTGCGAGCTCAGGCCAAGATCAGCCAAAATCCCGTCAATTTTCTCGATTCCGAGAGCCGCCAAGCGCTCCGGGATCTGCTCGAACGAAGCGTGCACGCACTGCGCGCGCACGCCGAACTGTGCCAGGCGCGACTGCGCCGTGCGCACCGCGAGCGGATCGCGATCGCACGCAATCAAGCGCAGGTCCGGCGAAGCCGCGAGCAACGCAGCCGAGTGCCCCGCGCCACCCGCGGTGGCGTCCACGAACACACCGCCACGTGACGGATCCAAAGCCTCCACCACCTCGTTCGGCATCACCGAGACGTGCGTGAAGACTGGCTCTGCTTCGAAATCGATCGCGGCCATGGTCATACTTTGAATTGCTCCACTGCAAGCCTGAAGGCAGAAGTCTCACTCGGTGCAATTTCAAGCGCCGCGTCCCAACGGGCCCGCGACCAAAGTTCCAAGTTCTTGCCCATGCCCGCCCAGAGCGCGTCGCTCTTGTCGAGCTCGGCGCGTTCGCGCAAATGCGGAGGCACGAGCACGCGCCCAGCCTTGTCGAGCTCACACTCGACGGCCGCCGACACGTACATGCGCCGAAAGCGAATCGCATGCGGGTCGAGGCTGGGCAGCTTCGACACCTCTTGCTCGAACTCTTCCCAAGTCTTCATTGGGTAGACGTGCAGACAGGGGTCGAACAGCGCCGGAGTGATGATGAACCCGGCATTGCTTTCGCCCACCAATACGTCGCGAAACCGGGCCGGCAAGCTAATGCGCCCTTTCGCGTCGACTGAATGAACGAACTGCCCGCGGAACATCTCTTCTTCAACACTTCATGGGCTAGCGAAACACTTGTTCCCACTATTTCCCACTGATGCTGGCGAAGCTACGGGGCCGGCCGGCCCATGTCAACAATCGCGACCGCCAAAACCTTGAGAAAGTCCTTGAGGTTTTGTAGGGGGCGCGGCGTCCACTGCTCGCCCACTCAGGTAAGCATTCGACCTACCCTCGATGGTGCTGAACGCATGCCGAAGCGAACCGCGGGTCCGGGTCGAACGGCATGGTCGAGAGGAAGGAGGGGGTCACCTCTGACCGCACCCCGGGACCGGCACCCCGGGTGTGGTCCGCGCGGCTCAGCGGGCTTTGGCGCCGCGGAGGCGGAGGGTGCTTACGAACAACCAGCTAGCGACGAGGCTCGGAAGCAGCGCGATCCAGATCATCATGGCAGGCTGCGATTGCAAGCCGTACACCGGCTCGTAATTATCGGACATTGCTGCGCTTATCCACGAGAGCCGCGTGTCTTTCAGTCCGCGCGTGTGTGCCATCGGACACGCCGCCGGCAGTCCCTACCCCTGCCGCAAAAACACCAATGCCCCCAACACGGCTGTCCCCGCGATCTCCGTCCGCAACACGAGTTCCCCAAAGCTGACCGCGACGAACCCCGCGCCTTCGGCCTCGCTCACTTCTTCGGGTGAGAGCCCGCCCTCCGGTCCGATCAAGATCGCGATCGGTGAGCCCACGCTCCAATCCGCCGTCAGCGCGCGCAAATTTTGCGCTGCGCCAGGCACCAAGCACAACTTGATCGCGCTTTGCGCGCGCCACTCGTCGAGCTCGATTCGCAATGCGTGCGGACCGACGACCTTTGGTACGTCGGCGCGACCGCATTGGCGTGCGGCGTCGAGCGCGATCGCTTCCCAGCGGGCGCGCTTGTTGTCGCTTCGATCATTGACGCGCGCGACGCTGCGTGCGCTCTCGACCAAGTGCAACTCGGCGACGCCGAGTGCGGTCGCCGAGCGCACCACTTGTTCGGTCTTGTCGCCCTTGCCGAGCGCTTGGACGAGCACGATGCCAGTGTCGGCGGTGCGTGCGGATTCGCGCAGCGCACCCACTCCGCAGTACGCGCCGTCTTCGTTGATTGCGAGGCGCGCGTCGGCTTCGGCTCTCGTTTCTGGATCGAAGGCGACGAATTTTTCACCCGCGCGCAGGCGTAAGACGTCGCACAGGTAGTGAGCCGTTTTCGGGTCGAGTTTGCGCTCACCGGGTTCGAGTCCAGTGAGCGGCACGCGCGTCAGCTTGGCCACTCAGCCTCCGGGCAACTCGCGGCCGTAGTCGGAGTAGGCGCGGCGCGCGCGCACCGACACCATGGCGTCGAGCCGAAGCGCGACGGGCGGCGGAGCAACGCCTTCGGGCAGGACCATTGCGGTCAATGCGCCGCCGTACACGCAAGCCGTGTCGAGACCCGTGGCGTGTGGATGCAACTGCGGGCGTTGCCGCGCGTTGTGACCAAAGACGATGTGCGGCTCGCTGTCGTACAAGCTGCCCCAGAGCGTGCCCCACTTCTCACTCGGCTTGCCGCGCTCGTCGATCGAGCGAATGTGAGTGATGAGCCAGGGATCCTGCTTTTCGAAGGGGACTCCGGGCACGATCCCCGCGTGCACGATGCGCACGTCATTTTCGGGAACGTCGATCCAGAGCGGGAAGCTCTCCAAGATCGCCCAGTCGTCGTCGCCCAACGCTGCGGACACTTCCGCGTGAGAGGAGCCGAGTTTTGGACCGGGTTCGCCGCGCAGGCGCGCGTGGCGCCCCGCGATCAATCGCTGTTCGTGGTTGCCCACGACCGAACGAGCCCTGAGCGATCGAAACAACCGCAGCACGCCGACTGGGTCGGGGCCGCGGCTCAGCAAGTCACCGACGAAGAACACCTGATCGTCCGCGGTGTGTGCGACCGCTGACAGCAGCTCGGCGAGCTCCGCAGCGCAGCTGTGGACATCTCCGATGAAGATGCTGCGCGCCATGATTCGCGCAGCCTAGCGCGGTTTGCGCCGAATCGAGCTCTGCCACATCATCCGGCTAACGGGCCGCACCGATCTCGGAACCGATCCCGCGACGAGACGCCTCATGCGGGCGGAGTCACGAGCTGCCAGCGTCATAAAAATTCCCGTACCTACATAGCATCGCGCCCTTGCAGTAGGGGCAGAACGCAGACTAGTGTCCCGGGAGTTTTGAGGAGGCACGAAAGAATGTCACTGATGTCCCCGCGTTCCTGTGGATTGGCTTTCATGTTCGTCGCGAGTTTGGCCGCTGTCGGCTGCGGGGGAGATGAGGTCAAATACGTGCCGCGCCCCGCCAACAGCGGTGCCAAGGCAAGTCTGCCACCCGTTGCGAACGTGCCGAAGAAGCCGATCAAGAACGGCGAGGCGTACACCGTTTGGGGTGTGAGCTACTACTTGCGCAGCCCGGTGCACACCAAAGAGGTCTCCCGCAAGAAGCTCTCGATCACCGGTTACATCACCAAAACCAACCTGGGTGAGGCGCCGGCATGTGCAGTTCACAAGGGCGGCAAGGCCGATCCCGAGAATTGCAAGCCGCCCATCCCCGCGTTCTGGATCGGTGACACCAAAGACGCCCCGGAAGCCGAAACCATCAAGGTGATGGGCTGGGCCTCCAACTTCGCGCAGATCTACGACGCGATCGCCGAGTTCGACAAAGGCAAGAAGGACGCGGAGCACGTGGACACGTTCTGGCAGGTCAAAGTGCCGAACCCGCTGCCCTCCAAGGGCGCCAAGGTCACGATCAAGGGTGACTACGGCACCACGTTCAGCAAGTCCTCGACCGGCGCGGAAGCCGACCCGTTCATGGGCATGCTGACCTACGAAGAGATGACCGTGGCAGAGCCCGGTGCCGAGCTCTCCACGCTGCCGGGCGTGAAGCGCAAGCCGCCAAAGAACTGACGGGTGCTCACGGAGGTCGCGGAAGCTCTCGCGACTGTCCTATGCTCAGCCGAGGAGGCTGATACTTGCTAGGCGCGCTGCGGCGCTCGAAAAGCCACTTACTCGTGGCCGTCGGGTTGTCGCTGTGCGCCGCGTGCGGGCGTGGCACGCAGTCGACGCGCCCGCTCGTTTCGGGCATCGATCTGCGTGACACGGACGATGCGCACGTCGTCGACGACAGCGCGATCTTGGACGGGCTCGCAACCTCCGACGAGTACGATCCGAGCCTACTGAGCCGCGATCTCGAGCGTGTCGAGCGCTACTACCGCGCGCGCGGCTACTACGAAGCGAAGGTGAGCGCAGCGCGCGTGCTGCAGCTCGACGGGCGCCACGTCAAGATCGAGATCCGCGTCGTGCCGGGCGCACCGGTGACGGTGCGTAGCGTCGAGATCCCGGGCTTAGCGAGCTTGCCGACTGTCGTCACCAAGCACGTGTTGCAGGCGCGGACGCTCAAAGTCGACGACGTCTTCGACGAGGCGCGCTTCGACGAGATGAAGGCCGCGATGATCGAGGCGCAGCAAGATCGCGGCTTTCCCTTCGCCAAGGTCGACGCCAAAGCGCACATCGATTTGGTCGAGCATCGCGCCGATGTGACGCTGCGGTTGCAGCCCGGACCACGCGCGACGTACGGCGCGGTGAGCATCGACGGCCTCAAGTCGATCCCCGAGGACAAGGTCCGCGACACGTTGAACATTCGCGAAGGCCAGAGCTATTCGCGCAGCGATCTCGCTTCCGCGCAACGCGCGCTACTCAACCTGGGCGTGTTCGGCACGGTCGAGCTACGCGAAGACCTCACCCACCCCGAAACCCAGCGCGTGCCCATCGCGGTGATCGTCCGCGAAAGCGAGCTGCGCACCGTGCGTCTCGGTGGCGGCGCAGATTTCAACGTGCTGCGCCTGAACCTGCACTTGGGGATGGGCTGGGAGCACCGCAATTTCCTGGGCGGGACTCGCTACCTCTCGATCAGCGAAACGCCGGGCGTCGACTTCTATCCGACTCGCTTCGATTTCGACGGGAAGACCTCGCTCAAACCGACGCGGCTGTTGCTCGAGAATTCGCTGCGCCTCAAGTTGCGCCAACCGTCGTTCATCGAAAGCCGCACCGCGGGCACGATCGACGCCAGCTACACGATCATGCCGGTGCTCTATCCGTTGCAAGGTGCGGATGCGACCAAAGAGCGCATCCTCGGATATCACACGATTTCGACCGCGCTCGGCCTCGAGCGACAGTTCTATCTATCTTCGTCGAAGAGTTGGCCGACCGTGTTGACGCTGGCCACGTCGTACAACTGGCAAGCGAACTTCCCGTTCACGTATCAGTTGGACGTACCCGAGGGCTTGACGCAAGTACGCGTCGCCTTCCCCGCTTTGGTGACGACGCTCGACGTGCGCGACGATCCAGTACAGCCGCATCGCGGGTTCTATCTGAGCAATACGCTACAGGTTGCCGACAAGGTGTTCGGTGGCACGGTCTCCGACGTAAAAATTCAGCCGGAATTGCGCAGCTACTTTCCGATCACCAAGAACTCGGTCACGCTGGCTTCGCGGCTGACGATGGGCTTCCTGATCCCCAGGGACTACGGCGACACGCTGAAATCCGGCACGGACGAACGCAACCAATCGTTTACGAATCCGGAAGATCCGAAGGTCATCGCAGATCAGCAGAAGCTGCTGTTGCGTGCGTTTTACTCCGGCGGCGCGAACTCCAATCGCGGGTATCCGCTGCGCGCCGTGGGTCCGCATGGTCCGGTCGGCTTTTTGATCCCGACCGGCGTGAATTGCGCACCCGGTCAACTGAATCCTGATGGCAGCAAGGCCTCACTCAGCCCGTCCTGCATTCGCCCGCTCGGCGGCTTCACGCTCTGGGAAGCGTCACTCGAGGTGCGCTTTCCACTGTCCGGCGCGCTTGGTGCGGTCCTGTTCGCGGACGCGAGCGACGTCACGCGTGAGGTCGGACACATTCGTTTGAACGTGCCTCACCTTTCGGTCGGGCCGGGGCTCCGCTACCTGACGCCCGTTGGTCCCTTTCGACTCGATGTCGGCTATCGCGTGCCGGGTGCGCAAGCCATCGGCACCGACCTGACCAACGAAGGCGGCACCGACGTCAGCAACTTGTTCGGGGTCTCCTGGTTGCCCGTTGCGGTGAACATCGCCTTGGGGGAGGCGTTTTGAGTATCTACCGAAGTGCGCGACCGCGCGCGCCGCGTGAGCGAAGCGCGCGCTCGTTCATTGCGCGCGTGGCGCTGGGCGCGGGGCTGCTCTTGGTGTTCCTCGGCGGTTCCGTACTATCGCTCCTGTTGTACGGCAATTTGCCGGCGGCGCGACGCGGACTCGCCATGGGGCTGCAACGAGTCTTGGCGAACACCTTCGAAGGGGGCTTTGCGCTGGATGCCGTCGAGCACGTCTCGCTCCACGAGCTGCGCGCGCGCGGGTTCACTGTGTACGATCCAGACGGTCACTTGGTGTTGACGGTGGATTCCCTCACCGTGGAGATGGACTTGCCGGGCATGCTGCGAAAGCTGCTGCTCGGTACCGGCGTCGTCACCTTGCGCTTCAATCACGCGCGCCTCGAACGGGCAGAGGTCTACTTGCTGCCGGGCACGAACAACGTGCCGACGATCGTCGATGCGTTCACCCCTTCGCCGAGTCCGCCGGGCAGCGCGCCCAGCTCCGCGCCGACGCAGACGATCAAGGTTTGGTTTCCTGAAATCGAAGTCGGGCACATCTACGGGCGCATGGCTCTGGACGGTGTACCGACGCTCGAGACCGAGCTTTCGTCCGTGCGCGGATCCGTGGTTGGCAGTGCTGACCTCACCAGCGTGGACGTCGAGCGCTTTTCGGCGACGGTGCGCGGCCTTGGCGGCGCCGACGCGACCGGCGTCGGCAGTGTGCACGTCCGCGCACCGGGCGCAGTGTGGACGTCCTTCGACGGCTATTTCGGCGAACTGCAGTTTGGCACCGTCGTGCGCGTCGATAGCCCGAAGCTCGAGGTCACGCTCGATGTGCCGCGCGCTGAACCGAAGACCGTCCGCGCACTGTGGGCGGGCTACCCGGTGCTCGAAAACGTGAGCGCCCATGCTGAAGCCATTGGGACGCTTCAAACACTGCACACTCAGGCAAAGTTGCTCGTTGGGCAAGGTTCGCTCAGCGGCAGCGGCGAACTGCGCTTGAGCGGACACCCGGGCGCCGACCTGGATCTGTCCGCGCGCAGCCTGGATCTGCGCGCGCTGTGGGCGAACACGCCGAACACCGATCTCGACGCCGACGCGACGCTCGCCGTGTTCGAATCGGGCGATCAATGGCTGGCGAGCGTGAATGGCACCACGCGCGCAACACAAGTGCTCGGAACGCCGCTGCCGCCGATCGACATCAGCGGTAGCTATGACCCGAAGGGCTTCGTTGGGCACGCCACCGCGCACGAGCCGGGTATTCCGCTGAAAGCGAGTTTCGACGTCCATCCAGACGGTTCGGTCGACGGCAGCGTCGAGGCCAAGGGGGTGGACCTGAAGCGCGCGCCGCGTTTGCAACCGTACTTTGCCGGGCGCGGCATGCTCGATCTGCAAGTGAAAGGGCGAATCGACAAAGGACGGCTCGTGACGCAGCTGAGCGGCGCGCTCAATGCCTTCGAGTACGGCGGTCTGTCGATCGAGAGCAACCAATTCTCCGGCAGAGCCAGCGGACCGATCGACGATCCGCGCAAGCTCTCGGTCGACCTGGCGCTCGATTCGCGTCGCCTGCGCGCGGGCGCCTTCGGCTTCGACGAGCTGAAAACCCAGCTGCGCGGCCCGATCACGCGACCCGTCGTTTCGACGACCATTCGCAACAAGCATGGTAGCCAGATCAGCGCCAAGGCGACGATCACCCCACGCGAGGCCACGCGCATCGACGACTTGAGCGTGGAAGTCCGGCGCGACCAAGCGACCTTGGTCGCCACAGCGAGCGAGCTCGACGTGAACGGCGATCGCGTGCGTGTGAACGGCCTCCGTTTGGAAGGCGCGGGCGGAACCCTCGAAGCCTCTGGTCAGCTCGAGCCCGAGCGGGTGGCGCTCGTCGCGCATGGCAGCGCGCTCGATCTGGCCGTGATCGCGCACGCGCTCGGGCTGCCGCGCGGCACGATTGCGGGCAAGGCCTCGCTCGACGCCGATCTGGAGTCCACGAAGAAGACTCAGCGCGGCAGCTTTAATGTGCAGCTCCAAAACGGTGAAAGTCGCGGCATCGCGATCGATTCAGCGTCTCTCGCGGGGCAACTGAGCGGCTCCGAGTTGAAGCTACAAAGCACGGCAAAGCTGCAAGAATTCGGCACATTTTCAGGCGAAGCAAAAGCCAACTTGAACGGCAGCCTGGCTGACGCGACGACGTACCAAGACGCGACGGGCATCCTCACCGTCAAAGCCGAGCACGTGCCCTTTGCGCTCTTGAGCTACGCCATCCCCAAGAGCTCGGGCATCGACGACGTGCGCGGCGAAGGCAGCGCCACGCTCGTGGTCGACCGTGAGACGTCGGATGCGATCCCCAATCTGTCGTTGGTCGCCAACACTGCCGGCCTTCACGTCGGTCTGGCGGCGCGTGACGAGCACCAACAACCGCTCGCGTTCGACGGAGTGGAAGCGCACGCTGGCTTGAACATCCACGGCACCAACGGTGACACCGATCTAGTGTTGAAACTCGACGACGTGCGCGGCCCCCTTGCTTCATTGACGGCGCAAGCGCGCCTCGATCTGAGCAGCGCGGTCCATCACCCTGAACAGTTATTGGCTCAATTGCGCGCGACCCCACTCGTCGCCAAAGCAGTCGTCGACGACCGCGAGCTTTCGAATCTGCCGACACCCATCGCGCCGCGCGGCGTCAGCGGCAGATTGCGCACCGAGCTGTCGCTGCGCGGCAGCCTCGATCACCCTGTCTTCAGCGACAAAACCGAACTATACCGAGTTCGCTTTGGTGAGAGCGAACGACACCGGGCCGTCGATGTCTGCGCGCAGTTCGACTACGACAAGAGTAGCGGCCAATACGGCGCGCGCGGCGAAGTTTTTCTGCCGCAAACCAATGGCGATGCGCGCGCCTGTCGTGGTGGCCGAGTCGCGCAATTCAGCGCCGGCGGGCGAGCCGAGTGGGACAAGTTGATGAACTCGACGCTCAGCGCCGACCCGACGTGGACGGGCACTGCCGGTCTGTCCCTCGAGGGCATGCCGCTAGACATCGTGCCCGCTTTCGCCGACGCCGGCCTCGGAGGCCGCGTGATGGGCGCGGTCATGTTCGATCGCCGGGATGCGTTGCCGCAGGTGCGCTCGCAACTGGAGGTGCGCGACGCCGTGCTGACGCGCACTCGGCTCGGCAACGCGCTGATTCGCGCGCATACCGACGGCCGCTCGCTGTCGGCCGCGCTCGACATCGAGCAGCCGGATTTGGCCACCGGTAGCGGTAGCCAAGTCGGCGGCCGCTTGAACGCGGAGCTGCTCACGGCCATCAATTGGCAAGGAGTCGTGCCGAGTATCGACGATACGCGGCCTATTTCGGCAAACGCCACCGCTAGCAACCTGGATGCCACGCTGCTCTCCCCGTTCGTCGAGGACGTGCTGTCTGAAATCGGAGGCAAGCTCGATGCAGCCCTCGAACTGACCATGACCCCCAATCTGGAGGCGGGCAACGACGAGCACTGGGCCAGCAGCCTGAGCGGGATGCTGGCCGTCCGCGACGGCACGGTGCAGTTTTCGCAGCTCGGTCTCCGTCTGCGCAAGGTGCAGATCGAAGCGCAAGCCAAGGCTCGACAGAAGGGCACTCTGCTCACCGTCAGTTCTTTGTCCGCCGCCGCCGAGAGCGACAAGCCGAACGTTACCGCCGCCGGGTGGCTGGTCTTTGCTGGACCGCGCATCGCCAATGGCCAAGCCAACGCCAAACTGCAAGGCGTGCCATTTTCGATCGAAGGCGTCCCGCTCGCGACGCTGTACGGATCCGCCGTCGACATCCAACTCGAGCGACGACCGAGCGAAATGTTCGTTGGGTTGACGATTCCGGCTCAGATCAAAGACCCGAACGCTGACCCGAAGGATGACGCGAAGCCGTTCTTCGAAGCCAAACTGCCGCAAGAGGCCTCTCGCAGCTTGATCGATCTCGGAAATAGCACTGACATCGTGATCGCTCAGCCGCTCAGCAAACCGACGACCGTGTCGAACTCCGAGTCCTTGCCTTGGCGCATGCGATTCGATCTCGGCAACAACGTGAAGATCACGCGCGCTGATTTGGTCCTGCCCGTTTCCGGCTCCCCCGAGGTCTTGTTGGGCGAAGCGCTGCACATCCAGGGCAACGTCGATTTGCGCGCCGGCGGCCGGCTGAGTTTGCCTGGCGTGCCGCGGCCGTTCACGATCGAAAATGGCGTCGTTTCGTTCGACGCAGAAGGTGATCCCAAGGATCCCCGCCTCAAGGTGCGCGCCGTGTGCAAGCTACCGCAGCTTACGGTGTGGGCGACGGTCACGGGTACCTTCGAAGATGCACGCTTCGCCTTCGAGAGCGACAATCCGAGCCTCTCGAATCAAGCGCAAATCTTGGCCGCGCTACTCGCTCCCGGTGACTCCTCGAGCTCTGCGACGACCAGCGGCGGTCAGGGCGCAGACTCGCTGCGCGCCGGCGCTGGCTATCTCAGTCAGCGGCTGTTGGCGAACACCGCGCTGTCGCACCTCGAGCTCAACGCCGGCACTGAGACTACCGCCGACCGCTCCTACGCAACCTACTCCGCCGCCTACCCGATCACCGACAACGTGTGGTTCGAGGGCAGCTACAAGACACTCCAAACCCAAGACCTGAGCGGCGTCAGCCGCAACGCCATCAGCGGCACCTTCGACTACCGCTTCAAGAAAAACTGGTCCCTCACCGTAGAAGCCGGCACCATCGGCGCCGGCACGGACGTCCTCTGGCTGTACCGCTATTGAGCCTCCCGGTCGCGACCAGTGCGTCGCGGACGATCGAGAGAAGATTAACCGCCGAGCCGCAGAGGCCGCAAAGCGCCATTCAACCCCTAGCGACACAGAGTTCACTCCGCGGCGTCACGCTTAATTTTGTTGTTCCCAATCCGAGTCGCAACCTCGCAGTATCCACGACGCAAAATCGACGCATCGCGCGACCCCCCAAATCTCCCTCTCATCTCTGCGGCCTCTGCGGCTCGGCGGTTCAATCTCTGGGAGCCGTGCTTTTGTCGAGAACTGCGTGCGATCTGAGGTGCGTTGCTGGATTGTGGGCGCCCCTGTCCCCAAAATCAGCCTGGGGGCACGGGTTTTCTGGCGCTGGCGCAGCCGACGTTTAGGGTGAGTTCGAGTTTGCCTTCGGACCAGTATTTGTCGATGGCGTCGCGCACGTAGTCGAGGGGGCGTTTGAGGTCGGCGATGTCGAGCCAGGTGCGGACTTCGGGGATGATCATCAGACGGCTGACCGGGTCTTCCATGAAAGCGCGGCCACTGTCGAAGCTGAGGCTCGTTTGACGGATCTCTACGTCGATGTCGTCTAGGCCGGCTTCTTCCAACTCTTCGGACAAGGTCTCGATACTTGGGCGGCCGGCGAGTGCGGCTTCGAGGACTTTGGAGAAGTCGCTGTCGTCGTGCTTGAGGCTGTACTCGCGGAGCAGGTCGGCGATTTCTTGGAATGAACCGCGCAGGGGCATGGCCACCAGCGCTTGTCCGCCACCACACAGCAGGCGACTGATCTCGCCGAACAACAGCGAACGATCCTGTGGACCCGAGATGGGGTGAATCGAGTAGGCGTGCGTGAAATAGCCGCCTTCGAGCTCGAGCGGCAGCTCTTCGGCGAAGCGATAGTCGACCGCGACGTCACCGAGCACGGCGGCCTTATTTCGGGCCAGCTCCAGCGCGGACAAGGACGAGTCGATGCCGACGATGTCGACGCCGTCCATGCGCTCGTAGAGCTTCAAATCCGGATAGCCGGTGCGACAGCCGAGGTGCGCGATGCGCGCCGACTCGCCCACTAGGATCATCTCCAGCAGCAGATCGCCGAACAGCGACAAGTAGCGCGGAACCACGAAGGTTTCGAGGATCGCGGCGTCAGCGGGAGTTAGCTTTTCTGAGAAGACCAAGGCGGGTCATGGCTATCAATCTAGGGCCAAGGACGCAATCCAAACCGCCCGGCCCTACGTCCCTGAATCAAGTACTATCAGGGCATTTTTCGGGAAGAGCGTCGGCGCGCGCGGCGTTTTCCTGGTGTAACGTGCGAGGCTGGTATGGATCCGCTGCTCCGCGGGGCGTTAGCCATCACTTTGGTGGGTCTGTTGACCCGGGCCGCCGATCTGCGCGCGCGGCCGGCAGCGGGGCGTTTTGGCCACCTCAATCCGAGCGACACGCCGCCAACCGAGCCGCTTCGAAGCTCGACGAGCGCGCAGGATTTTTCGGCGAAGGACGCGCCCTGCCCACGCGGCACGTTGCCCGACGGCAATGTGTGCGTGCCCGTGCCGGACCCGGAAGCGGGGCACCAAGCGCTGGCCGAAGCGCAGAACGAACACCACGACCGCAGCGGTCGGTTGCGAGTGTACGACCAAATCCCGCGTAGCCCTGAGCGGCCAAAGGATTTCACCCAATACCGGCTGCCCATTCCCGCACCCGGCAAGTCGGGCTTCGTCGGGAGCGGTTACGATTTGGATCGTCCAGACGCCGAACAGCGACGCGGCGTAGAGTTGTCCGCGGTCGGCCATGGCGGCGTGGATTTGGCGCAAGCGCGCGGTACGCCGGTGCGGTTGGTCAACCTCGAACATCAAGTCGGAGACGCGGTGGTGCTCGCGGCGGGGCATTTGTTCGGAAACTCGGTCGTCACCCTGCACACGCTGCGTGAAGCGGGCGCGCTCCGCGAATACTTGGTCATTTATGGGCACCTCGACAGCATCGCGCCTGGCGTCAGTCATGGCGTCGCGGTGAAGGCGGACTCGTTGCTTGGCTACGTCGGTGACTCGGACAGCCCGGGTATCGTGCACCTGCACCTCGAAGTGCGACGCGCACGCGAGGGTGTCGATGCGGCACAGTTGCCCATCGGGCAGATCACGCAGAACGCCAAGACGGTCGCTTGCGATCCGCGCAACGTGCTCGAACTTCTGCCGTGAGCGCGCCCTGGGTCAAAAGTGACTGCACCCCGGGTCGGGTCACACGACTAGTTTGTAGCCGAAGCCGTACACGGTCAGGATGTGCTCGGGCTTGTCTGGGTGCTTCTCGATCTTGCGTCGTAGTTTGACGATGAAATTGTCGATCGTGCGGTTCGTCGGATTCGCGTCGACGCCCCAGATCTTGTTCAGGATCTCTTCGCGGCTCACGGGTTGCCCGGCGCGTTCGAACAGCATGCGCAACAGCTCGACCTCGTAAAACGAGAGGCTCTCGGTCGCTTTGCCGGCGCGCTCGAGGGTGTGGGCGGCGACGTTGACCGTCAGCTTGCCGAGGTTGAAACTCGCGCTCTCGCTTGGTCGGTTGGCCCGGCGAAAAATCGCGCGAATGCGCGCCACGAGCTCGCCCACGCTGAACGGCTTCGTCACGTAGTCGTCAGCGCCGGCGTCCAGGCCGCGAATCTTGTCGGCCTCTTGGCTCTTGGCGGTGAGCATGATGATCGGCACGAAGGCATCGAAGCGCCGCACGTCTTCACACACCTGATAGCCGTTCACGTCCGGCAGCATCAGGTCGAGCAAGATGGCGTGGGGGTGCTCTTGGCGAGCGAGCTGCGCGCCGTCTTTGCCGTTGCTGGCGGTCACGACGCGAAAGCCCTCGAACTCGAGCGCGTCTTTCAGACCCAGCGTGATGTGCGGCTCGTCGTCGATGACGAGGATGGTCTTCTTGGCTTCCATCCGTGCGGCCGAGTGTACACAAAAAGCCAACGGCGGCGAGCTAGTGGCTCGCCGCCGTCGTGTCTCACTTCAGGTCAGCTGGAGATCAGCCTGGGTCGTTCGGATCCGCGACCGATGCACCGAGGCACGCAATGAATGCCACGGAGCCCTGAGCGGGGGTCTTGACCTGATCCAGATCCCGGAAGCGCAGCAGTTGCTGCTGTTCCGTCGGGCAGTCCTTGAGCAAGGCTGCCGCACCGGGGCTCTTGGAGTCGATGTAGCAGTAACCTGCATCAGTAGTGCCCAAGCCGGCCTGGCAGTTCGTCAGGTTGGTCGAACCGTTCTCGTTGTCGAACTGCTTGATTTCGCACTGACACCAAGTGTCGCAGGAGGCCTGGGTACCCGTGCCGCACTGACTGCTGAGCTTCAGCTGCTTACGAACGGGTTCCAGCAGTTTGGCATCCACCGGCTTGCGACCGGCGGTGTGCTCGCAATCACACGCGCTCCCCTTCTGAGCTTCGATCACAGCGCAGAGCACTTGACCGTTCTCGTCCGTTTGGATCGCGCGGGGCAAGCACTTGCCCTTCAAGGCGTCTTTCAAACGCTCGATGATCGCGCCGACTGCGGGGTTGTAACCGTAGTTCGGATCGGAACCTGGATCGCCGGCCGTCGTGGTGACCTTCGGGCAAATCGAAGCGACGATCGAGTTTTCGCCGAAGTCCTTCAGCACCTGCAATTCGCGCGCACCGGGGTAGGCTTTAGCCGAGGTCTGCGTGGCGCTGACTGCGCCTTTGCCACCAGCCTGGCAGAGCGGGCTGTTCGCGGCGGTTACCGCATCCAGCTTGCCCATCTTGTCCGGTGAGCAATCGCAAGCGGCGTCGCCGTTCGCGCACGTCTTCGCCGCTTTCAGGGGGAAGGTGCACGCGTACTGCAAGTCGTCGAACTGCGGGATGTTCTGCTCGTGGCCGTTGATCTTGTTCGGCGAGCTGGTGTTGGACGGCTGAATCGTCTGTGACGGATCGGCCGGGTTCGCACCAGAGCGCGCATTCGGCGTCTCTTGCATGAACGGGTCGACCGGCAACTTCGGAGCCGAGCCATCCGTCGGATGGGGATCGCCTAGCAACCAACTCCAGTTGATCTTATCGGAGGGCAGGTAGTTGAGGGTCGTGGCGTCCTTGAGTGAAGCCGCGTCCGCGATGTCCTGCCACGGAACGCCGACGATGCCGGCCAAGAACACCAACGAGGGATCACGCGGGGGCTTGGTGGATCCGGTCGAGTCATACAGCGGATTGGTCACGATTTGACCCGACGACTGCAAGGCGATCGTCGTGTTCTTCAGAGCACTGACGTAGCGGTTGGTATCGTAGAGCAAGTCGAAGCCGAAACGCTGGTGCTGGTTGTAGCAGCGCAAGTTGAGCGAGTCGTGCGTCGAGTCCCAGATGGCGTAGGAGCCGTTGGCGGGGATGTTCTTGCAGTTGGCGTCCTCGGTGAGCGCCATGCAACCCTTCGGCGGGCCACCACCTTCTTGCTGGGCGCAAGAACGGCAGCAGGGATCGTTCGGGTTGGTTTCGCAGACCTTCGTGGACAGCGGCATGCGGCCGGTGGCACCCACGAACCAGCCTACTTGGTCGTCACGAATCGAGCAGTCGTTCTCGTCCGAGAGCATGACGATCGCGACGAGTGAGTCGGGACGCAGGAACGCTTTGCGCTGGGCGAGCAACGTGTCGTCACAGCCGGTGCATGCGCCGAACGAGCCGTCCTTGTTCACGGCGAGCGAGGAACCACGAACGGTCACCTTGCCGTCGCGCACGACGTTCGCCGGGGGTTCCGGATCGATCAGGAAGCGGTACCACGCTTCGAGCGAGGCTTCGTAACCGCAACCATGCTCGCCAACGGCGGCGATCTGGTCTTGGAAGGTCTTGTTCAAGTTGGCGGCGTTGGTCTCACCGGCCGGGCTGTTCTTGGTGCCGGTCGCGTCCCAGGCCAAGAAGCCAGTGCCGTTGTAGCTAGCGATGCCCGTGCGCATGCTCGGGATCAGGCGAGCTTTGTCATCCAGCGTGTCGGTCGCGGCGCCCGTGGCGCAGACGTCACCACCGTGAGAACCCAAGCTGGAGCTCACGATGCCGATGTGAATGTCGCCGATCGGGCTGAACTCGGCGGCACCTTTGCCGGCCGGGCAAACGCCGTTGCTCGACTGAGCGCCCGTCGCTTTGCCGTTCTCGTCCACGCAGATCGGCTGAACCAAGCGGCTCACCAAGACCGGCACTGCCGCCTTGAGGATCTCCTGCTTGTCCTGCATCGACACGGAGTTGTCGATCATGAACAAGAGGTCGATCTTATCGACCGCGGTCTGGATGATTTGGTCGACGAACACGTTGCTCGTCGTGGGCTTCTGCTTGACCACGGGGCGGTCCAAACAGCCGGTAGCGAATACAGCAACCGCACCGGCGGCTGCCAAACTCGCCAGGCCAGCTCGTACGAGCCGTGCCGCCGCACCGGTCTTGGACGCGGTGGTCGAACGCTTCAACATCATTGAAAGAACTCCTTGGATGAGCGCCGCCCCTGCCCGGTGAAGGGCTGGGGACGTGAGGGGTACATTGAGGACTGCGGGGCGAACGGGATCGACTTGGCCCGCACGGACCCCTCGCGCGCGGCGGCCGAAGGGTAGGTTTTCACACAGTAAGTTGTCAATCCTTGCGAGGACGCCCAGCAAACACCCGTAGCAACGGATATTTCCCGGCTATCTGCTCGGTCTAGATTTGACGGTTGGCTAAGCACGCCCTTCACTAAGCACGCACTGTGCCGCCGCTCAGCAGTCGATATTCCCGCAATTCCGCAATTCACAACCGACAACTCTGTTGGCAGTTCAGGGCGCAGGGCCAATCGAGTGGGCAGACGTCTCAGTCGGCACCTACACTCAACCACCCTGCGCCCTGTCGCGAGCGCCTATGAGCTGGGGCTCTCACTCGTGCGTGAATGGCTCCCCGAGGCAGGCGATGAACGTGAAGGCACCTTGGGCCGGGGTCTTGTGTGCGCTATCGGCGTCGACGAAGCGCAGCAGGTGACGCCGATCTGTCGGGCACAAGGCCAGCTGGCGCTCGATGGCCCGAGCAGTACTCGCGTCGACGACCTTTTCCGTGTGGTCGTCGGCGTAGCAATAGCCGGGCGGCACCCCGCCTTGATTGGCCTGGCATGCCCGCTGATGCGCCGAGTCCACCGGCTCGATCTCGCACATGCACCAGTCAGTGCAGGACTTTTGACCCGGACCGCCGCAGCGCTTCTCGGCATGCAGCCGAAATTGCACCGAGCTCGTGAGTTCCTCGGACGTGATCTTGCCGCGACCTGCAGCTCCGCAGTCGCAGGCTTGCTTGTCTTCCTGGGCTTCGATCACGTGGCAAAGCGCGTTTCCTTCGGCGTCGACTTGGAGCGTTCGCGGCATGCACTTACCCGAGAGCCGAGTCTTGAGGCGCTCGATGATCGCGCTCACCGCTGGGTTGTATCCATAATCCGGATCGGCAGAAGGATTCTCGGGGTGCGCGGGGATCGTCACTTTGGGGCAAATCGAGGCAACGATCGCGTTCTCGCCGAGTCCCTTCAGCACGCTGAGCTGACGTGTGCCCGGGTAAGCCTTGCCGTAGGTTTGTGTGTTGATGGTCGCGCCGCCCTGACACAGCGGACTGTTCGCAGCCACGACCTGGCTCGAGTCTCCTTTCGTCGGCGCGCAATCGCAGCTCTGCGAGTCCGCGTCCGTGCACGTCCGAGGCGTCTTCAGCGGGAAGGTGCAGGCGTATTGCAGGTCGTCGAACTTCGGGATGTTCTGCTCGTGACCGTTGATTGGATTTTCGCGCGGATTGGTCGCGCTAGCTGGCGAGGGCGATACGTTGGCGAACTTGTTCGTGCCCGAGCGCGGTTCGATGCTCTCGACCATGAACGGATCACTCGGCGGCTGCGGCGGTTTGGCGGTCGGGTCGCCGATCAGTGCGCTCCATCGACCTCGCGCGGTCATCTCTTTGGCCGTCAGGTAGTTGAGCCCCGCGCCGCTGAGCGAGGCGTCGTCCGCGATGTCTTGCCACGGCACACCAACGATGCCGGCCAAGAACACCAGTGACGGATCGCGCGCAGCTCGGCCCGACGTCCCTGGGTCGAACAACGGGTTTTTGACGGCCACACCGCGCGTCGATTGCAGGGGCACCGTCGCCTTGGTCAGCGCGTCTACGTAGCGCGACGTTTCGTATAGCAAATCGAAGCCAAAGCGTCGGCGTTGGTCGAAGCAGCGCAGATTGGGTGCGTCGTGCACGCCAGCCGTGGGTGCTTTGCAGGCCGCGTCATCCGCCAACGGCGAGCAACCTTGCGGCGGACCGTCGGGCTCCGTTGAGCCGCAGCTGCGGCAGCACGGATTGTTCGGGTCGCTGTCGCACTGCGAGGTCCCTCGCACGAGCGAGCCGCTGGAGCCCACGATCCAACCGGAGTAATCATCGCGAATCGAGCAATCGTTTTCGTCCGAGAGCATCACGATGGCGACCAGCGAATCCGGGCGCAGGAAGGCTTTGCGCTGTGCCAGCAGAACGTCGTCACAATCAACGCAAGCACCGGTGCTGCCGTCCGCATTGATGGTCAACTTCGAACTGCGCACGGTGTTCTTGCCGATGTGCTCCACGCGCGCCGGGGGCTCCGGGTCGACCAAGAAGCGGTACCAAGATTCGAGCGAGGCCTCGTAGCCGCAGCCATGCTCGCCGATCGCCTCGATCATGTCTTGGAACGCGCTGGTCAACGATTTCGCCTCGCTGATGCCCGGCGGCGAGTTGGCGCGCCCGGAAGAATCCCAGGCGAGAAAGCCGCTATCGTTCCATGTTTTGGAAACGGGAAAACGATCGCCGCGCATGCTACCGATGAGGTGCGCTCGGTCGTCGTTGTTCTCTTGGCCCGGGCCGGGCGCGGCGCACTGCGACCCACCGTGTGCGCCGAGGCTCGAGCTCACGATGCCGATGTGGATGTCGCCAATCGCACCGAACTCGGGCTGGCCTTTTCCTTCTGGGCATTGGCCGTTGCTCAACGTGTTCGCTCCAGTCGGCGTGCCCGCATCGTCGATGCAGATCGGAAAGACCAATCGAGAGAGCAGGACCGGAACTGCCTCCTTGAGGATCTCTTGCTTGTCCGTCATCGAGACGGAGTTGTCGACCATGAACAGCAGATCGATCTTGTCGACTGCGGTTTCTTCGAGCTCCTCGACGACGTAGTTCGTCGTCGTCGGTGACATGTCGGTCAACGGTCGCGAGAGGCAACCCGTGACCAACAACCCCAACCCCAATCCCAACCCTAGCCGCGTGAACATCATGCGTGCTCACCAAGCACGCCGCGCGCCAGTCGACATTTCCGCGATTTCTGCGAACACGACGTGCAACCGGAGTTGCTCGTCGCCAACCAAGTAGCGGCGACGCTGCGAGACTAGAAATCAGCTTCAATCACGAGTGATCGAAGCGCGCACCTGACGACATAGCTCGAGAGGTCGGACGGTGTGTTGCGCCGGATCGTTCAGCTCGAGGGCTGTGCGTTCGTGTCCTTCGCAAACCATTCGCGCAGCGCGCTCAAGTGCTTCTTACTCACGCCCGGCACGGCCAAGATCACTTCATCGCTCGCGCTGCGCACGGCGGAAAGTGAGCCCAGAGTCTTCAACAGGGCAACCCGCGTCTTGGGTCCGATCCCCGGCACTTGATCGAGTTCTGACCCCAGACGCCGCTTCTTGCCGACCTTCTTCCGACCGCGATTGGAGAAGCGGTGCGCTTCGTCTCGAGCGCGCGCCAGAAGAAACAGCTCCGGGCTATTCGGACGAAGCGGGATTGGGTTTTTCTGACCCGGCAAGTACACGCGATCGACCAATTTATCGCCGAGCACGTTTTCCTTCTCCTTGGCCAAGCCGCAGATCGGCAAATCATGCAAGCCGAGATCGTGCGCTGCCGCCAGCGCGACACCGAGCTGACCGCGCCCACCGTCCACCACGAACAAGTCGGGCAGTTGCCACTCGGCCGAATCGTTCGACTCGAGCGCCTCGGCAGTCTTCGTTGCGCCTTCGGCTTCCACTTCGCTGGCGACTCCGGCTGCCGCGTCCGCTTCAGTCTCGGCAGAGGGCTCCGCCGCTTCACGCTCCGCTGCGTCCTTGCCTCGGCGGAAGCGGCGCCCGAGCACCTCGAACATCGCACCGTAGTCGTCACCCTCGGCCACGCTGCGCACGCGGTAGGTGCGGTAGCGCTTCTTGTCGGGCAAGCCGTTGAACAAGTGCACCACCGCGCCCACTGTGTCCTGTCCGCCCAAGTGCGAGATGTCACAGCACTCGACCCGGCGCGGCAGAGTCGGCAAGCGCAAACGTTCTTGTACCTTCAGCAAGCGCTCGTCGATATCCGTCTCGGCGCGGCGCTTTTCTTCGAAGGCGTGGCGCGCGTTCTCGATCGCCATGTCGAGCAAGGCCTTGCGCGGGCCGCGCGCCGGGGCGAGCAATTCGCACTTCTTGTGGCGACCCTGGACCAACGTCGCGCGTCGCTCTGCCAGCCACTCGGCAACACCGTCTGCGCCATCCGGGAGCACCGGCACGATGATCTCTTCGGGAATCAACGCCTCACCGGAGCCGCCCTCCCCGTAGTGATCGCGCAGGAACGCGGCCACCACTTCATCGTCCGGCACCTCGACTCGGCGGTTCGAAAAGCTGGCGATGTCGATCACGCGCCCCGAGCGCACGAGCATCACGCTCAGCTCGACCAAATCACCCTCACGGTATATTCCGAGCACGTCTTGATCGCTGTCGGTCACCGACACCACGCGTTGGTTCTCGCGGATCGACTCCACCGCGGCCAGCTGATCGCGACACACGGCCGCCACTTCGAACTCTAGGTTCTCGCTGGCTGCGCGCATGCGCGCTTTGAGTTCGCGCGTGAGCTCGTCGTGCCGGCCGTCCATGAACAGCGACACCGCGCGGACTTGGCCTGCGTATTCCGCAGGATCGACGTCGTACACGCAGGGCGCAGGGCAGCGCTTGATCTGGTACTTCAAGCATGGCCGCTTGCGGCTCTCGATCTCCCGATCGGAGCAGGTCCGCAGCTGGAAGTGCTTTTCGACCAAGTGCAACGTCCTGCGCGCAGCAGTGGCGGAGTGATACGGGCCGAAGTAGCGCGCGTTGTCGGGCTTGGGTTTGCGCACGAGCTCGAGTCGTGGCCAGGCGTGCTCGGTCGACAAGCGCAGGCTCAAGAATTCTTTGTCGTCGCGAAGCTTGACGTTGAAGCGCGGCTTGGCTTCCTTGATCAAGCTATTTTCGAGGATCGCCGCTTCCTTCTCGGTCAGCGTGACGATGGTGTCGAGGTCGACCGCGAGCTTGCGCAAGAACGGAATGAACGCGCGCACGTCCGAGCTCGAGTCTTGAAAATAGCTGCGCACGCGCGAACGCAGGCTCTTGGCCTTGCCCACGTACAACACCGCCCCAGCCTTGTCCTTGAAGATGTAGCAACCCGGGCTGACGGGGAGATTTTCCAATTTTTGGAGCAACAGCTCGCTCATGTCGGAACGAGTCTTTTAGCGCGCCGGCCGGGCAATGCTATAGGGCCACGATGTTTGCGTGGATCCCCGGCGGCAAGAGCGGGCGCGTCATCGCGATAGCGGTCGCTGCTGGCCTCGCGATCGGGCTTTTATTGGTGCCCCAAGGCGCGAGCCCCAATGATCCCAAGGAGCCCCTGCCGCCGCTCACGCTGCTGAAGCAGCAGCTGCCGCAGACGGACACTGCCCCGAAAATGGCGCTCGAACGCGTCCGGCGTTACGCGGGGAGCAAGCTGCTGCTCGAGCTACCGGACGGCAAGCGGCGAGAAGTCTTCGTGGCCGAGCTGGGCGGCGAGATCGACAAGGTGCGGCTCGCCGCGCTCGTGCACGACGCACAAGATCGCACGAGCGTGCTCTTGCGCGGCTACCACGCGCAGAGGCGTCAGGGTCCAATCACCCTCCCCGTCCCCGTCACGCTGGATCGCGAGCGCGCACAGAGCGCCCTACGCACCCTGAAAGACGAACTCGATCGCCTGCCTGTCGACGCGCGACTGGATCTCGAAGCACGCAAGCTCGTACCGGAACAGAACGGCCGACTCTTGGACATCGATGCCACCCTCGGCGCGATCGAGGAAGCGCTCGGCCGCGGTGACAACAAAGTCAAAGTCGTGTTCGAAGAGCGCAGGCCGAAGCGCATCGCCGCCGAGCTCGGCGCGGTCGCCTTCGACGACATCCTCGGCTACTTCGAGACGCGCTACGATCGCTCGGCGCGCTTTCAAGCGCGCAGCTACAACTTGCGCTTGGCCGCGTCCAAGCTCGACGGCCAAGTACTGCTTCCCGGTGAAGTGTTCGACTTCAACGACACCGTGGGCCCGCGCGATGAAACCAACGGCTACAAAGTCGCCAAGGTGATCGCCGAGGGCGAATTGGTAGACGGCATCGGCGGCGGAACCTGCCAAATTTCAGGCACTCTGCACGGCGCCGCGTTCTTCGCGGGGCTCGAGATCGTCGAGCGCTACCCGCACACGCGACCGAGCGGGTACATCAAGATGGGCATGGACGCGACCGTCGTGTACCCGACGATCAACTTCCGGATCCGAAATTCATTTCCCTTTCCAATCGTGCTGCATGAGACGGTCAAGAACGGCATCGTGCGCGCGGAGATCCTTGGGCAGAAGCGCACGCGCACCGTCACGTTGATCCGCCGCATCGACTCCGCGCTTCCGTACGAAGAAGTCGAGCGCCCGGACAAGGACCTGCCGAACGGCGTGCGCGTGCTCGGCCAGCGCGGCGTACCAGGCTTCAAATTGCGGCGTTACCGTATCATCCGTGAGGGTGACAACGCGGTGCGCGAGCGCTGGGACGACACTTATCCACCGACGTCGCAGATCGTCCGCGTGGGCGCCGGTGACGTTTCGAAGGAGCAAGCCAAAGTCCCGCAAGACGACCAGCACCCCGAGTATGTCGCTGACGAACTGCTCGTCACCAGCCAAGGGCCGAAGCTCGACGCGGCCGACTCGGATGAGAACGGAAAGAAGGACGACGACACCTCGGACCGCGGCGGCGTCATGCGGGAATCACGCGAACCGGGAAAATATGGAACGGCGGGCTGGACGGAGGAGGCCGGAATGCCCTATTGGCGTTCTGGGCAAAGCAAGGCCGCCGAACCGGAAACCGGCCCGAGCCGGGAGTCCAAGCCGCTGAAGCATAAAGGGAAAAAGGCCAAAGGATGAAGATCCGGAGCACGGGCTTGACTCAAACCGAGACCTGCGCGAAGACCCCCGTCTCCCGAGGGCGGTAGGCGGTTTTGCTCACGTCCTGCCCGAGCGATACCGGCTGGCCGGTGCATTGGAAAAACATGAACACCACAGAACCCGTCGTTAGCAGTCCCCGCAAACCCCCTGAAGAGAATGGCGCGTCGCAGCAACGTGCGGCTGATTGGGAGAACCCCCGCGTTGCCTCCATTCTCTCCGCAGCAGCCAAGTGCTTCGCGCGCAAAGGCTTCACGGCCACGACCCTTGCCGAAATCGGCAAGGAGCTCGGGCTCCGAAAGAGCATCGTCCACTATTACTTCGCCAGCAAAGCGGCGCTGATCCACGAGGTTCAGAGCTTCACCTATCACCGCTACCTCGATCGCCTGAAGGAGGCCACGCAGAACGGCGATGGTTCCACGTCGCAAGCGATGGAAGCGCTGAAGGCGCTCTGGGAAGCCATTCAGAACAACAAGACCGGCACGGGTCTGAACATCGAGGTGTGGAGCGCAGCTCGCCGTGATCCGGAACTCAAGCGCCGCGCCGCCGGCCTGCAGCGCGACGCGCGTCAGGTCATTCGCGAGGCGATGGGCCCGGCAGCGGCCAAGGGCGGGGTCAACCGCTCGGAAGCCTTGGCTACGCTCTCGCTCGCCGTACTCAACGGCCTGAGCGTCACCGAATACCTCGAGGGTGACGAGACACGCGCCCGCGAGGCGTACGAAACGTTCCTGCAGTTGCTCCGGCTCGGCCTCGAGTCGTCGTCCGCGACGTCGTGACGCGCCCCCGTCGGTGCGAAAGCCGGGCCTGGTGCCGGCTTTCGCACTGGCGATCGCGCCTAACTGGATGCATGCTCTCGGCGCGTTGTTGGCTCGAAAGCGTCACTTCCTGGTCTCTGCGCTCATTTTTCTGAGCGGCGTGTGCGCGTCGGTTCCCGCGCATGCCAGCTTGCGCAAACCCCAGCGTGAACCGCTTCAGCTGAACGCCTTCGGCCCCACGCTGCCGCTGACCGAAACCGCGTGGTTGGTCGATCGCGTTGGCCAGAACCGCCGCTTCGACCTGGGCAGTGATTCGCTGCGCACGTTGCTCGAGCGCTTCGTCGAGCCGGCGCGCAACCGCGTGCCTGAATGGCGCAGCTTCTGGCATGGCCGCTTCGGCCAAAATAACTTCCTGATGTACCCCAAGCTGGTTTGGTTGGGGGTAGCGGACAAGTCGAGTCTCGAGGCGACAGAAAGCTCGTGGAGCTTCGAGCTGCAGGGGCCAGAGCTGCGTGGACCGGAGCAGAGCCGCCCGTTCGACATCTCCCACGCTGAAGTGCTGCCGGATTGGTCGCTCGGCGTACGCGCACCCGAGCCCGACTTCTTCGGCATCACCCAGCGCGCCAACTGCCCGCGCTGGAAGTCGCCCAAGCCGGTTTCGGTTGTCCGCTATGACGGCGCGGAATACACACGCATGGCCCTGGTCGATTGCGACGGCGCGATCGCGCCGGACGCGCTCGATCGGCTGAGTGTGCTCGCGCGCCCACCGGCGACACCCAAGCCGGAGATGCCCCTGCCCTTGGAGCCGGACGAAGACGCGCCGAGTGGTGAGTGGCTGCCGCGCGTCAAACTGCTGCATCCGCGCTTGATCTGGGTCGTGCAGAAAATCGCCGAGGCGTTCCCGAACCACTCGATTTTCATCATGAGCGGGTATCGCCGCGACGCGCACGGCAGCAATCACCAAAAGGGCCGCGCACTCGACCTGTACGTCACTGGCGTCGACAACGCGGATCTGTTCACGGTCTGCCACACGCTGAGCGACGTCGGCTGTGGCTTCTATCCGAACAGCAAATTCGTGCACGTGGACGTGCGTCCGTACGGCTCACACCGCGTCGCCTGGGTAGACATCTCCACGCCCGGCGCGCCCCCCGAATACGTCACGAGCTGGCCTGGGATCCTCGCGGATCCGCAGGAGCTCAGCACCTTCGGCTCGGAGTAGCCAGCCCCTGCTCCCACGCGGGTGCCTTTCGTAGGCACCCTCGCGTCGTTTTCCGACGCCGCCGGGCCGGAGCGCCCTCCTGCGGGCCGACCGGTCGCGACTCCGCCTGCTGGGCAGTGAATCAACCTCGGGGGTTACATCATCCCTGTTCCGCCCGGACGGCTGATTCCACCACTACCTTCGTGACAATCGTGGAATTGAATGCAGCGATTTCACTTTTCGCGATGGACTCAATCCTATCGAGTTGACTCATGCCCGCAAATCGAGGCTCGCGCGTCAATTGCGTGACGCTGTGTCGTAGGTGGGTGAAGGAAGGAGAGAAGAGAAGACTCTCGCGATGCAATGGACGTTTCGGATGGTAGTTGACCGCCTTTCTAGCTAGTCATTCGAAAGTCGATACGAGCGACTCTCAACGAATCGCTGACTTGGCTTCTCGGGACATGAACGAACTAGAGACCGTCATACAGACACTTGAGCGTTACATCTCTCCCTTGAATGCTCGAAGCCTCGTGCGGCGAGCGACGCGCGACCGCCCGAGCGGCGTTCGTTCGTCCAAGGCGATGGCCGAACTCGTGACTGCGCTGCAAAAGTCGATTCGGCTATTTTTGGCCGAGCCCGAGCTGAGCCGCGCTTCGCGTGATCTGGAAAAACTCTGCCGCGGCGGAGTCGCGCCGAAAAACGAGACCTGTCGAATCGTGATCGCGACCGAAAGCGACATCATCACGGCCCGAATGGAGGCCCGGCGCATTTGCGATGAGATGGGCGTGAAGAGCTTCGAGACGCAGAAGGTCACGACCGTCGTCAGTGAGCTGGCACGAAACATCATCAGCTACGCGACCGCTGGGCGCATGGACATCGTGCCGATGCCCGACGTCAGACGCATCGTGATCAACGCCGTCGATGAGGGCCCGGGCATTCCGCATCTGGCGAAGGTGTTGTCGGGCGAGTACCAAAGTCGAACCGGCCTCGGTCGCGGGCTAATGGGAACGAAGCGCTTGGCCGTTGCTTTCGACGTGACGACGGGATCCACTGGCACGCGCGTGGTCGCAGAGATCGCCGTATGAACTTCGAGACGGCTCACCTCACCTTCCCGAAGCCGGGCGAGCGGGTCAACGGCGACGCCGTGCTGGTCCGCCGCGACCCGACGCTGAACCGTACCTTGCTGGCCGTGATCGACGGCTTGGGGCACGGACCGGGCGCCGCTGAAGCCTCCGAACGAGCGGTCAAGCAGATGGAAGGCGGTTCGCTGGGCACCTCCGCTTTGGAGCTCATGACCTCGGTTCACCACGCATTGCGCGGCTCGCGCGGCGCAGTCGGCACGATTTGCTTAATCGACAGAGATCGCCTGGAGGCCTGCGCGGTGGGGAACGTGTCGTTGATGACCGCGAACTGCTACGTGCCGCTCGTGCTGTCTCCCGGCATTCTGGGCCAGAGCGTGAGTAAATTCCGCGTGGCTTCAGCGCAGCTCGCGGCCGGCGCGCGGCTGGCGTTGCTTTCCGATGGGCTCTCGCTGCGTTTCAAGCTGGACGAGCTGCGCGAGCTCACGCCACGTGAAGTCTGTAAATCGATCGTCGATCGCTTCCGCCGCTACGACGATGACGCGACGGTATTGGTCGCAGAGCTCAAGAGCTGACATGGATCAGAGTTATTACAGCCGTATTCCCATCATTAAACTCTGGCATCTATTGCTGGTGCCGCTGCAAGGCGAGCTCACCGATGAACTCGCCAGTCAGCTCACTGACGAGGTGCTAGAGCAGATTCACAAATTCGGCAGCTCAGGCCTGGTCATCGACATCACCGGGTTATGGCTGGTCGACAGTCATTTGTGCGCGGTGCTCTCCCAGTTGTCCTCGGCGGCTTCGCTGATGGGCGCATCGACGTTCATCTCGGGAATGAAACCGGACATCGCCCTCACACTCGAAACGATGGGCGTCCAGCTCAAGGGCGTGAGCACGACACTCGATCTGGAAGGCGCGCTCGAGCGGCTTGGAGTGCAAAGCCCTGAAGACGACGGCGACGACGACGACGACGACAGGGGTCGCGAATTGCGCCAGGTATCGACACCCGACCTCGTTAATGGTGGCCCCCGCAGCAAGCGCCATGCGCGCGATGATTCTCGCACGGACAAGTGAGCCATGACTACGAACCGAACGAACGCCACGACGACCGTCGCGGATTTGGTGGCCCCCATCACGGCCATCGTCGGCACGCTGCGCCAGGCCGAGGATGGAGATTTGACGGCACGCGTCGAGCTCGCCCTGCCCGAAACCGACCCAATCGGAGCGCTCGCCAGCGCCGTAAACTTCATGATCGAGTCCTTGGCGGAGCGACGCGAGCAGACGCTCTCCTATCAACACGAACTCGAAGCTCAAATCAGCACGATCGAAAAACAGCGCGCGGCGATTCGCGAGCTATCCACTCCGATCATCGAGGTCTGGAGGGGCGTGTTGTGCGTACCGATCGTAGGCGTGCTCGACAGTAGTCGCGCCTCGGAAATGACGGCCGCGCTGCTCACGGCCATCGTGGACAAGAAAGCCGAGTTCAGCATCATCGACATCACGGGCATCGACGCGATGGACACGCGCGCGAGCGATCACTTCTTGCGGATGGCGCGTGCCGTACGCTTGCTCGGCGCCGAATGCGTACTGTCGGGTGTCAACCCAGCGGTCGCTCGCACGATCACGCATATGGGCGTCGAGCTCGACGGAATCAAATCGCACCGCAGTCTGCGCGACGCGCTGCAACACTACGTGAGAACACGCGGCACCCGCGCGCGGCGCAGAGGCGTTCGCGGGCCTGAGGCGGGAAGATGACCATGAGCGAGATCCACAAGCCTTCCGGGAGCGCCGAACCCAACGCGGGTGGGACCGTGCGTGCCTACTGGCTAGCCCAAGGCGCCGAGTTCATTCGCCATCATTTCGAGCTCGAGACTCGCTCGAAGCTCGAGCGCGACTTCAGCTCGGACCTGACCCAGGCGCTTGCCGAACGCAGCCTGGGCGACTGGGTTGCGCGGGCTCACTTGGTCGAATTGTTCGAGGCGACCTCCAACGCCCGGGGCCGCGCCGAGACCCTGACGGATCTAGTCGCGTGTGGTGAGTTCATCGCACAGCGAGCCAACAATCGCTTCACGCACCTATTGACGCAGATCTTGACGCCCGAACTCTTGATGCGAAAGCTACCGCTGTTCTGGCGTCGCGATCACGGACTGTCAGGCTCTTGTGTCGTCGATGCCTGCGCTCCCGGCAGCGCTCGCTTTCACATCGCAAGCGTGAGCGACTTCCCGCACATCGGCGCCGTTTGGCTGGGCTGGGTGCGCGCGTCGCTCGGTTCGGTACATGCGCGTTCGGTCGAGGCGAGACAAAGCGGCTACAGCGCAGCAACCCCCAGCCCGGCGCGCGTCGATTTCGAGGTAACTTGGTCATGACGACGAACAACGAGCTAGAGCAGGTTCGCGAACGAGTCGTCGAGGCTTTGCTACTTCTTTCGAGCGTCGGATTTGGCGACACCAGCGTCCAACTGAGGGTCGACCTGAAGAGCCGTCATCCGTTGGAAGCTGCGTTTGCCAGCATCAACGAGCTGATCATGGCGTTCGCCGCCGAAAACGAGCAGAGCAGCGCATTTCGGCGCGAGCTCGAGGGTCACTTGGACGTGATCGAGAAGCAACGCGCGGCGATTCAAGAGCTCTCGACGCCAATCATCGAGCTGTGGGAAGGCGTACTGTGCTTACCCGTCGTCGGGGTGCTCGACACCGTTCGCAGCACGGAGATGACCGGTGTCCTCCTGCAAGCGATCGTCGAACAAAAGGCGCGCTACGCGATCATCGACATCACCGGGATCGAGGTGATGGACACGCGAACGGTCGATCACTTCATGCGCATGGCGCGCGCAGTACGACTACTCGGTGCAGAATGTGCATTGACGGGGATCAATCCGCACATTGCGCAGACAGTGGTGCAAATGGGCCTGGACCTCACGGACATCGTGACACATCGCAGTTTGCGGGACGCCCTCGGATACTACGTGAGTACCCACTCGAAGTAGCCCGATGCCTCGATTTGCGATCCGCGAGCGACTCGACGTGTTCGAACCACGTCGACTCGTTCGCAGCGCAGCGGCGGCCGTTGGCTTCCGGCACAACTGCTGTCTGGAGCTGGCGATCGTCGTTTCGGAGCTTTGCTCCAACGTACTCAAATACGGCATCGAAGGGAGCATCGAGTTCGACAAGGTTGTCGATCCACCGAATGGGCCGGGGCTCGTCATTCTGGCCACGGACATCGGGCCACCGTTTCGAAACCTGGAACTTGCATTGCAAGATGGCCACGATGATCGCGGTCCGATCGATCCCGGCTCGATGCTGACGCGTGGTGGTCTCGGTACCGGACTTGGCGCGATCACTCGCCTCACGGACGCCTTCTCCGTCCAATACGCGGAAGGCTCGAAGACGATCAGCGTCAAGCGCTACGTGACTCGTCCACGGACGACAGCCGTAACACGCAAGTGAAGGTCCGCCCCAGTTCGGCTCCCTGAATTTTGAACCGCCAAGACGCCAAGACGCCAGAAGAGGAAGAAGCGGAATAGGGGTTGCTCTCGGCGGTTGGGCCCTTCGTTGGAGCACCAGATTTCGGTGCTGCTCAGGGACGCGATCGCAGCATCAGAGGCGACAGATTGATCGCACCGCATCGGCTCAGCGTAAGCGACGTTTGACGTAACCATGACGTCGTTCTCCGTGCAGCGTGCCCCCATCCTTCTCCCCTCTTCTGGCGTCTTGGCGTCTTGGCGGTTTGTCCCCTTTCCCCTCTTCAGCTCTGCCAAGCAGCGGCACGTGGCATCGATTTTTCGAGCGACGCCACGTGTGCCCGAGAAACTCACCACATCACGACGTAAGTGCAGCTGTCGGCACCAGACTTGCGACAGGGCGCGTCGTTGTCGTGTACGGTGCGAGCGAGCGGTTGGAAGCGTGTTGCCATCGCCGTGATGATGCCTCGGTCGAAGTCACACGGATACGGATTGTGACAGACGCAGACAATGCGGTCATCGTCACTCGCGGCTTCATAGCCGTAATGGCCGATTCCATCCAACATCTGCCCAGTTTCTGGGTTGAACATGACCGTTCCGTTCTTACGGTGGTTCATGTGATAGGCAACGTCGATCGATGAGATGCCGGAATGAATGTCTTTTACGTGAGGTGGAAACGTCGCATTCTCGGGGATGCTCTTGCCGATGCCGAACAGTGAATTCAAGCCAATTTCGTTGGCGATGCCCTCATAAGCGGCGAGCCAGTCTTCGAGCGGATACCAACCATCACGATCGATGTCGGCCGGCTTTCCAGCGACGCTCTTGACGAGTCCGTGGCGAGTCAAATATTTGGCAGCAACAGTGGGATACTTCCGAAAGCCCTCGACGATGGCGCCCAGTGAAGCGCCGCTGACCTGAATCCCTGGCTCGAATACTTTGAATTGCATGATATCGGCAAAACCTCGCGTTTACGAACCCTCCGCAAGTACGAAATCATACTCTCCGACGCCTTCTATACACAAGAATGAACACGCTTGGTCATCGAGGTTTGCGGCACAGTGGACTACACCTGGCTCGATCACGAATACGGCTCCTGGCCGCAGTCTGATGCGATGTGTTCGGCCGCTGTTGGTTTCGCGCACGTCATTCGGCTGTCTTGTCGGAGTGCTCGTGTCCGACGCAGCGCTGATGAGGTGAAAGGCAGGGTTCGGCGTGCCAGTGGCTTCGTGCAACGTGAGAGTCAGACAGCCGGCCAAGATGTAGAATGTATCGCGTGTCCTCGTATGAGAATGAAGCAGCGAAGTTTCACCCCGGCGCAAAGTCACGTGCGCGACCTGGACGCCTTCGCTCAATCGTTCGCGCCGGAATGACTGGATGCTCGCTTCGTTTTCAGCGGCCGTTTTCGACATTTCTAGTGCCGATGCCTGGCTGGATCAGCCTGCGCGACGAGCTGGACGGTTGCTCTGTCGAGTCTGACGCGCTCGCCCAGCGGACGTGGTGGAGCCGGCCGCGGTTGGCATCAGGCCAAGCCACTCATCGAGCATGAAGCCCATGAGTCGGTACAAGTCCTCGACGACGCGTCCACAATCAGCCATCGTGTCATCGTCGAAGGATGGCACGAACTCCCAACCCATTTCCGGATGCTGCTCGTCAGCCTCGGTGTGGTGAACCAAGGCCTGGGCTGAGAGGTTGTGAACGGCCATTGCCCGCAAGGTATTGCTGAAGAACAGAAATCCGATGCTCTCCATCACCTGCATGATGGCGACGTTCGTCACGTATTCGTTCTCGTGTTGAATCGTGGCGATGAGGTAACCGAACATGGCTTTCGTGAACATCTTCGGTTCGATTCCGAAGACTTCGTCCGTGGAGATGCCATTGTTCTCCAAACACTCGCGAAACAGCTCGGCGTGACCGATTTCTTCCTTCAAGTGTTCGCGAGCCATCTGCAGCAAGCGCGGGTCACCACTACTGGAATACTCGGTGATTCGCCGAGTGAGTAAGCGTTCGAAAAAGACCGAGAAACAATAGAGCTGCTTCACCAGTTCGAGCATTTGCTCGCGCTCTAGCGCGCCCGTCTGGCACAGCCGGAAATAGCGATGATCGAGCAAAACCTGATTCTTCGAAGCGATCAGCTCGCGCAGAGTTCGAACTTTGGAATCGGCAGACTCGTGAACCTTCAAACGGATCTCGGAATCCATGATTACTCGCCCTTAAGGATGTGCTCGACCGTCGGATAGAGTAGTCGAGTGAGGCATAGATGTAGCCCATGAGATCCATACTCGCAAGTAGTTAATCATCACCCTCGAATGTACATATGGACTCCTCGGGGGAGTGTCGGAAAGCGCCAGTCTGACTGCCGAGGCCTCAAGTCCTCGACTAGTACTAATTCCATGCAAAGCGGAGCACAGAGACGCGCGGCACTTGGAACGTGTTCGTACACGCGGACAGAAGTGCCATGTACACCGAACAAAGCGCTCCGATTGCGAGAGTAAGCAATCGACCGCCGATTCTCAGAACACGCCAATCACCGAAAGGGGTGACGACATCCAGATGTCTTTTCGTTCGGCTCGTTCGGCGTTCGGCCAGCGAGTCCAAAAGCGACAATGGAATAGCGGAACGATGACATTCTCCGAGCAGCCCGTCGGCCTCGACGAACATTCGAACTTCGGGGCGCTCTCGCCGATCCCGGAGAGCTCGGCGCGTTCGGCTTGGAGGATTATTTGGGCTGGGCGTCGACGTAGAAGTCTTCGCTCACGAGATTCGAGATCGGGCCGTTCCAAACTTCGAAGCCGACCGCGACCGCTAAGACGCTCGAGCCCGTCAGCGTGTAGCCCCGCTGAATCGCGTCCTTTTGAACATATAAGACGTCGAACTCGAGCTCACTCAGATCTGCGCCTTCAGGCTGCACATAGTTGACGATCGGCAAGCCGTTCACGGTGCCTTTCCAGATGTTCCACTTGCCTGGCAGGCCCGCAACCGTGCCGGCCACGACCGCGGCCGAGCCTGCCGGCTGCTGCGCAGGCGGATCACGCAGCCAGACCATCAAGTACGACTGCAGAGTGCCGTTCGCTCCCAGCCAGATATCGTAAGCGGCGTTGTATTGCCCGTCGTTGCCGTTCGCCTTCCAACGCCACCCCGATTTGAGCGATTGGAGGGAGCCAATGGTTGCAGGCAGACCGCATGCTTCGGATTGCTTCTTCGAATACAAACCACAGAACATGGAGGGGTAGCCCGCAGGTGCGTAATTCGACCCCTGAGTGCCAGCGAGCGACGTCACTGTGAACGAGCTCCCCTTCCAGCTCATGCTGTGGCTTTGCCAGTTGCTTCCCCAGCCATTGGCGATGAATTTGTAGCCAACGCCATTTCGGAACACGTCCGCTTCGGCGTATTGGTCGGTCGACACCCCGAACCATTCCAAGCCTAAGCGAAGCCACAATAGCTAGAGCGATAGCAGGTCGAACCTCGGTGCGCCCCACGAAACAAGCCGAGAATCGCCTCAGTCGCTGCGATTGAGCAACGCGCGTTCCGAGTGCGAGCCGCGCTGTGCCCGGAACGATGCGCCGCTGCGAGGTGCGACGCTGGAACGCGAGCGCCCCCCTCTTTTGGAAATCGCTAACGCGAGGAGCGCAGCTGCGCCAACGCACGTTCGGCGGATTCGACGGTGATCAGGCCAACACCTGCGATGCGCGCGGCGATCAGCTCGACTTCGTCGCCGAGAGCGCCCGCTGCGCTCGCCACGGAGCGCGCGTGCAACGACATGTGACCGCGTTGAATGCCCTCGGTGGCGAGCGCGCGCAACGCCGAGAGATTCGACGCGAGCCCGACGCTCGCGGCGACCATCGCAAGTTCGTCAGCAGAGGTGACGCCCAAGATTTTGAGCGCGAGGCGCGCGGTCGGATGAACGCGCAGTGTGCCGCCCACGATGCCCAGCGAAAGCGGCAGCTCCAATTGGCCCACCAAGTCTTCACCATCGCGACGCCAGACCGCGAGCGGTGCGTAGTGCCCGGAACGCGCAGCATAGGCATGCGCCCCGGCTTCGACCGCGCGAAAGTCATTGCCCGTGGCCAGCACGACGGCGTCGATACCGTTCATGATGCCCTTGTTGTGCGTCGCCGCGCGGTACGGATCGAGTTCGGCAAAGCGCGACGCCGAGACGATCGCGTCCACGACTTCGAGGCCGTCCAGCTCTTCGGGGGCGTCGGAATCACGGTCGCTGGGCTTGCTCGAGCGAGGCGAACTGACGAGCTCCCGCGCATGCACGCGACAGGTGGCGTGCACGCGACGGCGGTCGCACAGGTTGGACAAGATGCGTAGGCCCAGCTTGCCGCCGGCAATTTCCGCGGTGATCGGGCCGAGCGCCTCGGCGATCGTGTTGACCAGATTGGCGCCCATGGCGTCGCGGCAATCGACCAACACGTGCAGCACGATGCAGCGCTGACCGAGATCGCGCACGTCAATCGCGCGCGGACCGCCGCCGCGCGCGATCAGGTTCGGCACGGCTTTGGTTGCCAGCTCGAGCAAGCGCGGCGTCGCGGCTTCGAGCCGTGCCACGGCGTCAGCGGGGTGCTCCACGTCCGTGATCTGCACTTGGCCGATCATCAGAGATTCCACCACTTCGGCCCGGAAGCCGCCGCTCTGGCGGATCATGCGGGCGGCGTTGGAGGCAGCAGCGATCACGCTTGGCTCCTCGACCACCATCGGCACCAAGCGATCGGTGTTGTTGACTCGCACGTTGAGCGCGACGCCAAACGGCAGCCCGTAAATACCGAGCACGTTTTCGACCACTTTGTCGGCGGTGGCCGTGTCGAGACCACCGGCTTCGAGCGCGTGCTCGAGCTCCGCCAAGTCGACGCGCGTGCGGCTGGATACGACCGCGCGGCGCTCAGCGAGACCCAGTTTGTAGAATCCAGGGATGCGCGAGCCTTCGGACATTCGCGCATGGCTTATCACAGCTAGGGTTCAAAAGAGCGCTGAAAGAGCCAGGCGCACGTCGGCGAAGGGTCGTTCACCGCTGAGCGCTCGACAGTCGAAACGACTGTTCAGGTCGTCATCCGCGGCACTTTCGGCGCTGTGCGTGCTCTCGAAGCGCGCGGGCTTTCCAACCCAGCACAGGTCGCGCACTTGCACGCTCGCCTCACGCACCCAATTCGGTTTGCCCAAGAGCTCACTGGAGGCGTCGCACAACTCCCACAGCGCGCTCGAAACGGGCAACACGGGAAAGCCGTGGAAGTGCCCCGAACAGAGCGACGGTGAGACTTGGGACAGCTCGCGAATGCCGAGCGCGATTCGCTTCGCGGCCGGCAAGGACAGCGGCTGGCCTTGTTCGGTGGGTTGAAACTGATCTCGGTACAAGCGCTCGAAGGTCGACTCCGTGAGCACCAAATAGTTCACCGAGAGGTCCATCAGCGGCGCGCCCGACGCGAGATCGCTAGCGCGAATCGTCGAGCGCGCCGCGCGCGTGCCGAGGCTCTCGGGGCGCGCCACGAACAGCACCGCCGATCCATGCTTCACGCGATTGTAGCAACCGTAGTAGCGCGCCTCACTGACGAGGTAGTGACGTCGCGCGGAATCTGCCTGGCTCATCGCGAGCGCGCACAAGCCAGCGTTGGCGCCGTGCCGAAAGAGTTCGGCGGCGCGCATCGGTCCCGGTTCGTACTTCGATCTGGGCAATTCGCTTTGCGCCACCGCCGAGAATTTCCCGCCGGTCCAAGCCACGCTCTCCAGCGCCAAATACGGAGCTCGAATACAGGTCCGCGCCCACAGCTCGTCCTCGACGCTCGTGTGTAGTTCTCTCGAAATCGCGGCAATCGTCATGTGGTCCCTCTCCGTCCGACGTGCGGCCGCCTTCCAGCGGCGAAATACCGAGCCGTGATCCCTCTTCGCGCTCGGCCAACCCTCGACATGCGAGAGTGTACGGAAATGGAAGAAAAAGGGGGTCTATATCGTTCCTCAACAGTGAAGTGACTCGCGCGCACGAGAACGCGCGCACTCTCCACAGGCTGCGCCCGTTGCACGAACGTACTAGGCTCAGCGACCGGTCAAGGCGTGTACACCGCGCGCAGCGAGCGAAAGCTGGACGCGGGTTAGACCGAGTTCGTGCGCGCGAGCCGCGAAAGCGGCTGAGGGGGCGTCCGCGCCAACCCAATACGCCACGTCTCCGCCGCCTGCACCCGCAGGCAAGAACGCCGCACCGTGCTGTGTTGCGATCCGCGCCAGCTCCCCAAGTTCGGGAGTAACGATGTTTACGTTCGCCGCCTGGCCCAAGGCGGACAACGTGCTCACTTGGCGAGCGATTGCGGCCACGAAATCTGCTGCGTGCCCGCGCTGGGCGGCCCCGAGCGCCGCTTCCGCGGCCTGCGCTTGATCGCCAATACAGCGAGCGTGTGCAGCCGGGTCGCGCTTCGCAAACTCGGCGATGCGCGCCAAGAACGCCGACGTCGACGCGGCGACCGAGCAGGCCCATACCTCGAACTGAAGAGCGCTCGGTAACGTGAGTCGCGAAAGCTCGAGAGTGCCCGAAGCCGTGCGCCGAGCTCCGAGTAAACCTCCGTGAGCACTGGCAGCTACGTCGACGCCGCTGCCGCCGCCCTGCGCCGCGCGATGTGCGATGAACGCGCGCTCGTAGACACGTTCGCACAGCGCGTCGTCACTGAGCGCGGGTTCGTCCGCGAGTTCGAGCGCCGCCAAGGAAGCGACCAGGATGGCCGCGCTCGAGCCCAAGCCGAGCTTCTTGTCGCCGTCGCGCAGCGCGCTCGCGTCGAACCAGGGTGCCGCGCGCTCGCCGAGCGCGGCGTGCACCTCGGGCGTCAAGAAGGTGGCTGGGCGGGCGCTATCGGCAACCGCATAGCGATCCACGGCCACGACCAACGCCGGCGCACCGTTGAGCACCGCATACGCGCCCGAAAGCACCAATTTCCCGGGCGCGCGTGCGATGCTCACGGGTCGACCCAATAGGCGTCCGGACCGGCCGCAGAGCGCAATACCTTGGTCACGCCTTCGATCTTCGCTAGCTCGAGTTCGAGCTCGGCGGCGGCGCTCGGTTCGACCAGCACTTTGACGTGCGGACCAGCATCCATGGTGAAGTACGCGCGTCCGCCGCTCTTGCGGAAGGCACGCACGCGCTCCATCACGCGCAGGGTGGCGGGCGCGAAGTAAATCAGCGCTGGGCGCGCCGCGAGCATCGAAGCATGCATGGCCAGCGCGCTCTGTTCGACCGCGGGCCCGAGTGCGTCGAAATCACGCGCGAGCACGGCGCTACGAACCTGTTCGTAGATGGCTGGCGCTGCCTGAACCCAAGCCTCGTAGTACGGACTCGTGCTTTGGGTGTGCCCCATGCCGTCCGTGGACGCCGTCTCTTTTTCGCCGGACACGGTGACCGCGACCAGCATTTCCAGTGGGAAATCCTGGCCCGACGCGACGCGTTCGGCTGACTCGGCGCGCGCGCCGAGCGAGACATAGCCGCCGAACAGCGAGCGTGCTGCGGAAGCCGAGCCGGCTCGCGCGAGCGCGCTGACTTGCCCGAGCGAAAGCTCGAGCCCCGCGGCGCGCGTCGCCGCCATGGCCAGCGCCGCAAAACCGGACGCGCTCGAGGCGAGCCCCGCAGCCGTCGGGAAGTCGTTGACCGACTCGACACGCGCGCGCGCGGTGACGCCGGCCTCCAGGCGAACGCTATCGAGTAGCTTGCTGATTCGTTGCAGCGGACGTCCTGTCACGAGCGCTCCACCGAGCGCGAGTTCGTCGGCCGCGAGCGAGTCGTCGAAGCGAACCGTGGTGACGGTGCGCAAGGCCGCCAGTGTCAACGACAGGCTGGGCACTGCCGTCAAGTTGCGCACGGTGTCCGCTTTGCCCCAATACTTGGCGAGCGCAATATTGGAGTGCGCGACCGCTTTGGCGACGCCGATCATTGGCTTGCTCCTTGCACGCCGTGCGCGCGTACCCAACTACCGAAGCACTCGATGCCGGCGGCACGCCACGCGCTCAGAATTGGCTCTGAATCGCGATCACACAACGCGATCACCGCGCCACCTCCGCCCGCGCCGGTGAGCTTGGCGCCCAGCGCGCCAGCCTCGCGCGCCAATGCGCAGCAGCGCTCGATCCCCTCCGTGGAGACGAACATCCCGGAGAGCAACATTTGGTTGTAGTTCATCAGCGATCCGAGGCCCGGAAGGTCGCCCGCTTCCAAACAAAGCTTGGCATTGCTGACCAGCGCACGGATCGCTTGCAGCGCCTTTTCGAACAGCTCCGGCCGGCGCTCACGCTGCCGCGCCACGCCCTCCACCATCAACTTGGTGCTCGCGGGCGGGCCGGCCAAGCCGATGGCCAACACCAGATCGCGAGCGAGCGAAAGCGGCTGAGGACCGTTCACTCGATCGTACAGCAGACAGCCGGCGTGCGCGGCGGCAGCGGCGTCTATACCCGAAGGGTTACCGTGGTACACGCCTTCCCAAGCCGCGGCGGCGCGCAGCACGCGCGGCCCATCCGCAGCTACACCTTGAGCGACCAGCACGGCGCGCGCAATGGCCACGCCGAGCGCCGCGGACGCCCCGAGGCCCGATCCGGGCGGCAACTCGAGGGTCGCCTCCACCGCGTAGTTTTCGGCCCCGAGCGACTCGAGCAGCGCGCCAAAGGCGCGGCCGAGCTCGCTCGCGTCACCGACGCTGGCGTGCCGTTCGCCAATGCTCAAGGTCGAGCTCGGTGCGGGGCGCGCGCTCGCGTCGACCCCGCGCTCGATGCCAGCAGCGATGGCGGGCACGCCGTACACGACTGCGTGCTCGCCGAGCAGAATGACTTTGCCGTTGGCGCGCGCCATCACTTCCGTCAACTCCGGCGAGCAGTGAGCGCTTCGGTTGCGCCGGTCAGCAGCTCGACGCCTTGTCGACTCACGCCTTGCCCGAGTTCGGCCAGGCCCGCCCGCACCAACTCGGCGATTCGCTCTTCGATCGAAGCGCGCGCGCCCGAGCTCTCGAGCACGGACAACGCGGCCCGTAGCTCGACGTCGCTCGCTTCGGCATTGCCGATCACCGACTTGAGCGCTTTCAGATCTTTACCGCGCGCGAGCTTCAGCCCGGCAGCTAGGAGTGCGGTACGCTTGCCCGCGCGCAAATCATTACCGAGCGGTTTGCCGGTTTGCTTCGGCTCACCGAAGGCGCTGAGCAGATCGTCACGCAACTGAAATGCGACGCCAATCGGTAGCGCGAAGCGGTCGAGCGCGAGCAGCGTCTTTGGCCCTGCGGAAGCCAAAATCGCGCCGAGGCGCAAGGGGCCGCGCACCGTATAGCTACCAGTCTTCAACTGATAGGCGAGCTCCACGTCGTACTTGCCGCCGATCAAATCCAGCTGCTGACCGGCGATGGCATCGAGCTGCATTTCCGCGAAACAGGCGAACGCCGGCAATGCTGCAGCGGGTTTCATTTCGACTTGGCTGAGCGCTTCGAGCGCAACGGCAGACGCGTAATCGCCGGCCAAGATGCCCGATGCGTCGCCTTTTTGCTGAGAGCGAAAGCGCTTCGCGAGATGCGCGTGCACGGCCGGACCGCCGCGTCGCACCAGATCGCCGTCCATCCAATCGTCGTGGATCAACAGGTAGGCTTGGAGCAATTCGAGGGGCACGCCCGCGTCGAGCGCGGGCTCGAGCGCCGCGCGCTCGCTGGCGCCGCGGTAGCCAGCCACGAGCAACGCGGGGCGCAAGCGCTTGCCACCCCGCAAACACAGATCTCGAACCGCGGAGACCATCTCCACCACCTCGGGACCATGGCGACGCGCGACGTCCAAGCGCGTCTCCAGGAAGCCGCGCAAGCGCTGATCGACTTCACTCTGCACGGCGCCGAGCAGCACGGAAAAAGGGTTCTGAGCTAGCGCTTTGGGAGCCACGCGCGGCGCGAGGCCGGCCCGACCGCCAGGAGTCCGTTGTTTGCGCGGGGCGCGGGGAGGCTTACGCGATGCCATTAGGTCCTTTGGGGGGGCGGAGCCTACACCGGCTGCCAGAGCTTGGATCGTCAATTTTTCGTTGAGCGACGTGGTTCTGTCGGCGTTCTGCTCGGGTGTCCGTCACGTCGCCGCCCCACGTCTCCTGCCCGCGCCGTTGGCCTCAACGGGCCAGGCCGGGTATGAGAGAACGCATTCATGGCTGACATCTCGGAGCGAAAAACCGACCACCTCGACCTTGCAACCTCCGGCGACGTCGGCTTCAAGCGCACCACTACCCTGCTCGAATGCGTCAAGCTCGTTCACGACGCTTTGCCCGACCTCGATTTGGACGCGATCGATCTCGGCTCGACCGTGCTCGGCAAGCCGCTCCGCGCACCGATCTTGATCGCTGCCATGACCGGCGGCGCAGCTCGCGCCGAACGCATCAACTTGGAGTTGGCCGCGATCGCGGAAGAGCGCGGCTACGCGTTTGGCCTCGGCAGCCAGCGCGCCATGCTCAAGCGCCCCGAATCCAAATCGAGCTACGCGGTACGAAAGGCTGCACCGAGCGCGCTGCTGCTCGGAAATCTGGGCATCGTGCAGGCCGCCAAGATGAGCAGCGCGGAGGTTTCCGAGCTGGTCGCCGAAGTGGGCGCGGACGCGCTGTGCGTCCATTTGAACCCGGCCATGGAGATCGTCCAAGAAGAGGGCGATCGCGATTTTCGCAATGGCCTCGCCACGCTCGAGCGCTTGCGCGTCGAGCTGCCCGTACCGGTGATCGTCAAAGAGACCGGCTGCGGTCTCTCGCAGCGCGTCGCCGAAAAGCTTCGTCGCGTGGGCATCGACCATGTCGACGTCTCTGGTGCGGGCGGTACTTCGTGGGTTGCGGTCGAAACACTGCGCGCGCAGGCGGAGAAGAAAGCGATCGGGCAAGCCTTTTGGGAGTGGGGCATTCCGACCGCGGTCAGCGTCGCGTGGGTTCATCGCCACGGCTTCGAGACCGTGTTCGCAACTGGTGGGTTACACACCGGTCTGGACGTGGCGCGCTCGATCGCGCTCGGCGCCAGCGCGGGTGGCATTGCGCGAGCCGCCTTACAAGCGCTCGAAAAGGACGGACCGAGCGGTGCTCGTCGCTTCTTCGACGGAGTCGAGACCGAGTTGCGCGCGGCTCTGCTGCTCACGGGCTCCCCGAATCTCGGGGCGCTCCGCCAAGCGCCGCGCGTGCTCGTGGGCGAGCTGAAGGACTGGCTCAGCCAGTCGAACGCATGACGCGAGGCCCTTACTTGCGCTCGACTGGGGGCGGCGGATGCGAATGCGAGACGGAAGACTGCCTGGTTTCGAAGGCAGTCGACGACGCTTGCTGGTAGAGCGCTTTGGCCCCCGGCCAATCCGGATCCCGACGCATCAGTTGAATCAAAGCTTGCATCGCAGCGCCGGAGGGCATCGAACCATCGTACAAAGCGAGCTTGATGCGCACGACCGCGTAGCGCTCGTCATTCGAGGCAATGCCCTTCAGGGCCTCCCGCGTGCCACTCAAATCGTCGGCCTCGAGCATCGCGTCCAGTACGTCGGGCCCGAGCTCAGAATCATCCGCCATGACTTCGCAGCATATCAGGCTGCGCCTGAACCGCGAAGAACCGCGCCTGAGCTGGAGCCACGAATCGCGCCCGGACCGCTGAAAAAGCGCGCGACCAGCTCGGGCACGCTCGCGCCGATCCAAGAATGTCACGGGCGCTCGCCTCTCACGCACAAGCTGCTAGGATGCCTACATTATCTTACGGAGTCGGGATTTTCCGCGATATTTGCCGAGGGCGCGCGGGTGTGGGACAGAGGCGGAGCACAAGGGCGAGGCAGACAGCAAAGTGGCGGCGGAAAGCCCGAGGAAAATATGGAGACTTTCCGCGCGCCCCAAAGGTCCGTCTATACTGGTGAGATTCGATGACGAAGGACAATCGGAGCCGGGGCACGGACAGCGATACCCCTTCCACAAATCTCAGGACCGAACGCGACGAGGTTCTGAGAAAGTTTTCACGAGGCACGCAGCTCACTGAAGACTTCGTACGTGAGCACGAGCGCATGCAGGGGCGCCTGCAGGATCTCGAGAGCGAGAACGCAAGCCTGCGAGCCAAGGTAGAGGCCGATCAAGCCGTCCGTGAATTGTTGAAAAAGATCGAACGACTCGAGAGCGAAAAGAGCGAGCTCGTTTCGGCAGCCCGGCAGGCGGAGGCAGCAACCACCGAATTCACCGCGCGCGTGCAAGAGGTGGAGTCGGAGTTTGCCAATCTGGCCAACCTGTTCGTGGCCAGCAACCAATTGCATTCGAGCCTCTCCCCGCGCGGGGTCACCCGCCGCATCAAAGAGGTGTTGGCCCAGTTGGTTGGCGCAGAGCGTTACGCGATGTACCTGGTGAACCCCGAGGGTGAACAGCTGATCCCGATCGCCTCCGAAGGCGTACCGGGCAACGAGCTGGTTCCGGTGAGGATTGCCGGGACCCGGATCGGTGAGGTCCTCCGGAAAGGCTCGGCGAGCGTGGCTGACTCCGACCCGAGCCAGGGCACCCTCAAGGATCCGCCAGCCGTGATTCCGCTCTCGGTTGATGACCGGGTAGTCGGAACAATTGCCATCTTTTCGACGTTGGCGCAAAAAAACAAGTTCGACCAGGTGGACTTCGAGCTATTCAAGTTACTGGGCCAGCACGCGGCGCAAGCCCTCGTCGCGGCGAGCCTGTTCGCGCAAGCGGAGCAAAAGCTCCCGGGATTGGAAGCGTTCTTGGACCTCAGCGTGTGACTCATGGCGGAATACTCGTGCTTGATCGTTGAAGACTCGCCGATGATGCGGCAGCTCTTGGTGTTCGCGTTGGCGCGCGTGAAGAACCTGCGCGTGACTGAAGCGGACGACGGCGTTGACGGCCTGCGCAAACTCGCGTCGGCCCGCTACGACATCATCGTGACCGACATCAACATGCCGATCATGGATGGCTTGAAGCTGGTGAAGCGCGTGCGCACCGATCCGGTGCACAAGGACACGCCGATCGTGATCATCACCACGGAAGGCTCGCAAGAGGATCGACAACGCGCGCTGCAACTCGGCGCCAACGCCTACATCACCAAGCCCATCCAGGCTCCCCAGGTGATCGCCACCGTCAAAGAGCTGCTCAAGATCGAGTAGCCCGCCCCCCAAGCGTCCCCATGACCTTCGTCAAGATCTGCGGCATCACCAGCGTTGACGACGCACTGCTGGCGATCGCCGCAGGGGCGGACGCACTGGGGTTGAACCTGGTGCCGACGTCGAAGCGCGCGATCGATATTCCAACCGCTTCGCACATCGTGGAGTCCGTCGGTGACTTGGTGGAGCTCGTGGCCATCGTCGCCAACCGCAGCACTGACGAGCTCGAGGATTTGCGCCAGACGACCGGCATTCGCTGGTTGCAACTGCACGGCGCGGAGACACCGGCGGACCTGGGAGCCGTCCAGCCCGAAGCGTACAAAGCCATCGCCATCGGCAGTGCGGCGGACGTCGCGCGCGCCGCCGAGTACGGCGGCGAACGCCTGCTTCTGGATGCGAAGAGCGCCAGCGGTGAGCTCGGTGGAACCGGCACTCGCTTCGACTGGACGCTGGCAGAGCCGCTGACCAAGACTCGCCAGGTGATCGTCGCCGGCGGGCTCTACCCGGACAACGTGGCCGACGCCATCCGCGCATTGAAACCCTTCGGAGTCGACGTGGCGAGCGGCGTGGAGCTCGCGCAAAATCCGCGCAAGAAGCACGAGGGCTTGCTACGCTCCTTCGTGTACGCGGTTCGAAACGCCGACCAAGCTTGACGCGCGCGTTGGGCACCATCGATCTGCCGCGCTGGGAGCTAAATGAACGAGTCGAAGCCAGACCGGAGTCCGATCGAAATTGCTTGGGATGAAGCGTCCCACGGTTACGACGCCTACTTCAGCCCGCGCTTCGTGCCCTACTTGGCCGCGGCGCTCGGCACATTGGTCGGTCGCGCCAGCGAGTTACCCAACCCTGGCTCGATCTTGGTGCCGTGCGCGGGCCCCGGTCGCGAGCTGAGCCTGCTCGCGCGCGCCTTCCCCACGCGCCGCATCCTAGCCAGCGATTGGTCGGGCGAAATGGTCAAACTGGCGCGCGAGAACAACACGCGCTTCGCGAACGTGTCGGTCGAGCGTGACGACGCAACGCAATTGCGGAAGCCCTCCGAACCCGTCGTCGCGCTGTACAGCGCCTTCGGTCTACAGCTGCTGCCCAACGCAGCCGCAACCTTCGGTTCTTGGCTCAAACTACTCGAGCCACGAGGCCTCGCCGTAGTCGTGTATTGGCCCCGAGACACCGACGACGGCGGCCCCTTCGACGTCATGCATCGCCTGCTCTCCGAGTCCTTTCCCAACGATCGCTCATGGCAAGGTGAGCTCGAAGCCAGCGCACACGCCGCCTCGTCGCGCGTTCGCGAAGACGTGCGCGTCGCCTTCGAAATGCGCCACGACAGCGCGTCGAGCATCTGGCATGCCCTGACTCGCCTCGGCCCGCTGCGCGCCCTCGCCCAAGCCAAAGGGCAAGCCCTCGTCGATCAACTCGGCACCCGCTTCGAAGCCGAATTCCCGCCCGGCCCCATCAGCCACACCCCCGAAGCCCGCCTCCTCCTCATCGAACGCAACCCCTAACGTCTCCTTGGGTTTGATGGTCACGCACCACGTCGCAACCGTCAAAGCCTTCGGCGTCACGGACGACTCTCGAGAGAAGAGAGGGGACTAACCGCCGAGCCGCAGAGGCCGCAGAGCGCCAAGCAAGACCCAGCGACACGAAGTACATGCCTCAGAACCACAGGGTGATTGGTGGTTCCCAATCCAAGTCGCGCCCGCGCAGTATCTACGACGCCAAGCGACTGATTACGCGAACCCCCAAAATCTCCCTCTGATCTCTGCGGCCTCTGCGGCTCGGCGGTTCAAATCTCAGGGAGACGCGCTTGGGGCTCTCGGGTTCGGCAACGTGATCGACCGCCGTCCTACGCACGCCGCACCGCGCCGGGAACTATGGCGTATTGTGAGGTGCGTTGCTGGGTTGGGGGCGCCCCCCTTCTTCAATCCAGCGTGATCACGTGTTGGGCGACGTTGATGCCTAGGGCGGAGGTGGTGACGATGGTGAAGTTGGCGTAGCCGCCGCCGGGGGCTTCACCGACGGAGCCGACGTTGACGATGCGGACGTCGGCGACGGTGCGGTCGAAGGCGACGTGGCTGCCGCCGCAGATGATCAGATCGCCGGGTTCGTCGCCGAGCAGAGCGATCAGTTCGTCGTCGCTCATCTCGGCGGTGAACGGCTCGCTCGGGTCCAAGGGTGAGCCATGGACGGCGAGCAGCGTGTGGCCTGACTCGATGGGTAAGCTCGCCACTGCGGGCAACTGACCCAAGCGCGTCACGATGATTTCACCGAGCTCGTGCTGCACCTGGCGCAGGCGTTCGATGCGGTTGCGTTCGACTTCGGTGGTGGCGCTCAGCTTGTTCGGATCGATCTGGGCGAGCGCGCGGTCACCCACCCCTTGCACACAGAGCGCGCGGTGGCTGAGCAAGGTCTTCCAAACGGCCAGCGGAGCCGGACCGGGGAAACACAGATCGCCGCAGGCCACGAGCTGGTCCCAGCCTAGGCTGTCCGCCTCTTTGATCACGGCGTCCAAAGCAGCCGCCTGGCCGTGAATGTCCGAGATGCACAAAAACCGCATGCCCACGGTTCGTACGGTCAGGCGGGCTCGGGGACAAGAGGCTATGCTCCGGGTCCAGGTCCGACCGCGAAAATTCACCCGAAAACCACTGTGACACTCGCCCAAGAACTCGAAAACCTGGCCTTGGCCATCGCGCCCGAGCGGGCCCGGATGCTGCTCGCGGAGCAGAGCGGCCGCGAGGGCGGAGCGCTGGGCGTGTTGCTCGGGTCGGCCTTCCCCGCCCTGACACCGAGCGCCGGCTTTCAACACGATGCCCTCGATCGCATCGCGCAGGAAGGGTTTCGCGCGCGCCGCCGCGCGCGTGACTTGTTCCCCGCGCTCCGCAACGCGATCAAGACGCCCGACGATCCGGAGCGAGGCATCGCGCAACTGCGCCGGCGTGTGTGGGCGGAGAAGGCGCGCATCGCGCTGCGCGAGCTCTTGCCCTTGCGTCTGGGCGGCGCGGGCATCGAGGTCACCGCGAGCGAGCTCAGTGACTTAGCCGCTGCGGCCTTCGATGCGTCGCTCGTGGAGGCCGAAACTGCGATCGCCGAACGCTTTGGCGCGCCGCTGCGCGCGGACGGTCTGCCCTCGACGCTGGTGATGCTGGGCCTGGGAAAACTGGGCGGAAACGAGCTGAACGCCGGCTCGGACGTGGATGTGATTTTCATCTACGACACCGACGAGGGAGAGAGCAAACTCTCGCTTCACGAGCACTTCAACCGAGTCGTGCGGCGCGCCGTGGCCACCATGGGCACGCCCAGCAAAGACGGATTGATCTGGCGCGTCGACCTGCGACTGAGACCCGAAGGCGCGACCGGCGCGATCGTCAACTCGGTCGCGGCCGCGGAGCGCTACTACGAAACTTGGGGCAGGCTGTGGGAGCGCGCGGCGCTGCTTCGCGCGCGCCCCTGCGCGGGGGACTTGGAACTCGGTCGACTACTCGGGCGCGAATTGATCACGCCCTTCGTGTATCGGAACCGCGTCGATCCGACGATCGCGGAGGCGTTGAGCGAGCTCGTGGTGCGTTCGCGCAACGAGCTCAGTCCCGACCCGCAGCGCGACCTGAAGCTCGGCCGCGGCGGCATCCGCGAGGCCGAATTCTTCGTGCAATCGCTGCAATTGGTGTGGGGCGGACGCGAGCAGGCGCTGCGCGTTCAGGGCACCCTGCCGGCGCTGGCGCGGCTCCGAAGTCAAGGGTTGGTGAGCGATCGCGAAGCGCAAGGGATCGCCGAATCGTACGTCTTGCTGCGCCGTGTCGAGCACCGGGTGCAGTGGGCGACCGGTGTACAAACGCACTTGCTGCCCAGCGACGACGAAGATTTCGAACGACTCGCGCGCGGCTTGGGTTTCAGCGACGGCAAGGGGCTTCGACGTGAGCTCGAACTCGCGCGCGAACGGGTGAGCACCACTTTCCAATCGCTGACGACCGCCGGACCGAGTACTCCGCGCGCGCATTTGCCGAGCGAGTTCGAGGGTGCCGATCCCGAGCTCGGCCGCGTCGCCGAGGAGCAGTTCAAGAGCGCCGACATGGGCGAGCACGTGGCCGCGCTCGCCCGACGACCGGACGGCTTACTCGGTGCGCTCACTCGTGATCGCTTGCCTGGGCTTGCCGACAGCGTGCTGGACGCGCTGTCGAACTCCGCGGATCCCGAGCAAGCCGCTCGCTATTTGCGCTCCTTCTTCGGCAAATTCCTGGCTCCGGCCGCGTACGTGAACGCGCTCGGCGCGGATCTGCGCGCGCTGCAGCGACTGATCACGGCCTTTGGCGCGAGCGCATTCGTCGGTGATGCGGTGTCGAGCCGACCGGAGTTGGCAGACGTGATCCTGTTCGGCGGGGGCGCCGTGAGCGATCCGCAAGCCGCCGTTCGCGCCGAGATCTGGAACGCGGCCGAGTCGCTCTCACCCGATGCCGATCGCGATGAACGCGAAGAGTCCTTCATTGGTGCGCTGCGCGCGGCCAAGCGGCGCATCACCGTCGAAGTGGCGGTCGCCGATCTCGCGGGCACGATTGGCATGCGCGACGCCACGCGCATCTTGGCCGATTTGGCCGAAGAGATCTTGTCGTGCGTGGTGCGGCACGTGTTCGGTGACGTGCCCGGCTTCGCGGTGCTCGGGCTGGGCAAACTGGGCGGTCGAGATTTGGGGTACGGCTCGGATTTGGACGTCGTGTTCACGTTCTTGCCCAGTGCAGCTCCGGATCCCCAAGAAGCAACGACTTACTTCGTGCGCGGCGCGCAGCGCGTGATCCGCCTGCTCAGCGAATCGCACGCAGCCGGCCCTGGCTACGAGCTCGACGCGCGTTTGCGGCCGTCCGGCTCGCACGGACTGCTCGTGACGTCGCTTTCGTCGTTCGCGCGCTATCACGGTCAACCGCTGGACGGCGGCGACGCCGAAACCGGCCCCGCGGTGCTCTCCTCGGGCGCGTCCTGGGAGCGGCAAACGCTGCTGCGCGCGCGCGGCGTGGTCGGCGACCCGGAACTGCTACGCCGTGCATTGACCATCGCCTGGCGTGCGGCGTACGAAGGTGGCGCGCCCCCCGCGTCGGAGATGCACCACCTGCGCATCCGGCTCGAGAAGGAGCAGGGGCGCGAACGCGAAGGCCGCTACAACCTGAAGACCGGCCACGGCGGGCTGCTCGACATCGAATTCGCGGTGCAATGGCTGCAGATGAAAAATGGCAGCGATTCACGCATCCGTACGCCGGATTTGGGCGTCGCGATGAGTGCGCTGCACGCGGGCGGCTACCTCAGCACCACCCACTTCGAGGTCTTCAAGGACGGCTACCGGTTTTTGCGACAGCTCGAGCAGCGCATCGTCGTAAAGAGCGGCGTGAGCAGCAGCGGCGGCGCGCTCGTCGACGCCCGAAACGCGGGTTTCGCGCAGCTCGCGCGCCGCATGGGCTTCCAGGACGGCCAGGGCCAGCGCGCGAGCGAGCACCTACTCGCGCGCTACAAGGCCGTGACCGAGAGCGTGCGCGCGAGCTACCAGAAGGTGCTGGGGATTGAGTGAAGGCTTAGAGCGGGGTTTTAGGACCCGCTCTTAGAGAGCCTATCCCAATAGCTTTGCGGCTTCGATCGCTGCGTAGGTGAAGATGATGTCTGCGCCGGCGCGGCGTAGACAAAGCAGCGTTTCCAGAATCGACTTGTCGTAGTCGAGCCAGCCGTTTTGAGCGGCCGCCTTGAGCATCGCGTACTCGCCGCTGACTTGATAGGTGGCGACGGGCAGCGCCGTGAGCTCGCGCACGTGCCGAATCACGTCGGCATAGGGCAAACCCGGCTTCACCATCAGCCAATCGGCGCCCTCGGCTTCGTCGAGCCGCACTTCGCGCAGCGCCTCGCGCACGTTCGCGGGATCCATCTGGTAAGTCTTCTTGTCACCCCCGCGCGGCGCCGAATCCAGCGCTTCACGGAATGGACCGTAGAAAGCGGAGGCATACTTCACGCAGTAAGAGCAGATCCCGACCTGGCTGAAGCCGGCCGCGTCGAGCGCGCTGCGGATCGCGCCCACGCGGCCATCCATCATGTCGCTCGGAGCTACGATGTCGGCACCGGCTTGAGCCTGTGCGACGGCCATCTGCGCCAAAATCGGCACTGTAACGTCGTTGTCGATACGACCGTCGATCACCACGCCGTCGTGCCCGTCCGAAGAATACGGATCGAGCGCGACGTCGGTGATCACCAGCAAGCCGGGCACGGAAGATTTGAGCGCACGCACGGCGCGCTGTAATAGACCCGCGCTGTTCGCGCTCTCGGCGCCGCGCGGATCTTTCAGATCATCGCTCAATGCAGGGAACAGAGCGACGCCGGGCACGCCGAGCGAAAAGGCCTGCGCCGCGGTCTCGACCAGCAAATCGATCGACAAGCGCGCTTGTCCGGGCATGGAGGAGATGGGCGTGCGCTGCCGCTCCCCTTCTTGCACGAACATCGGGTAGATGAGCTGTTCGGGGCTGAGTGTGGTCTCGCGGGCGAGGCCGCGCATTTGCGGAGTGAGCCGATTCCGGCGGGGGCGAACGAGCATGGCGCCCTACCCTACCACGCGCCGCCCGCGCGACGCCCTTGGAGCCGCAAAGACGCCTCAGCTCGCCTCGAGCGTGTACTCCCAGTCCTCTTCTTCACAGGCGATGCCGAGTTCGCGGCGCAGATCTTCGAGCGCCAACGCGGAGGGAATCTGCAAGCTTGCCTCCAAAATGAACATCGGCGTCCCGCTCTCCGGCGCAAACTCCAACCGCGATTCGAACGACGCGACGTTCACGCCCCGCCCGGCGAGCACGCCCGTCACGCGCTGCACGATGCCCGGCCGATCCACGCCCGTGACGCGGATCTCGAAGGGCGAAAAGTCCGTCGCAACCTGACGGGAAGTGGTCGGCTTGGTGAGCAAGCGAAGACCGAGCTTTGCACCCAACGCGTCACCGCGAGCAGCAACTTCACGCGTCGCCTTTTCGTCGCCCGAGACCAACACCAACAGCGCAAACTCGCCGCCCAAGATCGCCATCCGGCTATCCTCGAGGTTTGCGCCCGCACTGAGAACGAGCGAAGAAATCTCGCTCACCAACCCCGGCCGATCCGGTCCCACCGCCGTCAAAACCAGATAACTCTTGTCAGCCATGACTCTCTGTTAGCCAATCAAAGCCCCCCAAGCAAGGCACCGAAACGTCACATCACGGCGCTCTACGAGAGGGAGATTTAAACCGCCAAGCCGCCAAGCCGCCAAATCCACTCCACGTCCCAGGGCCCTCAGCGTCCACCGGAGCTGACTGTGAGATTTTGGGGGGCGCGAAATGCGTCACGCTGAGTCGTATGTTCGAAGGGCACGGCTGTCAGAGTGAACCCCAATCTCCCCTCTTCTTGGCGGCTTGGCGGTTCAAAAATCAGGGAGCCGCATCACGGCACCACATGCTTCCTGTGAGCTCATCGAGCTGCCACGGTAGGAACGCGCTGCGACGGGAACATCGCGTTGTGTGAGGTGCGTGGCGGGGTCGCGGGCGCCCACTCTCGAGAAAACGCGATTGGCGGCTACTGGGAGCGCGTGGTGCGGGCGGCTAGGCGATCGAATTCTTCGAGGAAGCGGCGGGCGTCGGCGCTTTTTTGAATGGCGCCGACCGCACCGGTGGAGCGCACCTTGGCTTGTAGCTCGGTCGATTCGACCGACGAGTACAAGATGATCGCGATGTCTTTGGTGGCGCGGCGCTTTCTCATCAGCTGCGCGAGATCGGGGCCGGTGAGCGCTGGCATGTTCACGTCCAGCAATACGATGTCGGGCTGGAACTCGGCCGTCCACTGCGAGGTGCCGAGCGCCTCTTCGCGACAGTGCACGACGTAGCCTGCGCCCTCGAGCCGCTCGCGCGTGACTTCGAGGATGATCGGGTCATCGTCGACGACCAGCACCGTGCGCCCCTTGGTCGCACGGGTGTCCCGACGTGAAACGGCGTCGATGTCGGGCAGCGAGTTGCGGTCGGCGGTGTGCGACAATGTCGTGTTCACACCAAGACGGCCGTGCCAGCCGCCAGATAAGGCAGCGTGCGGTTGCCTGGTTAAAAATACCTAGACACCGAGGAAGGCTAGGAAATCAGCCGCGGTCTCGGCCTTTTTGCCCCGGTCCTTGCGCTCGTTCTGGCGGGTGTTCCAGCGGGCGACTTTCTTTTGGTACGCGCTGGTGGCCGCGAGGTGCTTTTGGTGCAGGGTCTGGATTTTGCCGAGATCGTTCTCGCCGTCGAGCTCGTACAGGCAATCCGTCGCTTGAATGAGCTTGAGGCGATGCAGCTTGCCGTCCTCCTTGAAGGTGGGATCGAACGGGAAGATCCGGCAGCCAAGCGGACGGTGGTTGTAGATCGTGCAGCGGTCATCCGAGCCGAGGTAACGGCAGCCTCCACCCTCGTTACGGTGGCGCAGCACCATCACGCGCTTGCCCTGACGCAACATGACGAACGCTTCCGGCTCGTCATCCATGTCGATGCCGTTGCGATCGACCCAGCGCACGAGTTCGTGACTGCGTTCGCCCGTGTGCCGCACGATGCGCTTGATGTCCGAGTCGGTCAGCGGCAGGAGCGGCTCCTTGCAGCAGTTGCCGCACCCGGTGCAGCGAAACTTTAGGTACTTCTCGCCCGGTGCCACGTGTTTGCTCCGAGGGTCCTCACTACCAAAGACCTCGACGATGGTCGAGACATCACTGACCGGACTAGCGGCCCGAAACACATGCTCCAAGCGCCGAAAACGCGAGCTTTGGCCGCCGTTGGACACGTGTAGGTAAGCTGACGGTGCCCCTTCTTAGCAGGCCCGCAAGTCCTGGAAACGTGCAAGAATAGTTCCTGAATGTCGCTCAAGATCGATCAGGACCATTCAAGGTTCCGCAACATCGTTCGCGGCAAGATTCGCCAGAACCTCAGGCGCTACATTTCGCAGGGCGAGATGCTGGGGCGCAAGGGCAAGGATCTCGTCTCGATTCCGATCCCGCAGATCGACATCCCGCGCTTCACCTTCGGGGACAAGCAAAAGGGTGGTGTTGGTCAAGGCAAGGGTGATTCCGGTGACCCCGTCGGCGGGGAACAAGGCGAGGGGGAAGACGGCGCGGGGCAGGCCGGCAAGGACGCCGGCGATCACGTGCTCGAGGTCGACATCACGCTCGACGAGCTAGCGGACATTTTGGGTGAAGAGCTGGAGCTGCCCGCGATCGAGAACAAGGGCAAGAGCCGCATCATCGCGGCCAAGGATCGCTACACGGGGATCCGTCGCGTCGGTCCGGAGTCCCTGCGACACTTCAAGCGCACCTACAAAGAGGCGCTACGCCGCTCGATCGCCAGCGGCGCGTACGACCCAGGCAATCCGGTGATCGTCCCGCAAAAGGAGGACAAGCGCTTCCGCTCGTGGAAGGAAGATCACGAGCCCGTCGCCAACGCCGTCATCCTGTACATGATGGACGTTTCTGGCTCGATGGGTGACGAGCAGAAAGAGATCGTGCGTATCGAGAGCTTCTGGATCGATACCTGGCTGCGCCGCCAATACCAAGGCCTAGAATCGCGCTACATCATCCACGACGCGGTCGCGCGAGAGGTGGATCGAGAAACGTTCTTCCGCACCCGCGAATCGGGCGGCACGATGATTTCGAGCGCGTACCGGCTGTGTGCGCAAATCATCGACGAGCACTATCCGTCCGCGGAGTGGAACATCTATCCTTTCCATTTCTCCGACGGTGACAACTGGTCGATGGACGACACGCTCACCTGCATCGAGCTGATGAAGAAAGAAATCCTGCCCAAGGTGAACATGTTCGCCTACGGCCAGGTCGAGAGTCCGTACGGCTCCGGGCAGTTCGTGAAGGACTTGCGCGAGCACTTCGCGAGTGACGAGCGAGTGATCACCAGTGAGATTCGTGATCGGGACGCGGTCGTAGGCAGCATCAAAGAGTTCTTGGGTAAAGGGAAGTAACGACAATGTCGCAGTTTGCTACCAACACGACGCTGCCGCGCTACCTGAGGGACGAACAAGAAAAGATCGAAAAAATCGCGCGAGCCCACGGCCTCGATTTCTTTCCGGTCGTGTTCGAGATGCTCAGCTACGACCACATGAACGAGATCGCGGCCTACGGCGGCTTCCCCAACCGCTACCCGCACTGGCGCTTCGGCATGGAGTACGAGCGGCTCAGCAAGAGCTACGAATACGGCCTGTCGAAGATTTACGAGATGGTGATCAACAACAACCCCTCGTACGCCTACCTGCTGGAAGGCAATAGCCTCACCGATCAGAAGCTCGTGATGTGCCACGTGTTCGGGCACGTCGATTTCTTCAAGAACAACTTCACCTTCCGAGCCACGGATTTGGACGCCGGCGAGCACATCGCCGACCCGATCGGCCGCAAAAAGGACGGCTACGACCCCAATCGGCGCTGGGTCGACAAGATGGCCAACCACGGCTCGGCGGTGCGGCGCATCGTCGATCGCTACGGCATCCACAAGGTGGAAGAGTTCATCGACGTCTGCTTGTCGCTCGAGAATTTGATCGACCCCTGGTCTCGCTTCGTCGTGCGCCGCCGCGATTCGCGGCCGGACGAAGAGCCCGCTCAGGTGGAAGTGCCGCGCCTCCGCTCGAAGGACTACATGGAGGAGTTCATCAATCCGAGCGAGTACATCGAAGAGCAGAAGAAGAAGATGGAGAAAGAGCGCGAGCTCGAAAAGGGCAAGTTCCCTGCGCAACGCGAGCAGGACGTGCTCTTGTTCTTGCTCGAAAATGCGCCGCTCGAACGCTGGGAGCGCGCGATCCTGAGCATCATTCGCGACGAGGGTTACTACTTCGTGCCGCAGATGCAGACCAAGATCATGAACGAAGGCTGGGCCTCGTACTGGCACTCCAAGATGATGACGGGCGACGTCTGCGACTGGAGCGAGATCGTCGACTACGCGGAGAACAACGCGGGCGTGATGGCCACCAGCGGCGGGCGCTTGAACCCGTACAAGCTCGGGGTCGAGCTGTACCGCAACATCGAGGAACGTTGGGACAAGGGTCAGTTCGGTCAAGAGTGGGAAGACTGCGACGACCTGGACGTGAAAAAGAACTGGGATTTGCGGCTCGGCCTGGGCAAGCAAAAGGTGTTCGAGGTCCGCGCGCTGTACAACGACGTGACCTTCATCGACGAGTTCCTGACTCCGGAGTTCGCGATGGAGAACAAGATGTTCACCTTCAATTGGTCGAACCGGAACGAACGCTACGAGATCGACACGCGCGAGTTCCAAGCAGTGAAAGAGAAGTTGCTCGCGCAGTTGACCAACTTCGGTAACCCCTCGATCTTCGTCGAAGACGCGAATTACGAGAATCGCGGCGAGCTACTGCTGGTGCACGAACACCGCGGCGTGGATCTGCGCAACGACTACGCGCGCGAAACCATGGCAAGCTTGGTGCGGATCTGGAAGCGCCCGGTTTCGCTCGCGACGCTGGCCGATGGCAAGCGCGCCGTGTTGCGCTTCGACGGCAAAGAGCACAGCGTGCGCCACGACGCACCCTAGACTCGCAATGCTCCGTTTTTGCTCCTCCCGCGCTCACCTCACGCCTTCGCGCGCGGCGTGGTTCGCGCTCGGCACGAGCGTGCTACTGAGCGCCTGCGCAAGTGCTTCCCCGGTCGCCGCCATCAGCTCGCCGTCTCCCGCGGTCACCTCCGCTACCGCGGGTACGAGCGCAGCCGCTCCTGAACCCAAGCCGCTGCCGAGCGCGCCCCAATGCGCCAACGCCGCCCCTGGCGCGGCCTGTCCCGACACCAAAGCCGCAGTCAGCGCGGCGCCCTCGCAGCCACAGCGCGAAAGCACGCCCGAAACCGCGCCCGCTCCCGAGCCCAAGGCGGTCCAGGGCGGGCTGTCGCGAGGTTCTTCCGAACCGGCTGATTTGGAGCTCGCCGCGGGCGATCGCGCCTACCAAAATGACGACCTAGCTGCAGCCAAGGCGCACTACGAGAAAGCGCGCCAACTCGCCGCGAAGGACCCCGCGCCGCTGGTGGGCTTGGTGCGCGTGGCATTGGCCAGCAGCGATGTTCCGACGGATTACGCGGCCGCGCCCAAGAACGCGACCGTGCTCGCGCTGCTGCGCAAGGTCGACGCCGCGCTGAAGTTGGATGAAGCGTATGCACCGGCGTACGTCGAGCGCGGTCGACTGCTGTTGATTTTGGGCAGCGCGCCGGAGGCGTTGAGCGCGCTCGACCGCGCGCAACGGCTCGCGCCGGACGACGCGGAAACCCAGTCCGCCCTCGGGGTCGCGCTGCTGGCCACCGGCAAACCCGCCGAGGCACTGACACGCCTCCGCCGCGCCGCCGAACTCGATCCGGACAACGCGGAGCGCCTGACGAATCTCGGCACTGCGCACTTGATTCAGGGTGAAGTTCCCGAAGCCGTACGCGCCTTTTCGCGCGCCGTAACGCTCGCGCCCAACGACGCCAAAGTGCACGGTGACCTGGGCGCAGCTTATTTGGCGTTGAACCAGACTGCCAAGGCGCTGCCAGAGCTCGACCGCGCCGTCGCGCTTGCGCCGGATCGTGCGACGTACGTTTCCAACCTGTCATATGCCTATTTTTTGGCGGGCCAATTGGAGCTAGCGATCAGCACCGCGACCAAGGCTACGAAGCTCGATCCCAAGCTTGGCTCGGCCTGGATCAACCTGGGCACGGCTCTGGCGAAGAAGGGCGACCTGCCAGCGGCGGAGCGCGCCTACCAGCGCGCGCTCGCGCTCGACCCGAGCGATCCGCGCGCCAAAGCAAACCTTGCCGAGCTCGCCGAAATGAAAGGTGAGAAACACGACAAGCGCGGAGCCGCGCCGAACGCGCCGAACGCGCCGAACGCGCCGAACGCGACTGACAAGAAGTGAAGTTTGCCAGCGCTCGCGCGCTAGAGCATGATTTCACTCCATGCGCTTCCGCTTATTTAAGCCGGGCCAAACTTGCCGGCTGCTGGCATTGGGCCTCGGCTCACTCGCTTGGTTCGGGCTAGGCGCCGGCTGCAGCGGAAAACCATTCACCGCAGGCGGGTCGGGCGGGAGCAGCAACGGCAGCGGCGGCACCGCCGCCGGCATTGGCGGTGAGAGCGCCGGTGAGGCCGGCGCGAGCGGCAGTGAAGAAGGCGGCAACGGCGGTTTGTCGAATGGCGGCAACGGCGGCGTGAAGCCGAACGGCGGTGCGGGCGGAAAGGCCTCAGTCGCCTGCGATTGCAAGGCGGGCGAGTACTGCCAAGACAATAGGAAGTGTACGTCGTGTACGGACTTCTCGCGGCTCAAATTCGGTGAGCCGCAAAGGCTAACTTTGCTCGCGGAGAGCAACGGCACCATCGAGCGCTTTGCGCGACCGACCGGCAGCGGGTCGGCGTTGTTCTACGCCTCGGGTAAACCGGACGTCTCCAAGCTCATGTATGCGGCCTTACCGCTCAGCGGAGGCGGTGTGGAAGTGTCGCCCACGAACCAGGTCGACAGCGGACCGCTCTTCAGCAATGCCTTCACGAGCTTCTCCCCTGACGGTCAAAATTTGTTCTTCGATCGAGTACAAGCGGGTGGACGCAAATTGCACATGGCCGTGTGGAGCGCCCCAACGACGCTGACGAAAGTCGTGCTCGCGCCCGAGCCGATCAATACGCCAAACTCACAGGACTACAGCATTGCGGTCTCGCCAGACACCGGACACGTGTATTGGATGAGCACTCGCAACGGCACGCCCGAACCGGAATTGCTCTGGCAACCCACCAAGATGAGCGCCCCTCCCGAACCCGCGGTGCTCGATTTGAAGATAAAGACCGGGACTTCGCAATGTGCGCGCTCGGGCGAGGACGCGACTCCCTGGGTCAACCTCGCCGGCACGGTGCTGCTGTTTCGCAATCCGTCGCTCAGTGACAATTGTGAGCCGAATGATTCCGGGGCAACCGATATGTTCGCGGCTCCGTTGAACAGCGACGGTACGCCCAAAGCCGCCGCCACGGCGCTCGAGGATCTCAACCTCCTCGGCGGTCCGCAAGAGACGGATCCGACGTTCTCGGCCGACGCATGTACGATCTACTTTGCGTCCGATCGCGATCACGCTGGCGATTTCGATCTCTACAAAGCGGCGCGGAACTAGCCGCGCTATTCGCCGCCCATGGCGGACACGTAATGCTCGATCACGGCCAGCTGATCGGGCGCGAGCGCCGCGAACTCGAGACCGATCGCGCCGGTTCCCCGCGCCTTCTTTACCCAGCGCGCGATCGCGGGAACCTCGAGAATTTTGCCGGTGATGGGCAACGCAAAGCGCACGCTGACGTTTTCCTCGTTGCCAAACGCTTGTGGGGCCAAGACGAGCAGGCCGCCCGCCGAAATGTCCTCGCTGCGACCATCGAGCGAAGTGCCATTCGCGCATAGGATCCGAACAGGCGTCACGTATGGCGCGCGCGCGAAGCGGCGGCGTGTGGAGGGTGGCTGCGGAAGCGGCGGCGGAACGCGCGCTCCGGCGACGGGCGTCGCCGCAGTGGCACGCAACCCGAGCAGCGAGGTCGGCTGCGCATTGCCAACGGGCACGCGACTCAGTGCCTCGGCAAACTCACGGACGGTCGCGTAGCGATCCGACGGTTCGCGCGCCAAGGCCTTTTCGATCGCGGCTTCGAGCTCGAGCGGCACTTGCGGGCAGCGCGCCTTCAACGACGGCGTGGGTTGCGTCGCGACCTTCAGCAGCACTTCGCCGAAATTACCCTCGAATGGCACGGTTCCGGCCAAGGCTTCGTACAAGCTCACCCCGAGCGCATAGATATCACAGCGCGCGTCCACCTCTTGGGCCAAGAGCTGCTCGGGGGCCATGTATTCGGGCGTTCCGAGCACCGACCCCTGCTGGGTGAGCCTCTGGTTGTGTTGAGCGAGGCGCGCAATGCCGAAGTCGAAAATCTTGGTCACCTCGCGCCCGGATTCGCTGCGCGAGATGAACACGTTGCTGGGCTTGATGTCGCGATGCAAAATCCCGCGTTCGTGCGCCGCGCCGAGCGCGTCGCAGAGCTGCATGCCGATGTACACCGCATCGGCGACGCCCACTCGTCGACGCACCGCCAAGATCCCTTCCAAGGTGCGGCCTTCGAGCAACTCCATCACCAAGTACGGCGTGCCGTCTTCGGTCTCGCCCGCGTCCAAGCCGAGCACGACGCCAGGGTGGCGCGCGACACTGAGCGCGCGTGCCTCGAGCAGCAATCGCTGACGCGACTCGGCCGCCTCGGCTTGTTCGGCGATCAGCAGTTTGATCGCCACGGGTCGACTCGTGTAGAGGTGTTCGGCTTCGAACACGGCTCCTGCTCCGCCACGCGCGATCTCACGCTTCAAGCGATAGCGACGATCGACGACGGAGCCGACGTCGAGCTGAGGCTTGCTCCACGAGCCGCTCTTAGCCGCCTGAACCCAAGCCATTCCCTATTCGATACGGTCGGGACGCGGTGCCCTTGAGGGTCTCGCGCGAAATGGCCGAAGCGCTCCATCCGCGCGGCTGATTTCAGCCTCCGCGCAGGTGCACCTACACGGCTATTCGCCGACCCGCACGCGCATCATGCTGTTCGAGCGCACGAAGGGCAGCTCACCGCGACGCACCCGAACCAAGGCTGGCTTCGCCGACACCAGACGTCCCATGAATGCGTTGAAGCCGAGATCCGCGGCCGAGTCTGCCGCGTCGAAGCGCGCGTGCACCAAGTACAGGCCGGGCCGCGCAAAGCCGTGCGCCGGACACATCTCGATCAAGCGGGTCACGGCCGAAACCTTGCCGCCCGGGCGGAGCGTTTGCACCGAGGAGCGATCGGCAGGCGATCGCTGATCCGGCTTGGGATCACACTGGAATACGCCATCCGGACCGCTCACCTCGTAGGTGATCAGCTCTCGCCGAAAATACAGGTCCTGCTTGCGGGCGCCGCGATTGGTGAAGGTGGTCGTCGCGGTGACCGCCCCCTCATCCGCGGCGTCACTTCCGGAGATGGTCAGCTCGAGTCCGGGCGGAGGCGCATTGGGTCCCGACGGCGGCTTGATCTCGTTGGCGAAGTTGCTGCCGAGGGTGAACGGAGTGCCGCTCAGCTCCTTGACGCGACGTTCGCTGGCCTCACTGACTCGAGCCCCTGGCAGCGAACCTTGCGCTTCAATCGGCTCGGCCACGAATGGCTCGCGTTGCACGGCGGGCTCTTCTTCACGCTTGCCGCCTTTCCACACCGTCTTCATCTTCACGGGCCAGCCAAAGCGCGCGCTGATTTGCGCCCCCTCGACCAGCGGCCACGGTGTTTTCCCGACGCAATACAGGCGCGGATCGAAGTTTTGAACCAAGCCCTCGCCCGGTTCCAACTTGATCGCCAGGGCTGGGTCGACCGAGTTCGGAATGACATCGCCCGGCATCCGGCATTGCACCGGCTTGGGTGGCTTCTTAGCGTTGGGTTTGGCCTTGCCCTTGCTGGGCGGCTCGTCCGATTCAGGTGGCGGCAAGATCTCGAGCGCGAGCAACCGCGCGTCGAAGTCCACGACGGCGGCCTCTGTGCCGCGATTCACGATCGCGAACGCCCACGGCAACTCGGGGCCGAGCTCCATCACTTCGAAGCGTAGGCCGAGCGGAGCCGGCCCGCCCTCCCCGCTCTTGGCGACGAGCGCGTGTGCAACCGCGGGCTCGATGATGGGCGGCGCACTTTCCTCGGCCTGCGCGCCAGCGTCTGCCGTCGATGCAGCGTCACTCGCGCCGGCGTCGCTCTGAGCCGTGTCGGCATTGCCTTGTTCCGAGGCAAGGGCCGGATCGTTCGTGAGTGATCCGGCGGCTTCAGAGGCTGGTTTATTCCCGCCCGCGCAGCCAAGTGCCATGAGGCACAGTCCCAAACCGAGCGGTAGGCTCGCAGCTCGCATGCGGGCGGCGTAACATATCCCCCGTGCGCGGCCTATACCCGATCGTTGACGTTGACAGCCTGCGCGAACTCGGTGCGCCGCCTCGAGCGGTCGTCGCGTTCGCAGAGCGGGTTCTTTTGGCTCGACCTGCGCTGTTGCAGCTACGGGCCAAGCACTTGGGAGCGCGCGATACGCTGGAGCTACTTCGGGCGTTGCAGCCACTGTGCGCTGAATCCGGGGCGCGCCTGATCGCCAACGACCGACCCGATCTCGCAGTCCTCGCTCAGTGCGATGGCGTGCACATTGGTCAGGAGGATCTGCCGCTGCCTCTGGTGCGAACGCTCGCCCCCGGACTGCTGGTCGGAGTGTCCACGCACAACCTCGAGCAGCTCACCGCGGCCCTCGCAGAAAGGCCGGACTACGTCGCCTTCGGGCCCGTGTTTGCCACGGCTTCCAAAGAGCGCCCCGATCCGTCGGTCGGACTCGCATTGCTCGCCGAAGCTCATGCCGCCGCGCAACGCGCAGGGATCCCGTTGGTCGCGATCGGCGGCATCAATCTCGAGCGCGCGACGCAGATCGCCGAGCGCGCGGAACTCGGCGCGGTGATCGCCGCGCTGCAACCGAATCGTGGCTCGCTGGAAGGCGTGAGCGAGGCCGCCCTGGAGCTTCAGCGAGCGCTCAGCTGAGGCCTAGATTTGCCGCAAACGATAGATCATCGACTCGAGAGCGAGCGCCGGCGAGACATTGCGATCGACGTCCTGCATCGCCGAAAGCACGACTCGGTGCTGCTCGGCGGAGCGCTCCGCTTGCTCGACTCGCGTTGCTGCTTGTTCGCGACCGGCTAGCGCCAAAGACTGTGCAAAGTAAGCGAGCAGGCCCCGCAAGCTGTCGCGCTCGCGACGCGCTTCGGCAAACTTGATCGCGGGCGCGAGATCGCGAGCGGCAATCGCAGCTCGCGCCGCAGTCACGAACTCTTCTCGCTCCTGGATGGCGTCTTCCGACGCTAGGTCGAGTGCCAGTGCGACGCTGCCCTGAGCCAGTACGGCGACCTTGGGGTCGAGCCCCTTTTCTTGCAAGATCTGCGCGACCAGAGCATCCGACAAGGGCGAGAAGCGCACCGGCAGGGTGCGCGAGCGAATCGTGTCCAAAAGCCGATTGGGGCGATTCGTGAGCAAGACGAAGTGCGTGCCTCGGCCCGGCTCCTCGAGCGTCTTCAACAATGCATTGGCTGCCGACACCGTGAGCTCGTCCGCGTCGCGCACGATGAACACGCGAGCGCGTCCCTCGTGCGGCCCAAAGCCGACGCGCTCCAGAACCATGCGCCTAACCTGTTCGATACTGATGCCAGTCGCCTCGTTGGCACTCAGGCGCCCTCGGTACAGCCCGCGCTGTAGCAAGATCACGTCCGGATGTGCGGGCACGCGCGGTTCCTCATCCGAGATGCGCACGGCGCGTTGGCAAGCGCTGCACTTCTCGCACGCGCGCGGGCCGCCGAGCTCGCAGACCAAGGCTTGAGCCAAGGCAAAAGCCGCGCGCTCCTTGCCAACCCCAGCGGGCCCCTCGAAGCGGTAGGCGTGGTGTACATGACCGCTGTCGAGCGCGCGCGTCAGCGTCTGCACTGCCGGATCTTGGCCAAGGATGTGCGAGAACATGGCGCGGGGATGGACTATGCTCCGAGCGCCCCAATGGCGGAACCTTTTTCAGACATTCTCTGCCCGGCTTTGGCCGAGCTCAGCTCGTATACCCCCGTCGCTGGCGACTTCGCAGTAAGACTCGACGCCAACGAGGCGCCGGAGCTGCTCTCTGCCAGCGCAAAGCAGCGCCTGGCCGAGACGGCCGCCAAAGTCACTTGGGAGCGCTATCCGGATGCGACGTCGAGCGAGCTCAGGCGCGCGTTGGCCGAATATTCGGGGGTGAGCACGGAAGAAGTGCTGGTCGGCGACGGCAGCGACGAGATCATCACCATGTTGCTGTCTGCGTTTTCGCAAGCCCGCGATCGCACGGGCAGCCCGCTTATCATGACCACGACGCCGAGCTTCGTCATGTATCGCATGAGCGCCCGGGTTCGCGGTCAGCGCGTGCTCGAGGTGCCCCTCGATGCCAATTGGGACCTGTCACTCGAGTCGATGCTGCGAGGCCTGGAGCACGCCGCGCCCAACCTGATCTTCATCGCGACGCCCAATAACCCAACCGGCAATCTTGCCGATCGCGAGCGGCTCGAGCGACTCATTCAGGCGGCTCCCAATTCGTTGGTCGTGATCGATGAAGCGTACATTCCGTACTCCGATCGCGATCAGCTCGACTTGTATCGCCGCTATGAAAACGTGGCCGTCATGCGCACGCTGTCGAAAATCGGCTTTGCCGCGCTGCGCGTTGGATGGCTAATCGCGCGACCGTCCTTGCTGGCCGAGATCGACAAGGTGCGTTTGCCGTACAACATGAACGCGCCAGCGCAGGCGCTGGGCGCGCTCGCCGTCACCGAGCTCGCGCCGGAAATTCGGCGCATCGTGTCTTACGTGGTGGCGGAGCGCGAGCGGCTGAGCACCGCGCTGGGCGAGCTGCCAGGCATTACCGTCACCCCGAGCCAGGCCAATTTCCTGTGGTTCAGGAGCGAACGCCCCGCGGTCGAGCTGTTCGAAGGGTTGAAGACGCGCGGCGTGCTCGCGCGCAGTTTTCATCAGCGCGGTGGACGACTCGCGCATCAGTTGCGCGTCACGGTCGGCACGCGTGAAGAAAACGATCGCTTCCTCAGCTGCTTGCGCGAGCTCACGTGATCCAGAGCCGGCGCGCAACGCACGAGAAAGGCCGAAGCAACACGCTGCGCATCGCGAGCGTGGCGCTGGCCATTTCGTGGTGCGTGAGCTGCGTGAGCGGCGCTGGCGGCGTGACACGCATGGTCGACGGAGTCCGCTACGAAGGGCGCTTCATCAACCCGGAGGCCTATGCGGCCTACCTACTCGGGGTCGAGCATGAAGCCCGCGGCGAGTACAAAGAGGCCCTGGGCGCCTATCTAGAAGCTCACACCGAGGATCCGGATAGTGCCGAGGTTTGGGCTCGAATTGGCGCCGTTCGCTGCTTCTCGAGCGAAGCCAGCGCCGGCCCCGCCGCAGCTCGAGCAGCCTTCGAGCGTGGGCAACAGCTCGACCCCGCGTACTATGGCAGCTACCTGGAGCGTGGCCGTTGCGCCGAGCGCGCGAAAGATTTTTCGAGCGCACTCACCGACGCGATGGCGGCCGTGGCACGCCGCCCTCAGGACGAACCGGCCAACCTGCTCGTCGCCCGCGCGCTCGAGGCGCAGGGCAAGCACATCGAGGCCCGCGCGTGGCTGGAGGCGTATCGAAGCTATCATGCGGCAACGCGCGACACCGAGCGCGCGCTCGCAGACGCACGCCATTCGTCGGCACCAACGACGACCGCGAGGACGCTCGTGGATTCGCCATTGGCGCGCTCGGACGCATTCGCCGAGCTGCGCTCGGGCAGAGCCGAGCGCGCGCGTCAACGAGCGCAAATCGAGCTCGAAGCTGACCCGACCAACGCCGACGCTTGGATTGCGACCCTGGTCGCCTGCGACGCCTTGCGCGACGACGCTTGCTTCGAGGCGACCATCAGCCGTCTGCAAACGCCGAGCTCGTCGCCGAGCAATACCGCGCTCAGCTACCTGCGTGAGCTCCTGGCACGCCGCGCGGGCGTGCCAGTCAGCTTCTGAACCGTGGACGCAAAGGCCGGCGTTAGGGTTTCGACGTCGCGGGTGCTGGGGAACCGGTGCGCCGAGCGTCCCAAGCCTTGCGATCGAACGTGAGGGTCAGCGGGACCTCGACTAGTTCGCCGGCGTGCACCTCGACCTCTTTTTCGTTTTGCGCCTGGGTGACGGGCAAAAGCGCAGACACCTTCACCTTGCCCACCGGAACGCGCGGAATCACATAGCGGCCGTCCAGAGCGGTCACCGCGTGCGTTCGGAACTTCACGACCAGCACCTCGGCCATCATGAAAATGCGCATGCTGTCGGTGAGCTGATAGCGGCCCGGCTGCTCCGGGTAGAGGTGGATCGCGTCACCGCGTGGCAACGCGACCAGCTGCGCCTTGAGCTTCGCGCCCATCAAGTCTGGGACGTACGGTCGCGAGTCACGACTGCGCACATCCAAGCTCTGACCGAAAGTGAGCACGTACGTTCGCGAGTTCCAGGCGCAACCCGTGGCATCTGCGAGTTGCGCGGGCGCGTCTTCCGGCAGGTAACCGGAGTAACCAGTGACCCCGACCACCACGTCCGCGAGCGCGCGATTGGCGCCCTCGCGGAACAGCTTGCCGTACATCTCCTTGGCGCCCTCGCAGTCCGTTGGGATCGCGGAAGTCAGCTCGGGCATGTCCGGCGCGGGATCGCCGCTGATGGTGATCGTGCCGCTAATCGTCCCGGTTGCGCCGGCGTACGGAGCGTCACCGTTGCCGTTCACCGTGGCGCTCACGATCTTGGGATCGATCGGCAACGAGGACGCAATGGGCGCCGGCAGCTTCACGCTGCCGACGGTCACGGCTTCCGAGTTGGTCTTGCCCTTGTTGCAACCCCAAAGCGCGAGCGCGCTGACGAGCAGCAGACCGAAGCGACCGACGAACGCTCGCTGGGCCATCAGCTGTGAGCGATACCGGCTGCGGCCGCGATGTCGAGCGAAGAGCCCGGCAGAATGCCGAACACCAGCACCAACACCGCCGCCAGGATCAGAGCGGCGACCACGAAGCCAGAGCGCATCGGCGTGGCGATCGGTGCACCGGGCTCAGGCTCGCGCATGTACATGTAAACCATGACACGCAGGTAGTAGTAGGCACCCACCACGCTGTTCAGCAAACCGATGACGGCGAGCACGTTGAGCTGCGAGTCGACGGCCGCGCTGAATACGTACAGCTTGCCGAAGAATCCGGCAGTCGGCGGTACGCCGGCCAGCGAGAGCAAGAAGAACGAGAACGCCAAAGCCACCGCCGGATGACGCTTGCCGAGGCCGGCGAGGTCTTCATAGCTCACCGCTTCCGCACCGCGTCGGCCGCACAGGATCAACGCGCCGAACGCGCCCACGGTCGAGACGGTGTACGTCAGCATGTAGAAGAGCACGCTGGAGGTGCCCTGCGCCGAACCCATGGCCGCGACCACGCCCACCAAAGCGTAGCCGGCATGTGCGATCGATGAGTACGCGAGCATGCGCTTCACCGACTCTTGCCGGCCAGCGATCACGTTGGCGACGACCATGCTGAGCACGGCCAACCAAGCCAAGACCTGTGGCCAGCCCGAGCCCCAGCTCATCAAGCGAGGGTCGCCGAATCCGACCACCAAGATGCGCAGCAGGATCGCGAAGGCCGCGCTCTTGACCGCGACCGCCATGTACGTCGTGCTCGGGGTCGGGGCACCCTCGTATGCATCGGGCGTCCACATGTGGAACGGCACGGCGCTGATCTTGAACGCCAAGCCCGCCACCACGAGCGCGAGCGCAACCAAGATGATTGGCGCGTTCACCGCGCTGTTCGCCTTGCCGATCGTGCCGATCGCTTGACCGATGCCCACGAAGTCCGTGTGGCCGGTGGCGCCATAGAGCAACGCACCACCCATTAGGGTGAGCGCCGCTGCGAAGCTGCCGAGCAAGAAGTACTTGAGCGAGGCTTCGCTCGCGCGCAGGTTGCCGCGACGCAGGCCAATCATGCAGTACACGCCCAGCGACATCGTTTCCAAAGCCACGAAAAAGCTCAAGAAATCGCCGGAGGCAGCGAGCGCCATCGCTCCCACGGTGCTGAACACCAAGAGCGGAAAGAACTCACCGCGATCGAGATTGTGCTCCGGCAGGTAGCCGCCAGCGAGCAGCGACGCGAGCCCGCCACCCAGGCACAGCACGAAGCAGAAGAAGAGCGAGAAGCGGTCGATGATCAGGTACGGCGCGAGCGACTCCACACCGGGGATCGACTCGGGTCCGACCTTCCAGATCGCGACGCTGATCAGCGCACCGGCGAACAGCACGACCGCGCTGCCGAGCGCGAGCTCGTCAGCACGACCCGCGCCGGCGTCCGTGGACACCATGCCCGCCTGAGCACCCGTGAGCGCAACCGGCTTGCCGAAGGCCTCGGCCAGCATGAGCAGCAAGCCGCCGATGGCGACGGCCAAGATTGGAGAAACAGCGAGCAACAAGTTGAGGGTCACGGCGCCTCCGCATTCAGCGCTTGGGCTTGGACTGGAGCAGGCGCGTCGGTCTTCTTGGCTGGGGCTTCGGGGTAGCCTTGCTCGAGCGGGCCGCCGTGGCGGTCCATCAGCTTGGCCGTGTCCGAAGATCCGAGCTCGAGGTAGGCCTCGCGGCCTTCTTTATAGCGCTCGAGCGCGGCGGACACGCCGTCGGTCATGCGGCTCAGGAACAAATTGGGGAACAGACCCACGATGAAGATCAGCGCGATCAGCGGGGCCATGGCCACCGTCTCCCGCACGTTCATGTCGGTCAGTCGCTTGTTCTTGGGGTTCGACAGCGGACCGAAGAACACCTTCGCCACCATCGACAGCATGTACACCGCGGCCAAAATCACGCCTGCGGCAGACAAGCCGGCTTGCAGTTTAGCCTGCGCGCCGAGCGTCTGCGAAACGAAGGTGCCCATGATGATCATGAACTCACCGACGAAGCCGTTCGTGCCCGGCACGCCGACGCTCGACATGGTGACGGTCACGAAGATCGCGGCGTAGATCGGCATGACCTTGGCGAGGCCACCGAAGTCACGCACCAAGCGCGTGTGCCGACGGTCGTAAATTACGCCGACCAAGAGGAACAGCGCGCCGCTGGAGATACCGTGGTTCAGCATCTGCAGCACCGCACCCTCCATGCCGGCTTGCGTGCCCGCAAACAGGCCGAGCATCACGAAGCCCATGTGCGCGACGGAGGAGTAAGCGACCAAGCGCTTCACGTCGTCTTGCTTCCACGCCACGAGCGCCCCGTACACGATGCCGCCGCCGATCGCGAAACCCGCCAAGGTGGCCGCGCACATCCAAGCCACACCGCCCAGCAAGCCCATGCAGAAGCGAATGTAGCCGTAGGCGCCCAGCTTGAGCAGCACGGCGGCCAGGATGATCGAGCCTCCGGTGGGCGCCTGCACGTGTGCGTCAGGCAACCAAGTGTGGAACGGGAACATCGGCACCTTGATGGCGAAGGCCAGGAAGAAGCCGAAGAAACAAAGCCACGCAGCCTTGTGAGGCAGAGCCACGCGCGAGAGCGCCAAGTAGTCGAAGCTCGGATAGCCCGCGAGCTTGGTGTAGTTCCAGACCAAAACCAGGATCGCGGCCAGCATCAGCATGCTGCCGACCATCGTGTAGAGGAAGAACTTGTACGCGGCCTTGATCTTCTCGGTGCCACCCCAGACGCCGATCATGACGACCATGGGCACGACCATCAGTTCCCAGAACACGAAGAACAGGAACATATCGAGCGAGACGAACACGCCCATCATCGCGCCGTGCAGCAGCAGGAACGCGAAGCACAAATCCTTGATTCGCGTCTTGAGCGAACCGAAGGCCACGTAGGCCGCGATCGGCGTGGTCAGCGTGGACAGCAGGATCAGCCACATGCTCACGCCGTCCACCGCGACGTGGTAACGAATCCCGAACGCCGGCACCCACTCCACGATGTGCTGGTAGTGCCAGCCGCGAGTCATCGGGGTCGAGAGCAGCGCGAGCGAGATCAGGCCGTCAACGCCTAGGATCAAGAACGTGACGCGCTTCAAGATCACCGGCGATTGCCGGGGCAAGAAGAGCATGAAGATCGCGCCCACGATGGGCAGGAACACGATCACGCTCAGCAGGTACGGCCATTCCTTGGCGTTCTCGTCGACCGGCGCAGCCTCAGCTGACGGCCACAGGCCACGAATGAGCAACAGCGACAGCGCTGCCACAATGCCGATTGCGACGCGCTCTGGCGTGCCTTGGCGGCGCGGAATGAGCGCGCCGACCACGAACGCCAACAGGTATGGCGCAAACTGAAACAGAGCTAAAGCCAGCGAGTTCATTTCTTATCCTGGGGCGTCGGGGTCGGACGCACATCCCCCACTCGGCGCACCGGAGCGGCGTTACCATCAAGCTGTGAGGTGAAACCCGAGCGATCGGGTGCGGGGCGCTCGAAGTTGAACGAGCGGACCGCAGTTCGGCCGAACGCGTTCTTCACTTCGAGCCGAACGGTTCGATTCTCTTTCACGGCCAAATTGAGCGACTGCTGGGTGGTCTCGCCAAAGTCTCCCTTGTCGTCCCATTTGCCGTCGTTGTTCAGGTCCCAGCGGTAGCTGTAGCCGAGGCCTTGGTCGGCGGTCAGGCTGTACACGCCGGATTCGTCGTTGGAGTCGACCTTGGCTTCAGCGCGCGGGGTGACGAAGAACCAGCCCACGGCGCCCAAGCCCACGACCATGACCGCGGCATAGGTCTGCACACGGCCGGTTTGGATAAAGCGAAGTGCCGTACCCGTAGTCGAGACGAGGAACGCGCTCACTCGCGCGATCAGGAAATCCACGATCCACTTGTCTGCCCAAGCGAAGAACTCGGCCAGCGAGTCCACCGCGCCGATCACGTACTCTTCGTAGATCTCGTCGATGCGCCACTTGTCGACCACCAGAGCGTGGAGGCCGGGCATGGATTGAGCAAACGCCTGTGCCGGCTTGCCCTTCTGCATCACGTAGATCCAGTACGCGACACCCGAGCCGCCTGCGAACGCAGCAATCGCGGCGCCCAAGAACACGAACTCCAAGTGCTCGGCGCCCTCGACCAAGTCGACCGAGCCGCTCGCCTTCGCGAACACTGGCTCGAGCCAGTGATGCATCGTTTCGATGTGGAAGAGCGGCGCGTTGAGCCAACCGGCGAACGCCGCCAAGAAGCCGAGTACGGCCAGCGGGACCCACATTTGCCAGGGAGATTCGTGCGGAACCGGACCTTCTAGCGGGACGCTCGGATCGTGGTGATGGTGGTCGTGATCGTCGTGGCCGTGCGCGTGCTCTGGCTCTTTCCAGTTTTTGACGATCTTCCAGCCCTTGAACTCGCCGAAAAACGTGCCGATGTAGAGACGCGTCATATAGAACGCCGTCATCAGCGCCGTGAGGATGCCAACTGCGTAAAGCGCAGAGCCCAGCCAAGTCGGCCAAACGAACGACTCCATGCTCAGGCCATTGCCATCCGAAAGGGTGGCAATCGGCGTCTTGACGAACGAGGTGTAGGCCCGCAGCAGGATCTCGTCCTTCGAGAAGAAGCCGCTGGTGAGCGGGAACCCGACGATCGCCGCCCAGGCCGCGGTGAACGTCCAGAACGTGATCGGCATGTATTTGCGCAGGCCGCCCATGTTGCGCATGTCTTGCGACGCATCCGTATCGTGGATGCGGGCGTGCATGGCATGAATCACGGAGCCGGCGCCGAGGAACATGCAGGCCTTGAAGAAGGCGTGCGTGATGACGTGGAAGAAGCCCGCGGTGAACGCCCCCACGCCAACGCCCAAGAACATGTAGCCGAGCTGGCTCACGGTCGAATAGGCGAGCACCTTCTTGATGTCTTGCTGTGCGAAGGCAATGCTCGCGGCAAACATGGCCGTGAGCGCGCCGGTGACGGCCACGGTGGCCATCGCCGCTGGGCTCAGCACCATCACGAACGACATGCGGCACAGCAAGTACACGCCTGCGGTCACCATGGTGGCCGCGTGGATCAGGGCGCTGACCGGGGTTGGGCCGGCCATCGCGTCCGGCAACCAGACGTACAACGGGAGCTGCGCGCTCTTGCCGGCGCAACCGAGGAACAATGCCAAGCCGACCAAGGTCGCTGCGCTCACACACCGGGGCGCGTTGATCCAAGCTTCCGCGCTCTGCGGCAGCAAGCTCGCCGCGGGAACGTGGGTCCCGAGCGGCCAGACCTGAACCGGGGTGAGCAAGCCGCGGGCGCCATTGTCGATCGTCGACCAGTCGAGACCGCCCGTGTAATAGAGCAAGAGCCCCATCGCCACGAGCAGACCGAAGTCACCGATGCGGTTGGTGACGAACGCCTTCTTGCCGGCCGCGGCGTTCTTGTCGTCTTCGAACCAGAAGCCGATCAACAGGTAGCTGCACAGACCGACACCTTCCCAGCCCACGAAGAGCACCGGCAAGCTGTCCCCGAGGATCAGCACCAGCATCGAGAAGATGAACAGGTTCAGGTAGGTGAGGAAGCGGTGAAAGCCGGGATCCTCCGCCATGTAGCTGACGGAGTAGAGGTGGATCAGGAAGCCGACGCCGGTGACGACCAGCGCCATGGTGCCGTTCAGCGAGTCCACCATGAAGCCGACGTTCAGCATGATGTTGCTGCCGTCGGATCGCGTGAGCCGGAACCACTCCCAGCCCTTCCAGAAGAAACGTGCGGCTTCCTCGCCCTCTTGGGCGTGACCGAGCGCCAGGAAGGTGACCACCGCCAGCGCAAAGGCGATGCCCATGACGCTCAGCGCCAAGAGAGAGACGGCTTCTTTGCCGAGCCGCTTGCCGAAGATGCCGTTCACGGCGGCACCCAAGAGCGGTAGCAGCACGATGAACGCCAGCAGCGTGTAGTTGTGCGCGGGGAACAGAGCCTCGATCGCTTGCATGAGTGATAAGCCCTAGAAGGTTCAGTGACGGAGCTGGTCCGCTTCGTCACTCTGGACGGTGGACTTCAGCCGGTAGAAAGCGAGCACGATAGCGAGGCCGACGGCGACCTCCGCTGCGGCGACCGCGATGATGAAGAAAGCGAACACTTGGCCGTTCTGGTCAGCCAGGTGTTGGCGGTTGAAGGCGACCAACATCAGGTTCACCGCGTTGAGCATCAACTCGATGCTCATCAACTGAACCAGCACGTTGCGCCGCACCAAGAACCCCACGCAGCCGAGGGTGAACAGAGCACCCGCGAGCATCACGTATTGCTCCACGAAATAACCGAGCGAGCTCATCACACGCCTCCCGCGGCTTTGGCAGCCCGCTCTGCTTTGGTCGGTAGCGGTCGCTGCGCATCACGCGCCATGAGCGGCCCGTGGAACATACGAGCAGTGGGGCTCGCGCTCTTGGACTCGCGCCGCACGTGCGGCTTGCCGCGCGCCACGGCGATCGCGCCGACCACGGCCACGATCAGAAGCGCGGTCGCCAACTCGAACGGGATCACCGCGCTCCCGAATAGGAACGTGCCGATGCCCTCCACCGTGCCGTGCGCGGCGGGCGCGATCTTGAAGCGGTGCGGCGTGAGGTCGGAGCGCGACACGAAGTGCGCACCGGCCAACGCGAGCAACACGAAGAACCCGCCGGCCCCGTAGCGAGCCAAGCGCGCGCGAGCGACGCTGCTCTCGCCGTCACCCGCGTCCGGACCGAGCAGCATGATCACGAACACGAACAGCACGACCACCGCGCCCGCGTACACGATCAACTGAATCGCAGCCAGGAACTGCGCGTTCAACATCAAGAACAACGCGGCGATGCCGACGATGGTGATGAGCAGACCGACCGCGCTGCGGATCGGACTGCGCGAAGCGATGGTCGTGAGCGCGCCAACCAGCGCGACCACGCTCGCCACGAGGAAGAAAACGTTTCCGACGGTCATAGCGTCAACCTTCGCGTCTGCGACTTACCGCCGCTCACGATGTAGTCCTCGAAATGCTTGCGGTAGCGGCGAACGAAAGCCAGAGCCGGCTGCGCCGCGCCGTCGCCGAAGGCGCAGATCGTGTTGCCGGTAATGTTGCTCGCGATCTCGCTGATCTCGTCCAGCTCCGCGATCGAACCTTTACCGCCCACGATTTTGTTCAAAATGCGCTCGATCCAACCGCAACCTTCACGGCACGGCGTGCACTGCCCGCACGACTCGTGGCGGTAGAAGCGCATCACGTTGTGCAGCGCGAGCACGGGGTCGACCGCGTCGCTCATCACCATCGCGCAACAGGTGCCGAGCATGCTGCCCGCGTTGCGGAAGGTGTCGACACCGAGCGGGATGTCCAAGATCGACTTGCCGCGATACGGATCCCACTTCGCGTCCGCGGGGAGCGTGGGCACTTCGTCCGGCAAGTGCACGGGGCAGGACGAACCGCCGGGGATGACGCCCAAAATCGGACGGTCACCGCTGACGCCACCACCCAGGTCGTAAATCAACTCGCGCAGCGTGAGGCCAACGGCGGCCTCGTAGATGCCCGGCTTCTTCACGTGACCGCTGACGCCGAACAAGCGCGCGCCGCCGTCGTTGAAGGAGTGCAGCTCGCTCAGCTTGCTGAACTCGTCACAGCCCATCTCGAAGGCGCTCGGCATGATCGCCAGCGTCTCGACGTTGTTCACCGTGCTGGGACAGCCGAAAGCGCCGTACTGCGCGGGGAACGGCGGCTTCAAGCGCGGCTCTCCGCGCCGCCCTTCCAGCGAGTTGAGCAGCGCCGTTTCTTCACCGCAGATGTACGCGCCCGCGCCGGTGTGCACGTAGACTTCGACTTCGTAGTCTTTGCCGAACGGAGTCTTGCCTAGGTAGCCCTTGGCCTTCGCCTCCTTGATCGCTGCCCACAGTCTGTCTTTGCTGAGGTGCAGCTCGTCGCGCACGAAGATGTAGCAAGCGTGCGCGCCGATGCCGTAGCAGCCGATGATGCAGCCTTCGATCAGCGCGTGCGGATTCATCTCCATGATGGAGCGATCCTTGAACGTGCCGGGCTCGCCTTCGTCGGCGTTGACCACGAGGTAGTGCGGCTTCTTGCTCTCCTTGGGCATGAAGCTCCACTTCGTGCCGCAATCGAAACCGGCGCCGCCGCGGCCGCGCACGTGAGCCTTCTTGGCTTCCTCGACGACTGCTTCACGCGTCATCGACAAAGCCTTGCGTACGCCGCGATAGCCGCCGGCGGATTCATAGGCGGAAAGCGTCCAGCTGTTGGGCTTTCCGTAAGAGTGACTGAGGTAAGTGGTCTGCTTGATCATCTGAGGGGCTACAGGCGAGGCTTTCGGCCTCAACCGTCCTTCACGAGCGTGTCGATGATGCGGTCGACTTCTGCGATCGAGAGGTTCTCGTAGTACGTCTTGTCGACTTGAATGACGGGGGCCGTGCCGCACGCCGCGAGGCACTCTGCGGTGCGCAGCGTGACCTTGCCGTCCTTGCTGGTGCCGCCGGCGTGAACGCCGAGCCGCTTCTCACAGTGGTGAAGGATGTCCTCACCACCGCGCAGCGCGCACGACAGCGTGTGACACACCCAGAGCTGATGCTTTCCGGGGCGTTTCTGATTGAACAGTGTGTAGAAGGTCACGACGCCTTTGACGTGCGCCGCGCTCAGCTCGAGGCGCTGGGCCACGAACTCGATCACGTCGTCCGAAACCCAGTTGTCGTTCGCCTCTTGGCAAAGATGCAAAACCGGGATGCACGCCGCCATTTTATTGGGGTAGCGCGACAAGATATCGTTGAGCTTCTGCTCTGCTTCCGCACTGAGGGCGAATGCCATGAATTTCCGAGGGGGGCGGGGCCGCGATCGT
>DASQCO010000092.1:0-15223 GCA_035634635.1 Polyangiaceae bacterium
AAAGACTCTGCTTGCATGGGTATTGATACCGATACTCGTGCTTTCGGCGTTCATCGCCTGCGCGGACAAGAAAGAGGTACCGCAGGAAACGCAGAAAACAGCGCCGTTGAACGGACAATGGGGCGCAGGCGTGTACGTCGGTAAAGCGTGGAGCTTTGCGCGTGACGTGACTGGTCATCGCATTCACGTGATCGGTCAAAAGATCGAATGCGTGAAGTGCCATGCATCGACCGCCGACAAGATGGGGCCGGTCACGCCGGATCGCTGCGCTGCGTGTCACGAAAAAGAAGGGCACATTCGGCACGCCGAAGCGGAGGCCGTGAAGCGCTTTGGAGCCGGCAGTAAAGCCGTTTGCACCACTTGCCACGCGTTCACGCTCGAGGGCACGCGTCATGAGGAAGCCCTGCAAAAGGAGCCCCCGCGCGTGCCGATTGACGGGGGACCGCCGGACGGAGGGCTCGGCGTGGAATCCTTCGAAGCTTCTGATTGTAAGCGTTGCCACGCGGAGCAGCAGGGGTCGCTCGCGCCCGTTACGGTGCACGGCACTCAGCCCTGCGTCAGCTGCCACAAGCCTCACGAGGGCGCTCCGCAATCAGCCCCCTGCTCCGACTGTCACAAGGACATTCACACCAATCACGCTTCACTGGGCAAATCGCTGGTCGAAACTTGTGCGACTTGTCACGAGAAGCGTCATGCGCCGGCGAAGGACGCACTAGACACGTGCCGCGCATGCCACTCGAAACAGCAGCCGATTATTCCGGCGACTGCGCTGTTCAAGGGCGGACACACCGCTTGCACGGGGTGTCACAAGCCGCACGCATTCGAGAAGAAGGAAGCAACGCCTTGCCGGAACTGTCACGCGCAGGTCAGCGTGATCGGCTCGGGCCACATCGCGGCGCACAACGCTTGCACGAGCTGCCACGCGCCTCACGACGTGCTCTCGTCGGCGCCCGCTGCCTGCCCCACGTGTCACAAGAGCGTGCATTCCGATCATCCGCAACGTGCCGGCAATTGCGTGGGTTGCCATGATCCGCACCCCGGACAATCGCGAGCTTCGGAAGGTGTCGCGGTAAACGCATGCACCTCCTGCCACAAGTTCGCTCCGTCTGACCACGGTGCGCATGGCGCCACCGCTTGCACCGGGTGCCACAAGCCGCACGGTTTCAAGCTTGCGCTGAGCAACGTGGCCATGTGTGAGGGCTGCCACCAAGCGCGCGTGCAACAAACCTCTTTGAACAAGGGCCACCAGGCGTGCACCGGTTGCCACGAGGGCCTGCCGCACCACCCCGAGCAAAGCAAGGTCGGCTGCGATCACTGCCATCAGCGCGAAGCCGGGTTGGTCAAACCGGGTCACGCGCGTTGCATCGGCTGCCACGAGCCGCACTCCGGAAAGCAAGCCGTTGCCTGCGCCAGCTGTCACCAGGTCGAGCAGCAAACCGCGCCGAAAGGGCACCAGGTTTGCACCAACTGCCACGAACCGCACGCTGGACTACCCATCAAAAAGGCTTGCCCGGATTGCCACCGCGCCGAGCAGCAAAGCGCCCACGGCAAGCTGAGCACCGGTTGCCAAACCTGCCATCGCCCGCACGGGCCGACCGGAGTCGCGAGCGTGCCGGCGTGCTCCAGCTGCCACCAAGTACAGAAGCTCCCGGGCTTGCACGCCGAACCCAAGCACCAACCGTGCAACCTGTGCCACAGCGGTCACGAAGATCCGGCGGCTCCGAAGCGCACCATCTGCCTCAGCTGTCACAAAGACCGCGCCGACCACTTTCCGCAGAGTCCGCGCTGCGCGGGTTGTCATCTGTTCACGAAAGGTCCCTGAAGAGTCGGGGAGAGGGGGCGGTCGCGCTCCCGCATCGCACCTCGGAGCCCGCTCGGTTCCCGAACCTGCACGATCGAGAATCAGCTCGAATCACCGCTGATTTCACGGCACTTGGAGTGTCACGACGCCATCCACGTGAAGTTCGGGATGCGTGAAAGTCACGTCGTCCGTGCCAATGTCCTCATGGCAGTTGTGACACGGATTTCCGGGATTCGGATGCGGTGGGGGCGGGGGAAGGCCGTGACAGCTGCCGCAAGTGGCCTGGGTGCCGTCGACCTGAGTCCATTTCGGGTTGGTGTTGGTTCCACCCGACGGATCGTTGTCGGAGAAGACCGCGCCGTGGCAGCTCGTGGACTGGCAAGTGCCGTTTGCGTAAACAGGCGTGGCGCCGAAGGCGATCGCAGCGCCCGAGAACGTCAACTCCGCTGGGCTCGCTGAATCGAGGTGACCGTCGGCCAGCACGCGCTGGGGGACGAGGTGGCATTCGTTGCAGGGCACCGCGCGCGAACGCGCAGTGCCGAGCACGTGCGTCTGGTGCGCGCCAACACCCGGTGCCGTCGTGCTCGAGTGGCCAGAGAGGTCGAGCGGCGGCGCGGGGTTAGTGCTGCCGTGGCAATTGGTGCAATCGTTGTCGACCGACACGTTGACGACGCCATTCACGTGCCGATTCTTGTCGATGATCGTGCGGTTGTCGGCGGCGACGATCGCGCTGTGGCACGACACGCAGTTATCCGATTGCGGGTGCGGCAGCGGCGGCGGCAAGCCGTGGCAAGAGCTGCAATTGAGCGGCTTTTCCTGGTTCCACAGCGGCGAGTCCCGCATTTCGGTCGGAGACGGCGAATGGCAGTACGTCCCGCCGCAGGTCGCGCGTGACTCGTCCCACGAGGGTGAGTGGCCCATCGCGCGTGCGACCCCGGTGAACGTCAGCTCCGCAGGAAGGCCGTCGACGTGCATCGGATCTTCGACCTTCACGGGCACGACGTGACACTCGTTGCATGCGAGCGCGCGACCGTTGGCACCTCCGCTCAAGTGCACTTGGTGAGCACCGACGCCGATCGCCGAGATGCTCGAATTGCCGAGCGTGTCGAGCGGAGGCGCGTTGTTCTTGTCGCTGCCGTGACAGAGTTTGCAATCGCCCGCCACGTAGTCGACGATGCCATCGACGTGACGCTCGGGGGCGATGATGTGTAGATTGGCGTCGACGACGTCCGCGTGACAGGCGTAGCAGCGATCGGATTGTGGATGCGGCGCTTCCGGCGGTAGACCGTGGCAGGTGCCGCACGCTTGCGCGCTGTCGCGCGGGTCGGTCCACACCGCCCAAGCTTTTCCGTGGCAATAGCTGCTCTGGCAGGTCCGCGTGGCCGAGTCGTAAACCGGGTTCAGATCGCCGGTTTTGGCGAGCGTGCCGAACGTGATCTCCGCAGGCGGTCCATCGTCGGCGTGCCCCGGCGAACTCACCGAATCAGGAATGACGTGACATTCGTTGCAAGCGATGGCCGCGTGAGTCGAACTTGCGTTCAGATGGATGTCATGGGCACCGACGCCGGGATAACCCGAAGTCTTTTGCTGCATCAAATCGATGGGCGGCGCAGCACGCCTCAAGTAATCGCCAGGGCGATTCGCATCACCGTGGCAGCTCGTGCAGCGGGTGACTTCAGCATCGGTCTTGGGATCGTCGCGGCGCTCGAGGCAGCTCGGGGCGGCGACGGCGCTGACGATCGCCCCGAGCAGGACGACGCCCAGCGACAACGTGGCGCCGCGCTCGAACGGGCGGCCATGTCGGTACTGCCGCTCATTCATGACAGTACCTGCACATTTCCTGATCGACCCCGCGCGCACTCTTCCAACCTCGGGGATGCGGATTCCCGCCGTACGCGCCGACCTTGTGACAGCGAATGCAATTGGTGGCCGGCCCGGCTTCGTGGCAACCGGCACAAGCCACGATGTCGCGTCGCGCGACCGCGCCGTGAAAGTTGCTCGAGGAGGTATTGGTCCCGACCCACTCCGGCGGGTGAGGATTCAGCGGATTGGCGACATTCGCGCTCACTCCTCGCGCGACGTGGCACGAGTCACAGCCCTGAACCGTGTGACACGAGAGGCAGCGCGCCGGCTCCGAGCGCGCTTCGATCGCATGGCGAACCATGAAATCACCGCGGTGCACCTGGCCCGACTCGATCTTTTCGGGACGGCGCGTTTCGACCTTCAAGTCCTGAGTTACGTCGTGACACGCCTGGCATTGCGCCTGCGTATGACAGCTCTGGCACAGCTGCGCTTGTTGGCGCTCCGCCATGACGCTCCCGTGATGACGCAGGAAGCCGGTGTCGTGCTTGAGGAACGTCACTGGCATGGTGCGCCGAAGCGCTTCCGACTCGTGGCACGGAGTGCATTGGGCCTGAGCCCACTGCTGCTCGTGTTCATGACAGGTGAAGCATTGGCTCATGGGCGGCAACGGCGGCCGTTTCGCGTCCACCACTCCCGCGTGACACGGCACGCACTGGCCGCGAATTTCCGGCATGGCCAGGTGCTTGTCGTGGTCGATCGCAATCTCACCGCTCGGTCGTATCGGCGCTACTGCCAGCACGGCCTTTACTTGATGCGTGTCCTGATGACAGCGTTCACAGACGGCTGCGCGGGGCATGCGCTGCCCGGAATCATGCGTTACCACGTCGTGACAGCTGACGCAGCTCAAGCACGCGGGCTTGCCCGGCACACCGCAGGCGATGCCGGCGAGGTGAACCTGATGCGGAAAGCGGGCAGGCCCCGACTCACTTCGACACGCGGCAAACGCAGCCAAGGTCAAGGCAAGCCAGAGCAGGAAAACCGGGAAGCGAGCGCTCATCAATAGCCCCTCGGTTTCGCCGCACGGTCGAACGTGTAGGTCGCGCGCAACATGGTCTGCGCGTCGAGGGCTGCGAACGGTGATTGGGCGACGGAGGCGGTCCACATGATCTCGAGCGGATCGCTCACCTGATAAGAAGCCGTTCCCGCATACATTGACGAGGTTTTGTAACCCGCGACTCGTTCGTCGTAGATGTAGCCATACGCTTCCAACGTCGAAGACAAGCGATGATTCAGCCTACGGCTGAGCGACAGTCGCATTGCCTGATAGCCGTTCTTCGGGGCGATGACTCTGCTGTAGCCGATGCGCACGAGGGTTGGATACGCGCTGCCCAAGATGATCCTGACGGCCGCATCGCCGCGCGCGCCGGGCCCGGTTCCACGATAGGCCTCGATGTACCCATTGGTGTCGAGCTTGAGCCAGCGCTGGATCTTCGCCGTGAGCGCGCCGCCGACCTCATCGAAGCCGTCAGTCGAAAACACCGAAAGCACGGATTGCCGCGAAAGCAGCAACGCGGGCTCGGTATGCAAGAACTCCGCGCCCAAGTCGAACAGCGGATGGGGCGTCGCGTCCGCGAAGAGTCGCGCGCTTGCCAAGCGCATGCTGTCGAGCTCGAGCATGGCGCTCGCGCCGAGTGACATTTCAGTCAGCGGGTTTGCTCCCAGATCGAGCCCGAGGTTCCGCCGATCGACGCCACCCGTTGCTTGCTCGTTGTGAAACGAGAGGCTGCCCGAGACCTTGGCGGTCTGGTAACCAAGCCGTGCTCCGGTCAGCCAATAATTGCCGCGTTTGGCCGCGGGCGGCTGATACACGAGCAGTGTGTCTTCGGCGGCACCCAGGTGGTGATACCCAGGTTGGTCATTCCAACGCGGCAGGACCGTGAACCCGCCGTATCCCTCGAGGAAGAAACCCAGGTGCCGCGCGCCAACCATCACGCCATCGAAGCGGGCGAAGCGTGCAGCGCCGCCAGCGATCTGTTGGCGTCCCACACGCGCCCAGGCCGGCCCCGCTTCCAGTCGGATGCTCGCCGTTTGCACGTCGCCGTCGAACGGACGCTCGATGCTGGAGTCCGTCGGCCAAACGCGCCCCCAAGCTGCGAACTCCAGACCGATGCTGTCTTTTTGCCAGGGTGCGTCGACGTCACGCGCGTTCGCGGACACGTACTCGTGGATTGGGGCGGCCAGCTCGGTGGGCACGACTTGGCCGTTTTGTCCGGGAACCAGCGCTCGTCGGTAGAGCTGTACGTAGGTTTCGCTTTGCGCGTTGACGCTGAAGCGATCGGGCGCTTCGGCTTTCGGAGCCTTCAGCGCGGCGCGCTGCGGCTCTTCCGCGGCGCTCGGTCGGGCAACGAACAGCAGAATCGAAACCGAGATTGGCGACACGAGTGTCCGCCAAGACCCGGATATTCGTGCCATCTCGCTCGCGAAGTTAGTGCCACCCGCGCCGAGTAGCAATCGCTACTTTGCGCGCCTTCCCAGCTCTTTTGCGGGGCTCCTCTGCTAGCGTGGGTCAATGAGTCTCTCGAGTTTCCGGACAGCCGCCGCCCTCGCGCTGCTGTTCGCGCTTTCTGACTGCGGTGGAAGCGCGCATTCCGCCGATTCGCCGTCCGAGCCGTCCATGACTCCGACCGAGGCCCGCGCCTTCATCGCCGAGGCAACTCGCGCGCGCGGCATCACCATCGATACGACGCCGGTCACGAGTGTGGATCAGCTGTTCGGGGTGCTCGCCGCCGATCAGGTCGGACGCTTTTCCAGCGCCGAACAGCTGGTTGCGGGTAAGCCCGGCCTCGAAGCCCTGGCGCTTCACGCCAGCATCGAGCTTGCCTGGAGTGATGATTTGATCACCTTTGCCCGCATCCTCGAAGAGCTGGCAAAACGCGCGGAGTTCAACGTGAAACGCCTCAACACCAAGCGAGCGTCCAGCTTGCCGCTGACCGAGGCAGAGACCAAGGCTTTGGAACAGAGCGAGAAGAACGCTGCGTTCGACGCCAAAGCCAAGCTTGCCTTGGAGGTGCTTGCCGCGGAGCGGCTGCGTGTCGCCAGCGGTATCGTCGACCAGACCTTGAGGCAGTTCGTCAAGGATCCTTTGACCTACCGCGGGGCGGCTTATTTTTCACTGCTTTCGCGCGAGTGGCCGAATTTCGATGCGGCCATGAGCTGGTTTCCGGAAGTGGAGGCAAAAGATCCGGGGTTGGTTTATCTGCGCGGATTCGAGGCGCTGAAACGTCGCCGCTCGCCTGCGAAGGCGACCGCGCTGTTTCAAGAAGCCCTGCGCTTGAGCCCAGGGATGGTGCGCGCGCAAGCCAAACTCGTGCTCACGGCTACAGATATCGACGCGAGATACGCCGAGTTCGAAAAGCTGCGGGCCGCCGCTCCACAGCACCCGATGGTCTCCCTGCTCGGGCCATCGATCACGAGTGACTACGAACTCTCGTCATCCTTCCGTCAAGCACAGGCCGCGCAAACTGCGCCCGCGTCGCCCGCCCCCGACGGCTCTACGGCGCCTGCGCCATGACGCCCCTGTCACTCGGGCGACGCATCGGTTGTGTTATGCTGCGCGCCGCATGAAGTCCGGGGCCATCCTCGTTCTGAACTCGGGCAGCTCGTCGCTGAAATTCGCGGTGATTGAGCCGGATTCGGGCACGGTGCTCGCGCACGGCATTGCCGAGCGTCTGGGCACCGGCGAGCCCACCTTTCGATTCGAGTCCAAGCCGGAGCGCGCCTTGGGACAGGGCGCTGCGCATGCGGAAGCGTTGCAAGCCCTGCTCGCGGAGCTGAGAGACCACACGATTGCGGCTGTCGGACATCGCGTCGTTCACGGTGGTGAGGCCTTCTCGGACAGCGTCATGCTGGACGACGCGGTGCTGAACCAAATCCGCGCCTGTTCGGAATTGGCACCGTTGCACAACCCCGCCAACGTGCTCGGCATCGAAGCCGCGCGTCGCGCATTCGCCGAGTTGCCGCAGGTCGCCGTGTTCGACACCGCGTTTCATCAAACGCTCCCTCGCGCCGCTTACCTGTACGCGATCCCGTACGAATATTACGAACGCCAGAAGGTGCGCCGCTACGGCTTTCACGGCACGAGCCACGGCTACGTCGCGGGTATTGCGGCTCGCATCATCGGCAAGCCGCTCGCATCACTCGAGTTGATCACTGCACATCTCGGCAATGGCGCCAGCGTGTCTGCGGTCTCCGCTGGCCGCAGTGTCGACACCAGCATGGGCTTCACACCACTCGAGGGAGTGGTGATGGGCACTCGCTCGGGTGACGTCGATCCCAATCTGCACGAATTCCTGGCTAAGCATGCCGAGCTCGACTTGCACCAGATCACCGACATGCTGAACAAGAAGAGCGGGCTCTTGGGGCTGTCTGGCGTCAGCAACGACATGCGCACGCTGCTCGCGCTGCGCGCCGAGGGCAATGACCGCGCGCGGCTCGCGATCGAGGTCTTTTGCTACCGCTTGGCGAAGTCGATTTTGGCGTTGTGCGCCGGGCTCTCGCGTGTGGATGCGCTGGTGTTCACGGGTGGCATCGGTGAGCACGCGGCGGAGGTCCGCACTCAAACCCTCGGGCACCTGCGCGTGCTCGGCGCCGCGGTCGATGAGTCGCTCAATCTCGTTCACGGGGCCGAGCATGACGGTCGAATCACGAGCGATGCGTCGTCACTCCTGGCACTCGTGATTCCGACGAATGAAGAGCTGGTGATTGCGCGCGAGACGGCGCGCCTCACCCAGCAAGCTGGCTGAGCAAGAACCTATGCCTCATACTTTATACTTGGTTCCGAGTGGTGGCGGCGTTGGGCTCACGTCCGTCGCGCTCGGTCTGGTGCGCGCGCTCGACAACCGCGGTACGCGGGTCGCCTTCTTCAAACCCATCGCGCAATTGAATGGGAACGACACGGGGCCGGAGCGCTCCACGCACTTCATTCGCCAGACGAGCTCGCTCACGCCCACCGTGCCGCTGCCGCTCGAGGAAGCAGCGCGCTTGATTCTGTCGCACCGCAGTGACGAGCTCTTCGAGCACGTTTTGCGGGACTTTCACGCGTCCGCCGGCGACGCCGACGTGGTGGTCGTGGAAGGGCTGGCGCACACTCATGACGCGCTCGGCGAGGGCAACCTGAATCGAGAGCTCGTGCGTACGTTGAGCGCCGAGGTGATTTTGGTGGGTTCGCTCGGCGCGACGCCGCTCGCGGAGTTCGAGTCGCACCTCGAGATCGCCGCGCGGCAGTACGGTGGCTTCGGACCGGGGCGCGTGATCGGTTGCTTCGTGAACCGCGTTCCTGCTCGCGATACGCGCGCACGAACGAGCATGGTGAGTGAACCCGCGCCAGCGCGCTTGGTGCTCAGCAAGCCGGACTTCAACCCAATCGGTTGGATCCCCGAGAACCCAGAGCTCGCCGCGAGCCGCACCATCGACATCGCGCGCCAACTCGGCGCCGAGATCGTGCACGAGGGCGAAATCAAGAGCCGCCGCGCGACGAAGATCACATTGCTCGCGCGCACCGTTCCGAATCTGATCGACACCTTGCTCGCTGGGTCCATCTTGGTCACCCCGGGCGATCGCGCGGACGTGGTGTTGGCGGTCGCGCTGGCAGCGATCAACAAAGTGCCGATTTCTGGCTTGATTCTGACCGGCGGTATCGAGCTTTCGCCCGCGGTCTTGGAGTTGTGCCGGCCGGCGCTCGCCACCGGTTTGCCCGTGCTTCAGGTGCGCACCAACACTTGGGAAACGGCCAATAAGCTCGCGCAAATGAGCCCCGAGATCCCGATTGACGACCTCGAGCGCGTGCTCCGCGGCATGGACTTCGTGGCCAGCTACATCGACACGGATTGGATCGCGCGCCACACGCAGATCCCGGTCGAGACTCGCATTTCGCCTGCGGCATTTTGCTATCGCTTGACCGAGCTCGCGCGCGCAGCGAACAAGCGCATCGTCTTGCCGGAGGGGAACGAGCCGCGCACCGTGCGCGCAGCCGCGATCTGCGCCGAGCGCGGCATCGCGCGTTGCGTGCTGCTCGGTGACCCGACCGAAGTGCGGCGCGTGGCAGAGGCTCAAGAAGTCGAGCTCCCTCCCGAGGTCGAGATCCTCGACCCAGCGTTGATTCGCGACAATTACGTGCGACCGCTGGTCGAAATGCGAAAGCACAAAGGCCTCTCGCCACAAGCCGCGGCGGACTTCCTGGAGGATAACGTCTGGCTGGGCACGATGATGCTCGCGCTGGGCGAGGTCGACGGCCTGGTTTCCGGCGCGGTTCATTCCACGGCCAACACCATTCGCCCCGCGCTCCAGCTGATCAAAACGAAGCCCGGCGCCAAGGTCGTTTCCTCGATCTTCTTCATGTGTTTGCCGGAGCAAGTGCTCGTCTACGGTGACTGTGCGGTAATTCCAGATCCGGACGCGAGCACCTTGGCTGACATCGCCATTCAGAGCGCCGACTCGGCGGCTCGCTTCGGTATCGCCCCATCCGTGGCGATGATCAGCTACTCGACGGGCGAATCGGGCTCGGGCACTGACGTCGACAAGGTGCGTGAAGCGACGCGTATCGCCAAATCCGCGCGCCCTGATCTCTCACTCGACGGTCCGTTGCAATACGACGCAGCGGCGATCCCGGACGTCGCCGCGAGCAAAGCGCCGAAGAGCCCGGTCGCTGGCCACGCCACGGTGTACGTCTTTCCAGATCTCAACACCGGCAACACGACCTACAAGGCCGTTCAGCGCAGCGCCAATGTGGTCAGTATCGGGCCGATGCTTCAGGGCCTACGGCGGCCGGTCAATGATCTCTCCCGCGGCGCGCTGGTCGAAGACATCGTGTACACGATTGCGCTCACCGGCATTCAAGCCGACCAGCGCTGAGGCGGCCGCCGCCTGACGGCTCTCGTTGCGCTCACTCGCCGAGGATTTCGGCGTTCTCGAGCAGGATCGGGTAACTGTAGCCGATTCCGATATCCACGTTCGTGCGCAGCGTGCCTTCGAAGGTTGCGACTTGACCGCGCTCGGGAGTCGCGTTCGTGGTCACGACCAAATCCGATCCTTGCTCGCCAGCGGTCGCTTTGCCATCGCGCAGATGCAAAAACGTGTGCCCTTGCACGCCCGGGGTCACCTTGGTGACCTGGCCCCGAATCCGGAGCTTCTGACCCGCAAGCTGCGCGCTTTCGGTGGCCAGTTGCGCGATCGTGCGCGCGTTGCTGCCGCGCGCGGGGGCAACGTCCACCGCGGGCACTGCCGACACGGGCGCGCTCGGCGAAGCGCCATGAGGGGACGCGCCATTCACGTTGGGATGCCCCGAGGGCAAACTGTTCGAATTGCCGACGGTGTCGAGCGCGGCGCCGCCAATGTCGGGATGCCCGGGCGGCAAATCTTGCTCATCCTCATTGTCCAACGCGTCGGCGGGTGAAAAGCGAGGGACCGCGGCTTTCGCAGGGCCCGCCGCAAGCGTACCAAAGTAGATGACATCGAACGTTTTCTTGAGCGTCGCGCTCTTGAACGCGGTCATCTTGGTGGCGTTTTCGACCGTCACTTGGGTGCCGACGGCGACGGAGGTGGTCGGCACGGCGGTCCAGATTTCGCCGTTGGCGGTTGAAAGCCGCAAGTAGGTGTAGGAGCTGGCGGCGATCGTTTCCAGCACCGAGCCGCTCAATGCGGTGCTCTCCCCGTCCGCGGCCGGGGTCGACGCCTGCGTCGTCGCTTCGCGCGCGGGAGGCTCGGGGCGCACCGGTGTAGCTGACGTAGCGCGGGCGTTGAACAAGGCAACGCCCGCTCCGGCCGCGACGGCAATTCCGAGAATTGCCGTCATGCTGAGACTTGCTTTTCGAGCGGGAGAGAGGGGAGTCATGGGCCTTGCATCCAACTTAGCAACTCGTGGCTCGTTACGTCTGCTCGCGAACGGCGACAAGAATAAATAGGTCGCGCCCACGTGCCCGGAACCTGTGGCAATCTCCGGGCCCATGGTTCAGCGCGCAAAAACGTTCCCATTTTCACGTGCTCTCGGTGGAGCGCTCCTTCTTTCCGCCCTTGCTGGCAGCAGCGGTTGCGCGAGCACCCCGCCGAACTCGTCTCCGGCCAGCGCGCCCTCCTCGCCGGCCGCAAGCGCAGCTCCAGCGACGGACGATTCACTGAGTCACGGCGGTGCCAGCTTGTTCGTCGTTCACTTGATGAACGACTTCGACGGCTTCAAAAAGTACTTCGAAGATGGAGCGGCGGCGCGTGCGCAGGCAGGCGTCAAAGGCCACCTCTTGACTCGGCTTGGGGACGGTCGCGTCGTGGTGCATCTCTTTGCTGACGACGTGGAGAAGGTGCAAGCCGCGCTCAAGTCACCCGAGATGGAACGTTACATCGATCGTAAAGGCGCGCCGGAGAGCTCGCTCATGTGGTTGACCGAAAACGAGTTGGTCAAACTGCCCAAGGTGCCTCCATCGGGCGAAACGTTCAGCCTTTACCTCAAGCTGCGCGTCACGGATTTCGCGGCGCTCGTCGCTGGCTTCAAGCAAGACTTGTCGCTGTTCGCCGAACATGAGGTGATCGGCGAGGGCCTTCATCGCAGCACCAGTAAGGAGGACATCGCGATCTTGCACTTCGTGGGGACGTCGCGCGACAAGCTCGATGCGCTGGTCAAAAGCCCGGAGTTCCGTGCGCTACTGACTCGCGCCGGTAACCAGGAAGAAGCCAAACCACTCGTGGGAGTGGACGTTTCGCGCAGTCGACCACAACCACAATAACCACGGCGGCCTCACGCTGACGCTCGCGCATGCTTCACCCGGAAAGGCCAAAGAGTCGAACTGGCTCCCCGCGCCGGATGGACCCTTTTATGCTGTCTTGCGCATCTACAATCCAGAGCCCGCGGCTTACGACGGCTCTTGGAAGCCACCGAGTCTGGTCGCGGTTCCGAAGTAACTATTGGCGGGCCGAAGCGAGTCATTGCTTCTCGCGTGGGTTCTGCTTACCGTCCGCGCGCCGCTATGGGAGTTTACTCGTACCTTGTCTAGACCCTGTTTGCCGCTCTTGTCCGTCGTGGCCTTCACCTTGGTCGTGGCATCGAAGGCTGCGCACGCCCAGCCGGTGGCGCTGCCCGCTGCCACAACGACCAGCCCCGCCAAACCAAGCCTCTCATTGCGAGGCTTCGACGCTCTTGCGACCGTGGGCTGGGGAGCGCACACGGGGACCTTGGCGAGCCTCGAACTCGCTCCCTATGGCGCGAGCTTCGGCGTTGACTTGGGGTACAGCTGGAAGTCGGGTTTCCGGATCGGCGGGTACTTCTTTCATTCGCTCGGTCGCACCTTCCCGCAGCATCGCGAGTCGCGCCTGGGGCGAGACTTCGACTATACAGCCGAGGCTTCGAGCTCCAACGGTGGCATCTCGCTCGGTTGGGGCGTGCCGCTCTATTGCTTCGTCCTTCGCTACAAGTTGAGCCTCGGCGTTACTGCGATGAGCTGGGCTTTCCGCACGGCAACTCCGGCAGAGGTGGGGTTCGGTGACGACAGCAGCCCGAGCATCGGTCTGCACATCGCGCCAGGCGTTGCGTTGCTTTGGCCTTACGGCAAGTTCGAAGGCGGAGTTGGTTTCGACTATTTGGCCCAAATCAAGGACACGATACCGAGCGGGTTCATCGGCACTCTGTTCCTAGGAGTGCGACTGTGAGCCGCCTGTTCGTGTGCGCGACATTCGCGTTTGCAGCGTCGGTTTCAGCTGTTGGCCACGCCGCGGATGCGGCTGCCCCCGAGCCGCCCGCAGCCGTCCCCGCTTCCTCAGCAACGAAGCCTGACGCAGCTGCCGTCTCCGATCTGCAGAGCCCGGCCGAGGTAAACACCCGCTACTCCGCTTACACCCTGCCGGCGAATCAGTGGGGTATCAACGCCGGCGCGCTGGGCATGGGCGACGGTGACGTGTTCGCACTGCTCTCGGTCGCGTACGGACTTCCCGCTCGAGTGCAGCTCAACATGAACCTCGCGCACGCGGGCGTGGGTCTGTTGAACGTCGGCGCGGCCTGGCATTTCATCGACACTCGCTATTTCGACCTCGGCATTCGGAGCGGTGTTTGGTACGGCCACGGTGAGTGGTTCTGGATCGCCAACCCCTTGGCGAAGAAGCTCCTGGCCAAGATCGACTACGTGAAAGTGCCAATCGAGCTCACCGCTAGCAGCATGCCCACGCGCTGGCTGGAGCTCGATCTCGCGGCCCAATACAACTGGGCCAAGATGTTCGGCGCATCGTCGAATGACGATTCGCTGTTCAGCAAGAGCCAGATCTCGACGATTCAGTTCTTTCTGCGCCCCGGCATGCGCTTCTTCATCTCCGACAACACCGCCCTCGAGTTGTTCGTCAAGCTCCCGCTCTACACTGCGGTGCCCGTCGGAGAGCGCAACCCCACCATCCCCTTCAAAGACACCTGGTGGTTCGAAGGTGGATTGCGCTCCCGCCTGGCTCGCGGCCTCTACGGCAACGTTCGCCTGAACTACGCGTCGATCTCGGATTGGCTGTATGGCGCGCGCCTCTATCCCGCGTTCGAAATCGAAGTTCGCCCCTAGTCGAACGGAGAGGGCGCTCGCAATCCAGCATCGCACCTCATAACCCGACGGTGTTCCCGCCGCAGCACGAGCGGCCAATCCCCCTCTCCCTCTCCTCGCCCGCGACGCCTCAGGGTGGACCTATCCCAGGAGGCATGGTCGCCGCCTGGGATAGGCTCTGCGACAACACTCAGTACGGCCAGACCCAATTGGTGATTTCGGGTCGGTCCGTGCCGTGCTCGTGCGCGTAGCGCGTGTTCTCGATGATCGCGTTGCGCATTTCTTCCTTCAAGTGCGCGGCCTTGCCTCGCAAGCGTGGCACGCGATCGATCACGTCGATCACGAGGTGAAAGCGCGAGGTTTCGTTCAGGAGCGCGAGCTCCAGCGGCGTATTGATGTTGCCGCGCTCCTTGTAGCCGCGAACGTGCATGTTCTTGTGGCCCTCGAAGCGATAGGCGAGACGGTGAATCAGCCAGGGGTAGCCGTGGAAATTGAAGATGATCGGCTTATCGTCGGTGAACACGCTGCTGAATTCGCGGTCGGTCGAACCGTGCGGGTGTTCCGACGCGGGCTGCAGTCTGAACAAGTCCACGACGTTTACGAAGCGTAGTTTGAGGCCCGGGATCCGCTCGCGTAGAATCGCCGCAGCGGCTAGCGCCTCCATCGTCGCGACGTCGCCGCAGCCGGCAAGCACGACGTCCGGCTCTTCATCCGCGTCCGTGCTGGCACGCGGCCAAATCCCGAGACCCTTTGCGCAATGGATGATGGCTTCGTCGATGTTGGTGAACTGCAGGTGCTTTTGCTTGTCGGCGACGATCACGTTCACGTAATCCGTGCTTCGGAAGCAATGGTCCGCGACCGACAGTAGCGTGTTGGCATCCGGTGGCAGATAGATGCGAACCACCGACGGTCCCTTGTTCGTCACCAAATCGATGAAGCCCGGATCTTGGTGTGAAAACCCGTTGTGATCCTGACGCCAAACGGTGGACGACAGCAGAATGTTCTCGGAAGCAACCGGTGCACGCCAGGGCACGTGGTTCTTAGAGATGTCCAGCCACTTGGC
>DASQCO010000093.1:0-56440 GCA_035634635.1 Polyangiaceae bacterium
GACCCGGCCGTGACAGCTCACGCAGCCGATGCCGCGGGTCACGTGCGCGCTATGGTTGAAGTAGGCATAGTCGGGGAGGTCGTGGACCTTCACCCACTCGACGGCGTTGCCCGTCTGGTAGCTCTCGCGGATGGGCGCGAGCTTGGGACTGGTGGTCCAGACCTTGCTATGACAGTTCATGCACGTTTGGGCCGCGGGAATGGCGGCGTGCGAGCTGTCCTCTACCGTGTTGTGGCAGTACCGGCAGTCGATGCCGAGCTGGCCCGCGTGCAGCGCGTGGCTGTACGGAACCGGCTGTTCGGGCATGTAGCCGACATCCGTCGTTTTAGGAGAAGCGCCGTACCAGATGAGCGCGATCAAGTAGATCGGCGCAACTCCAAGTACGACTCCTGCGATCTGCCGAGTTTTATTGGCCCAGCGCGGGAATACGAACAGATTCATCACCAAAAACCGAGGCTGGTCACGCGTGCTTCGCCGAGCGCGCGTGAATTCGTAGGGGAGGAGGGAGCATTGGCGAGGCCGAAACTGGTTCGGACGGATCCCTGCACCCGCGGGCTACGAGAGCGAGCCTGTTGGGGGTTGCCCGTGGTGCCGCAAGGAGCGAACGGGTCCGGCGCCTTCGGAGCTATCTCCGCCTGCGCGTGCGCGCTTATGCGCTCGCCTCCCCAAAATGTAAAGAGAAGCTCGTTTCGCGGTCGCCTTTTAGGTTACAATGTTGCGAAATTGCTCAGTTTTGTCGTGTGCGCACGGGGCCGAAACAAGTTTCGGGAGCGCTTCACGTGAGGTACATTTCCCCGACACAAAAGCAGGAACCCCCGAGCCCAAGGTGGGCCGGGGGTTCGGTTGGGAAAGTGTAGGTAACTGCCAGCCCGGAGGAAAAGCCGGCGTTACCCCACTTTTGGTTTAGAAATCGCGCATTTGGCGGCGAATCTTACCGATCGCCTGTTCTTGCAGCTGACGGATGCGTTCGCGCGACAGGTTGTACTTGTCGCCGATCTCCTTGAGGGTCAGCTCGTCCTCGTTGTCGAGGCCGAAGCGCCAACGAATGATGCGCGATTCGATGGGCGTCAGGGTGTCGAGCAAGCGCTTGACCTCCTCGGCCCACTTTTGGTTTGCGAGGCTCTCGTACGGTGACAGCGAATTCTCCTCGACCAGGAAGTCGATGAAGCGGCGGCCGTCTTCGTCGCCCACGGGGCGGTCGAGAGAGAACGGCGTATCAGCGTAGAGATCGCGGACCTTGTCGAGCTTGTCGCGGGGAACTCCAGTTTCCTTCTCGAGTTCCTCGACGGACGGCTCCTTACCGGTGCGCGCGATGATGGTTTGCGTTGCACGCGCGACGCGGTTGTACGTGTCGAGCATGTGCACCGGAATACGAACCGCGCGGCCCTTGTCGGCCAAGGCGCGGCTGATGGCGTGCCGGATCCACCACGAAGCGTACGTGGAGAAGCGGTAACCGCGTGCGTGGTCGAAGCGCTCGACCGCTTTCATCAAGCCGATGTTGCCTTCTTGAATCAGGTCGATCAACGGCAGACGACCGCGGTTGTAGCGCCGCGCGATGCTGACCACGAGTCGCAGATTGGCCTTTACGAAACGGTTCTTGGCCAAGCGTTGCGTAGTGTCCGTGGACTTCACGCGCTCGAGGTAACGACGGTATGCCTGGGTGTCCGGCACCACCACGCGCTCCGGATCTTCTTCCGGCGCGTCGTTCACCACGTCGCGAGCGGCGCGGTTGGCGTTGGACATCCAGATGCGATCCGAATCCGGCAAGCGGATGTCGCGCGCCAGCGTGTCAGTCAGCTCGTGCCACTGACGGAGTTGATCCGCGTGCAGCTTCGAACGCTGCTTGCGATACACCTTGGTCAGCTTGCGCAACTCGGCCACTTGCGACAGCTCCGGACGTTCTTCCGGGTTCATCGAGGTGACGTCGCGCTCGAGTTGTTCGAGCACGTGCTCCGCGGCGGGCACGTACGCGAGCAGAGCGGACCAGTGATCGATCTCTGCGTTCTCGACCGCTTGCGCTGCTTGCAGCTCTTCATCCGGCCCCATCACTTGATGGGTGGCCATCTCCCGGAAGTAGCGGGAAAGCATCGAGTCACTCGAGCCGTCGATCACGCCGGGCGTGGGAGCTTCGGAAGCGAAGCCACCTGCGTCTGCTCCGAGGTCTACGGATTCTTCCGGTCCGTCGTCGGATGACGACTGTGCCTCGGAACCGGCCCCTTTGGGTGAACGACGGACCGCGGTATCCTCGCTGGAATCCTCACGGTACTCTTGGGTCGTGTCTTTCGCGGAAGCGGTCTGTTTGGACATGGCTGCCTTGCGGGATGAGGGGGAGGAGCTGCTAGATGCCGCGCTCGGCTGAGCTGCCTCGCCGGTGGCGGGGCGGCGCTCGGTCGATTCTTTTTTGGTTGCGGTCATCAGCGGAGATTTGAGCAAGTTGCGTGCCGGGCGTTTGACACTTGCGGGAGCTGCTTCCCTACTGAGTTGCGCGGGCGCACCCAGTTTTTTCGCACCGGTCGCGTTTGGCGCGGGGGCGGGGTTTTTGGTTTGGGGAGCTCTCGAGGTCATTTGGGGCCGTGGTTGAAAAAAACGCTTCAATTAACAGTACGGTCAACGCGCCGAAACAGATTCATCGAATACGCGGGCCAGGGGGCCGATTTTGAAAAATCCCTAAAACTGGCTTGACTGAGGCCTCGTGAAGCGGCAAGGGGCCTCGATTTCTTAGACAAAGTCTACGGCTGGTTTGTTCCTCGCCGTTAGTTCCGCCCTTGAAAATTCGTGTAATTCATTTCAGGCTCGCTCAGCAGTGCGTCAAGGCTCGCGGGCCAGAAACGCCAAATCCTGATGTAGGCCTGACGCACGAAGCGCGCGGCCCCGCAAGATTTGCGATGTGCGCCAAGCGGCACATCAGTTGGCGATCCCACCTGCACTAGGATCAGAATGTCGCGGCAGAAGCGATGTGATCAAAATCCGGGTGCCGCGCGTCCGGGTTTGAGACCCGAGGCGTCTCACCCCAGGAATTGAACGACGGCAGCGTGGCATCCAATCTTGGTGGTACCCGCTCGACCCGATTCCAATTCAGTGAAGTTCAACGACCTCTGTGTCGCTTTATTACCGGGCAGCGGCCTGCCCCAAAAACGTCCTCCGCGCGCGGGTTCAGAACTGCGCGATGAATCGCGGATCGTTCTCGAACAACAACCGAATGTCCGGAATGTTGTAACGAAGCATCAACACGCGTTCGACGCCCATTCCGAAGGCGAAGCCGGTGTACCGCTCGGGATCGATGCCACAGTGGGTGAGCACGTCCGGGTGGATCATTCCGCAACCTAGGATCTCGAGCCAACCGGTGGCTTTACACACGCGGCAGGTGGCGCGCGTACCGGCCTCGACGCTGCAAAATACGCAGCCCACGTCAGCCTCGGCACCGGGCTCGACGAACGGGAAGTAACTTGGACGGAAGCGCACAGGCGTACCAGGCCCGTACAGCCGACGAGCGAACTCGGTCAGCACGCCCTTCAACTCCGCGAAGCTCACCTTCTCGCCCACGAGGAAGCCCTCGATCTGGTGGAACATCGGCGAGTGCGTCACGTCATCATCGCGACGGAACACGCTGCCGCCACTGACGATGGCCATGGGTGGGGTGTGCGTGCTCATTTCGCGCACCTGGACGTTGCTAGTGTGCGTGCGAAGTAGGACCCGCGCGTCAGGCTTACTTCCGTCGACCTTCACCCAGAAGCTGTCCTGCATGTCCGTCGCCGGATGGTCCGGGGGGAATGCCAGCTTGGTGAAGTTGTGACTCTCCAGCTCGATCTGCGGCCCCCACGCCACCTCGAAGCCGAGCGAACGGAAGATGTCGAGGATCTCGTTCGTGACTTGAGTGATGGGGTGATGGTGGCCGCGTTCGGCAACGCGGCCGGGCAGCGTCATGTCGAACGGCGGCGCGTTCAGGTCGGCGGTGCGAGCGGCGCTGAGCAGCGCGGCCAGCCGGGTTTCGAACGCCGACTCGACCTCGGTCCGCACGCCATTGACGCGTTCACCGAACTCGCGCCGCTTTTCAGCGGGCTGCTGGCCCAGGCTACGCAAAATGGCAGTGAGGTCGCCCTTTTTCCCAAGCAATTCCGCGCGCGCGTTGCGCAACTCCTGCTCGGAAGCAGCAGCTTCAAAAGCAGCGCGCGCGCGAGGCCCGAAGGCCGCGAGGCCCGCCTCGATATCGAGTGTCGGGTCGGACACGGCGTTCGGGCGGCCGGTTACTTGGCGACGGCCAGGGCAGCGAGCTGCGTGAACGCGCCCGTGTCGTTGATCGCGATGTCGGCCAGGATCTTGCGGTCCAGCTCGAGGCCGGACTTCTTGAGGCCGGCGATCAGGCGCGAGTAGCTGGTGCCGTTGGCACGAGCAGCCGCGTTGATGCGGGCGATCCACAAAACCCGGAAATCACGCTTGCGCAGCTTGCGGCCAGCGTAGGCGTACTGCCAGGACTTCCACAGAACGCGCATCGCTTGGCGATAGCGGTTCTTGCGGCCTCCGAAAAAGCCTTCGACCTGATCTAGGACGCGCTTGTGACGGCGGCGGGGAGACGGACCTCGTTTGACGCGAGACATTCTAAACTTCTCCTAAAACTTCCCGCTCACCCGTAGGGGAGCATGATCTTGACTCGGTGCTCCATGGCCGTATCGACCATGTCGTTGTCGCGGAGGCGGCGACGGCGCTTGCGCGACTTGCCGATCATCCCGTGCTGAGCGTTGCCCTTCGGGCGGCGAACGCGACCGCTCCCAGTCACTTTGAAGCGCTTGGCGGCAGCGCGATTGGTCTTCATCTTCGGCATGGGAATTTCGACTCCGAGAGCGAGGGGCGCTTAGCACCTTCGCAAAGCCGGCGCGCGGACAAACCGCAAAAAGGGGCCGGGGGGCGGACTTATGGACGAAGCTTGAGGGCTCGTCAAGCATAGGTCGCGAGTGATTTGGCTTTTTTATGGCCGACCTACCTCGGAACGCCCAGGAAACCTTGGTTGGGCCGCGTGGCCGGCGGTTTTATGGAGGATCCGAGCGCTTCGTGACGAGGGGGTGGTGCTTGGGTGCTGGCGTTGTGAACGGAATTTCTGCGCCGGCCGGTTTCGCTGCTCGGCAGGTTTTTAGCACTAGGCGCGCAGCAGCGTGTGGTAAGGGCGCACCTCGATGCCGCGTCGGAACGATATACGGAAGATTCTGCTGTTAGGTTCTGGCCCGATCGTCATCGGGCAGGCCTGTGAGTTCGACTACTCCGGGACCCAGGGGGCGAAGGCCCTGACGGGGCTCGGTTACGACGTGGTGCTGGTGAATTCGAACCCAGCAACCATCATGACCGACCCGGAGCTGGTCAGGCGCACGTACGTCGAGCCGCTCACGGTCGAGACCGTGTCCGCGATCATCGAGCGCGAGCGTCCGGACGCCCTGCTCCCCACGTTGGGTGGGCAGACCGCGCTCAACCTCGCGCTCGAGCTGCACGACCAGGGCGTGCTCTCGAAGCACGGTGTGAGCCTGATCGGCGCGCAGGTGGGCGCGATTCGCAAAGCCGAAGATCGCGTGCTGTTCAAAGACGCGATGACGGCGATCGGGCTCGAGTCGCCAGTCTCCGCGCACTGCGAGAACTTGGCGCAAGCGCAAGCGGTCGTCGAGAAGACGGGCTACCCCGTGATTCTGCGCCCGAGCTTCACCATGGGTGGCTCCGGTGGCGCAGTGGTCGAGAACGCGGACGAGCTCGCTCCGAAGTTGGAGTGGGCGCTGCTGCAGTCGCCTACCCATCAGTGCTTGGTGGAAGAGAGCCTGATCGGTTGGAAAGAGTACGAGCTCGAGGTCATCCGCGACGCTGCAGACAACTTCATCGTCATCTGCTCGATCGAGAACCTCGACCCGATGGGCGTGCACACCGGTGACTCGATCACCGTTGCGCCTTCGATGACGCTCACCGACCGCGAGTACCAGCGCCTGCGTGACGCTGCGCGCGGCGTGATGCGCGAGATCGGCGTCGAAACTGGCGGCTCGAACGTGCAGTTCGCGATCGATCCGAAGACGGGTCGCGTGCTCGTGATCGAAATGAATCCGCGCGTCTCGCGTTCCAGCGCGCTGGCTTCGAAGGCCACCGGTTATCCGATCGCGAAGATCGCCGCCAAGCTCGCGGTGGGCTTCACGCTCGACGAACTCGAGAACGACATCACCGGCACCAGCGCCGCGTTCGAACCGACGATCGACTACGTGATCGTCAAGTGGCCGCGCTTCGCGTTCGAAAAATTCCCGGGCTCGGATGCGCGCCTCGGCACGCAGATGAAGAGCGTCGGCGAGGCGATGGCCATCGGTCGCACGTTCCCCGAGGCACTGCAGAAGGCCGCGCGCTCACTCGAGACGGGCAAGGCCGGCTTCGTCAGCTTGTTCGATCGCATCGACTACCGGAACCTGAAGTTCTCGCCGGACGCCGCGCGCAACCTCGCGCACGACCCGCCGCCCCTCGCCGCGCCCAAGCCGACGCTGCCGCCGCCCGTGGGCGACGAGCTGTGGGCTGCGCTGGAGAAAGCGGTGCGCGTGGCCACCGCCGAGCGACTCTTCTACGTCGGTGATGCGCTTCGTCACGGCATCTCGACCGAGCGTTTGAACAAGATCACCGGCATCGACCCGTGGTTCTTGGCGCAGCTCGAGCGCATCGTGAAACAAGAGCAAAAGCTAAAGAACGCGCCGAATCTGGATGCGGACTTGCTGCGCGAGAGCAAGCGCCTCGGCTTCAGCGACGTGCAGATCGGCGCGCTGCGCGGCCAGCCTGCAACCGAGATCTTCAAAGTGCGCGATCAGCTCGGTGTGCGTGCGGTGTTCGCGCGGGTCGACACGTGCGCGGCCGAGTTCCCGGCGCGGACGCCGTACCTCTACTCCACGTACGAGACCGAATCCGAAGCGGAAGTTTCGGACAAGAAGAAGGTCATCATCTTGGGTGGTGGCCCGAACCGCATCGGTCAGGGCATCGAGTTCGACTATTGCTGCTGCCACGCCGTCTTCGCGCTGCGCGAGCTCGGGCTCGAGACGATCATGGTCAACTGCAACCCGGAGACCGTGTCGACGGACTACGACACTTCGGATCGCCTGTACTTCGAGCCGTTGACGCTCGAAGACGTGCTGGCCATCTGCCGTGAGGAAGCCTCCAAGGGCGAGCTCCTGGGCGTGATCGTGCAGTTTGGCGGACAGACGCCGCTGAAGCTCAGCGTGCCGCTCGAAAAGGCGGGCATCAAGCTCTTGGGTACCAGCGCCGATGCCATCGACCGCGCGGAAGATCGCGAGCGCTTCGACGCATTGCTCACCAAGTTGAGCCTCAAGCGTCCACGCGCGGGTATCGCGCGCAGCATCGAAGAGGCGCGCAAGATCGTCGCTGACATCGGCTTCCCCGTGTTGGTGCGTCCGAGCTACGTGCTTGGCGGTCGCGCGATGATGACGTGCTGGTCGGATAGTGAACTCGACGCTTACGTGCAGCTCGCGATCGACGCGGCACGTGAAGAAGGCGGGTCGCAGATCCTGCTCATCGATCAGTTCTTGAAGAACGCCACCGAAGTCGACGTCGACGTGGTGTGTGACGGCAAGCGCGCCGTGATCGGTGGTGTGATGCAGCACATCGAGGAAGCCGGCGTCCACTCCGGTGACTCGACCAGCGTGCTGCCGCCGCACACGCTCCCCACCGAGGTCGTCGCTCGCATCGAGGACGAAGCTCGCAAGCTGGCGCTCGAGCTGGGCGTGGTTGGCCTCATGAACGTGCAGTTCGCGGTCAAGGACAACGAAGTGTACGTGCTCGAGGTGAATCCGCGCGCGTCCCGCACCGTGCCGTTCGTGGCCAAAGCCACGGGCCGTCCGCTGGCAAAGATCGCCGCCAAAGTCATGGTGGGCAGGACGCTCGACGAGCTGAACGTGTTCGACCGCGCGCTACCGATGCACGTGGCCGTGAAAGAGTCGGTCTTCCCGTTCCAGAAGTTCCCGGGCGTCGATACGATTCTCGGACCCGAGATGCGCTCGACCGGCGAGGTCATGGGCATCGCTGGCAGCTTCGCGCTGGCGTTCAGCAAGTCGCTCGCCGCTTCCAGCGTGCGGCTGCCCGATCACGGCGTGGCGTTCATCAGCGTCAAGGACGACGACAAAGAGCTCGCTTGCCAGGTCGCGCGCCGACTGCGCAATCTCGGCTACTCGATCATGGCCACCGGTGGTACCGCCAACGCGATTGCGCGAGCGCGTATTCCGGTGGAGCGGGTGAACAAGGTGCTCGAAGGTTCGCCTCACGTGGTGGACGCCATTCACGAATCACGCGTGCAAATCGTGATCAACACCACTCAGGGCGCCAAAGCCATCGCGGACAGCTACTCGATTCGCCGCAACGCGCTGCTCTCGAACGTGCCCTACTTCACGACCATGGCAGCGGGCGCTGCCGCCGTGGATGCGCTGGAGGTGACCGCGCTTCTGAAGCGTGGCGAATTGGTGAAGAGCTTGCAGGAGTGGCACTCGCGCTCGGCCGAGGGCGAGTAGGCCATTCGGAAATCGGTCGTGGTCTTCGAAAACGGGAGACCACGGCAGCGATGGAGCGTCAGAAAATCGCGGAATTCTCGCGAATTTGCGCCGCGCGCTGGCTGGGAATCGAAATTGCTAGGGGTGGCTCGCTCGCCTGCACGAGCAGAGGAAGCCACCCAGCATGCGCCATCGAAAACTCCAGTTCTCGTTTCTCGCAGCCGCCGCACTGTCCACCTCCGCCGTGTTGATCGCGTGCTCTGCGGACCGGTCGCAGTCCGTACCGGCCGCGGAAACGCGCGGTGACGTGGCCTTCGAGCTCCAAGCCGCGTCGGGGGTCACGCTCAATACCGTCTCGTACACCATCATCGGTCCGGCTTCGTTTTCGAAATCCGGCAGCTTCGATGTCAGCCAGAGTAGCAAGATTGGCGCGCTGATCGGCCCGCTTCCCGTCGGCGTTGGTTACACGATCACGCTCAACGCCAATTCGGTGGAAGGCACGAGCAGCTGTTCGGGGAGCGCGCAGTTCGACGTCGTTGCGCACCAGACGACGCCCGTGCCGATCGGTCTGACGTGTCACGAGGGACCGCGCACTGGCAGCGTGATGATCAACGGCGCGCTGAACATCTGCCCGACGCTCGACTCGGTCGGCGCGAATCCCGCCGAAGTGCTGGTGGGCACGACCATCGCGCTATCCGTCAGCGCGCACGATTCGGATGCGGGCCCTGTCGCGCTCAGCTACCGCTGGACCGCCGCGTCGGGCTCGCTCAGTGATGCGAACAGTGCGAACCCGACGTTCACCTGTTTGGTGCCCGGCTCGGTGCAACTGAGTGTGTCCGCATCCGACGGTGATCCGCTCGCGAGTTGCGCGGATACGCGCTCGATCACCGTGCAGTGCTCGGTTCCAGGAGGCGGCGGAAGCGCGGGTTCGTCAGCCGGCGGCGCTTCGAACGCGGGCAGCGGTGGAACTGCGGCGGGTGGAACTGCGGCGGGTGGAACTAGCGGTGGGTTTGGGGGAACGGCTGGTTCCGGAACGGGCGGAACGAGTGGCGCGGCTGGTGCGGGAACAGCAGGTAGCGGTGGCGCGGGAGGCGCTGCGGGGGATCACTTGGTAGTATACCGCGTGGGTGATGGATCGGGTTCGCTCGTCAACTCCGGTAATCCCGTGTTCATCGATGAGTACGCGAGCAATGGCGCCTTGGTGCGTTCGATCCCGATGCCGCTCGCGGTCATCGGTGCCAACCGTCGCTTGGTTGCCAGCGGGACGGCGACCTCCGAAGGGCTGATCACGCGCTCCACCGATGGGCACTTCGTGATGCTCACTGGCTATGACGCGCCGCTGCCGACGGCGAGTCTGGCTGGAACCACGGGCACCGCGGTGCCGCGCATCGTCGGTCGCGTTGCGGCTGACGGCAGCGTCGACACTTCGACTCAGGTGATGGACGGGGTGAGTGGCAACAATCCGCGCGGCGTCGCCAGCACTGACGGCAACCAGATCTGGTTTGCGGGCGCAGCCGGTGGTGTGCGCTTCCTCACGCTCGGCAACACCAGCGCGACCACCACGCAGCTCAGCACGACGGTCACGAATCTGCGTCAGGTCAGCATTTTCAGCTCACAGCTGTACGTTTCTGATTCGTCGGGCTCTGCGGTGCGACTCGGCGCGGTCGGTGCGGGGTTGCCCACGACTTCGGGTCAAGTGATCAGCAACATCTCGGGCTTCCCACTCACTGGTAGTCCGTATGCGTTCTACTTTGCCGATCTCGATGCGACGGTTCCCGGCGTCGACGTGTTGTACGTGGCGGACGACGGCGTGGGCCTGACCAAGTACTCATTGGTCACGGGCACCTGGGTTGCCAAGGGCACGGTGGGCACCGCGGCGGATGCGTATCGCGGTCTGACGGCGGTCGTGAACGCGGGCACCGTGACGCTCTATGCAACCCGTAAGGGTGGTAGCGCGGCTGCGGGCGGCGGCGAGCTCGTGTTACTGAGCGATGCCACTGGCTACAGCGGTGGATTCACGGGCACACCGACGTTGTTGGTGACTGCTGCCGCGAACACCGCGTTCCGCGGTGTGGCCTTGGCGCCCGCGCCGTAAACGATTGACGCGAATGCGACGTGAAAGCGTCGCTGCCTCGAGGCAGCGACGCTTTCTGCGTTTGTCGATGCGCGCATGCCCAGTGCCGCCAAGTGAGCTGCGATGTGAACCTGCGGGCGCCCCCAATCTCTGAAATCTGGAGAGGGATTTCCGGAAATCGGACGGCACGCCCGAGTTACTGCCCGAATTGCCCGTGATCTTGCGGCAACGCGGGGTGGCCCTCGGCTTGCAAAGAACAAACCGAGCGCCCGGCGCGTGTGCCGCGCTCCCGAAACTAAAGGATGTCCCCGTGACGCAAGCGCGAAAATTGACGTCGACTTCCGTTCTCTCTTCCGCCCTGGCCTTGGGCCTTTTGTTGGCGGTCTCTGGTTGCAGCTCGAGCGCGCCCCAATCGGGCCACTCGCCAATCGAGGAGGCAGTAGCTGAAGGTTCGCTCGATCTCACCTTGAGCTCTGGTGCGACGCTCACCTCGGTCAACTACACCATCATCGGCCCGGCCTCGTACAGCAAGACCGGTGCGCTCGACGTCAGCAACAGCACGACCATCTCGGGGCTCATTGGCGGCATCCCAGCCGGCACGGGCTACGCGATCACGCTTTCGGCGAGCACGGCTGACGCTTCGCTCACGTGCGGTGGTTCGGCGACCTTCAATGTGACCGCGCGCCAGACCACTCCGGTGAGTGTGGCCGTGACCTGCAAGGAGCCGCCGAAGACGGGCAGCGTGTTGGTCAACGGCGTGCTCAATGTTTGTCCGGTGGTCGATGGTTTGAGCGTGACCCCGAGCGACCTCGTTGTCGGCGGGTCGGTGGTGGTCAACGCCACGGCGCACGACTCGGACGCAGCCCCTGCAGCGCTCGGCTATCAGTGGACGACCACGAGCGGCACGCTGAGCAGCGCCACCGCACAAAATCCCACATTTACGTGCACTGCGGCCGGCACCGCGACGCTCACGCTCCGGGTCACGGACGGCGATTCGACGCCCGATTGCGCCGACACGGCGACGGCCAAGGTCACGTGCAGCGAGCCCGTGTGTGCTGGCGGTTGCGACGACGGCAACCCGTGCACGACCGACACGTGCGGTGCCAACTCGACCTGCAGCCACACCACGGTTGCGGATGGCTCGCTTTGCCAAGGCGGCAACCTCAAGGTCAAGCTGCTCGGCTTCAATGACTTCCACGGTCAGCTGTCGACTGGCAAGTTGGTGAGCAGCCGTCCCGTCGGCAGCGCTGGCGTGCTCACGTCGTACTTGAAGGCAGCGCAGGCTGGGATCGAGAACCAAACCATCATCGTGCACGCTGGCGATCACGTGGGCGCTTCGCCCGCTGCTTCCGCGTTGCTCCAGGACGAGCCCTCGATTCAGTGGCTGAACATGTTGGCCAATAGCTCCTGCAGCTATGCAGACAAGCTGAACCCGGCGTGCAACGTGGTCGGCACGCTCGGCAACCACGAGTTCGACGAGGGCAAGACCGAGCTCTTGCGCTTGCTCAATGGCGGCAACCACTTGTCCGGCCCGTTCCTCGAAGATCCGTACAAGGGCGCGCGCGTGCCGTACATCTCGGCCAACGTCGTGGACGAAGTGACGAATCGCCCGATTTTGCCGCCGTACGTGATCAAGCAGGTTCAGGGCGTGAAAATCGCGTTCGTGGGTGCGGTGCTCGAGGCCACGCCGACCATCGTCACTCCGACGGGTGTCGCGGGTCTGAAGTTCTTGGACGAGGCGGACGCCGCCAACAGCTACGTGCCGGAAATCAAGGCGCTGGGCGTGAAGACCATCGTGCTCTTGATTCACCAAGGCACGTCGCAGTCTTCATACACCACGGCGACCAACACGAATCTGACGAACTCGGCGATCTCCGGCAGCGACATCTTGGACGTCGTGTCTCGCCTCGACAGCGAGTTCGACGTGGTCGTCAGCGGTCACTCGCACTCGTTCACGAATCTGCTCGTCACCAACAACCTTGGTAAGAAGATCCTGCTCACGCAAGCGTTCTCGGCCAGCACCGCCTACGACGACATCGATCTGACGATCGATCCGGTGACCAAGGACGTGGTGACCAAGTCGGCACGAATCGTGACTACGTTCGCGGACGTGGCGCCGGGCAACGCGCCGGATCCCGCGGCTGCGGCGCTCACGGCTGCTGCCGAAGCCAAGGTTGCCCCGCTCACCACTCAGGTCGTCGGTTTCGCGACGAAGAGCTACACGCGCGACGGCGGGTCTACCGGAGAATCGAGCCTCGGTGACATCATCGCAGATTCGCAGAACGTGGCTGAGGGAACGCAATTCGCGTTCATGAACCCGGGTGGTATCCGCGCGGATCTCGTGGTGCCGACGGGTGGCGCGAACATCACCTGGAACGATCTGTTTACGATCCAGCCGTTCGGCAACACGCTGGTGAAGATGAACCTGACGGGCGCGCAAATCAAAGCCGTCCTCGAACAACAGTGGACGGCCTCCACGACGCGCATTCTGCAAATCTCGGGCTTCGGTTACACGTTCAGCGCGTCGGCCCCGATCGGCAGCCGCATCGTCGAGATCCACGACGCTGCGGGCACTCCGCTCGACCCCGCGGCGGTCTACTCGATCACTTGCAATAACTTCTTGGCCACCGGTGGCGATGGGTTCACCGCGTTCGTTGCCGGCGCAAACCCGATCGGCGGCCCCGTCGACTTGGACGCGCTGATCGAGTACACGGAGCACAATAATCCGCTGCCCGTGCCGGTGATGGGTCGCATCGTCAAGCAACCCTGAGTTCTTTCCGCGCTCCGCGCGAACAACGGGTGGGCCGGCTTTGACGCCGCGCCCGCCCGTTTCTATTCGCTGTACCCATGTCGACTCGACGTTTCCGACTTCTGTTCGTGCTCTTGATCGCGGCTTGCTCGAAGAAAGAATCGGACGAGCACGCCGTTGCTGAACGCGTTGACGCCGGCGCACTGGTCGCGCGCGTTGGCAAAGTCGACATCCGCGAGGACGATTTGCAGCGGGCGATGGCGCGCGACCCGGGTGCTGCGCCCGAGCGCTTCAAAACGCCCTCCGCGCGTCGCGACTTGATCGACGGATTGGTTCGCTTCGAGCTGCTCGTGCAAGCCGCCGAACGCGAGGGCCTGACCCGCGATCCCGACGCAATCCACGCCTTGCAACAGATCGCCGTGACCAAGCTCGTCAATCGCACCCTTGGCGAAGCCGGCACTCCTGAATCGATCACGCAAGCCGACGTGGAACGCGATTACGCAGCTCGCCAAGCGAGTGACTTCACCTTGCCCGAAGCCGCGCAAGTGCGACACATCCTGGTCTCGGACGCGACCCTCGCCGAACAGCTCGCCGCAAAAGCGCGCGCCATGCCAGCCAACGACGACGCCGCGTTCGCCACGCTGGCCTCGACCAAATCCGAAGACCCCGCAACTCGCGCCACCGGTGGCGACCTCGGCTTCATCGACAAAAATTCACGTCTCCCAAAGCCAATGGTCGACGCAGCGCTGAGCCTGAAAGTGCCAGGTGACGTTGCTGGCCCGATTCGAACCGACGCGGGTTACGAAATCCTCCGCTTGACGATCCGTCGCGCCGCAGTCGTCAGCCCCATCAGCGCCGTACAGGGCCTGATCCGCCAACGTCTGTACCAAGAACGACGAACCAAAGCCCTCGACAGCTTCATCGCGAAGCTGCGCGCCGAGACCGCCGTCGAAGTCGTCGACGGCGGCTGACTCACGGAGATCTCGAAAAATACGGCACAAATTCGCCTCTCGACTGCGCTGCTCGGGGCTTTGCTAGACTCTGGGCCGTGCGTCACCGGTATCCGTTCGAGTCCCTGCATTGGCTTCGTGGTCAGCGGGTCGATCGTCAAGCAAAGCTGCTCGGTGAGAGTCGCGCGCGCGCTGCGCGGGCGCAGAGTGACGCGGAGCGCGCGGAGGCTTCGCGCCGAAGCACGGAGCTGGCTGTCGCCGAGCTCGCAACCGCTGAGCGAGCGCGCTTGGATGAAGGGCTCGTGCGGGCTTTCGATCTGGAAGTGGTTGCCGGGTGGCAGAAGGGCGCGGCTCTGGAGCTCGCCGCAAAAGCCGAGCTCGAGCGCCGCGCACGTGAGTCGCACGCGACGGCTGCAGCTGCGGAGCTCGCTGCTCGCCGCGCGCTTTCTACCGCTAGCAACGAAGCTAAAATCATCGATCGGCATCGGGACGATTTTCGCGCTCAGCGTGCCGCCGAGCAGGAGCGTTCCGAGGAAGAGGCCGCTACGGAGCAATGGACCGCCAGTCACTTTTCGCCGCGGCGCAGCTGATGCGCGCGCGTACCGCGTTCTGGGCGCTCGTGCCGCTCGCGAGTCTGCTCGTGTGTTGTGAGGCGCGACACGAGCCGGAAGGGCGCGTGGCCAAATCGCCGCCATTTCGTATCGCACCTGCGGTCGCGAGTGCGCCGCAGAACGTTCCCAGTGCCACGTTTTCGCTCAGCGATTTTCGTCCGTTGTTGACGATTCCGGAGCTGACCGCGGTCGCCGCGGCGCTCGACGCGGGCACGCCCGCGGTCGCCGCGCGCGAGCTCGCGAACTGGCTCGAAAAGTCGCCACCCCCGCCCGCGGAGCGCTTTCGTTACGACTTTCTGCTCGCGCGGCTTCACGAACAAGCAGGCGAATTCGCGCCTGCGTTAGTCGCGTACGGGAGAGTCAGCCAAGGTTCTTCGTCGCTCGCGGGCTACGCCCGGGTCGGCGAGGCGCGTGCGCTGCTTGCGCTCGGTCGTGCCAAAGAAGTGGCTTCTCGCACGGCGGCGGTGCCAGATGGCGAACCTGCAGCTCGCCTGAAGTGGCCGGTTCTGGCCGAAGCCGCGCGCGTGCTCGGCGATCGCAGCGGGGCCATCCAAGCCTATGAACACGTGGTGCAAGCGCTGCCGGCGGGCAGCGAGCGCGCGGACAGTGAGCTGCGCTTGGCGACGGCTTTGCTCGACGCTCCCGCTGCTGCCGAGACGGAGCGGTCTCTGCAAATATTGGAGGCGCTGAGCCTGTCACGGCGGATTCAAAACGAGCCCAATGCGCAACGTTTGACTCTACAGAGCGCGCAAGCCATGGAGACACGCGCGCTCGCTCTCTTGCCAGAGCCCGTGCGGGCGCAGCATCAAAGTCGCGATGCGGCAGAAGAGCTCGAACGTGTACGCGCGTTGTTCGACGCTCGTCATTTCGCGGACGCGGAACAGGCTGCGCAGCAATCGTTGGCCACGTTGCCCGAGTCTGAAAGATCGAGCAGCGTGGGCTGCGAGATCCAGTTCCTGCTGGGCAAAGCACTGTCGGCCAAGCGTGCCTATGCGCGCGCCGGCGATACTTACGAAGGGCTGCTCGGTGCCTGTAAAGATCCCGAGCTGCGCGCACGTGCTCAGTTCATGGCGGGCAAAGCCGCGGCCAGTGATGGGCAGCACATGCTTGCCGCCAAGCGCTTTGCGGCGCTCGAGCAAGACGCGCCGAAGAACTCCTTGGCCGACGATGCGCGGCTGTTCGGCGCGCTCGCGTACCTCGAGGCCGGCGTTGAAGCGCGCTTCACCGAGCTGTTGAACGCACTCCCCGACGACTACCCCGATGGCGACATGGTCCCTGAAGGCACCTTCCGGCTCGCTTTGCGTCGGATGGATAAACAGGACTACCAAGGTGCCGCGCGCGTGCTCGAGCGGGTGCTCGCCAACAAATTCAGCGTCACGGCTCGGGCTGCGGATTTTGCCGGCCGCGAGCGCTATTTTCACGCGCGTGCGCTCGCCGGCAGCGGGGACTCCGAGCGAGCGCTCGGCGAATACGAGGCGCTGATCCGTGACTTACCGCTCTCGTATTACATGTTGAGCGCGTACAGCGCATTGCACGCGGCGTCGGCGGAGCGTGCGCGCGCGGTCTTGGCGAGTGCCATTGCGGCGGTCCCGAGCGGTCCGGTCGTGGTGACGAATCGCAGCGAATTCTCGGGCGTTGGTTTCAGTCGAGCGCTCGAGCTGTTTGGCGTGGGCGATCTGGAAAACGGCGCGCGCGAGTTGGACGCGCTCGGGCTGGCTGATAGCTCGCGCCCGGAGATCCTTTGGGGCTTGTCCAAGCTCTATGCGGAAGCGGGATCGGTCAAGCTATCGCATGCGGCGGCGCGACGCGCGCTCTCGGCGGCGCCCTCGACGTGGCCGGCGGATGCTTGGATCGACGCCTGGAAGTTGGCGTATCCGGCGCCGTTTCAGCAAATCGTGCAACGCGAGGCGAAGCGCACTGGTCAAAATTCGGCCCTGATCTACGCGATCATGCGCGAGGAATCGGCGTTCGATCCGGACGCGGTGAGCCTGGCGGATGCCTACGGCTTGATGCAGCTGATCGTACCGACGGCGAAGAGCATCGCGCGTCCACTCGGATTGCCCGCAGATCGCGTGTCGCTCAAGCGTCCGAGCGTGAACATCGCGCTCGGCACGGGGGAACTCGCTCGGCTCGCCAATGCGTTTCCCGAGAACGCGCTATTGGCGATCCCGGCGTACAACGCTGGACCGGGCAACCCAAAGCGCTGGCTGCGCGACCGCCCGAATGCCGATTTCGATCTGTGGGTCGAACTGATTCCTTACGTAGAAACACGCCGCTACGTGAAGCGCGTGCTCTCCAGCCGCGCGACCTACGCCTTCCTCTATCAGCGCGACGAGTTCGAACAGTTCGCGGTGCTGCCTAACAAAGTTCAGTGACGGTTGACGCCTCGCGCGTGCGGCGACAGGCTTGCGCGTAAATGGCCCGAACCCCCTCGCGCATGCTGCCGCTCGGCACTGAACTTCCTGCTTTTTCGCTGCCCGACGCGGTAAGTGGCAGAGTGGTTGATGCTTCGATCTTGGCTGGCAAGCCGGCGGTCGTGTTCTTCATCTGCAATCACTGCCCGTTCGTGAAGCACATTCGCGCCGGAATTGCGGACTTTGGGCGCTATTGCCGCGAGCAGGGAGTCGCCATGGTCGCGATTAGCTCGAACGATGCCATCGCCTACCCGGCGGATGCGCCCCCTGCAATGGCGATCGAGGCTGGCGAGGCGGGCTATGTGTTTCCGTATTTGTACGACGAGAGCCAAGCCGTGGCTCGCGCCTTCGACGCGGCTTGTACTCCGGACCTATATATTTTCGATAAGCACGGCAAGCTCGCCTATCGCGGTCAGTTCGACGCCGCACGTCCAGGAAATGACGTGCCTGTCACGGGGCATGACGCACGCGCCGCCGTCGACGCACTGATTGCCGGAAAATTGCCAGCGAGCGAGCAAATTCCGAGCATCGGCTGCAACATCAAGTGGAAAGGGTAATCACCCATCCGGGCGCGGCGTGTCGGATCACGGCCGAGTACCTGCCGAATGATTGGAAGGGCGACACACCGACGGGCGAAAGCATCCAAGCCGCGGTGAAAATTCTGGATGCCGTTACGGATCCGGGGCCCAAGTGCTCGTGCTCGCGACCGATGGTGGGATAGCTGCGCCGATCCCAATCCGGGTGACGACAAGGGTCACGACGCCGCTCGTTAGCTTTCCGTCAACGCGGTGCAGGACGCGTTCCAAAAACAAATCTCCACGTTCGTGATCAGCGTCGGCGACGAGGTGGGTAAGGATCATTTGCGCGCCGTCGCCAACGCGGGACAAGGCTTGGCCGTAGACGTCGATATGACCGATCGCTTCTACCTGACCAACAATCAGGCAGAGCTGTCGAAAGCCTTCGACACCATCGTAGGTAGTGTGCGCTCGTGCGTGTTCACCTTGAACGGCATGGTCGACGACAAGCGCGCCGATACCGGCACGGTGCTTTTGGATGGCAAGCCGCTGATCTACCAGGACAAGGACGGCTGGCTCATGATGTCGCCCACGGTGCTACAGATCCAAGGCGAAGCCTGCAACACCTTCAAGAGTAACGGCGACCACGACACTTCCCGTGCGGTGTAATCGTTCCGTCCGTGCAGTGAGACGTTGCCGATCTGCGCGCTGGGTGCGCGTTAGGCGCGCGCAGCAAACCGCGCGGGCAGTGCGCCGCCCGAGGCAATTTCGCGGGCGATCCGCCGCCAATCTTCGAGCAGATGGGCGACGCCCAGCGCTCTCAAATAGGTCAGGTCGATGGCCGTGGTGCGCGGGGGGATCTCCTCCAACGCGGGCATGTCGGGGTCTTGTGTGAGCAGATTGCCGACGTACAGCGCGGCAGCTGCGTCGAAGACCCTCGCGTCAGCGACCGGTTCCAAATGGTGCGCCACGGCATGCACGATCTTTTGCGGCAAACCCCAGAGCCCGAGCAGGTAGCCACCCAGGTCCGCATGCGTCGAACCGAATAGCTCCAGCTCTACCTCGTACAACGGGGCTTTGCTGCGCGCGCTGCTGGACAGCGCAATCGCGAAGCGCTGCGACGCACGAGCCGCAAAGATCAACTGCCCCACGTCCTGCAGCATGCCCGCGATCACCACCGATTCACCGCCCGACTCATGACCCAAGAGGCGTTTGGCCAATTGCGCGGCCAGTGCGGAACGTTTTTGCAGGGCCTCGATCGAGAAATCCGGAATCGCGCGCGACACCGGGAACATCTTGGAAACCTCGATCGAAAGCACGATCGCCCTGATCACTTCGATGCCCAGAAAAGCCACTGCGCCGCCAATTGAACTTACCTGGCGTGGCAGTCCGTAGAACCCCGAACTGACCAGTTGCAGCACGCGCGCCGAAAGCGCGATGTCCTTCTCCACGATCTCGGCCACCGTGCGCGTGCTCGCGTGCGAGTTGCTCAGCGCGTTGCTGATCTCGAGATAGATCCGCGGCGCGGAAGGCAGCTCGTTGCTACTGCCGGCCATGGTGCGGAGTTCTGGGCGCTGAAGAATGTCGCGCAAACCGCAAGCATTCTCCAACGTGGCCTTCAGCTGCTGTGCTTCGCACGGCTTGGCGATGAACTGATGAGCTAGCGGTAATGCGCTCCGCAGCGTTTCGAGAGCGGTATCGCCGGACATCAAGATGCGAACGATGCCGGGGTGCAACTCCTGGACACGACGGAGTAGGCCGGTGCCGGTCATGCGTGGCATCTGCGCATCGGCTACGATCACGTCGAATGCGCTTTGCTCCAAGCGCTGGAGCGCGACATCGCCATCGGTGACGAAGTGAAGCTCCCAGCGCGCCTCCTGGGCTTGACGCCGCAAGACGCGGTTGATGCTGCGCAGAATCAACTCGTCGTCGTCGACGAACAAGATGCGTTGCTTTTCGGGTTCCCGCCGACTGCTACGTCGTTCAGAGGAGGGCGGAATTTGGCTCGAAACAGGCATTGCCCGCTTCAAAGATACGGCGCCCAAGCCCGGGGCTTGAATAAATGCGTAGCAATCTGAGTCACTTTCCCGAGCGTGGCGCGAGACTACAGACCCACTTTGCCTTACCCTGAACGAACGTTGGGCAAGTGCATCCGCTTTCTGCCGCTCGCCGTGCTGCTGCTGTGCGGGCACTCGTCCTTTGCGGCTGCGGAGCCGCCAGTGCCAGTGGTCGACCTACATGTAGACCTGTCGTACCAGCTCAATTTCAAAGCTCGCGACTTTGCCTCGAGTCATGGACAATTCTCGGTCGAGGCCGTGCGGCGCGGTGGCGTCTCTGGCGTCGTGCTGCCGCTCTTCGTTCCGCGGGACGCCTCGCCGACTGGGCCGCGTGTCCGTGATCTCGAACGCTCGTACCTGCGGGTCAGCGACGCGCTACAGCACACTCCGCCGTTCGCGTCCGCGGGCTGCAACGCGGAACCGGGCCGCGTGCGCACGTTCTTCGCTTTCGAGGGAGCAGGTCCGCTAGCAGACGATCCGGACTCCCTGCAGGTCTGGGTGAAGCGTGGCCTGCGCATTGTAGGCCTGGTGCACACGTTTGCCAACGAACTCGCGAGCTCCTCTGGCGATGCCGATCCTAAGCCCTTCGGCTTGACCGAAAAGGGGCGTGTGTTCGTGCGTCGGGCATTCGAGCTCGGACTCGTCGTGGACGTCTCTCACGCGTCCGACCGCGCGGTAAATGACATCCTGGCATTGGCCAACGAAATGCACGGGGTCGTTGTTGCGACACACTCCAACGCTCGCGCACTCGCCGACCACCCGCGCAATCTGAGTGATGCTCAGCTTCTAGCAATCGCGGCAACCGGTGGAGTCATCGGCGTGAATTTCCACGGCCCGTTCTTGGCCAGGAAGCGGGCGGCACGCCTGCGCGACGTCGTGCAGCAACTCGCGCACCTGCGGGACGTGGCGGGGATCGAGCACGTGGCTATCGGCTCGGACTTCGAGGGTGATATTCGGCCGCCCGAGGAGCTGCGCGACGCCAGTCGATTTCCGGTGCTGGCCGCGGCGCTCGTGCGAGCTGGCTTCAGCACGGCCGACGTCCGTAAGATCTTCGCGGAGAATGCGCTGCACGTGCTGTGCGGCCCTGAGCGCGTCCTTTACAGCGCGGGCGGCCCTTGATAGAGCGGAAAACCGCATGTCAACGCTCGAAGCTCGCTGTCTCGACGCTTTCCCGAATTGGCTACGCTCACTAGCGGAGGACGCTCGCGCGCTCGCCGCAGTGCTCGAGAGCGAAGGCAATCCGGTGGCGCAGCTCCGCTCGGCTTCGGCGCTCAACTACTTGTTCAAGTCATTGGACCTCATCCCGGATGGCTTGGAAGATCTGGGCTTCATCGACGACGCTTTCGTGCTTCGCGCCGCAGCCGCCGCCGTTCGCGCGGAAGCCGAGTCCGAGCTTGCCGCCGATGCGACGGGTGCACTCGCGCGCTTGGCCAGTGAAGCCGAACTGGTGCAAGAGTTCTTGGGCAGTGAGTACGGACGCTTGAGCAAATACGTTGCCGGCCTAGAGCAAAGCTCGGCGCGCGGTCGCAGCGTCGCCACGATCATGACCGACGCCGACGCACGCGCCGAGTTCGTGCGCGAGGTTCGGCAGTGGGCGGAGAGCTACGCCGTACCCGGCTTCGGCCGCGACCAGCGCAACCTGGTCAAGCTGCGCTCGTTCTTGCTCGCCAAGCTACCAGCCTGATTTCGCGAATCACCCGAAGGGTGGAACTAGCGCTGGGGCGAGTATCCGAGTAACCCTGCGGCTTGCACAGCTCGCGCGCTCTGCGGGGTGTACACGTCGAGCGGGGGTCTCGAGAAGTCCGTGACCGGGCGCTCACCGTTTTGGACTCGCCGGAGATCTTCCTCCAATTCGAGCGCCGAGGCGTAGCGATTGGCGGGGTTTTTCCGCATTGCTTTGAGCACGATGCCCTCCACGTTCGGGTCGAGCTCGTCGCACAGCCACGAAGGAGGTGGGGTAGGTGAGGACAGCTGATGGCGGAGCAGAGTGGTGCTGAGCTTGAGATCGAAAGGGAGCTGCCCGGTCAGCATGCGAAACATCACGACGCCCAACGAGTAAACGTCCGTGCGTGCGTCGACTGGGTCACCCAAGACTTGTTCTGGAGCCATGAACTGCGCGGTGCCACGCACGGCGTGCGCCTCGCTCTCGACCGCTTGGCCCTCGACTTCAGCGAGGCCAAAGTCCAAGATCTTGAGCGCACTGGGCTCGCCTTGCTTCACGGTCAAAAACAAATTGTCGGGCTTGATGTCGCAGTGAATGATGCCGGCTCGGTGTAGCGCCGTCAGGCCCGCCGCAGTTTGCACGGCGTAGGAGAGCGCGGTTTTGCAGGACATTTGCGGCGCTCGGAAGAGGAAGTCCGCCATCAACTCGCCGCGCAGCCGCTCCATCACCATGTACGGAGTGCCCGGATTGGGATCGCGGACCGCAAGGGTTCGCACGACATTGTCGTGCTGAACCTCGAGAGCGGCGCGCGAACCGATCAAGAAGTGCCCGCGTAGCACCGGACAACCCGCGGCGGCGTCGGTCAGGATCTTGATGACGACGTCTTCTTCGCAAAGCTCGTCCCAGCCCAGATAAACCTTCGACGTCCCTCCGCGATCGAAGTAGCGATCGATCGCGTACCTACCGGCCAGGAGCGGCGCCCGCGGGCGCGGCTTCGACTTTGGCGCAGCCTCCCGCGGCACCGCAATCGACGAAACAGGGGTAACGCGGATGCCGCGTAGCCGCTCTGGAATCAGCTCCGGCGGCAAAGGATGCGAAGACAGCGCGGGCATGAGGGGGCATCACTGGTAGACACCAAACCCCGGCTCAACCCCAAATTTCTTGCAAGTATTTCGCGTTAACCTTGCCTGGCCGCCCAGGCAAAGCTCAAAAAGCCGGAAATCAGGCTAAGACCACCGAGAGGCGTGATTGCTCCGAGTACGCGCGGTCCCCCCAGTGCCATCGCGTACAAGCTGCCGGCGAAGAGCAAGTTACCGGCCAAGAGCAGCCAACCCGGGAGCGCGCTCGTGTCGCGCTGATTCCGAAACACGCCGAAGAGGCAGATCCCGAGCGCACCGATCAGCCAGTAGCGTGTCCCTGTCTCCCACCACGCAAGCTGCGCTTCGCCAATCATGCTGCGCAGACCGTGCGCGCCAAAAGCGCCCAGGCCCACACCAAGCGCCGCACAAGCCGCACCGAGGCTAACGAAATTGGGTTTCATGCTTGCCGAGCCAAACGAACCCAAGCGTCATCACCCTCGAGCTCCACCTCGCAAGATAGCAAGGCCTTACCCAGGCATGGACCCCAATCACACACGCCGTCTTCGACTCGAAACAGCGCGCCGTGGTTTTTGCAGTAAATGCGGTCGATGTCCTCGGCATAGAACCGCTCGTCGCCCATGTCCAGGTCAACGGACCAATGCGGACACAGATTCACGTAGGCGACCAGGCCGGCCTTGGCGTGACACAACAAAAAGCCAGGCAAACGCTCGCCGCCCTGCTCGAGCTCGAACGTTTGCGATTGTCCGGGGGCGAGCCGTGCCGCCCCCGTGATTCGAACCCGGTTCGAACTCAAGCTTCAGCGGCGCGGGACGGACCGGGCGGTTGCGGCGGAGGCTCATGTTCGCCCGCCGTGAGCTCGTTCATCAGCTCGCGGCACTCCGGCTTGCCCTTGAGGTGGGTCATCAGCACGTTGGAAGCTTCGAAGAAGCTCTTTTCGTACTTGAGCCCTTCACGCGCGCGGCCGGCCACCTTTTCACGGCCGGTTGCCAAGTCCTCTTCCAGCGCTTCGGCGTAGCGCGCGAGCTGACCGCGTAGCTCCTCGATCTGGCGTCGCAAATCGGCGGCGCTGGCTTCACGGCCCGTGCGGCGTGTTTCGCGAGTCTTCAGCCACTGACGTTGGGCCTCGACCATGGCGTGCGCTGCGCCCGCCTGCTCGTAGATGGCGCGCGTACCGATACCGGCGCGATCGGCGCGATCGGCGTTCGCTACGCGCTCCTCGGCGATCTGCTCGGCTCGGCCGAGCTCACGCCGCGCGGCTTCCTCTTCTTCACCGTAGGCTGCGGCTTCGCGCAACACACGAGATTCCTCGTGTGCGAGCTCTTCAACTTTGCGGCCGATTTCAGCGCGGAGCGCGCGGCCGCGACGTTCGAGCGCTTCCAGCTTGCGGGTGTGGCTGGCGACTTCACCTTCGAGTCCGCTGGCTTTCGCAGCCAGATCCCAAAGCGTGGCTAGGGCTTGCGCGACCTCTGGGGCCGCGTTGCCGGATGGATAAGCGCGAGCAACCATGCGCGCGAACAAGCCGGCGCGGCCGGCCCACTCGATCACGCTCGGTGCGCGGGGCGCAGGCGGCGGCAAGGGCGCAGCCGCGGGCGGTGTCTCGCCACCGCTCGTGCCCTCTTTCTCCCAAGACGCGCTGGGTAGCGAGCGCTGTAGCGCCTTCAGCTCTTCGAGCAGGTGATGGCCGTCGCGGTAGCGCTTGCGCGGATCCTTCTCCAGCAAGCGAAGGACGATGCGTTCCGCGGCTGGGTGACAATCCTTGCGAATGCTGGTCGGGCGCGGGGCAGGCGCCGTGCGCTGCATCTCGAGCAAGCTGTCACGATCGCCGGCGCGGAACGGAAGTTGTCCGGTGAGCATCTCGAAGAACAGCACGCCGAGCGCGTACAGATCCGAATGGGGTCCGGCTTGCTCGCCGCGCGCTTGCTCGGGCGACATGTACTCCGGCGTCCCGAACACGGCGCCCTTGGGCGCGAGCCGCGGATCGTGCGCCAATGCGGCCAACCCGAAGTCCAAGATCTTCACGAAGTCTTTGCGACCACCCCGGTGGGTGAGCAAAATGTTGTCGCTCTTGAGATCGCGATGCACGACACCCAAGTCGTGCGCGCGAGAGAGAGCGGCGCCCATCTGCTCCAAGATATCCACCCCGCGGTTCAACGGCATTGGGCCGTGCGCGAGTTCGTTGGAGAGCGGAGTGCCGACCAAGTACTCCATCACCAAGTACAGTTCGCCGTCGTCTGTCTCGCCGATGTCGTGAATGTCGATGATGTGCGCGTGGTCGACGCGATTGGCGGCGCGCGCTTCACGCAACATCCACGCGCGAAGGTGCGTTTCACCGCGCAAGTCCGGGCGAATCAACTTCACCGCGACGACGCGATCGATGAGCACGTGTCGCGCGCGGTAAACGATTCCCATCCCGCCTTCGCCGATGCGTGCTTCGAGGCGATAGCGGCCGGCAATGACTTTGCCGAGCGCCGGGTCATCGGCTTTTTTGGAGCGTGGCGCCGCCACGGCGGGCTTCTGCTGAGCAGGTTGTGCCATGTTTTGTCGTCTAATCCCGAGCGGATGAACGGCTGAGATTAGCCGCAACCTAAGAGACTAGCATCACCAATCAGGCGCCCGACTAGCGGAGTTTTTTCGGTTTGGGCAGTCGAGCCAAACAGTCAGAACAAAACGTTCAGCACGGGCACTCGGAATTCGGTCGCCTGGTTGACGCCATAAAGTGAAAGCTCCTTGCGGCTGTACACGTTACGCACCTCGACTGCCGGCACAGCCAGCGTCAAAGCGTCCGACGAGACGCCGATGAGTGCAGGTGGGCTGAGGTGGTAGTCGAGCGGCAAGGTGCGACTGTCATGCGCATGCGAGTTGCGCTTACGAAGCGAGCTCGTTGGAGGAGTAGCAGGAGCAGGAGCTGGCGGCGGAGCCTCGGTTGGGGCGGTCACCTCGTTGCCCGAAGGCGAGGTGGTGGTCGGTGACGGTGCGGCCGCGGGAGTGGCTGCGCCATTCGGTTGCGGCGGTTCGGCAACGGGCTCGTCACCGGGAGCTCGGTCTTGCGTGTAGTTCGCGGGCGGCTGGTAAGCGGTGGCGCTGAGCACGAACACGGTGGTCGGGATCACGAGCGCCATGCCGACGCCCAACATCAACATCGTGGTTTTCGGATTCGCATCTTGCTCGATGAAATAGCCGCCGACGCCGCCTGCTGCGGCACCACCCACACCGCCGACGACGTAAGCCCATGCGGGCTGCACTTTGAATGCCGCTTCGGTGACCAAGACGACCTCGGAGCCAAGTAGGGCTCCGCCGACGATGCCTTTGCCCGTGGTCGACACTTCTTCAGCGTGTGCTGTGGACGCAAGGGACAGGGTCGCCAGAGTAAGCGTGCCAAGGAATGAAGTTTGGATGCGCATGGAATCCTCCGCTACGTCGCTATTACCTGGGTTGCCCGACCCGGTGCGAATGTTCGTCAGACCATAACACAGCGGTCCAGCGCGCCCTGCAAGTGTGGAAGGAATGGCTGGCCCGCGGTCCGGGGGAATTTGCCACGGAACGCGCGGGGCCCGTTCGCATTCGCCGCGCGGTGGGCGCGGGTCCCAGCTAGGCTTCGGCCAGTGAGCGTCGTAGCTCGTCGCACTGCATTCGCCGGCCTGGCGGCCTTCGTGGGCGCGCTGTCGCTCTTTTTCTGTGTCGGTGGTTTGAGGCTATGGCCGAGGATCTCGGGGCAACATTTGCCACCCTCGCTGATTTGGCCGTTCGCTCGTCCGCTACTGGCCGCGGCACTCGAAGTGTCGTTCTTGGTCAGCGTGCCGGTTGCATTGGGCATTGCAGCAAGCGTGCGATCCGCCCGCACTGCGGCGCCCCTGCCGTGGCACGTCCTTGCGTCGGCAACCTGTGGCCTGGTGCTCGCACTCGGTGGGTTCAGTTTTGGCGTGTCTACGTGGCTCGATGGCCGTGGCACTTCCCCTGGACAATTGGCCACTGAGTTGGTGGCCTCGGCGCGCGAGAGCTGCGTCGAGAGCGCGCCGCGCGCGGAAGTGACCGTGCCGATGCTCGGCTTTGCGTGGGTGTGCGAGGCTGGGCACGCACCGCAGCTGCAGGGCCATGCGCCGATCGGCAAGCAGGCGACTTTCCGCGCAGCGGCGATCGCGCTCGGTGAAGATCTCAAGCGCATCGCGTTCGAGCGGTTCACGTTGGCCTTTCCGCTCACTGCGTTGAAGCTTCAAGTGCAGGTCCACACCCGGGAAGCGACGGTGAGTGGCCTGCCTCCGTGGGGACGCTCTCGTCGCATGCCGCTCGCGCTGCGCGTCTGCTTGTTCACGCTGAGCGCTGGTCTTTCGGCGTACGGCGTGGGTCGGCTGGCGTCGCTTCGCCCATGGTTGCCGGCGTGGGCCGGGGCTTTGCTCGGTGCGTGGGCGTCGATCTGTCTGTGGTGGGCCATGGCCTGGCTCGAGCGCCAAGAGCCGCACTCGCTGACCTATCTTGCGTTGCCCGCAGCAGGCTTGGCAGCGGCGGCCCTGGCCGGCCTGGCCCTACTGGCCGTTCAACGGCTCCGCCTGCGCTATGGCCGGCGGCCCGGTACCCCTGTGGGTCCTTGAAAAATATTAACAAATACGCATAATTACCGAGCTGATTGCTGGATTCGGCACGCGGTGGTACGAGGCGCGGGCCTTGCGTTGCTGCTAAGGCGTCACTGAGTTTTCACCGCTGAGAGCCGCGCAAAAAAGGCCGAAGGTGCTGAAGGATGCAATCGAGCGTGCCGGGTATTAGCGGCGAACGCGACAGTTCCGCCCAAGTGAGTGGTCGCTCGTGGTCGGCATTGGTCGAACTCGGCAAGCCGAACATTACCGGCTTGGTGATGGTGACGATGCTTTGCGGTGCGCTGGTGGCCCCAGGCCCGCGACCGCTCGGACGGCTGCTGATCGCGATGCTCGGAACGGCGTTGGTCGTCGCCGCGGCGAACGCGCTCAACATGTACATCGAGCGCGATACGGACGCGCTCATGCGCCGTACGGCGTCACGTCCTTTGCCCAGCCGTCGCTTGTCGCCAGAAGCTGCGCTGTGGTTCGCGCTGGCATGTGGCGTCGTCGGATTGAGCGTGCTCGCGTTGTTCGTGAATCTGGCCAGTACGGGGCTCGCCTTCGCGGCGCTCGCCAGCTACGTGCTCGCCTACACTCCGCTCAAGCGCAGCACGGATTACGCGCTCCACGTCGGCGCGGTGCCCGGTGCAATTCCACCGCTCATCGGTTGGGCGAGCATGACTGGTTCGCTCGCGCCGCGCGCCTGGCCGTTGTTCTTGATCTTGCTCGTTTGGCAGCTGCCGCACTTCTTGGCGATCGCGACGTTCCGGCGCGAGGACTACGCGCGCGCGGGTCTCGTGGTCCAGCCGAACGCGAGCGGTCTCGCGGCCACCAAGCGCTCGATCTTGATCTACTCGGCCTTGTTGCTCGCGGTCAGTCTGTCGCCGCTCTATCTGGGCATGGCTGGGCTTTGGTACGCAGTGGTCGCGGTCGCGCTCGGTCTCGCGTTCTTCGGCTTTGCGGCCTTCGGTCGCGGCACCAAGACGGTGGATCGCTGGGCCAAGCAATTGTTCCTGGCCTCGCTGCCGTACCTGGTGCTGGTTTACGCGGCGCTCGTGATCAGCGCCATGTGAGCTGAGTGCGCCGCGGCCGACTAGCGAGCTCGCGAGCGGCGCAGCGCTGACGAAGACGAAGTGCGCTCGCCGCGTGCGCGCGAGCTGCGCGCGGTGCCGCTCTGTGGAACGTCTGCGGTGGCCGCGGCGAGCCAGGCGAGGATTGGACTCGTGCCGAGCGGCTTCATCACGACAGAGCCCATACAGCGCGCTCGCGCGAGCAGCGCCGAGTCAGTGCAGCTCGTGAAGAAAAGCACGCTCGGCACCTTTCCGCCGCTCATCAAGGCGCGCGCCAAGTCGACCCCGTTTCCGTCGGGCAAATCCAGATCGAGGATCGCGAAGTCGAAGCTTTGAGCCAGTGCGCGAGCTGCGCCACAAGAGCGCGCCGTAGCCACCGAGAAGCCTGCCCTTGCCAGAGTCCGCGAAAGCGCGCGCGCGACGGTCACATCATCTTCGACAACCAGCAGCCGCGGCAGACTTTGCATTCCGAACCCCATTCGATGCGCGAGGTGGGCGGACCTTATCAAATCGCCTGCTGCCTGAACATATGCTCTCTATGCGCGGCGCCAATCGTCTTTGATTGCCAGAAGTTATGGGGCCGAGGTTGATGCGATACTGCACGCTCGCATCGGTGGTTGCAGCGCCTACTCGCGGGCTCGGACTGCGCGCGCTGACGCCACCGTGGGCAGCGCGACCTGCTTGGGCGACAGCAGTGCGGCGACGACTAGCCACAGCGCCGGCAACGGCATGTCCGTTGCGCCGAGCGACAAGAGAGACATCGAAAGCACCACGCTGGCGCGACCTCGTTCGCGCGGTCTCGCGACGCACACGCCCGCCGTCAACAGCAACGCGGTGGTGACGGTGAAGCGCAACACGCCGGGCACGAAGGTCGTTTGCGCGCGCGACAGCTGTCCCAAGGCGCGTTCTGCGAGCACGCGCACGACGCTCGCGCCCGGAGCGCTGCCATGAGCCGCGAACACACCGAGCGCCAGTGCCGGGACGAGGACCAAGCCCGCGGTGATCGCGATCTTCCGCAGCTTGCCCTGACCGAGGTAGGTCAAACTCAAGCCGAGTGTCACTAAGTCCAGCGCGGTCGCCAACGTGGATACGGCGATCACCCAAGGTTTGAGGCTGACGTCGAGGTGCTCCGCGGCGCGGCTCATCAGCTCGCGTGCCAGCAAATGCGCGAGCCCCGATAAGCCAGCTGCCCCGAGCACGAGTCCGCTGGCCCGGCTCTCGCGCACGCGTACACTCGCAATGGCACCCGACAGCGACGCTGCGATCGCCGCGAAGGCCATCATGCGACACAGCTCGGGCGCGAGCGGGCGTGCCCACGCCGCCATTACTAGCGCGACCACAATGGCGCTGCCCGGCAACGCTACCAAGCGATAGCCCAAATCTAACTTGGGCAGACGCAATGCGCCGCCGGCCAAACGGATCGCGGCAGCGACGCCGCCCGCGGCAACCAACTGACTCAGGAAGGCTGCGATTCGTCCGCTGAGCGTGATGAATGGCGCGATGCCCACGGCCAGCCCTGGAATGGCCGGAGCAATGCCACGCCCGACGATGGTCGCCAAGAGCGCGGCCCACGTGAGCATGGGCAAAGAGACCCCGGAGGTCTCTTCTGAATCAGGGCCGGCCAAGATCTGCTCGGTCAATTCCGTGCGAACACGCTGCCGCGTCGCGGCGTGTTCTGACCGTGGCGCTCACGCGGAGACGTCTCGGTAGGATCACTGGGCGCTGGCGGCGGTGTCACTTCAGTGGGCGCGGTGCCCGGCTGCGCCTTGAGCAGGAACGGTCGCGCGTTGAGCGTCGAACAAGCGTATTCGTTGCGATGAAACTCCCAGTGCAAATACACCTTGCCGTCAGGCGACACGATTTCGTGCGGTGGCGTGCCGAAGGGCGCTGCGCGCTTGACCGAGTCGAGCGCGGCGATGTCGAAAGCGGTGATGCCGCTGAACTTGGTCACGCCCATACGCACCACGTTGCCCGACTCTTGATCCAAAACGATTTCGACCTCCGTGCTGAGATCCTTGTTGTTCATCGGGTGCCCAGCCGGCAAGTTGTCGAGCGAGCCCAAGAACGAATCCGCGAAGATGGGGTGGATGCGGTTGTGGATCATGCTCAAATAGCTGCCGAACGCGGAGGCGGCCGTGTTGAGCGCCGTTTGGTTGCCGAGTTGAACACTGGGCACGTAGTTTTCGATGGCGCTGCGCCAGCGGCTCGGATCCATCGGGTGCCATGAGCCGAGGTGCGCGCTGCGACGGCGTTCGCCGTCGACCTTCCGTTCACGAGCAAGTTGGTCCGAACCGATAGCCGCGACCGCAGTGCGCGGCGCCAAGTTCAAGTTGATGCCGTTGGCCGTGGTGCCGGTCGAGCCGTAGCCGAAGAGCGCGTCGCCGCGGTTGCGACGCTGGGGCAAAGGTCGTGCTTTGCGAGCTTTGGCTTCCGCCTGATCGACCATGGCTTGTCGAGGGCCCGGGACCGTGAAGCGCCCGTTTTCGGAATTCACGACATCCGGGTTGGCTTCGCTCTGCTTCGACTCGGCTTGCGCTTTCTGTCCTTCTTGCGCGGGAGCGGTGGTTTGCGAGCGAGCGGCGCCCGTGCGAGCGCCCGTCTGATCTTGGGCCGGCGCTGGGCTGCGTTGATGCGCGGGCTCAGCTGCGGGCGGTCGCAGCAACGCCAACTTCTCCGCATCTGAAGCAGGCCTTTCCGATGGAGCGTGATCCTTTTCGCCCGGCTTGTCCTCGGACTGCATCACCTTCGAGTGATCGGCATCACCGGGCGTTTTGTCCGGGCTCGAGTGCTCACCGCCGGGTGTTGGCTTCGCGTCGTTCTGGTCGTTGCTGGTCAGGCGCGCCTGCGTCTCTTGCGCTACGTGGTTCGCCTTGTCGGCGATGAAATTGGCGTTTGGATTGTCCGGCTGCTTCTCGTCTTCGACCACTTGGCGAACGGCGATCTTCTTCGGAACGGTGAGCTCGGGAGGAGGCTGGGCGGGGGTCGGGGTGGGCTCGACCTTTTTCTCTTCCGGCTTCTTCTCTTCCGGCTTCTTGGGTTCGACCTTCGGCGGTTCGACCTTTTCCGGTTTGACGACTTCCTTCACCGGCGGTTTCTTCTCGGCTTCGGGGTCGTCCTTCTCGGCGTTTTTCTTTTCCGGCTCCTTGATGTCTTCGGGCTTGTCCGGATCGTCCTGCTCTTCTTCTTTTTCGGTCGGCTTCTCTTCGGAGATGACTTCGATCTCGGTCGGACCACCGACGCCGCGCACGTGACTCTGCACACTGCGCGCGAAGCGTTGGATGTCCAAACGTTGCTCGATCAGTTTCGCCGTCTGGTCCGCCCCCCCGCTCCACAAAAGGTGAACCACCACTGCGGTAGTGATCCACAAAAAGAGCGGGATGTTCGCTTCGCGACGCATGTTCCGGGGCAGGCCGGATCATGGCGATCGGCCAGAAAAAAGCTAACATCGCGCGGCCCGCCCAGCAATGTTCGGTAGCAATTGCGCGGGCTTATCGGCTGATTCGGGCGACTCTTAAGCGATTTTAGCGCCGCGACGCGCGTGACATGCGCGTCACACTTTGCTGATCGACTCGAAATGGTCCGCGATCTCTTGTGCGCTCCATACCCCGCCGTCGCTCTCCTTGTACTTGCCGGGGCTCTCGACCACCTTGAACACGCTGACCCGAGCGCCGGCCACCGCCAGCACCACGCCCGTCACGTCGTGCGAGAGGCTGGACGCCAGGAACAGGTGCGCCGGCGCGACGTGCTCCGGCGACAAGCTATCCTCGATAGTCTCGAACATCGGCAGATCTTCGGTCAGGCGGGTCTTGGCGATGGGCGCTACCGCATTGACGCGCACCCCGTAGCGCTGGAGTTCGATCGACGCGGTGCGGGTGAGACCGTAGATCCCAGCTTTGGCCGCGGCGTAGTTGGCTTGCCCGAAATTACCCAACATGCCCGATACGCTCGTGGTGTTGATGATCGAGCCGCTGCCTTGCTCTTTCATCTTTTGCGCCGCCGCCTGGGTGCAGAAGAAGCTGCCCGTGAGGTGCACGTCGAGCACGGCTTGCCATTCTTCACGGCTCATTTTGAGTAGGGTTTTGTCGCGCAGAATTCCGGCATTGTTCAGCAGGACGTCCACCCGTCCGAACGCAGAGATGGCCTTGCCGATGATGGCGTCCGCCCCTTCCTTGCTGGAAACGCTGTCGTGGCTGGCCTCGGCGCTACCGCCCGCCGCGCGGATTTCAGCGACCACGGCGTCTGCGGCAGAGGTGGCGGCTCCGGAACCATCTCGTGCGCCGCCCAAATCATTGACCAGCACGTGCGCGCCTTCACGCGCAAAAAGCAACGCGCTGGCTCTGCCGATACCGTTGCCTGCGCCTGTTATGACCGTCACTTTGCCGTCGAGAAGTCCCATGGCGGCGGAGTGTAGATTTTATCGCGCCCGTTAGAAATGAAACACGAGGCCTTGCGCCGTGTGCTGGGCGGGCGCGTCCTTGCCGTGGCCGACGAGCGCGTCGATACCGACCGCGACCGCGAGGCCCGCAGCGGTACCGATCACGTCCCAGGTGAAGTCCCGCCAAGAGGGGTCGCCGTGACCCGCGAGATCCCAGAGCTCTTTGCCAGCGCCCAGCGTCAGCGAGAAGGCGCCGCCGACCAGCGCTCGCTCGCTGCGCTTTTCCAGCCACGGACTCGCGGCGGCGTAGCCGCTCGCGGCGAGACCCATCGACACCCCAAAATGCAGGGCTTTGTCCGGCCCAAACCAGGGATCGGAGTCGCTCGCCGCGGCGCGGCGTGGCGCCAATGCCAGCACGAACGCGAACAGCGCGATGAGACCGCGAATCATGCGAGCTGGCGGCGACGACGGCCCAGCCAAACTGCGCTCAGACCGAGCAGTAACGCAAACGCCGAAGTGCCGCGCGCTGAGTTCACGCCGGGGCTCACGGCGCAGCTGCCCTCGATGTGCGCGGTCTTGGTCGTGGCTTGCTTGGGCGTGCAGACCTTGAGCGACGCCGAGCACGAGTAGCGTTCGGGGCAGCTGTTCGCATCATCGCCGCAGGGCGGGACGCAGATCCCCGGTGGGGTGCCGGTCGCCGAGTAGCACTGGTACCCGTCCGGGCAGTTGCCCGTGCAGGACATGCCTAACGGGTCGGAGCTCGAGCCAGCGGTCGCCGAGGAATCGCTGCCCGCCGCGCTCGGAGAGCCGCCGTTGGCGATTGGCGACGAGCCGCCGTTCGCGTTCGATGTGCCGCCGTGCGCTTTTCCGCCAGAGCCGCCCGACGCACCACTGGCGCCGCCCCCGCCGGAGCCAACGCTGCTCGTGTCGGTCACCCAAGGGGCAGGCGTATAACCCCCTGCAGTTGCGGCCGCGAGCGCCGTACTGCGCACGAAATCCGCCCAATTGGCGACGTTGGAGTAGATCGCGAAGGTGCACTGATCGTCGCCGCGCGAGGTCACGCCGAACACGCGACCCTCGGCGTCGAGCGCGGGACCGCCCGAATCACCGGAACAGACCGGGCTCTTGCCGACCCATTCGTCGTCCTCAGCCTCGTAGCCCAGTGGGCACTTCGAGCCGACGCAGGTGACGCTCGACTTGTCGAAGCGCATGCGTGTGCCGGAGCTCAGTTCGTCATTCGGATCCTGCAGGCCGTAGCCGACAGCCGCGAACGCTTGCTTGGCGCCCGGAGCATGGTCCAGCACTGGCTCGATGGGTGTGGCTTCTGTCTCGGGGATGCCACCGTTGCTCAGGACCATCAACGCCAAGTCGAAGCCGCAGACCTCATTGCTGCCGGGTGCTTCGTGGATTTCCTTGACGGGATAGAGCTTACTGTCACTTGTCGGCTGAGCATCCGTCGATACGAACATCACGCGCGGCTCGTACCTGGCGGTAAATTGACTCGTGCCGCAGATGACCTGCGGACTCGAGCCGTCGCCGATTTGGTTGACGCAGTGGCGCGCGGTGAGCACCACATTGGGCGCGATCAACGAGCCGCTGCACGTGACCGCGACCTGACCGTGCGCGGTCAACCCCACGGCGAGCACGCCCTTGGTCATCGTGTCCAAGTAGCCACCGACGACCGAACTCGAAACGGCGCCTGGTCGCGTCTCCTGGCTGATGTTGGTTTCGTCCGCGCTCCCGCACGCAACGACGCTGACGAGAGCCAAGGGCAAACCAGCGAGCGCGAGCCGTAGAGCTTTCAAGAGAGCCAAAATGTAGCGCTCCGCGCGCGTAGTCGCAACCGGGCCGAGGAGCCCGGTCGCACTCGGGTCGAGGGCCCGAGCGCCGCTCAGAGAGGAATGTTACGCTCCGCGTCCGCCTTCTGTGGCATTCATCGCGCCGCTCTCTCGTCCCATTGCTTGCCTCCTCGCCTTCCTCTCGCCTTCCGGCGCGTCAGCGGGGCTCAGCTTCACAAACGGTTACAATTGCCATGACGACTTCCCCGACACCGAGCACGTCCCTCTCGTCCGCCGATAGCGCGCGCCGCATCCTGGTGACGAGCGCGCTGCCGTACGCCAACGGACACATTCATCTGGGGCACCTCGTCGAATACATCCAGACCGATATTTGGGTGCGCTTTCAGCGCATGCGTGGCGCGCACGTGATCTACATGTGTGCCGACGACACGCACGGCACCGCAATCATGATCCGCGCGCGTCAGGAGGGGCGCAGTGAAGTCGAACTGATCCGCGACATGAACGCAGCGCATCGCCGAGACTTCGCTGGTTTTCAAATCGCGTTCGACCACTACGGCAGCACCAACTCCGAGCGCAATCGCGAATACTGCGCCGAGATTTGGAGCGCACTGCGCAAGAACGGCTACGTCGCCGAGCGCGAGATCTCACAGCTCTTCGATCCCAAAGCGGGCGTGTTTTTGGCCGATCGCTTCGTGAAGGGGATTTGTCCAAAATGCGGAACGCCCGATCAATACGGCGACTCCTGCGACCATTGCGGCAGCACCTACAGCCCGACCGACCTCAAGGATCCGGTGAGCACGCTCAGCGGCGCGCGCCCCGAGTTGAAGAGCGCGCAGCATCTGTTCGTGCAGATCGAAAAACTGCGCGGCTTCTTGACCGAGTGGACGCAGGAGCCGGGCCGCTTGCAGCCCGAAATTGCCAACTACCTCAAGGGTCACTTCTTGTCCGACGAGCTGCGCGATTGGGATGTCTCGCGTCCAGCGCCGTACTTCGGCTTCGAAATTCCGGATGCTCCCGGAAACTATTGGTACGTCTGGTTCGATGCGCCGATCGGCTACATGGCAGCCACGCGCGAATGGTGCGATCTGAAGGGTGAGACCTTCGATAGCTGGTGGCGCTCGAAGAACACCGAGATTTATCACTTCATCGGCAAAGACATCGTGTACTTCCACACGCTCTTTTGGCCGGCGATGCTGCACGCCTCCGGCTTTCCGTTGCCGAAGCGCGTGCAGGTGCACGGCTTCCTGACCGTCAACGGCGAAAAAATGTCCAAGTCGAAGGGCACCTTCGTGCAGGCCGCGACTTACCTGGAGCACCTCGATCCCGCGTACTTGCGCTACTTCTATGCAAGCAAGCTGGGCGCCAAGGTCGACGACCTCGACCTGAATTTGGAGGAGTTCACCGCCAAAGTGAACTCCGACTTGGTGGGTAAGGTGGTCAATTTGGCCAGCCGCACCGCGCGTTTCGTGAAAGAGAGCGGGCTCTCCGCGCACTATCCGGATGATGGCGGGCTGTTCCGCGAAGCGGCGGCGCGCGGCGAGGAAATCGCCGAGGCCTACGAGGCGTGTGATTTCGCGCGCGCAATGCGGCAAATCATGGCGCTGGCCGATCGCGCCAACGAATACATCGATCGCGAAGAGCCTTGGAAGCTCAAGAAACAGCCCGAGAAAGCGGCCGAATTGCGCGACGTGTGCACGGTCGCGTTGAACTTGTATCGGCAGTTGATCGTCTACCTCGCACCGGTTTTGCCGAAGCTGGCGGAGCAGAGCGCGAAGTTGCTCTCCACTTCTTTCGATCGCTTCGACGCTGCGCAACAGCCGCTGGTCGGCACTGCCGTGGGCGAGTTCGAACACCTGATGCAGCGGGTCGATCCCAAGAAGCTCGAAGCCGTCGTCGCGGCAACGCGCGACGCCGCGACGGACGCTCAGGCCGCCAAAGGTGCTGCGCCTGCGGCGCCGCCGAGTGCGGTCGTTGCAACCGTCGAGCTGCCCGTCGATGACGGTTCGGCATTGGAGAGCGAACCGCTTGCCGCCGAGTGCTCGATCGACGACTTCGCCAAGGTCGATTTGCGCGTGGCGCGAGTCTTGAGTGCGGAGGCGATCAAAGAAGCGAACAAATTGCTCAAGCTGACCGTGAGCTTGGGTGGTGGCACCACGCGCACCATCTTCGCGGGCATCAAATCTGCGTATGCGCCCGAGGCATTGGTGGGGCGGTTGGTGGTGATCGTCGCGAACCTCGCGCCCCGCAAAATGAAGTTCGGCACCAGCGAAGGCATGGTGATCGCCGCCGGGCCCGGCGCAAGTGAAGTTTACGTGCTCGCACCCGACACCGGCGCCAAGCCCGGGCAGCGCGTGCACTGACTCGTTAACGCGACAAACACAGGGGCATTTTCGCAGGAACGAGTGTGTGTCAGGGGGAGTCCGGATGAGGGATTTCTCATGTCGGACTAGAAAAGTTCGCGGCAGCGCGGAACGGTTTGACGGAGTGCGTCGGGAAGGGCACGCTTTTTCACCCCGGGCGACTGCTAAAGCCCGCTAGCGACACCAAATTCTCACCATGCGCACCGTCCTCCGTCTGCTGGCAAAAGCCTCGGTAGTGTCCTTGGCCGCCGCTTGCTCAAGCGCTTCACCGACACCCGTGATCGATCCGCCGCCGACTCAGGAGCAGCCGGCGCCTGATGGTTTGGTGTGCAAGGCAGACCAGCACGCGGTTGCGCCGCTGTCGTTGCTCACGCGCGTGCAATACGACGCGACGATCGCCGACTTGTTGGGCGACACCAGCCAGCCCTCGCAGGCCTTCCCCGCCGAGAACGAAGTCTCTGGCTACAACAACAATACGGAAGTGCACATCGCCAACCCGCTGTTGGTCGAGCAGTTCATGGGCGCCGCGGAGGGCATCGCGGGTCGAGCGATCGCCGCGAACCTCAACACGCTTGCGCCTTGCGCCGGTACGAGCACTACGGATCAGAACGCCTGCGGTGCGACGTTCGTCACGAACTTCGGCAAACGCGCGTTTCGGCGTCCGCTCACGAGCGACGAGTCGGTTGCTTTCAACACGCTGTTCAGCGGTCTGAACACGACGCGCGGCTACTCGACGGCGGTCGAGCTCACGCTGCAGGCAATGTTGCAGTCGCCGCAGTTCTTGTACCGAATGGATTCGGAGCGCGCGCCAACGCCTGAAACCGGCGCGGTTGCCCTCACGCAGTACCAGGTCGCCTCGCGACTCTCGTACTTTCTCACCAACTCGATGCCCGACGCGCCATTGTTCGCGGCGGCAGATCAAAACACGCTGTCGAGTGCCGCAGAGATCGAGACTCAGGCTCGGCGCCTGCTCGAAACTCCTCGGGCCAAGGCGATGGTGCGGGACTTTCATCAGCAGTGGCTGATGCTCGATGGGCTGTCGGGCCTCGCTCGCAATCCGCCCGAGACCACTTCGGACGTCAAAGGCATCGGGGCAGACTATCGCGAGTCGCTGCTGCAATTCCTCGATCAAGCGTTCTGGCAAAAAGGGGATTTGCGCTCGCTCTTGCTGTCGCCGGTGAGCTTCGTGAATCGGCGGCTGGCCTTCGTGCTCGGCGCGGCCGCGCCAGACACTGGCTTCGTCTCCGTGACGGACATGCCGGGTAGCGTTGGGCTCCTGTCACAGCCGGGCCTGATGGCGATGCTCGCGCACTCCGATCAATCCGGACCGGTGCAACGCGGCGTGTTCGTGCGCCAACGCTTGCTGTGTTTGGATGTCCCGTCTCCGCCGCCCAACTTCAACCCCGTCCCGCCCGATCCCGATCCCAAATTGACCACGCGCGAGCGCTTCGCGGTGCACACCCAATCGCCGGCTTGCGCGCCGTGCCACAAGGTGATCGACGGCACGGGCTTCGGCTTCGAGGCTTACGATCAGCTCGGGCGCTACCGCACCAAAGAGAACGGCCTTACCGTCGACACTTCCGGCGAGATGCTAGGGACCAATGATCCCGCGGTCGACGGGGCGTACGACGGCGTGGTCGAGCTTTCGAACCGCCTCGCCGTCAGCCCGCGTGTCGAGCGCTGCCTGGCAACCAATTGGTATCGCTACGCGATGGGCCGCGTCGAGAGCGAAGCGGATGGCTGTAGCTTGCGTGAGGTCGAGCAAAAGTTCACCGCCTCCGGCGGCCAATTCAAAGAATTGTTGGTTGCGGTCACGCTGACTGATGCCTTCCGCTACCGCCCCGCCATTTCGGGAGACCAGTGATGAATCGCGTGCCCAAGAATTCGGACCTTAGCCGTCGGCATTTCCTGCGCGCGGCGGGCGGCGCGGCCGTTGCGCTGCCGCTCTTGTCCTCACTGCGCGCGAGGGCCGAGGCGGAGAGCTTCCCGAAGCGCCTGCTGCTGATCTACACGCCGAATGGCGTGATCCCGGACGCATGGTGGCCGCAGAACATAACCAGCGAGACCAGCTGGGATTTGAACACGATCCACCAGGGGCTCGCGCCGTTCAAAAATCGCCTGTTGTTCCTCAACGGCGTCGACTTGGTCGTGACCAATGACGGCCCCGGCGGATTGCATCAAAAGGGCATCGGCGGGCTATTCACGGGTCAGCAGCTGCAGAGCGGCGATCTATTCGTCGACGGTTGCGGTCAGCGCGCGGGTTGGGCAAACGGCATCAGCGTCGATCAGGAAATCGCCAAGACGGTCGCGGTGGGCACACCGATCAAGAGCTTGGAGCTCGGCGTGCGCGCCACGGAAAACGACGTGCAAGGTCGCATTGCCTACGCCGGGCCGGGCGCGCCGCTGCCGCCCATGAACGATCCGAGCGAGGTCTTCCAACGGCTGTTCAGCGGGTTCGGGCAGAATACGGATCAGCTGGCCGAGCTGCACGCTCGTCGCAAGTCAGTGCTCGATACCGTCCAGGGGCAGTTCAACGCTGTATCGAATCGAGTGAGCAGTTCAGATCGGCAAAAGCTGCAGGCTCACATGGCCCTGGTCCGCGATCTCGAGACGCGCATGGCGGTCACCGGCAACGGTAGCAGCGCGTGCGTCGCTCCGGCGGTGCCCCCCGCCAAGGATCCGACGAGCGAGGACGATATGCCGGCCATTGCGGCACTGCACCTCGACATGCTGGCCACCGCGTTCGCGTGTGACCTGACACGCATCGCGAGCTTGCAGATCTCGACTTCGCTCAATCACATCCGCTATCCGTGGCTAAACAGCCTGGGCGAGGGCCACGCTTTGTCTCACATGGGACCGAGCGACGAGGATGCACATCAAGAGCTGGTTGCCCGCCAAACTTGGCACAGCCAAATGCTCGCGAACTTCCTGACGCGTTTGAGCCAGATCCCGGAAGGCTCGGGCACGGTGCTCGACAACACGCTCGTGCTCTGGGGCAATGAAGTCTCCCAGGGCAACACCCATTCCCATGAGAGTATCCCGTTCCTGATGGCGGGCGGCGGCTGGTACTTCCGAACGGGGCGCACGCTGCAGTACACCAACGCCCCTCACAACAACCTCTTGGTCTCGGTGTTGAACGCGATGGGTGTGCCCGCGACGACCTTCGGCCAGGCCAATCTGTGCGATGGCCCGCTGTCGGGCCTGGTCTGAGGCCCGCGACTGAACTTGGCCGTTCGCGGGCCCTAGGCTGCCGATCTTTGCATTCGGCTCGGATTTGCGCTTAAACGCCCGCATGGGCGTCCTCAATCGCGGCCTGTACGGACCTTTCCTGGCCCAGCTCGTGGTCGTGCGGCGCTGCAACCTGTCGTGCACCTACTGCAACGAGTTCGACGAGGAGTCGGACCCCGTGCCGACGGAGGTGCTCAAGCAGCGCATCGACAAGCTCAAGGAGCTCGGCACGTTCAGCCTGGAGTTCACCGGCGGTGAACCCATGCTGCACCCCGACATGGCAGAGCTGATCCGCTACGCGCGCACGAAATCATTCCACAAGGTGATGATGATTTCGAACGCGTACCTCTTGAACGAAAAAAAGGTGCGCGCGTTGAACGACGCAGGCCTGATGGAAATGCAGGTCAGCGTCGATGGCGTGTTGCCGAACGACGTCACGGTCAAGGTGCTCAAGCCCATGCTGCCCAAGCTGAAGATGCTGGCGCGCACGGCAAAATTTCCGGTCGTGCTGAGCGCCGTGCTCGGTGCGACCAGCCCGAATGAAGCGTTGAAGGTCGTCGAGACCGCGCGCGAGTTCGGCTTCCGTCCGCGCGTCTTGGTGCTGCACGACGGCACCGGGCAGATGCACTTGGACGAAGCCGGCCAAGAAGCCTTCGCGCGTGTGAAGGAAATGCTCGGCGGGCGGCGCTTCCGGGAAGCCCATGACTACCGCGAACGGATTTTGACGAGTGGCAGCGCGCCGTTCAAATGCCGTGCGGGAAGCCGGTATCTGTACGTCGATGAGTTCGGCGATATCCACTGGTGCTCGCAAACTCGCGGCGTCTTCAAGAAGCCGCTCTTGGAGTACACGCCGTTCGATCTCAAAACCCAGTTTTACACCAAGAAGACCTGCGCTGACGCCTGCACCATCGGCTGCGTTCGCACGCAAAGCGCGTACGACGAGTGGCGCAGCCAGCCGCTCGATTTCGAAGGCCCGCGGCGTTTGCCGCTCGTTCAGGGCTGACAAGCATTGACGCGAGACACCGGTCGCTTCGTCATCGACGCGCGTTATGTGACCTCCCGCCCGAGCGGGATCGGCAATTGCGTCGCTGCGCTCGTCTCGCGTCTGCCAGCTCTGGCCCCGGATGCGCGCTTTCACTTGTGGACACATCCCGATCGCCCAGCGCCGGTGAATGCCCCCAACGTGACGAACTCGGTCGTGCCGGCGCCGGCGGATGGCTTACGCACGCTGCTCGCGCCGGCCGCGCTCGATCCGCTCGCGCCTGAGGATGTGGCGCACTTTCCGTTCAGTTTGCTGGGGCGCGGCTTGCCGTGCAAAACCGTCGTCACCGTCCACGACTTGATGTGGCTCGAGTCGTCCGCGTTGGTGGATGCGCGTCCGCTCGTGCACTCGGTGCGAGCTGGCTTCTATCAAGCAGGGATGCGCCAAGCGTTGCGCCACGCAACTCGTTTGATTGCGGTCTCGCGCGCCACGGCCGATCGCATTCACGCGGTGTCACCAAAGAGTTCAGCGCGCGTGCGCGTGGTCCACAACGCGGCCGGCCCGGCATTCGTCGCGCCTGCGGATCTCGAGCTAGCGATGCGGAAGGCCGCCGCGCTGATCGGTAGCGACGCGCCCTATTACTTGGTCGTAGGCAAAAATGAGCCGTACAAGGCACACCAGCTGGTGCTGCAAGCGTTCGCGCGCGAGGCGCGTGACAACGAACTCTTGATCCTGGTGCAGCGCACGCGCAGTGGTGCGGGCCTATCGCGCCTTGCCGAACAGCTAGGCATTGCGCATCGCTTGCGTTGGCTGTCGACGCTCTCAGAAGCAGAGCTGGTCACGGTCGTGCAGTCGGCGCGCGCGCTTTTGCAACCGTCATTGGTCGAGGGCTTCGGCATTCCCGTGTTGGAGGCGATGGCCGCAGGTTGTCCGGTGATCGCTAGCGACACTCCTGCGTTGGTCGAAGTGCTCGGAGGCGCGGGTTTGCATTCCGCCGTGGGCGACACGGCCAGCCTGGCGGCCGCGATCAATCGACTGCGATCGGGCTCATTGCGCGATGAGCTTCGCGCGCGCGGTCTCGAGCGGGCGCGCGCGTTCAGCTGGGACACCGCAGCTCGACAGACGCTCGAAGTGTACCGCGAGGCAGCGGCAAGCGCCGAGGACCCGCGTCGTGCTTGACGTGTTGGTCGACATGACGGCGCTCGATACGCCTTCGCGTGAGCGCGGCATCGGTCGCTACGTGAAGCACTTGTGCCGCGCGCTCGCGATGCGCGACACGTGGCCGGCGGACGCGGTCGGCCCTACGCTTCACATCGCAGGGCTCGTGCGGCATCGCGGCTCTGCCGTGGGCGCAGTCGATGAATCGCTGCAATTTGCCGGCGATCCGCGGATCCAGGTGAGCACTCTGCAATACCAGCGGCACAAGCTGGAGCGGCGCTTGTTCTTGGGGGGCCTGGCGCGTCGCGTCGGCCCCAAGCTGCTGCATTTGCCCGATCCGCCGGGTACGCCGATCGACATGCGACAACCCCGGATCGTAACCTGCCACGATCTGATCCCGCTCGTGCTCGCCAAGCAGTATTTGGCGCCTGTGCCCGGCGCACGCCTGCTGCAGTGGTTGCGCGACTACGCGCGCTACCGGACCGCGCAACGGGTGATCGCGATCAGTCACGCGACACGGCGTGATCTGATCGAGCATGTGGGGGTCGCACCGGAGCGCATCGACGTCGTGCACTCCGGAGTCGATCACGATCGCTTCTCGGCTCACGAAGTGGACGGCGAGCGCGCAGAGGTCGTTCGTCGGCTCGGCTTCGAGGCGCCGTTTCTGCTGTGCTTGGGCGCGAGTGACGCGCGCAAGAATCTGCCGCTGTTGGTGCGAGCTTTCGGTCAGAGCGGGGTCGCGCCCGAGGTGATGCTGGTTTTCGCGGGGCCGATCTCGCCGCGGCAACGCGCGCGTTTGCTCGAGGCCGTGCGCGACAGCGGTGTCGAGGGTCGCGTATCGATCATGGGCTACATCGACGACGCACTGCTGGTCGCCCTCTACCGACAATGTCTCGCCTACGTATTTCCCTCGTCTTATGAGGGATTTGGGTTGCCGATCTTGGAGGCGATGGCCTGCGGCGCTGCCACGCTCACGAGTAGCCTGTCTGCGCTCGCGGAAGTGGCGGGCGACGCGGCGCTCACGTTGCCCTCGCTCGATCGAGACGTACTCGCGGAGGGCATCGCGCGCATCGTCTCGGACGCGGCGTTGCGCACACGGTTGCGGGCACGAGGACTCGAACACGTGAAGGCGTTCACGTGGCAGCGCTGCGCGCAGCAGACGCTCGCCTGCTACGTGCGCACGTTAGAGGAGCTTGACTCATGAACCCTGCTGTGTTGCTCGCAGCGGTCGCGGCCGGCGGCGGGCTCGCTGCGCTCGGCATGCGCTATCGCGCGCGAATCAATGGTCCGTTCGAACCGACTCGCTACGTTTGGAGCCGGGGGCTCGCGCTGCTCTGCGATCACAATGGCGGTGTCGACTTCGTCAAACGTCAACGCGGAAGACGCGGGCCGCGACGCTTCGATCCAGCTCAGTTCGAAGGCGTAAAGGACGGCGACCTGGTTTGGATGCGAATGATCGCTCTTCCGCAGTTCGTGGCCGAGGCACTTCCGCGAATCAAAGCCAAATTCGCGCTGGTCACGGGTGATGAAGATTGGGGGATCCCTGGGGGATTTGCCGGCTCCCGGCAGTTGCTCGAGGATCCGCGAGTCTTGTGTTGGTTCACACAAAACTACGACGGTAGCGATCCAAATCCCAAACTGATGGGGCTCCCGATCGGGCTCGATTTTCATACCATCAGCAATCGTCGCAAGTGGGGTCATTGGCCGGCGACCCCGGCGGCCCAAGAAGCCGAGCTCGAAGCACTGCGCAGCGCCGCGCCAGAAAATGGCGAACGCCAACTGCGCGTGCACGCGGATTTTCATTTCAGCAGACACAAGAAACAAATCTGGGGCGACGACCGCGTCGCAGTGCAACGCGCGCTCGAGGGCAACCCGGACGTTGAATTTCAGACCCGCAAGCTCCGACGCCTGGAGCTATGGCGCGAAAAGACGCGCTATGCCTTTGTCGTTAGCCCGCACGGCAACGGGCTCGACTGCCACCGCACTTGGGAGTCGCTCGTTTTGGGCAACATCGTGATCGTCAAGCGCTCCTCGCTCGACCCATTGTACGAGGGCCTACCGGTGGTGATCGTGGACGATTGGCGCGAAATCACGCACGAAAACCTGCTGAGGTGGCACGCTCAGCATCGCCGAGCCTTTCAAGACCCCCAGGTTCAGGAGCGACTGACGAACCGCTATTGGATCGAGCGCATGCGCCGAATCGTCGCCGAGCGCTTGGTCGACGATTGAGAAACTCAGTACCACTTCGGAAACCATTGTGAGAGTTGGCTGCGCATCGACGCGAGCGGATTAGGGGAGGGGGCTGGCCGATATAGACTGCCCCAACTTGCCACCGTGTTTTCGAAGATATAGCTCGAGATCAGCTTTCCGCGCGCTGCGAAATGGGTCTCGAAATGGCGATGCCCGGCGTCGGCGATGCGTTGCGCTTCATCCAAATGCGACAGGTAGTAGCTGACCTTCTCAGTCAGGTTGCTGAGATCAGGAGCAACCTCGACGTAGTGACGGTCAGCCTCCAGCCCGCCGTCGATGAATGAGGTCTCCCGAAGTGACTGGGCCACCACGAGGCAACGCGCAGCAAGCCCCTCGAACAGGCGGTACGTAATCGGGTGATTCCCCCAGGGAGCGAGGCAGATCTTTGCGTCGGCAAGCAGCGCTCGATGCTGCGCTTCGCTGATTTTCGGCACGACCAAGTGCGGGTCGGATGCGTAGCGCGGATCATCGTGTGCAACGATCCCACCTTGAAACGGCAGCCTGGAGTTCAGCATGAGCCGCACGCATTCGTCCCTGGCATTCTTCCCGTTTGCCAGATTCACCATGCCGGTGCGTGTGCCGAAAAAGAGCGCGTTGCCGTTCCTTCGACTCAACTCCTCTCCGGGAGCCGGTACCAAGGGGTTGATCATGGGTGGCAGAAACCCGACTCGGTCGCGGAACTCCGCGGGGACCTGATTTCTATCGCTCGGCCAATGCGAACGTAAGAAGAGCTCTGCCCGTTCGGCGACCGCGGTGGGGATCTGTTCGAAGCACATGCTCCGGTGATCGCAGGCCTGAAAGATGACAACGCGAGCCTGCGATTGCAGCAGCATGTTTGCTACCGCTGGGTTCATGGCCGCGCTGCCCGCAATCCCGATTCCGTGCATCCACACGTCCACCTTTGGGGGTACGGGAGCTAGCGGGCGACCGTGCACGACTCGGTGATGCGCGTGCACTAGCGCCGCCCGAATGTCTCGCGCCCGAATCTCCGTTGGGGGATCTTCCTCGGTAAAATAGAAACGCATGCTCGCGGGTGCTCCAACATCGAGGCCTTGACGCCCGATCGGCTTGGGACTACCACGCGCTCCGCTGCGGCGCACGATTCGCCTCGCGGGGAGACTGCTTCGACAGATCTCGGCGAAGATGCAATAGTCCGGGCCCCGATGAGTAGCGAATCCGGAGCAGACGAACCAACCCCTTGTCGGGCCTGCGGCGGGCCCCTACAAGTGGCCTTCGAAGTCGAAGTGCTCGGAGATACGAAGGCAACGTATCATCAATGCGCACGATGCCATTCGATGATGGCGCTCAATCCCAGTTGGTTGGAGCGCTCGTACGCGACCACGTTGTATCCGGATCCCGATACGGGCGCGCTGCGACGAACTCTGTACGTCAATCGCTTCATCCGAAGAATGCGCGCAAGCGGGCTAATGCCACGTCGCTATCGATCGCTCGACTATGGCAGCGGGCTCGGTATGCTGGTCGCTTTACAATTGGATCGACAGGCTAAAGCGGTCGGGTTCGATCGCTATGCAAGCCCGCGCTTTGCGCAGCTCGTTTGCGGCAAGACCTTGCCGGATGGCCCCTTCGACCTGGTCACGGCCGTGGAGGTCGCCGAACACTTGACGAATCCGGTGGAAGTATTTTCCACGCTCCGCGAGCGACTGGCGCCAAACGGCGTCGTGATGCTCTCGACCGAGCTGTATCAGCAAGAACGCTGGCCAGATCCGTCGAAGTGGCACTACGTAGATCGCGAACATGGTCAGCACATCATGCTCTTCACGCTCGAAGGCTTGAAACGCGCCGCAGAAGCGGCAGGACTACGGCACGTTCGTACGTTCTTCTGGGGCAGGACACCGTTTCTGCATCTGTTCGTTCGAGCGCAACGAACGTCTCCTCGCCTTCGGCTCGGCATGCTTGCCTGGCAGCAGTTCTGGGGCGAGGTGCGCGAGAGTCTCGATATCGGCATCTAGCACCTGTCACGCGCTCAACGACTAGCCATGCCAATCGGCCTGTTTCACCCTGCTTTCCGTGGTATCGGCGGCGCCGAGGTCCTGGTCGCGAGCTGGGCGCGGCACATGAAAGAAGTCGGAGTCGACGCGCGAGTCGTCACCCTCGACTTCGACGAACAGCGCTGGCGGAGCTCGTTTTCGGACATCCCGCTCAGTGTGACTGCTCGGCCTTCGTGGCTCGACTGGTTCTCGGGCCAGCGGCGCAAGTTCGAGCGCGCGGTGCCCCGCATCGAGGCCGCTCTGTCCGATTGCAGCGCCGTGCTCGCGTCCAACTTTCCCACGAATGCCATGCTCGGAGCAGCGAACGTCCGCGCGAAACGCGTTTGGTACTGCCACGAGCCACAGCGCGATTACCACTTCGTCGCAACCAGGCCGCGACTGCATGAGCACGTCCATTCCGCACCGGGTGGCTCGAGCGATGTCGAACGAAGCTACGTGCGCAGGCTTGCCAAGTACGAGCAAGCGTTGCGCAAACGAAGCTTCGAGGAAGTGGTGCAATTCGATCTGGAGAACACGGCAAAGCTCGCCGCCGTTCTGGCCAATAGCGAGTATTGCCGCGACAACGTTCAACGCGTTTACGGCCGAAATGACGTCTCCGTCGTCTATCCGATGGTTCGCTTTCCTGCACGCCGCGCCCGCTCCCGCACTGGTCTCGACCGATCCGGGCTGAAAATTTTGACGCACTCTCGCCTCGACGTCGCAAAGAATTTGGACACCGTGATCCGCGCTTTTTCGAACGTGCTGCCCGAGCTGCCGCGCTCGGAGCTACATGTCGTCGGCGTGGGACCTCACAAGGCACAACTCGAGAAACTCGCGCTCGAACTCGGCGTCGCTCACACGGTTCGCTTCCATGGCTACTTGAGTGACGCGGAGCTAGACCGAGTTTACGATGCCTGTGACGTGTTCGCGCTGCTGCCGGTGGACGAGCCCTTCGGCTTGGTCTTTCCGGAAGCGGCCGCTCGTGGGTTGCTTTTGGTGGGGCCCGATCATGGTGGCCCGCTCGAGATCTTGGATGGTGGTCGCTTGGGCTTTACCTGCGATCCGTTCTCGCCGGGGGCTGTCGCCGAAGCGTTCCGGCGCATCTGGCGGCTCACGGACGCCGAGGTCGACGCCCGGCGGGTGGCGGCCGATGATGCTTGTCGAGCGCGCTTCAGCGCGGGCGTGATCGGCCCGCAAATCTTGCGCGCGTTGGGCACCTCGAACTAGGCGCTGCTCGGGGCCTGCCGCTTGCGCAGCATCGAAAGCAACTCGAGCAGAGCCGAACGGTCGAACACCGCGCAGCAGCCGACGAACACCGCAATCGCCAGCAACGCCGCCGCCGCGAGGCTAAACGCGCCGTTGGCCCACGGCAAAAGCAGCGTGTGAGCAGCGATGGTCGTCACCACTCCTGCGGCGAGGCCGCCCCGAATTCGAGACCAAAGCTTGGCCTCCGGGATGAAGTGTTTGACTACCAGCCAAACGGCCCAGGACCCAAGCACGACGTGGACACAAAATCCAATCGCGAACCAAAAGGCGTCGTGTCGGATTTGCATGACCAGCGTCACCGCAGACCAATTCAGGATCGTCCAAGCGAGACCGAGCAGCATCATGATGCGCGGCTTACCTAGCGCGTCGAGCGCGCCGTTGATGATCGGAATCAAGAAGGAGATCGAAGCGGTACACGTGAACACGTACAAAGTCGGCAGCGCCGGCAGCCACTTTTCGCCGTAGATCACCCGCACCACGCTGGGCGCCAGACCCAGCAACAAGGCGACGAACAGAAACGTGACGATGGCCGAGATCTGGATCGTTCGCTCCAACGCACGCGCGAAAGCCCCCCGGTCATGTTGCAAGCGACTGAGCAACGGGAAATTGACGCGGCTCAAGATGTCGACGATTGCTACCGAAAAAATCGACGTGTTGCGGGACCACGTAACGATACCGAGCGGGTAACGACCGAGCGCTCGACCTGCGTACAGCGGCATGATGGCAGCGTTGACGAAACCGATGATGTTCTTGGCTTGGAGCACCACGCCGAAGTTGAGAATGGGGCGCAAAACTCGAGTGTCGAAATGCAGCCCGGGTAGCCAGGGACGCAGCGAAAAGGCCGTGATCAGGCCAACCACCCCTTGCACCAACACTCCGATCACGAGAGCGGTCGTCCCGTAGCCAAGGTGCGCGAGCACCACCGCCGTGCAGTAAAACGACATCGAAAGCAGCAGGTCGATCACCGACAATCGGCCAAAAAGCAGCTCGCGCTCCATCAAGATCGCGGGAACGACCCGCAGCGACGTGAGGAGCAGCGACAGCGAAAGCGCGCGCAGCAGCCACGCGGCATTCGCCGGAAGATCGGGCCAAAACTTCACCACCCACGGAGCGCTCGCAAATATGACGCTAGTGACGAGCGATACCAGCAAAAGCTGAGACCAAAAAACGCTCGAGAGCTCGCTCTGAGTAGCGGTGTCCCGCTTTTGAATCAGGGCTGCGCCGAAACCCGCGTCACCGAACAGCGCGAAGAACGACAGCGCAAATTGCACGATCCAGAACACACCGAAGTCGGCAGGACCCAGCACGCGAGCGAGGTAGACCTGCCCCGCGAGCACGATCAGCTGCTGCACCGCCGTTCGTCCACCCAGAATCAACACCCCCCATTTGGCGCGGCGGTTCAGGGTTGCGCGATCGAGCCCTTTGCTGCCGATTTCCGGCGACGCAGGGGGCTCGACAACTGGGGCCGGAGACTCCGGCGTGGGCTGCAAGCTAGACGACACAAGATGCTCTAAGCGAGGGAGCCACCCGAGGCAAGCGAGCCCCGAGCTCGCGTGCTCATCCCGTGCATTTCGGGCTAAGCTGCACGCGCTTTGAGCACTCCGTTACGCGGCGCCTTGCTGGATTTGACCCCACTCGAGACCGTCTCTTCATTGCGCGGCATCGGTCGCTACGTGCGGGGGTTGGTGTCGGGGCTCGAGCAATTGGTGAACACGAACACGTTCCCGATCGAATACGTGACCGCGACGCGCGATTTGCAGCGCTTGTTCCTAGTCGAGGATCCGTTTGCCTATTGCAGGCGCCCGGTGGACAAACCCATTCCGTACTGCGCGAAACTGCGCAAGAAGTTGATCCAAAGGCAGATGGCCGGCGTGGCACGGGAACGCTCTGCGCTCGTGCACCTGGGGGATCCGAACGGTGTGCCGCCGGCCAACTCCGTACCCTTCACGTTCACCTGTCACGACTTGATCCCGCTGGTTATGCACAAGGAATATCTAGCGCCCGTGCCATTTTGGCCGAAGATCTACCAGGCGATGGCGCGCTCGCAGTATCAGCGCACGCGGCGTATTTTGGCCGTTTCCCACGCCACGAAGCGTGACGTGTGCGAACGACTGGGCGTCCCCGATGAGCGAGTCGATGTCGTGTGGCACGGCGTCGACCACGACGTGTTCAACCTGCGTTCGTCGTCGAACGAGCGCGCTCAGCTGGACTCTATCGTTGGCGGGTCAGGGCCGTACGTGCTCTACCTGGGCGCGGGTGACCTGCGAAAGGACCTCGACACGTTACTCACCGCTTTTGCCGAAAGTGGTCTCTCGCGAGAGGCGCGCTTGGTTCTGGCCGGGAGTCATGAAAAGCGGACCGCCTCGCTCGTCGCGCTGGCGCGCAAGCTCCGCATTGAAGATTCCGTGCAGTTCGCGGGCTATGTGCCAGAGGAAGTGGTGCCGGCGCTCTATCGGCAAGCGACCGTACATACCTTCCTTTCCCGCTACGAAGGCTTTGGACTGCCCGCTCTAGAAGCACTCGCGTGCGGCGCGCCGACCATCACCAGCCCGGGATCTTCGCTCGATGAGGTGGTGGGAGACGGTGCCTTGGTCGTTCCTTGCGGTGAGGTCGACGCTCTGGTCACCGCGCTGAAGTCCGCGTTCTTCGACCGCGATCTACGAGCCCAACTCGTGCAACGCGGGCTCGCGCGCGCACGAACTTTTACCTGGCGCAAGTGCGCCGAAGAAACGATTGGCTTCTGGCAGCGCGCGATCGCCTGAGCTCAGCGCGCGATGCGTTCGAGCACCAGGCGCTGCGGCCGTGGTTGAACGCTCGTGATTCGAAACGCCTGCTGGACGCGTGTGACTTCACGTTCGGCCACTGCTTTGGTTCGCGCGTGAATGACCGCTAACGGCTCTCCGCGCGAAATGCGCTCACCGCGTTGCACGCACAATTCGATGCCGGCGCTCGGATCGACGGCCTGATCGGCGCGCGTGCGCCCGGCTCCGAGCGCGATTCCAGACATCCCGAGCGCGTAGGAGTTACACTCGCTCACATAGCCAGAGCGTCGCGCCAGAACCGCGAGCTTGGCTTTGGCGTTCGCCAAGCGCTCGGGGTGTTCGACGAAGCGCGCATCTCCGCCATGTGCTCGTACCATGCGCAGAAAACGCTCGAACGCGGCGCCGTCCGCCAACGCGCGTTCGAGCCGCGCGCGCGCGCTATTCAAACTGCGCTCGGCTTTGCCGAGGACCAACATTTCCGCGCCCAGCGTCAACGTCAGCTCGCGTGTGTCGGCTGGGCCAGAATCGCGAAGGATTTCGATCGCTTCGCGTGTCTCCAGCCCGTTGCCGATGGTGCGCCCGATGGGCGCGTCCATGGCCGTGAGCAGCGCAACCATGCGCTTGCCGGCGGCGCTGCCCACACGCACGAGGGTCTGGGCAAGCGTCCGTGCCGATTTCAGATCTTTCATGAACGCGCCTCGTCCGACTTTTACGTCCAGGACCAAGCCATCGATGCCCTCGGCCAGCTTTTTGGACAGGATGCTGGCCACGATCAGCGGGACGCATTCGACGGTCGCTGTGACGTCGCGCAGCGCGTAAATTCGGCGATCCGCGGGCGCGAGCTCGGCGCTCTGCCCGATCATCGACGCGCCGACAGCACGCACCACACGCTCGAAGCGTGCGGGGCTGAGCTCCACGCGGTAGCCGGGAATGGCCTGCAATTTGTCCAGCGTCCCGCCGGTGTGCCCCAGGCCTCGGCCAGAAATCATGGGAACTGAGACGCCGCACGCTGCGACCAACGGGGCGAGACAAATGCTGATCTTGTCGCCCACACCACCCGTCGAATGCTTGTCGATCTTCGCGCCTTTGACCGACGTTAGGCGTAGCACTTTGCCGGAGTGCAACATGGCCTCTGTCAACGCCACTGTTTCCCGGTCGCTCATTCCATGCGCGAATACGGCCATCAACCACGCACTCATTTGATAGTCAGCGACGGCCCCTGCGCTGAATTGCGCGATGAAATTCGCGATCTCCTCGGCGGAATGACTGGCTCCGTCGCGCTTGCTGCGGATCATCTCGACCGGGTTGAATGGGCCTTTCATGGATTGGGGGAGCGTACTACTTTACGAGCAACTCGTGGAACGCGCGCGCGGCAGGCCCAAGGGCAAATTCACTCAACATCGACGCCTCGATCGATTGCGCGAGATCCTCGAGAAGCACCCGCGAGGCATCTCTCTGTACGATCTTGCAGACGCGCTGTCCGTGACGGTGCGCTCGATGCGCCGCTATTTGAAGGAGATCGAGCGCGAATACGATCTCGAAAGCGTCCCGGCGCGCGGCGGCGGACCGCTGCTGTGGAAGGTGCGCTCCGGTGAAATGCCGCGCAAAGTGGAGCTACGGCGCACGCAGGCGTACGCCTTGCTCGCCGCGCGCCGTCTGTTCGAGCCAATGCGCGGCTCCGCGCTGTTCGAGGAAATCGATCTCGCGGTGGGCAAGCTGCTGGCATTCGCGCAGCGACCCGGGCGCGGTCCCAACGCGGGACTAGCCGACGCGCGGCTCGAGGATCGCTTCCTCTACCTGCCGCACGCGCCCAAAAACTACGCGGAGAAGACGGAAGAGCTGGATGACTTGTTCCAGGCAGTGTCCGATCTAAGACCGCTCCGCTTGTCGTACAAGAGCGCGTTCAAGGCGGACGAAGAGCGGATCACGATCCACCCCTACGCCTTGGTCTTGCATCGCGACTCCGTGTATTGCGTCGGCCTGCACGTGGACAAAGCGGAGGTGCGCACCTTCGTGCTCGATCGCATGCGCGACACCGAATGCGCGACCACCGAGCGCTTCGATCTGCCACCTGATTTCCAAATCGACCAGTATTTCCAGGGCGAATTCGGGATTTGGAAGGATCCCAAGCCGCACCGCGTGGTGATCGACTTCGACGCCCGCGCCGCTGAATACGTGCGAATGCGCAAAGTGCACGCATCGCAGAAGCTCGCGGCAATTGGCGGCGGCGGCGTGCGGCTGACGATGACCGTCGGCAATCTCAACCAAGTCGTGTCTTGGGTCCTAGAATGGGGCGCCCGCGCGAGAGTCGTGGAGCCCGAGGAACTCGCCGAGCGAGTCCGCGAAGAGCTCGAGGGCGCGCTCGCGCTCTATGCGGGCTCGAAAAAGGCGCGGAAGTCGACGAAAAAGTGAGGCAGAAGCGCGTCCCGCGACCGGAAACGCCTAATGCAGCATTTGAGCGCTAGCCCGTCACGATTCCGTAGTATAGGGATCCCCTGCGGCGCATTTCGGGAACGATCTCCGTTTCCGCGGATGCTCGCTACGTTTAGGTGATCCAATGGCTGATGGTAAAATTAAGAAGTTGACGGACAAGGGTTTCGGTTTCATCGAGACCCCGGGCGGGGAAGATTTGTTCTTCCACATGTCAGCCGTTGAAGGCGTTCGGTTCGAAGACCTCCAGCAAGGTCAGGCTGTCTCGTTCACGAAGGGCCAGGGCCCCAAGGGTCCGCGCGCTGAAAACGTCCGACCCAGCTGATCGGCTGTGACGGCTCGCGCCGTCCGTACACAAGAAAGAGGGGACTTTTCGCAAGAAGTCCCCGTTTCTTTTTTGTAGATGCGCGCGATTTCGGGTGGGTAGAAGCGTTGGGACGCTACCCGAAGCGAAAATTATGGTTCGGAGTCGAACCATAATTTCTGGAGCGGAACCCGACCCACGAGTCATCGCAGCTGTCGACATGCGGCCCAAGGTTTTCAATCCGACGTGCTCGCAAGCGTGCAGGCGGGGGCGAGCTACGCGACGAGTTTCGGATTGATGCGTCGCGAGCTCGCGGGTCAGCGCGCAGCTTGGGAGCGATATTGACGGTAGTAGCCGAGCACTTTGACTACGTAGTCTTGGGTCTCTTGATAGGGCGGGATGCCGCCATAGCGGATGACTGCGCCTTCGCCAGCGTTGTATGCGGCGATGGTGAGTTGAATGTCGCCGTTGAAGAGGTTGGCGAGGACGCGCAGGTAGCGAACGCCGCCGAAGATGTTTTGGCGTGGGTCGAAGGAGTCCGTGACCATCATGCGCTCGGCGGTCTCGGGCACCAACTGCATCAAGCCGCGGGCGTTGGCGGGCGAGACTGCGCGCGGATCGAAATCGCTCTCGACGCGGATCACTGCGCGCACGAGCTCTTCGGGAATTTGATAGAGCGTTGCGGCCTGCCGGATGTACTCGTCATAGCGACTGAAACGCTCGGGTGAGTCGTCACTCGGCATGAAGACGGGAGCTTTGCGATCTTTCGCGTACAGCTTTGCGCCCTGGGACGGGCGGCTGGTGAAGCTGATTGTGCCGTCCGCGTCGACCTGCTTGTAGATGTCGGCATAGCCGGTCGCGGCCACGGTCAGCACCGCGAGGCCGCCCACGCCGGCCAGAAGCAGGCGAGTTCGTCGCGACGCGGGCGAGGGGGCGGGAAGCTCAGCCGATTTCTTCATGAGGGCAACAGAATGGTAGCGGGCTTAGGTCCACCCGGTCCAACAAACGCGCCCCGCCCACCTGAGATTCCCAATTTTCGCGCCTCGAGCCGTGTGTGCGAGGAAAGCCTACCTGAGACGGAGCGATCACGGCGCTGAAAGCCGCACAGCCGCATCCCGCGTCAGCGCAGAGCGGAGTAACACGACGCTGCCCACAAACTCTGGTGCGCGCGAAGCGCCGCACGCTCGCGCCGGGCGCGCGGGAAGCCTCAACAGCCGAATGCCCGGAACTAAAACGAGCGAGAAGTCTTGGAAGACCAGATCACGATCTGCCAATGAGATGGAGACCTACAAAGAGCTGACCGAACAGGCGCGTGCTTTGGTTGGGCGCAAGCGCGGGCGGCCCAGCGCCACCGTCCGAACGACGCGCTTCGTGACACCCGAAGGGGTGTGCGCAAACGTGAGTCTCCCATCGCGCGCCGAAGGCGCCGCGCGTCCTTACCAAAGAGGCTACACGACGCGTCGCGCCTTCACTTCCACTCACTCATCCCCAGTCAAATACGTGTAGCTGCGCAGCGACTCTTCATAGTGCTGCATCAAGGTACGCATCTGTAGGTTCGTGAGCCTGCCAGCGCTCGTCGCGCGCTCGGCTTGGCGGCGCACGGCTTCAATCATGTTTTCGGGCACGTACTCCACGTAGCGCAGCACGTCGGTCACGCTGTCGCCCTTGATCACGTGGCGGATCTGGTAGCCCTCGTCGCTCAGCGAGACATGCACGGCGTGCGTGTCGCCGAATAGGTTGTGCAGATCGCCGAGGATCTCTTGGTAGGCGCCGTTTAGGAACATGCCCAGGTAGTACGGCTCGTTCTCGTCGAAGCGGTGCAGATCGAGCGAGCCCTTCACGTCCTCGACGTCGATGAAGTGATCGATGATGCCGTCGCTGTCGCAGGTGAGATCGGCGAGCTTTGCCGGCACCGTCGGCTCTTGTTCGAGGCGATGGATCGGCATGATCGGGAACAGGTGGTCGATGGCCCAGATGTCCGGCGCCGACTGGAACAACGAGAAGTTGCAGTAGTAGATGGCCGACATGTTCTGCTCCAAGTGCTGGAGCTCTTCCGGCACGAAGCGCAGGCGGCGGAGGGTGTGGTGGATCTTCTCGCAGCAGTTCCAATACAGGCGCTCCACCTGAGCGCGCTCGCGCAGGGTGAGGTAGCCGTACTTGAAGAGGCTCTGGCCTTCTTCTTTGGCCTGGCTCGCGTCGTGGTAGCTCTCCTGCACGTTCTTCGGCTGAATACCGCAGTACGTGTCGAACAGCTCTTTCAGTAGGCGATGCGATTCGGGCTTGGGTTCGACCGGTTCGCCGAAGCGCACTTCGTTGGCGCCCACGACCTCGAACACGAGCACCGAGTGATGCGCGGCAACCGCGCGACCGCTCTCGCTCACGATCGTCGGCACGGGCACGTCCGCTTTGACGCACGCGGCTTGAACATGAGCCACGACGTCTGCCGCGTACTCTTCGAGCTGGTAATTCTTCGACGCGTGAAAGTCGGTCTTGGAGCCGTCGTAGTCGACGGCGAGACCGCCGCCCACGTCGATGTAGCCCATCTTGCAGCCGAGCTTGGCCAGCTCGACGTAGATGTTCGACGCTTCCTGCATCGCGTTCTTGATCGGGATGATGCTCGAGATCTGACTGCCGATGTGGAAGTGGAGGAGCTGGAGGCAGTCGAGCATGCCGCGCTCGGCGAGGCGGTCGACGACTTCCACCATCTCGCTCGTCGTGAGGCCGAACTTCGCGCGGTCGCCCGCCGAATCCGCCCAACGACCGACGCCGCGCGTCGTGAGCTTGGCGCGCACGCCGAGGATCGGCTTGATGCCGACTTTCTCCGAAGCGCGGAGGACGATGTCGAGCTCCTCGAGGCGCTCGAGCACGACGATGACGGTCTTGTCGAACTTCTGCGCGACGAGCGCCGTCTCGATGTACTTCTGGTCTTTGTAGCCGTTGCAAATGATGAGGCCGCCCACGTCCTGCATCGCGGCGAGGGCGATCAGGAGCTCGGGCTTGCTGCCTGCTTCGAGGCCGAAGCTCCAGGCGCGGCCGTAGTGGACGATCTCCTCCACGAGGTGGCGCTGCTGGTTCACCTTCACCGGGTACACACCGCGGTAGCTGCCCGGGTACTCGTACTCGGCGATCGCTTTGGCGAACGCCTCGTTCAGGCGCTTGATGCGATCGGCGACGATGTCGGAGAAGCGGATGAGGAGCGGCAGCTCGAGACCGCGCGCGCAGAGCTCTTGCGTGAGGTCGTGCAGGTTGATGCACTGCGCGCGGTCGGG
>DASQCO010000094.1:0-77006 GCA_035634635.1 Polyangiaceae bacterium
GCCGATCAATGGATCGGGTCGAAGGGGAGCTCCAAACGATTGGAGTCCTTCTCCATCCAACCCCTGCGCCCGAGTTCCGGCAATTGGCCCACTTGCCTCAGTATCGAATACATGGCGCACGTTCAAGACACCGGCGACACGAGCTGGGTCGCGGGGCCCAACCTGGTCGGCACCGCCGGTCAAAAGCGCCGCATCGAAGGGCTGGCGATGCGGCTCACCGGCACCTGCGCCACGCAGTACACCGTAGAGTATCGCTGCCACCTGCAAGATCTCGGCGACAGCGCCTTGATGAAGAACGGCGAGTTCTGCGGCACTCGCGGTCAGAAGCGGCGCCTCGAGGCGTTTCAAGTCACCGTTCGCAAACGCTAGTCGCTGAAGCGCGCTTTACGCGCAAGGCGCATGGGGCGCGCGGAAACGCGCGCCCAAACTCAACCTGTAAGCGGAATTCTCGTCCGAAAAACTGCCTTGCCCGAAGAGACGGTCTCCGATTCGAAATAATGGTTCGGATCCGAACCATTATTTCTGAAGCAGAACCCCACGCTCAGTCATCACGGCTATCGGCGAAGGAAGGGGCATTCGCACCGAGCGCGCTGTGCTAGAAATCGAGCAATGGCACTGCCACTTCCTCGAGGTCGTCGTGAGCACGCTTGAACGCGCCATCGCTTTGGCGGCCAGCGCACACAGCGGTCAGCGCGACAAAGCCGGCAAGCCTTACATCTTTCACCCGATTCGCCTGATGCTGGCTGTCGAGAGTCTCGAGGAGCAGCTAGCCGCAATCCTTCATGACGTGGTCGAAGACACCAGCGTCACCCTAGGTGACTTACGCGCAGAAGGCTTCCCTGACTCCGTCATCGTCGCGGTCGAGGCGCTCACCAAACGGAGCGGCGAGAGTCGAATCGATGCCGCAGCACGCGCTGCCGCCAATCCGATCGCACGGCGCGTCAAGCTCGCGGACGTGCGCGACAACAATGGACCTCAGCCGCATTCCCAATCCCGGACCGCGCGACTACGCGCGTCTCGAGGAGTACAAAAGTGTCGAGGCCTTGCTGAGAGCGGCGGAGCACGGCGGCTCGGAGCACTAGCGCACGGGCAAAAGGCACCTAAGCCGTTGTATTTGTGTCGCTTTCTGACCAGCGCCGACTTTCACTCAGATTTTTTCTAAGAAAGGCTCTCGCGCTGCGTTGTCCATGTGAGGCGCCACGATGAAGCTAGTTGGGACCCGCGACGACCCCGAGCCGGAATGGGTCCTGGCAGCGTTGCAGAAGCACGAAGCAGCGCTCTTGCGCTACGCAGCGTCGCTCGTGGGTGAAACACGCGCGCAGGATGTCGTACAGGACACGTTCTTGCGGCTGTGCAGTCAGCCCGTGGAGAGCGTGCAAGATCACCTCGCGGCGTGGCTGTTCACGGTGTGCCGAAATCGCGCACGCGAGATCCGGCGCGCTGATCGCCGCGTCGCCGTGATCCAGGACGTCGAGGAGAAGGACGACATGCGCGAATCCCCTGATAGCGGACCCATCGCCAAGCTGGAGCGGGCGGAGGATCTGTCGCGCGTGGCCCAGGCCATGGCTGCGCTACCCAAGAAGCAACGTGAAGCATTGCGACTCAAAGTCGAAGCTGGCCTGAGCTACAAGGATATTGCCGAAGTCATGAACCTGAGTGTCGGCAACGTCGGCTTCATCTTACATCAAGCAATCGCTCGAGTGCGGGAGAGCCTCAGCGAACAAGACGAAGCGCCACGCCGCGCAGGGAGCACGCCATGAACATCGACAAGGCCGATCCTCGACTGACGGCGTACGTGTTTGGCGAGCTCTCGGACGAAGAAAAGAAGGAACTCGAGGCCGAGCTCACGAGCGACGACGAGTCTCGCGAGCAGCTCGCAGAGATTCAGCGTACCTTGGGCGCAATTCGCAGCGAATTTGCGGAAACCAAGCCACGCCAGTTGGACGCCGAGCGACGCCAAAAGATCGAACAGGCCGTGCGCGATGCTCGAAGCAAGAAGCGCCGTCAGCTATTGTGGGGCGTTGCTTCGGTAGGCAGCGTTGCGGCAGTGGTGCTGCTATTGGCAACGACGCTCTCGACCAAGCCCGAGGTGCGGTACATGAACCGAAGTGCTGCGTCGAACGCAGCGCCGCGTTCGACGGCGACCGAGACCGCGGAACAAAGGGTCGTCAAGCCTGCGCTGAAACGGGCTACGCCGCCCATCGAAGCCCTCCGCGAAGCCCCCCCGCCCCTAGAAGAACCTTACGCGCCATTGCGCTTACCGGGTCTCACGAGCGACGGAGCGAGTGAGACGAAGCCACGCGCGGTCGCGAAACCTAGGCTGTCCCCCGAGCCAATTCGCGCACAAGACTCCAATGTGAATGCCGGCGAATGGGACGACAACGCCAACTATCGCGAATTCCAACGTTGGCTCTCCGGTGTCCCTGCACGAGAAGCTCACCGTATCGACGTGCGCGATCGGCGCTTCATCGTGGTACGCGACTCGGCGGGGCGCGGTGTGCCCGGCTGCCGCGTGATCGTCGCGGACGAGAGCGATCGCCAAACTGAGCTCGTCACGAGCGCGGCTGGACGCGCGATCTTGTTCCCGCATGCCGAGGGCCTGACGGGTCAAGCAGTCACGGTAACGACCGAATGCGCCGGAGGTGGCAGCGTGCGCTCCTCAGTTCCAGGGCAAGACGGGATCATCGATCTGCGCACTTCCGAACGCCGTGCATTGCCTGCGGAGCACGTGATTGACGTCGCGTTCATCTTGGATTCGACGGGCTCGATGTCCGAAGAAATCGCCGCCGTGAAGAGCACGATTCAAAAGGTGGCGAGCAATCTGCGTGACCAAAGGGTGCGCATTCGCGTTGGTCTGGTCGAGTACAAGGATCGCGAAGACGACTTCGTGACGCGAATCTTCCCGATGACGACCAATCTCGGTCAATTTTCCACGCAAGTGGCGAACGTGAACGCGAGCGGGGGCGGCGACAAGCCCGAATCCGTCAACGAAGCCTTGCACGTGGGCATCAATCAGTTGGCATGGAGCGACGCCGCGCTCGCAAAGCTGGCTTTTCTCATCGGCGACGCGCCCCCTCACCTCGACTACTCGCAGGACTACGACTACGCGCTCGAAGCTCGAACCGCAGCCCATCGCGGCATCCAAGTGTACACGGTCGCGGCATCGGGCATGGATATCCTTGGACAAGTCGTGTGGAGGCAAGTCGCGCAGTACACCGGCGCGACGAACTTGTTCGTGCTCCGCGGCGGCGCGGGTCCCCAATCGGTCGGGGCGGGTGATCCAAAGTCTAGCTGCGGCGGCACGCAAACGGCCTACACGAGCGGCAATCTGGACGCATTGGTGCTCGCCAAAATCAAAGGCGCCATTCGCGCGCTCGATCGAGACCCGATGCGCATCGCCGGACTCGACACCGACGAGAACGCGAAACCCTGCGCCGAACGCATCGTGATCGCGCAGTGAACACTGGCGCGCAGCCCGGCGTTCTGGGGTTGGCAGAGTCGCACGGGCCGCGCGCTCATGAGTGGAGCCACCGCAGCCGAGCGATCACTCCGGGCGAAAAAAAAAAGATTCGAAGTGAGGAGCAGGCGCGGTTCGCGCGCTCGAGACGGACGCTCGCTAGGCTGTGTGCTGTTGCTTCCGCCACAGAATTGCATCAGCCTATGACTCGCGGTGGGTTTGGTCGGGCCATGCTTGAAAAACACGAGATGAGGTTCGCCTTCGGCAGCGCGCTGAAATCAGTCGCGTTGCTCGCAGTCGGGGTGCTCTGCACTGCTGGCTGCTCGGACGGAAAAAGTGACAGCCGTGGCTCTGCCGGCTCCGGCAGCTCCGCCGGTTCTGCTGGCCTCGCTGACGGAAGTCACGGCGGTAGCGGGCCAGTCGTTGGCAACGGCGGGGCGATTGCTCGCGGCGGAAGCAATTCGAGCCCAGGTCCGGACGTGGGAACGGGCGGTGACTGCACGGCCTGCGCGGGCGGCACTCGTGAAGCGGCCGGCGCGAGTGGCGATGGCCCCGACGCTTGTCCACCGAATCCGCCCGTGCAGGCCATCGCCCTGGGGAACAACTACGCTTGCGCATTGCTGGAAACAGGCGGAGTCCGTTGCTGGGGAGATCCGGGATTTGGACAGCTCGGCGATCCATTGGTTCTGGCGCCCGAGTGGAAGATTCCGACTCACGATGTAGCGAGCCAAGCGCAAGCGATTGCAGTCGGTCCGAACCACAGCTGCGCGCTGAGCAAGAGCGGCGGCGTCCGCTGCTGGGGCAAGAACACCAGCGGTCAGCTCGGCGACGGCACGACTCAAAATCGCGATACGCCACCCGCGAGCGATGTGCTTACCGGCGTTCAGGCGATTAGCGCGGGCGGCTCGCACACCTGCGCGCTCACGGAGCAGGGCGGGGTTCGCTGCTGGGGACTCTATCCCGCGGCCAACAGTAACTCCACCCCCACGCTCGTGACGACACCACCCGCCACGGATCTACTGAGCGACGTCAAGGCAATCACTTCTGGAGGCAATCACAGCTGTGCTCTGCTCAGCACGGGCAGTGTTCGTTGCTGGGGAAACAACACCGGCGGTCAGCTTGGCGATGGTTTGCCCTCGGTCGAAAGCAGCACGCCGACGACCGTGGTCGGACTCAGCGGCGTTCAAGCGATCTCAGCGGGCGATCGACACACCTGCGCGCTGATGACCGGCGGGGGCGTTCGTTGTTGGGGCGACAACGAATTTGGCCAACTGGGAGACGGGACGACGCAGACGCAAACAACTCCGCCCGGCGCCGACGTGCTCAGCGGCGCCCAAGCGATCATCGCGGGCGGCGCGACGACTTGCGCGTTGATGGTCAATGGTGGCGTCCGATGTTGGGGCATGAATCATTGGAGCCAACTCGGCGACGGTACGAAAACCGATCGTCAAACGCCCCCGACGACTGACCTGCTCACTGGGGTGCGCGCGCTCTCGGTGGGGTCCGACAGAGTCTGCGCCGCCAGGGTCGATGGCCCAGTCGTGTGCTGGGGTACTCTGTTTTCCGATGGAACGCGGTACGTCGTGCGCTCGGAGCCGCCAGACCACGACTTGCTCGAGGGCGTGCAGGCACTAGCGATGGGCGGCAAGTTCGTCCAGTCCGATACCGCCGGCTACGTGTGCGCCTTGATGGTAGGCGGCGGCCTGCGCTGCTGGGGCGACAACGCGAGCGGTCAGCTCGGCGACGGCAGCAACGACAGGCGGCTGACCCCACCGGTCACGGACGTATTGTCGGGCGTGCAGGCAGTCGCGACGGGCGGAGCACACACCTGCGCGCTCATGCAGAACGGTGGAGTTCGTTGCTGGGGCGACAACAGCCGTGGCCAACTTGGCGACGGCACGACCACCAATCGCTCCACGCCGCCCGCGAGCGACTTGATGACCTCGGTTCAGGCGATCGCCGCGTCCATGTGGAACACTTGCGTTGTCACGACGAGCGGTGGCGTGCGCTGCTGGGGCGACAACACCAGCGGTCAGCTCGGCGACGGCGGCTGGACTCGGCGCACGAGCCCGCCAACGACCGACGTGCTGGGCGGCGCCCAGGGGATCGCGCTCGGCTATTATCACGCCTGTGCGATCATGACAGGCGGAGGCATCCGCTGCTGGGGCGACAACAGCAACGGTACGCTTGGCGACGGGACCACCACCAAACGAAACGTCCCGCCCACGAGCGATCTCCAAACCGGCTATCGCGCGCTCGCTCTAGGCATCAGCTACAGCTGCGGGCTCACGCTGAGCGGGGACGTTCGCTGCTGGGGCGACAACAGCTCCGGGCAAGTCGGCATTGGCCTGAGCGCAGGCACCTCGGTTCTGTCAGCGCAAAACGTGATGAGCGGCGCCGAAGCCATCGCGGTAGGCGCCACGCATACCTGCGCAGTGATGGCCGACGGCAGCGTTCGTTGCTGGGGTGCTGGCAGCTACGGTCAGCTCGGTGACCACGGCTCGAGCGTCCGCCCGACTCCGTCATCCTCGGTGCTGCTCGGAGTTCGGTCAGTCTCCGCCTCCTTGATGAGCACGTGTGCTCTGACCACGAGCGGCGGCGTACGCTGCTGGGGCGACGAAGCCAGCGGCCAACTGGGAGACGAAAATCCCTATCACTACACGCCGATGATCGTGCCCAGCGCGTGCCGGTAATTTGCCCCATGCCAAGTCTAGGGGATTTGGTTAGCGGGCGCGGAGCAGCGATGTCCGTCGCGTAGCTTGCTGTTCGTCGGAGCCGCTGTGAGTCGGCTCGGTACGGGCTCAGTTCGCAACCAACAGCGCTGAATGCGTGGCTACGTAAACTCTCCCATCCGCAGCGAGCGCGGGTGGTGTGAGGATCGGCTCTTGGTTTGGAGTCTTGAACGTTTGCAAAATGGTGCCGTCGCGACCCACGATGCGTAGCTCACTGCCAACGGCTAACGCCAACTCTCCGGTCGCGAAAGCCGTGGCGCGCATACGCTTCCTGGACGGCGCAGACCACGTGATGTGGCCGCCTTCGGCCCGAGCAACACCGTTTCCCACTAAATAGATGGCACCATCTCCGCCGTCGATCGCAGGTTCCAAGACCTCGAACGGAACTTCTGCCTGCCATTGGTCCGCACCGCGTTCGCTGAGCACGCGTACCCGCGTGCGCCATTGGGAGGCCATGTCTCGGTGAAGAGGCGTGCCGCCTGTCAGATCATCCGCATCTTTCGTGAGTTGCGCGGATAGGAGCGCGATGGATCCGAGGGGCGTGCTGATCGCGTAAAACCGCTCTCGGGGCAACGCGCGCTCCGCCTCTCGCGCCGGCTTCTTACTGTCGGGCGCTCTATCTCGGCCGAGCACGATCAGTCGAGGTTCGTCCTCGTTCACGATCAGCACGGCTCGGCCGTTTGCGTCAATCGCGGGCACGATGGTCGGCACGGGCGTGTCGATGTCGATGATTACTTCCCAATCACGCGGGCCACGAGCTTTCTCACCGGCCGACAGATCGCGCGAATAAACGTTATACCTTCGGAGCGGTGGGTGTTCTGTGCTGAACCGCATCACATAAAGCAGGTGGTCGCCTTCGAATTGGGCCACCAGCGGGTCTTCTAGGTCCGAGTGCGCAAGTGACTCGCGCTTCACCTTTTCCCAATTCCAATCCATTGCACCCGTGCCGTAGACGAAGCCTCGTTCGTAGATGGTCGCAAACCGCGGTCGATCCCAGCGTTCGATCGAGTGCGGAGGCGCGTTGCCCGCGAAGATGGTCGCCCCTTTCTTTGCATCCACGAAGATGTGGCTCGCGTGCGCGTCGAGCAATACGAATTCCGGCGCACCGAAGGCTGGATCGAGCGGATGCAGTTGTTGCAAACCCTGCAACTCGCGACGCCGCACGCCGACCCGACTGCTGCGGGCGGCGCTTCCGTATTCGCTACTGTAGCTTGGGGTCATCTGAGTCATTTCTGCGTCCGTTCCCGGTGTGCGATTGGCAAGGTTTCGATTTCCAGCACAACGACATTGCAGCAACAGAGCCGTCGCGAGCATGAGGACCGAGGTGCGCGACATGGCTCAGAATGGAAGCACGACTCCGAGCCCGCGAGGGGACAGAATCAAAGACAGCGCGCGATTGACGGCGTCGAAATCGGCCGCCTTGAGCGTCGAATTGTCGACCGGCTTCGCGCGGGCCGCAGGATCGAGGGTGACGCGCATCAGCCAAGGTCCGATTTGATCCTCTTCCGCCTCGATGCTCAGCTGCCCCCCGACGCTGCTGATTTTCGGAGCGGCGAGCTTCTTTCGAAGCAACACGCGCACGTTCGCCTTGCCGATGACCTGTACGATGGGATTTCCAGAAGAAGGGTCTATATCGAGCGTCGGACTGGGCTCGGCATCGACTTCGAAGCGAGGACAGAGCCGCACCGCGACGCGCAGAAACTCCGTCGCGCCGGCAGGAGCCTGGATGAAAAAATGCGGAGCGTCTTCGCGGAAGTGAAACGGTCGTCCAAACTTGAGGATCGCGGCTGCCTGATCATCGAGATCGATCGTGTCTTTGTTCTTTGCGTCTTTCTCGCACGAAAACCAGAACTTCGACTCCACGACGAGAATGCCGTCAAAGCTCGTTGCGAGCAGTCCGGCGCTCTTATCCGTAAACATTGGACCAACGCTCGATTCATCGTCAGACAAGCGATAGAGCGAGTACGTTGCGTCGCCGACGACCTTCGCGCCGGCCAAGTTGGCGAACGGCGTCCATGGCTGGGTCCGATCGGCCGCGTTCGTCTTCGAATCGATATCGTAGGTCAGACGCCGCTTGCTGGCGAGGTACTGAGCAACGAACGGCTTTTCCTGATTGAACCAATGCTTCGCATCCAGGCTAGGCGCGATGTCTTTGTCGAGCACTTGGCGGATCGGCCAAATGTAGCGTAGCCGAGCCAGCTGGTTGTCGACCATCATCGAAACCTTGTCCTGACTGAATGGTTTCGGTGTCGGGGCTGGGTCTTCGAACTTCGGCAGCTCCGAAAGCTCGCTCAAATCGGGATTCTTGAGACTCAAGGACTCCAAATATTCGTCCGGGAGGCCCATTTCGTGTCCGAGCTCATGCGCAAGCGTGAACCGCTTCTCGACCGCATCATCCAAGCGGTCGCTCGGACTATCAATGCCGGGTTCGAACGAGAGTTTACCGGGCAGCGGCACATGCGCCTGTTTGTCGGCGGGCTTCATGTTGTCGTAGATCTTCTCTCCGGACCCGAAGAAAAGGTGCATCGTATCGCCGCCCGAAGCGCGGCCCTTCACCGGGTGAATCTCGATCGAGATATTCGAGCTACCGAACGAACGTGCCAACTTCGTGCGTGCCCCAAAATGGCGACGGATGCGCAGAACGGTCGAGTCGTCCTTGAAGCCAGTTTTCGGCACCAAAAAGTACTCTTTGGGCGAGCTCGTATTCCCGCTTGCAGGGTGCTTCAGATTCCAGTCGTCCGCCGCCTTGGTTAGCAAGCTCTCGACTTTGGGCAGCACCGCGGTAGCGGGGTTGGCGCCCGCGACATCGTCCTTCTTGTTGGTCGTGACGAAGCAGGAAACGTAGACCAACGCATGCGCCAGCTTGGCATTCTTTCCGTCGTGCACCTCGCGCATGTAGCGCGTGTCGATCAGCATGGTCTCCGAGTTGTTGGGGCTGGCAGCGAATCGGTCTATCCCCTTGACCTTGGGCGGGTGCGCCGAACGCGCGCCGACGAAGCGATCGCCAGCAAAGATGCGGCGCTCTTCCAACTCGAAGATCTCGCCATCGAACTCAACGACGCGCGTCATCGTCTTGATGTCGTCGCCACGGACGAACACCGCTTCTTCACCGCGCAGGGGGAATTGCTTGACGACCAGTTTCGAGAACGGGAGCGGCCCATCCGCGCTAGAGGCGGGGTCCTTGATGCGCAGCAAATTGTCGAACAGGCACACCCGCTCCCCCGGTGTGGAGGCAGGGAGGGTCATGGGTTGCCCCTTCGTGTCGACGAAGACGAAGTCGTCCAGGTGGAAGCACAGTGGCTTGTCTGGCGTCTTGCCTTTGAGCCTCAAGTTGGCGAAAGGTTGGCGCACGCTGGCTGAGGCATCCGCGACGCCTTCCCAAGCCTCGAAATCTGCGCTCTTCCAGCGGATCGGCAGGAAATAGTGAGTGCCAAGCCGTTCGAGGTCGACCTCGGCGGTGGCCACGAATTCGATCACGTTCGTGTTCAGCGCAAACCGAGCATGGTCGAGCGTGGCGTCGAGGGTGAAGCCGTACACCAGATCTTGAGATTGCGATTCCGGCCTGCGATGAACGACGTAGATCGCCCCGTTGTCCAAGCGCACGCTGCTGGCACCGACTGTCGAATCGATTGGAATCGGTTTGCCGTCCGTTCCGGTAAAGACTTGCCTTGCGCTCGCTTCGAGCACGATACCCTGCGGGATGGGCTGCTCTTTCTTCGCCAGCGCGTCATAGTAGCGGAGCTGCACGTGGCTCCTGAACCAACCCTGATCGAGCTGCATCAGCCAGGGGCTTGAACGCGAGCCGTGCGGTTTGAGCTCGTCGGTCTTCAGCAGACCAGTGGTTGCAAAATTCGGGCTATTCGGATTGGTCGGGAGGCCCCCGCCGAAGTCCACCTGGCGCTGGGTGCTCCACAGGGGAAAGCGGAGTAAGCGGCGCGTTTCGGGTGTCTTGAAGTTCACCTCGGTCGTGCGCAGCCAAACGTTCTTGTCGACGTCGAGCCACGCCTCTTTGAACTTGGCATACGCTTCGGGCGGTCCCTCTGTCGCGAAGATCGGGATCAGCATCAGCTCCCAGACCGCGCTGCCATCCGCCTCGGCCATGCCCTGGTTGTCGAACACGGTCGTAAACCCCTGCTCATCGCTGGTTTGGCTTTCCGAGAACAGCGTCACGGCGTCGAGCGGGGGCGGTCCCACGTCACCCGTCTTCAGCGTGGGGAAGAGCGCCCAGCGATGCGGCGGCAAGGGCGCATCCGCGTTCGTGATCGGATTGAAGAACATGCCTCGGATCACGAACAGCGCCTTACGCAGGTACAAGACCTCCGCGCTTCCGGGCGCGCGCTCGGGTGAGCGCGGTGCGGGGGAAAAGACGATGTCGGCCATTACGCGAACGGATCCTCCGGAGCGTTGAGCACGGCGAAGATGCTCGGAAAATGCAGCGAGCCGAGCGGAGCCGATAGCTCAGAGATGTCGTGAAAAGCGACCTCGTCGAAGACATCATAGGGCTCACTCACGCCCTCGACGCGCAAGCGATAGCTGCTCGCTGAGGGAACGTGCGTGAAGTGCAGTTCCACCAAGCGCTCGTCCCCGGTGGGCACCGCGGCAGGATCCGGGCCATCGACGACTGCGCGCGCCTCGCTCTTCAGCGCCTGCTGGATGTGGAAGAGAGGCTGCGTCGTGTCGGCGCTCGAAGGGTCTTCATCGGTCTCGAGCACGAAGGTGTGCGGGAGCTGATCGGCCTCCGAGAGCGGCATGAAGAAGCGCACGATCACGTCATGAGAGAGATCGGCGCCGCCCAACTTGGGGCAACAATCCGCGAACTTTTTGTAGAACGCGCATTTGTAGAAGGGCGGGTCTTGGTCCTTCGTGGGCGCCGGTTTGATGAAGTTGGCCTGGCACGGTTTGATGTCGCCGATCACGCACGGCGGCGCTTGTGGCTGCGCCGCTGGATCGAACACGAACACCACCGTGCGCCGGCTCTGTTCATCCTTTGCCGACAGGCTCAATGGATTGTACTCGCCACAACCCATGAATTGCCCGGAACCGACCTTGGCGATCTTGTCGAGCGGCACTGGCTCACGCGTCACGAGCTTGGCGTAGGCCAGAAAGAGCTCTTTGCGCGTCGCCGTGTCGAGCTTGCCGGTCGCGGGCAGTGACGCTTGCTCGGCAGGCTTGTCCGGATAATCGCCGCTTTGAAAGCGAACTAGCGCCTGGCGTGTCTTGTTGCCGAACCCGCCATCTTCCTCGAGCGCTTTCTTGTCGTCGTCGGTAACGCTGAGGGTGTTGAGCATGTGCTGCATTTCACGCGAGCCCCACTGCTCGAACCAAGGCGACTCCTTGGTCTTGGCGTTCCACATCTCGTCCCACAACCCGAAGTCGTGGGTCAGCAGCGCGAATACCGCGCGGGCGCGCCGCTCGCTCAGACGCTTGTTGAGCTGCTCGGGTCCCGAGAGATCGGTATGGCCGAAGATCCAACCGAGCTGCCCATCGTCTTGCGTCAGATCTTCGGCGATTTCCGCGAGCGGTTGGATACCTTGGCGACGGAAGAAACTGCGCCCGAATTCGAACGTTACCGCGGGAATTTCGCGGCAGGCGAAGCGAGGCGTGATGATCACCGTCTCGAGCACTTCGGCTTCGAGACTCACCGGGTCGAACTCTTTTTCGAGTTGCTGCGCTTGGATGTGAGGCCCTTCGACCGCAGTCGGTACGCGCGGCGTGGCAAAGCGCGGCTTCAGGATCTTCTCCAACGAAGCCATGCTCGTCACGGTCACGCTGGCAAAGCTGACCGTCGCACCGTCCACTGTCGCGGTGCCGTCTCCGTCGGTCGTCTTCTTCACCCGACGGCCTTCGAAGCTGAACGTGACGTCGAGCCCGTCGATCGGGTCGTTCACCTCGTCCACGAAGCGCACTTTGAACGTGGATAGCTGAGCGGGCGCGGATTCAGGGGGAGGCCCCAATTCGGGCGGAGCCGAGACGTTGCTGCGTGGAGCAGGTTTGCTCGGCGCCGTCCCACGCTGAATCTTCAGCTCGCCACTATCCAGCTTGCGGCGCAGCTCTCGGGTCAACGTGGACAATGGTAGGGGCTCGCGCGACGCGGCATTGAGCCCCGAAAGCGCGCTCAGGGCATCGCGCAGCTCACGCAGAGTCCCGGGATTGTTGTTGATGATCTCGAACGACAGCTCACTGAACAGCGCCTCCAGCTGCCGCTTTTCTTCTGCGCTAGGCGGGCCATCACTGACCGCTCGCGGGCTCAAGACGAGCTCGCCAAACGCCGTGTGCACGCGAAACGTTCGACCCCGCATCTTTGCCTCGAAAATATATCGAAGCGAGAATTCGACGCAACCGGCAGCGCGAGCTGCAGGGCTTTTTCGGAGCAAAGCGGGCCAAACCCCAGAGCACGCTCTGGCGTCAGACCCCGGTGCGCGCCATCAATGGCTTCGTGGGCGTTACTGAGTTGTCGCAGCAAACAACCTCGACGTCAGCGCAGAGACAATCTCCGAATCACTGATAGTCAATTGTCCGGCACGCCCTTTGACTGCCGTCGTCATCTTCACGTGCGCAGAGCGAGCACTCGAGAAAGATCCGCTAGCTCTGCGAGCATGCATGCGCACGCGCAAAGCCGCAGCGACTTGCAGATGGCACGAACGTGCACGCTTTCTGATCTGCACATGAGCTGGCGAAAACCGCTCGTACTCATGCTCGTACTCATGACAGTGCGCTCGTGCATGAACGTCACGATCAGCGATCTCGTGCGCGTAGCTAGATCGTCACCGACTCGCGTGCCGATCGCCTTGATGGATTGCACTTCAGCACGTATGCTTGTCTGTGCGGCGGTCAACTCACCGCTGCAGAGGGAGCAGGAAATGTCATATGTGCGAGGTGCGGTCGTCCTCAAGTCGTTGTCGTTGTCGCTAGCGCTGTTCGTCGCTGCATGTAGTGCAGGCGAACCGTCGAGCAGCGAGGGAGGCGAAAACGCAGTTGGGCAAAGCGAGGGCGATTTGGTGGTTCGCCGGTTATGCGGCGGTCCATTGGGGCTCCAATGCGGGGGCAAGCAATATTGTGCTGAAATCGAAGTGGGTCGCTGTCCGAGCAAGGCCGTTTATGGCAGGTGCGCCGCGCGTCCTGACATCTGTCCCCAAGTGGTTTCGCCGGTCTGTGGCTGCAACGGGAAGACTTACAACAACTCGTGTTACGCCGCTGCAGCCGGAGTCGCGGTCGCCAAGGCGGGCGCGTGTAAACCGCCGACGACGTTCTGTGGCGGTATCGCGAACATTCAGTGTCCCGACGGCGAGCAGTGCATCGACGACCCGTCTGACAACTGCGATCCCAAGAACGGCGGCGCTGATTGCGGCGGCATCTGTGTTGCCAAGAACACCTTCTGCGGCGGTATCGCGGGCATTCCCTGTCCTGATGGTGAGCAGTGCATCGACGACCCGTCTGATGACTGCGATCCGAAGAACGGCGGTGCCGATTGCGGCGGCATCTGTGTTGCAGAAACCAACCCGTGTGCAGCCGTTCTGTGTAAGGTCGGCACGCAATGCATCAACAAGGGAGGAGTCGCGGTCTGCGTACCCGTGCAGACTGACCCCTGCGCGACAGTGCGCTGCATTGCCGGAACGCAGTGCGTGAACCAAGGTGGCGTCGCTGTCTGTCTGCCTACCGAGCCATGCGGCGACACCACGTGCAGCCCCGGAATGGTTTGCTGTAATCCCTTGCGCTCGATCTGCACCAAGCCCGGAATGGTCTGTATTTTCTAGGTCACAACCCGGAAAACGTTGCCAGCAACCGCCGCGCTCGCGAGGGAGCGCGGCGGCGAGAATGCGCCGCCTCCGACGGAAGCCACAGATTCTGTGTGGCGACGTTTGGACGGTGAGAGTAGCAATGGGCCCATGCTCAGACTTCGATCCGCGTCGCTGGCTGCCGCACTCATGCTCGCCTGCGGGTCGCCTCCGGCGCCCGTAGCGCCGGCCCCATCCACCGCATCGGGTGCGAGCGCCACGCCGACGGCGGCGACGAGTAAGTCTTTGCCTGACCAGCACAAGCAAAACGAGACGCGAAAATCGGCGGAGTCGATGCGCAAAGTCCCGCGCGCCAAGTAGCCGATGCGACGCAGGGCAAGCCCCCTACCCGTCATCGCAGCCGCGGCCGTCGCGCTGACTGCGTACATGCGCTTGTACCCGCGCTCGACGTCGCTGCCGCTCGAAACTGCCATTGATGGCCCAGCCCCGGCAACGGCCGCGGGCGTGCTCGTTTTCTTGCATGGTCGCGGAGGCAGCATCGCGCGCAGCGCGGACCTCGTGAAACGGCTGCGCGCAGCAGGCCTGCCCGCTGACATATCGATCGTGCTCCTCGAAGGCCCATTGCCGACACCTTTCGGGCACCTTTGGGGTGACAACGCGGCCGATCAAGCGACGAGTCGCGCTCGCGTGCGGGCGCGACTCGCAGAGCTTTTGGGTGCAGACGGGCCGCCACCCGGGCGCGTGCTGCTCGTCGGGTTTTCCCAGGGCGCTGGCATTGCCGGCGATATCGCGAGCGAGGAACCTCGCGTCGGCGCGCTGGCCAGCCTGTCACCGTGCTGGTTCTGGCTGCGGGACCAGTTGCCGAAACGCACAGATTTGCGCGTCTTTCTCGCTCACGGCAAGCGCGACACCGTGTGTCCCGTCAACGAGTCGCGCTCGCTCACCACCGTGCTTCAGCACGCGCACGTGCCAGTGCAATACCTCGAGTTCGACGGCGAACATCACGTCCCGGCACAGGTCGTCCGCGCCATAGTCGCCTTCGCGACCGCCGCACCGTGAACCTTGGTTCGCGCGGCGGCCTTGAAACGTCACCGGCGCGACACGAGCGCGGCCCGTCGAGGTTTCGACCGCCGCGGTGATCGAACCCAAGGCGGAGAGCACGCTCTGTCCGCGCTGCAGCGGTCACTTCGAGGTCGAGGAGCATGAGGCGCATTCGGCTCCCCACTCTCGCGTGCGCGAGCTCAAAGTGCGCTGCCGCTTCTGTGGCGATCGCCGTTCGCTCTGGTATCGAATCAACGCACCGTCCTGAAGAGGCAACGCTTACAGCGCGAGCGGCGGCGACGCCTGCAGCGCGCGCGCGTAGGCGCTGCTCACGCGAAGCGCCTCGCCCTCGTCGACTTCGATCTCACCTGCTGCCGCCGCGCGCTGCAGGTCGAAGACAGCCCACGCTTTGGCGTCTTTCGGCATCTTCGCGAAGCGCGGCACGAGGTGGCCGTGAAAGTGCGGCGAGCTCTCGCCCATGGCCGCGGTGTAGATGCGCAGTGCACCGCTGACCTCGAGCAGCACGCGCTGTAGATGGACCCATGTAGGCCCAAAGCTCGCAACCTCGCGCGCGTTGAATTGGGCTGGCCCGGCTACGTGCCGCCGCGAGATGAGCATGGTCCAACCCGGCACAGCGGTGGGTGGATCGGCCGCCCTGACCTGCCACAACTCATTTTCGAACAGCACTCTTGTGGCTTGCTCGGTGCTCAGCTTGGCGCACACACCACAATTCGGATCGCGTTCCAGTTCGATGCTCATTGCGCCGCATGGTAGGTCGGCAACAGCGCAAAAGCGACCCTGATAGTGGATGGGGCTTCAGTCGTCGAAACCCCATCCACGCCTCGAGCAACGTTAGTTGGAGCTGGTGCTAACGCAAGCGGCCGAGCAGTCGTCGTGTGTCTTCGTGCACGAGGCCTTGCAGGTGTCGTCGGTGCACTTGCCAGTGCAGGTCACCTTGTCCTCGTCACAGGTTTTGACGCAGGTCTCGTCGTTCTTGCCCGTTTGATCGACGGTCGGGTTCTCGACGTTCGCGGTACAGCCGGTGACCGCGGCAAGAATGAGACTCGAGAAAATGATGCTAAGCGTCTTCTTCATGTGCATTGCTCCGTTGTAGAGCGGCGCTCATGCCGCACTGGGCCTTAGAGCAAACGCAGTGCCACCCGAGTAACGGCGTACGAAATCGGCCAATTTTCCAGGCATCTCCAAGGGAGATGGTGATCGCACGTGGTCACCAGAGATCCAAAAAGGCGCGCGACGTTTTCGCCGGCTGTAGCAAGTTGCGACCGCAGGGCGCTCACAGTTCGATGCGAAACTGTTCCCAATCCTCATGAAAGGCGGCTGGAAGGGCGAGAGCCCAGGCGGCCTCACTCAAACACGACTCCAGCAACGGATCTTGCACGCTGGATTGCGCAATGGCGTCGACCCGGACGATCTCGTCGCGCGTGGTCTCGATGTCCACGGCGTAGTCATGGGGAGTGCCACCGCAGCTGCGATAGTCAGCGGCGAGCGCATTCGTTAAATATGCTTGGCGGTCGAGCTGCGGCGCGCCCGGGCTGACGCTGGTCGCCCCAAAACGGACTTGGCTGATGCCGTGACCAACACCGTAACCCTCCTGGGTATGATCGAGGCCCTCGGTGGAGGGACGGACCCCGGGCTCGATCGCCAGGTAGCTGGTGACGGGCGAGACCGCGTGGCCAAGCATCGCGAGCGGCATCATTTCGGATTCGTCCAGCTCGTAGAGCAGCTTCGAACCGAACGAAAGCCCTGCCCAGCGAGCGTTGCTGGCCGTATTGGGCGTCGTTAGCACTCGCACCGGCTCGAGCCACAATTCACCACTGACACTCAGATCTCGAGTTGCGCGTTGGTCGAGGTACAAGCCCTCCACGCCCGCGCCCTCGGCGAGGGACGTCGTGAGGCCCGCCTCCTCCAGTTGATCCATGAGTACCTGGTTGTCCGAGAAGGCGCTGAGGTTGTCGATGTGAGTTGGACGCGCCCACTCTTCGAATACGCGCTCGGTGGCCGGCTGCTGATCGGGATCGCTCGAAGTCGGCGCGCTCGCGTTCCAAACCACGGCGTGGCGGGCGCGCAACGCGGGCGCCCAAGGGTGCGCGTCGTTGCGCGAGAGCGCTGCATCGCCGGCCGAACCGAACAGTGCGACGTGTACGAGCGCGTTGCTTTGCGAGAGCGCGCCGCGCAGACGCTCGCCGGTCAACGACATGCGTCCCAAACCATCAGTGACGAGCAGGATCCGCCGTGGTCGAGCCGCGGGAGCGCTCGCTAGCAATTGATCGGCTCGAAACAGCGCGTGATCGACGTCGCTGCCGTTCTTGCGCGGAAGGGTGAGCGTCGAGAGCGCGCGGCGCGCCGCCTTGACGTCCACGAATCGCCCCAACACCTCCTTGGGTTGGCGGTCGAAGGTCATGAACTCCACGTGGGCGTCCGCAAAATGTGAGAGATAGGCGTCGACGGCGACCTTGACCGAGCCCTCGAACTCACTGCCTACCGAACGCGAGGCATCAATCACGACCACCACATAAGCGCCCTCTGGCACGCGGGAAAGCCGAGGACCGGCACGCACCGCAAAGCGCGTGAGCACGCGCCCGGGCGCGAAAGGCACCGAGACCAGATCGCTCTCCAAAGCCTCCGCGGCGGGCACCAAAGCCAAGTCGATGTCTCCCTCTCGGTCGAAGGCGACGTTGCCGTCCGGGCGCACTGCCGAACCGTCCACCAGCAGGCGGTCCTCCGAGCGAGCCGCTTCCACGTGGAGTTCGGCGAGGCGCGACTCCGTGCCCATGGCTGGCAGACTGAGGTGATACGCGCCGTCTCGATAAGTAGTCGGCATTTCGAGCGTGTATTCGACGATCTTTTCTTCGTGCGCCGGACAAGGGAATACCTGTAGCGCGAGCAGCGATTGACCGCGCCAGGAGAGCAACGCCGGATCCTTGGGATAGTAGCCGCCGATCCCCGTCAGCTCGCGGTACCGTGCCGCAGCCTGCTCGGCCTCCATTAGCTCACCGGTGAACCAACGCGGCGAGCTTTGCCCGACGCTTCGCGTGCGCAGCGCCGTTGCCACCGCGCCTGTCGGCAGATCGATGAACCAGGTGGCTTGATCGCTGATGTTGGCCGAGTTGAACGCGCTACGTTGAACAACCAAGTCCGCGTGATCGCGAGCGAAGCGCAATGCGATCCGAGATTTGCGCTCGGTCAACCCGGTACTGCGAGTCGCCTCGAAGGTGTCCGCCGCTGCGTTTTGCGTCAGGAGACAAGCAGCGGTGGCAACGGTCAATCCGATCGATATGGCGCATGAACGCAACGCTGACATCTCCTTTGCTGACAGATCCGCCGCCGCAAAGTTCCGAAAAAAGTCAGACGCGCGGGCACTTGCGGAATGACGCGGCTTTTCCGCGCTACTACCCGCGCGCCACCGAGTGTGTTGCCAAAAGGCACAACGTGCACTTCGCGACTCGTCTTCGAAAGGCCGATTCCGCGAGTACGCCCAATTGACTCTTGGCAGAGTCGCAGTCTATTTTTGGCGCGGTGGGTTCGGCGGATTCTTGCTCAGGAGACCTCATGCGCTCATCTGATCGGACGATTCGCGCTTCGTTTCGCGCGCCATTCTTCATCGCTCCGGTTTGCGCTGCGGCGCTTGCGGTCTACGTCGCGCCGGTGGGCGCGCACCCTGACGGCAACCAGGGCAACTCCGCGTCATTCGTCGAGGAGTCGTGGCGATTGCCCTCGAGCATGGCCAACGAGCCTGCCGGAACCTCGTCGACCGGCGTCACTCTGGCAGACATCGATCGCGACGGCGATCTCGACATCTTCCTGGCCGAAGGGACCGCGGGCCTGGAGGGGCGCCCGAATATTTTGCTGATCAACGACGGTCGTGGATCCTTCAGCGACGAATCGGCGACGCGCTTACCCGCCGCGCCAATTCTCAACAGCACCAAGGGCGCCTTCGCCGACTTCGATCGCGATGGCGACGTCGATCTCGTGGTCGCCAACGTTGGCCCCGAGCAGCTCCTGCTCAATGATGGCCGCGGGCATTTTGTCGATGCTTCTTCGCAATTGCCGGTGCCCCCCGACATCTTCTCGGACATCAGCTCGGATGTGCACGTCGCGGATCTGAACGGGGATCGCTGTCCGGACATCCTAATCGCCAACGAGAATCCATTCGATCCCAGTCCGGATCACGGTGCGCAGAATCGGCTTTGGCTCAATGATTGCCGCGGCCACTTTACCGACGTGACCGCCGCTCGCTTGCCCGCCGCGACCGATCAGACCGGGCTAATGCTCACGGGCGATCTCGATCGCGATGGCGATCTGGACATCGTCGTCTTGAACCGCGGGCAAGAGCTGATTTGGCTCAACCGCGGTGGCGGCTTCTTCGTGGACGCCACGCGCGATCGCTTCCCGGTCACGACTGACTCCACACGGAGTGGCGCGCTCACCGACATGAACGGCGACGGCACGCTGGACTTGGTGGTGTCCAACAGCCGCGGCCAGGTGCCCCGCCTTTACCTGAACGACGGCAATGGCTTCTTCGACGAAGAACCGATTCCGTATCTCGAAGCCGATGGCGAGACGGACACGGCGCTCGCCATCGTCGATCTCGACGGCAATCGCTTCCCCGATGTGTACATCGGCAACGCGGGTCGCTTCGACGGCGGGCACGGTTTCGAAGGCGGGCCCGACCACTTCTTCGAGAACCACCATGGGCACCTGCGCGAAGCAACGGCCGCGCACGCCAATTTCCCAGTTGATCAGGCGACAACCGCCGCGGCATTCGGCGATCTCGACGGCGACGGCGACGCGGACCTGGTCGTCGCCGGGACGGGCGACGGTGTGCTGGGGCGCGAACGCATCTTCATGCGCCGTGACCGGCGCGGGCCGCGTTGCGAACGCTGAACGTCGCCAGACATCTCCGATTTCTGCAGTCGAACGTTCGAAATCCGGAGACTCGATCAACGAGCACAGGGTTTTTACCGCGTTAAAACCCCGGCGTTTCGCACGGCAAACATTGGCTCACATCTTGCTGCCGTCGCGTGCATGCGTCGACGCTTCTCCAGTCTTCTCGGGATTTGTCACTTGGTTGCCGCGGGTGCGGCCGTGAGCTGCAGTGCGGAGGACGCGAGTCGCGCGCCTCGCGCTGGCGTCGCTTCCGAGTCGGTCGGGGGCATTGGCCTTGCGCTCACACCGGTGGCCGGCGTGACCCTCAACACGTTCAGCTACACGATCGTCGGGCCGAACACGTTCTCACGCAACGGCACTGTCGACATCAGTCACAGCGCGAGCCTGTCCACGGTCGTGGGCGGACTCCCGGTCGGCAGCGGGTACACCGTAACCATCAGCTCCACCGCGACGGACGCCACGACAACGTGCAATGGCTCCGCGGCCTTCAGCGTCAGCGCTGGCGCGACGAGTCCGGTCGTGGTTCACCTGCAGTGCCGGGCACCTGGCAAGACGGGAAGCGTGCTCGTCAACGGCGTGCTGAACGCTTGCCCGACCATCGACGGCATCGACGCGAGTCCGGCTGAAGCCTTGGTCGGCTCACCGATCGCGCTCAGCGCGACCGCACAAGATGCCGATCACGCGCCCTCCCCACTCACCTATCACTGGACCGCAAGCTCAGGAAACGTGAGCAACGGCACGACCGCGACGCCCACGTTCACTTGTACCGCGGGCGGCCCGGCCACCCTCACCCTCACGGTCACCGATAGTGATTGTTCGGAGTCGCTGCTCACCACCGTCACCTGCACGGTGCCCCAAGACGCCGTAACCACCGTGGCTGCCACCGTCGAGACCGCCCCCGTACCGGACAGCGGCGACGCGGCCGACGATCCTGCCATCTGGGTGCATCCCAGCAACCCCTCGCTCAGCGTCGTGATCGGCACGGACAAGCAGGGCGGAGGACTCGGCGTGTATGGCCTGGACGGGCAGCAGATCCAATTTTTTCAAGCGGGCAAGTTGAACAACGTCGACTTGCGCGACGGTTTTCAGCTCGGCGGCACGAGCGTGCCCTTGGTGACCGCGGGCAATCGCACGGACAACACCATCGGCATCTTCGCGCTCGATCCTGCGACGCGGCTGCTTCGAGACGTCGCCGCTCGAAAAATCACCACACTCACGACCTACGGCAGCTGCATGTACAAGAGCCCGGTCTCGGGCAAGTACTACTATTTCGTCGACGCGAAGGACGGCAATATCCAGCAATGGGAGCTGTTCGCGACGGCAGCGGGCACGGTCGACGCAACCAAGGTGCGCGACCTGCACCAGCTCAGCTCGCAACCCGAAGCCTGCGCGGTCGATGACGAGGCCAAGGCCCTATTCGTGGGTGAAGAAGCCAAAGGCGTGTGGCGCTTCGATGCCGAGCCCAGCGCAACCACGGGTCCCGGCTATGACGGCGTGCTGATCGCATCCACAGAGCCCGGTGGTCACTTGGTACGCGACGTCGAGGGCGTGGCAATCGCCAAGACTTCGGCGACTGGCGGCTACATCCTGGTATCGAACCAGGGCGTCAGCACCTACTCGGTCTTCACGCGCGAAGCACCGTACTCGTACGTCAAGACGTTCCGCGTCGAACGTGGCGCGGCATGCATCGATGCGGTAACCGGCAGCGACGGTATCGAAGTCAACACGTCGAACCTCGGCCCCGCCTTCCCACACGGTGTGTTCGTTACCCAAGACGACAGCAACGACGGGTTCAATCAGAACTTCAAACTCGTGCCGCTCGAGCACATCCTCGGCAGCGCGCCCTCGGTCAATGATAGTGTCTGCGGCAGCGGCGGCTCGGGCGGAGCGTCAGGCCTCGGCGGTGCCTCCGGCAGCGGCGGTGCGACGGCGACTGGCTACGGCGAGCCCTTCTGCACCACGTTCTGCAACAAGTGCGCGTCGTGCTACGCCACCGGCACGTTCTCCGAAGGCGACTGCGTGTATCACCAGGCAAAGACCGCATTCACCGTGGAAGATTGCCAAGCGGGCTGCGCCGTCTCGGCAACGCCCGGTGCCGCTGCCAAGGCCGCGCTCATGCCCGGATTCGAAACCATGACCTGCACCGCGTTCGACGACGCGATGTGATGATCACGGTGTTGGACACGCGTCGTAGCCATCGTACAGCGTGCACGTGACGCCCTCGAAGCGTAGGTGCTGAGCCGTGATGCGCATCGGAGGAGGCTCCGCGGTATCGGCGTGTGTGGGTTGGAACTGCCCATCGAGGTAAAGGTCGAACGATCCTGCGACGCAATCGTTCGGTTGCGCCTCCGTAGTTCCGCACGAGAAGCCGTCGAAGCTGAACGTCGCGGGCGGATCGAAGCCGTCGATCCGCCCGCCCGCCGAGTCGCCGCTGTCCGCTTCGAAGCCGGGACAGCCCGCGAAATTGCCGGTCATCCAACTGACGACGTACTGACTCTGCACGACGTCGACGCGGAAGCCGAGCGCGCAGTCACCGGTTCCCAGATGAAACTCGGCCATTCCCAAACAGCCCAGTTTGGACACACCGCTCAACGTATTGACGTCGAGCGGTAGCTGGATGGTTCCGAGCGAGGTTTTCAATTCCGGCGTCGCCAGCTTGGGCTGGCGCGCTCCGTAGAATGAATCGCGAGCAGCGCGCTCGCATTTCAACGACAACGCACGTTCGGCGTCGCTCGCCTCGGCGCACACGGCTTGCCCTTGCTCGTCACGCTTGCACACGCTGCCCTCGCAGCACCCCAGCTGCCCCTGCTGTTCGAGCTCCGCGACCGTGCAGCCCGCGCCGACGTCGGCACAACGCGTGACGTTCGTCGTGGGCTCCCCGGGTGGCGGACATTGCTCGACCACACGCCCATTTATGCCCACCTGATCCGCGCACGGAGTGACCTCGTCGGGCTTCAAGTACTCCGAGTTCATCGAGCACAAGCAGACGGACTTGCCGTCGCTGGTTTGCGACAAGATGCAGCAGTCACTGGGTAGACACCGATCAACGGTAAGACCGCGGAGAGGCACAGTCGGCTCGATCACGCACAGGCACGAGGACGAGTCTTTGCACTGCCAAACGGCGGGCGCCCGCTGGTCGCTCGAGCAGCCCGCCACCGACCCGAAACTCAACGTCGCGCTCAGGCCAAGGAAAAGGGTCCGTGGCCAAGCGCGAGTCGCCACGCCCGAGCCAGCGTCGGACGGCGACGCGCCCCTGTCTCCTGGTGTGCTTGCTCGTCGCTCGACCATTTGTTGGCTCCGTACTCGACCCGGAGCGGCTGGTAACCACCCCGCGATCCGCGATAGCAGCGCGCGCCGCACGTCACAAGCCCCCCTCCCGTTGCGCCCGCTCTCGGGCGCTCGCTATGCTCGACAGCGATGGCGGCCGAGCAGAACATGGAGCGACGCTGTTCGGCCTGTCTGAGTCAGCTGCCCGAGGGAGCGCGGTTTTGTCCAAGCTGCGGATACGATAGGCGCTCGAGCACGGTGCTTTCACCCGAGAGCGGCGCGACCGTCGTGGACCGCGGGCTCGATCGCGTTTCGGACTCGCAGCTGCCACCGCTGCGCATCCCGCCGGGCACACGCATTTCCGTGTATCGCTTCGATCAAGTCATCGGCGAAGGCGGAATGGGCGTGGTCTACCGCGCCTACGACGAAGCGCTCGGTCGACAGGTCGCGCTCAAGTGCCTGCACAGCAACCTGGCGGGTGACAACGACATTCGTACGCGCTTCGCGCGTGAAGCGCGGATCCTGAGTTCATACACGCACCCGAACGTGGTCAAAGTGTACGACTTCGTCGAGCAAGACTACTTGCTGGCGATGGTGATGGAGCTGGTCGAGGGCCCGAGTCTCGTCCAACACTTGGCCAAGTGGCGCGGGCGCATGCCCCTGCCCGAAATTCGGCAGCTGTTTCGGGAAGTGCTCGACGCCGTAGACGCCGGTCATCGTCAAGGCGTGATTCACCGCGATCTGAAGCCGGAAAACATCTTGATCACCAGCAGCGGCGATTGCTTGCATCCAAAGATCGTCGACTTCGGCATCGCGCGCATTCTGGAAGGCACCACGTACACGATGAGCGGGGCGTTCTTGGGCACGTGTTGCTACATGTCGCCCGAGCAAGTTCGGCAGCCGCACGCCGCCGATCCGCGCTCGGACATCTACTCGCTCGGCGTCACGCTGTATCAACTGTGCACGGGTAAGGTGCCCTTCGAAGGCAATCACTTCGCCGTGATGATGGCGCACGCACAAGAGCAACCCGTGCCGCCCTCACAGCTGCGCCCCGAGCTCCCGCTCGAGCTGGAGCGACTGATCTTGGACGCGCTCGCCAAGGATCCCAAAGAGCGTCCAGCGAGCTGCGCCGTGTTCCGCGATCGCCTGCTCGCGGCTCTGCCTACCGCTGCAGCCATTTCGCCGAGCACTCAGCACCCCAAGGTGATTCGCGACGGCGTGGCCAGCGAAATGGTCCTAATCCCCGCCGGCACATTTCGCATGGGCAAGAACCGACGGCTCGTGTACCTCGACGCGCTGTACATCGACCGCACACCGGTCACCAATCGAGAGTTTGCGACGTTCCTCGAAATCACGGGCTATCGCCCGTCGGATGAGGACGCCGCGCGCTTCGTGCCGCATTTGCTCTCCGGAAAGCTGAGCAAGCGTTTCGAGAATCACCCGGTCGTCAATGTCTCGTGGTTCGACGCGCGCGCCTTCGCGGCTTGGGCCGGCAAGCGTTTGCCCACCGAGGCCGAGTGGGAAAAGGCCGCACGCGGAACGGACGGGCGCAAGTATCCCTGGGGGCGCACGCAGCCATCGCCACACCACGCCAACTACGACAACAAGGACGGCGGCACCGTGCCAGTGGATTCGTACCCCGAGGGCGTGTCGCCCTATGGCGTTTTGGACATGGCGGGGAACGTCTGGGAGTGGTGCGAGGACTTCGACGACCCCGCGTTCTACGAGGACGGACCGCCGAACAACCCGCGCAACGAGCAACCTGGGCAGCGCTTGGTCATGCGCGGTGGCTCGTACATTTTTGGCGCAGACGCCCTGCGCACCTACGCGCGCACCAGCTTTGAGCCCCATTATCGTTTCGCGGGCGGTGGATTTCGCTGCGCGCGCACCGCTTGAGTTCGCATCCCTTGCCGCTCTCGGGCGACACGGCTATTCAAGAGCCGTGGATATCGAAGGTCAACGCCGGTCCAGCAAGTTCGAAGATCGCGGCAGCGGAGGACAAGGCGGCGGAGGCGGAGGTCTGCCCGTCAACGCGCTTTCGTCCATCGTTCGCTTGCTCGGGGTCAAGGGCACGCTGGTCGTCGGCGCGATCGGCGCAGGTTTCTTTTTCCTAGCGCCGGCAAGCGTGAAACAAGCGCTGCTCAGCGCGCTCTCGGGCGGCAACCAAGGTTCGAGCCAGTCGACCTCGGCCTCATCCGGCAGTGCTTGCCAAGCTTCGGAGACCAACAACAAGGCCTGTGATTTTTCGCGCGCCGTCTTAGCCTCCACCGAGGATGTTTGGGCAGCTCAATTCAAGCAAGGCACATTGCCCAAGTATGGTGCGACACCGCCGAGCACCTACCCAGACCCAACACTCGTAGTCTTCAGCAACGCCGTTTCGACCGGCGGTTGCGGCCGGGCCACCTCGGATGTGGGTCCATTCTATTGCCCAGGCGATCACAAGCTATACATCGATCCCACCTTCTATGACGTGATGGGGCGCCGCCTCAAAGCCCCGGGTGACTTTGCGCAGGCGTACGTGATCGCGCACGAGGTCGGCCACCACGTCCAAAATCTGATCGGCTCGACCAGCATTCACCCAGCTGGCGAGACCAAGAACCAAGTCTCGGTGCGCGTCGAACTCCAAGCCGATTGCCTAGCGGGCGTCTGGGGGAACACGGCCAAGTCCTCGCTAAAGATCGACGAATCCGACTTGAAAGAGGCGCTCACCGCCGCTCACGCCATCGGCGATGACGCGCTCGGTCACTCGAGCACCAGTGACTACACGCATGGCAGCAGCGCGCAGCGCATCCGTTGGTTCCGTCGCGGCTTCGACAGCGGCGATCCACGCCAGTGCGACACGTTCGCCGTCGCCAAGTACGCGGAGCTCTAGCGGCGCCGCAACACCTTCCCGGGGTTCAGAATGCCATCCGGGTCGAAGACCTGCTTGATGCCCCGATGCAAAGACAGTGACACGGCGCTGAGTTGCCCTTCCAAGAACTCGGGCTTGAGCGAGCCGATCCCGTGTTCACCGGTGATCGTGCCACCCAGCTCGAGCGCGATCGCCATCAACTCGGCGAACACCGCGCGAGCACGCGCCGAGCTCTGCTCGTCCTTCGCATCGAACACGATCAACGGGTGAATGTTACCGTCTCCAGCGTGGGCCACAGTCGCCACCATGACTTCTTGTCGCGCCGCAACCTCCTCGATGCGCCGGAACATTTCCGGCAAACGCGGCAGAGGCACCGAAATGTCGTCGATCAGCACATGGCCGAGTCGCTCGAGCGCCGGGTAGGCGAGCCGGCGCGCGCGCAAGAGTAGCTCGCCCTCCTCGCGCTCCGCGGTCGCGTACACCAACTGCGCACCAGCGGCTTCACACGCGCGCTGCATCAGCTCGAGTTCGCTCGAACCGCCAACGTCAGATTGCGCGAGCAACATCGCCGCGGGATCGTGCTCGAAGCCCAAGTGCGCGTAGTTTTCGACCGCCCTGAGGGACGCGCGATCCATGATCTCGAGCAGCGACGGCTCCACTTGGCGCACGATGTCAGCGACCGCAATGCCAGCGGCTTCGAGCGAACTGAACAGCGCCACCAGCGTACTCGGTGACGGTGGCAAACGCCGCAAGCGCAGGATGATCTTCGAGATCATCGCCAGCGTGCCCTCCGAGCCCACCAGCAAGTGCGACAGATCGTAGCCCGCCTTGTTCTTGCGGCAAAAGCTGCCGGTCTGGAGCAGCTCGCCGCTCGCCAGCACCGCTTCCAACCCGAGCACGGCGTCACCGGTGACGCCGTATTTCACGCAGCACAGGCCGCCCGCGTTGGTCGCCACGTTGCCTCCCAAGGTCGAAATCTCGTAGCTCGCCGGGTCGGGCGCATACCAGAGCCCGCGCTCGCGCGCCGCATTCTTGAGCTCCACGTTCAGCACGCCGGGCTCGACCACAGCGTACATCCCCCCCTCGTTCAGCTCGAGGATCGAGTTCATGCGCTCGAAGCTCACGATCACGCAGCCGTCGACCGCGTTCGCGCCACCTGCGACGCCCGTACCCGCGCCGCGCGGTACCAATGGCACGCCGTGGCGTGTCGCCCAACGCGCGAGCGCCTGCAATTCCTCGGTGCTCTTGGGCCGAGCCAAGCCGCGCGGTTCACCCGCGTCTGCCCAGTCCGCGCAGTCGCGCCAATAGCCCTCGGGGACCTCGGGATTGATGCCCAAATCTCGCAAGTCATTCATGAGCCGTAGAACTCCAGGTGCTGCCGCAACAGCGCGGCAATGATGCTCGTATCGCCCGCTTCGACCGCGGCCAGGATGCGCTCGTGCTCCGCGACCACTTGCGGGCGGAGCTTGGAAAATGAACGGCCGCGCATGGTCTGGTCGAGGTGGTGGCGCATGCTGTCTTTGACCGCCAACATCACGAGCCACAGCGCTTGATTGCCCGAAGCCGCAACCAGCGCGGCGTGAAACTCGACGTCGGCTTCGTAGAACGCTGCTTGCGTGACGCGCGGATTGCTCATCACCTCGAGCGCTGCGCGCGCTTCTTCGAGCCGCTCGGTCAGCGGCGATTGCGCGGCGCGTACCAACGCCGCTGTCTCGATCGCCAGCCGCAGCTCGAGCAGATCGTGTAGCGACACATCGCGCAACTGCACCACGTGGCTCAGCGCTTCTCGAAAGCGCGTGAGCGCCGCGTCCGGATCGGCGGGTTGCATCGGCGACGTTCGCCCGCGCGGCGTCAGCAACCCTTGCGCTTGCAGGTGACGCAACGCCTCACGCAGCGTCGCCCGGCTGACTCCGAACTGCGCCGCCAGGTCCCGCTCGGGCGGCAAGCGATCTTCCACGGACAAGGTTTTGTCCAAGATCGCCGCGCGAATTCGCTCCGCGACCTGCTCATAAGCCGTTTGCCGAGTGAGCTGTTGGAAGCGCGCGGTCTTGGTCATATGGTCCGTTGGTCAGACCAAGATACACCGCCCGAGAAACACGTCAAGAACGGATTTTCGAGGGCTTCAGGCCATCGAAGCTGCCCCTGACGACGGTGCAGCCAACGCGGCTCGGGCCTGGTAGGCTGCAGCCAATGGGGCGTCGCGGTGAATTGGGTTTTCAGTCAGGGCGGGCAATCAGTTTGGTTTTGGGCGCGTCACTGTGGTCAGTGGCGTTCACCGAGGCGTGCGGCAAGGGCTCCGCGCACCCGGACCACGGCGCTGGCGGGGTAGCCGCAGCAGGAGGCGCGAGCGCCGGCGCCACCACTCACGAGGGTGATGCCGGAGAAAGCGGTAGCGCGGGCTCTTCCGAAGGCGGAACCGACGCGGGCGAAGGCGGCAACGCTGGCGATGTTGCCGGCGGCACGAGCGGCAAGTCGAACTCGACCGGCAATGGCGGCGCAGGTAGCAACCACGCGGGCAACGGGAACACCGGCGGCGCCAACGCAGGCAGCAGCGGCAACGTTGGCGACAACGGGGGCGTCGGCGGCAACGGGGGCAGCGGCAACGCAGGCAACGGCAACGCGGGTGGCGGCAGCGGCGGTACGGGAACGCTCGACTCGCTCGACCTCAGCAACCTCGCCCCGAGTGTACTGAATTCGAATCCGGATCCGCCGGGCCTTGCAGCGGCGCAAAGCCGTGCGGCTGCACTCCTGGCGACACTCTCACAAACGCAGAAGCTCACGCTGATTCGAGGCAACTCGGGCAACTATGTCGGCAACGTCGCCGCGGTCGGCTCGATCCCGGCGCTCACTCTTCAGGACGGTCCCGCCGGGGTGCGTTACTTCAGCGGTGTCACCGGCTTCCCCGCCCCCATCACGCTCGCAGCCAGCTGGGACCGTGAATTGGTAGAAAGTTGGGGTACGGCGATGGGCGCTGAGCATCGCGGCAAAGGCGTGATGATTGCGCTCGGCCCAATGATGAATCTCGCGCGCGTACCCGCGGGGGGACGCAACTTCGAAGGCTTCGGTGAAGATCCATACCTTGCCGCAGAGCTTGCCGCGCGCGACGTGGCTGGCATTCAGAGTCAGAAAGTCGTGGCGACCGCCAAACACTTCGTCGGCAACGAACAAGAAACCAATCGTTTCGGCGGTAATTCTCAGATCGACGCTCGCACCCTGCATGAAGTCTACTACGCGCCGTTCGAAGCAAGCGTGCGCGCGGGTCTCGCTTCCGTGATGTGCTCGTACAATCGCCTGAACGGCGTGTACGCTTGCGAGCATCCGAGCGCACTCGCCGATCTGAAGGCGGGCATGGGCTTCTCCGGTTGGGTCATGTCCGACTGGAGCGCCGCGCAAAGCACCGTCGCTTCTGCCAACGCCGGGCTCGACATGGAGATGCCTTACGGCTCGTACTTCTCGTCGCTCGCAACCGCAATCAGCGGCGGTTCGGTTGCACAAGCTCGGCTCGACGACATGGTCTTGCGCATCCTCACCGCGCTAATCCGCGTCGGCATCCTCGATGATCCTCCGACCGGTACCGGTGCATCGAACATCAATCCGAGCGCGCACACCGACCTCGCGCGGCGGGCAGCCACCAGCGGGATCACCCTGCTCAAGAATCAGAACCAGCTCCTGCCGCTCGATCCCTCGAAAAAAATCGCCGTCATTGGTCGCGCGGGTCACACCGCGCCAGCCTTCGGCGGCGGCGGCTCGGCAGCAGTAACGCCGCCCTACATCAGGTCGCCTTTCACGGAGATCCAGCTCCGCTCCGGAAGCACGGTGACCTACACGAACGGAACGACGAGTGACGCGGCACTCGCGGCCAGCGCCGCGGACGTCGCCATCGTGTTTGGTTCGGTGGACTCGACCGAGGGTTTCGATCGCTCGTCCCTCGATTCGGGAATCGATCCGTTGGTGAGCGCTGTTGCAAGCGCGAACCCCAACACGATCGTGGTCTTGAACGTCCCTGGTGCGGTGCTGATGCCCTGGCTCGATCAGGTGGCGGCCGTGGTCGTGGCTTGGTACCCGGGACAAGAGAACGGCAAGGCAATCACGCCAATCCTATTCGGCGACGAGAACCCGAGCGGCAAGCTCCCAGTCACATTTCCGAAGAGCGCGAGCGACTTGCCGCAGCCCTCGTCAGCACAAAATGTGGCGTACACCGAGGGCTTGGCGATGGGCTATCGCGCGCTCGACGCCGCCAACATCGCGCCGCTATTTCCCTTCGGTTACGGCCTCTCCTACACGACCTTCGACTACACGGGCCTCGAGCTATACCCGGGCAACAGCGCAGGTTCCGTCGCCGCCCAATTCAAGCTCACGAACTCAGGGGCTCGAGCAGGCGCCGAGGTCGCCCAGCTGTACTTGAGCTATCCCGCCGACAGCGGCGAACCACCGCGCGTCCTGCGCGGCTTCGAACGCGTCGTGCTCGCGCCCGGCGAAAGCAAGACCGTACGCATCGAGCTCGACGCACGCGCCCTCAGCACGTGGGATGCGGGACAGCACGCGCGCCACGTATCTTCTGGCACCTACCACGTCGCCGTCGGCAGCTCGTCACGCGACTTGCCGCTCGAAGCCACACTTCAGGTGCACGGAACCGACGCAACTGGTGGAAGCACTGGCGGCACTGGCGGAACCAGCGCGGGCGGCTCGGGCGGCAGCGGAGGTTAGCATCGACGTGCGCACGAGCCTCATCTTCGGGCAACGCGAATCCGTGCCCATCGACCCCCGACTGCTCGATCCTTTCTTAGGAAAAAAGAGTGGGCGGTCGCACTCCAGCAACGCACCTCGAAATCATGCGAAGTGCCCGCCACGACTCGGCTCCTCTGAATTTGAATCGCAAAGCCGCAAAGGCCACAAAGATCAGAAGAGACTTGGGGTTCGGGAGACGGTCTTGGCTCGCGGAAGCACATTATCAAGTCTTCTTCGGGCCTTTGCGTTCTTTGCGGCTTTGCGGCTTTGCGGTTAGTCCCTGCTTCCCAGCCCCCAGTCAGGTGTCGCCGCTGAGCCTCAGCGATCGAACCCTTCGAGCACGATCTTGCCGAGCACGTGCCCGGCTTCGAGCGCGGCGTGTGCGCGGCGTAGATTTTCGGCGTTGATCTGCCCATAGTGCTCGGCCAGGGTGGTTTTCAGCACGCCGCGGTCGACGAGTGAGCGAACCTCGGTGAGCGCGCGGTGCTGCTCGATCATAGTTGGGGTTTCGAACATCGAGCGCGTGAACATCAGCTCCCAGACGAATGTGGCACTCTTCGACATCAAGCTGCCCAGCGGAAACTCGGCAGAAGTTCCGACGACTCCGCAGATCTTGCCTTCGGGTCGAATCCAATCGACGAGCGCTGCAAAGTGTTGCTCGATGGCATTGAAGCAGATGATGTAGTCGACTTCGGCCAATCCGAGCCTTTTTCGCTCTTCCACGAGCGAGCGACTGTGATCGACCACCTCGTCGGCACCCAGCTCCTTCGCTCGGGCGACCGATTCTGGACGTGATGCCGTCGCGATCACCCGCAGCCCGGCGATTCGCTTGGCCATTTGAATCGCCATGGCTCCCACACCGCCGACGCCACCGATCAAGAGCACACTTTGGCCGGCGCTTTTGCCCGAGCGAGAAACTTCGAGGCGGTCGAACAATGACTCCCAAGCGGTGAGCGCGGTGAGCGGCAACGCAGCCGCTGCTGCGAAGCCGAGACTCTTTGGTTTCAACGCTACGATGCGCTCGTCGACCGCGTGCAGCTCAGCGTTCGTTCCCGCGCGCTTGATGCTGCCCGCGTAGTAGACCTCGTCGCCCGGCTTGAACAGGGTCACGTCCGCTCCCACCGCGCGAACCACACCCGCGGCGTCCCAACCCAGAATCCTGGGCTTGTCCTCGACCTGAGACTTCGGCGCACGTAGCTTGAAGTCCACCGGATTCACGGAGATCGCCCTCACCTCGACCAACAGATCGCGCGGCCCTTGCACCGGATCGGGCGCCTCGAAGTCGAATAGAGATTCCGGGTGCTCGATGGGCAAATAGCGGTTCAAACCAATCGCTTTCATGATCGACTCCTCACGTCGTGTGGATGCGAGTAGCTCCCGCATCGCGTGTGTCGAACCCTAAGGACCACCCACCATTCGAACAAGTACGCACAATTTCTGCCAGTAGTACCCATTTGGATACTATTGGACTAAATACCTAGAATTCTCGCTATGGCCAAACACGCAAGCTACACCTGCGGCGGGGGCTGCCCCGTCGAAGCCACCTTGGACCTGATCGACGGAAAGTGGAAAGGCGTCCTGCTCTTCCATTTGCAGAATGGCACTCAGCGCTTCAACGCGCTCAAGCGCAACCTACCCAACATCACGCAGCGCATGCTCACGAAGCAATTGCGCGAGCTCGAAGCCTCGGGTCTCGTGGTGCGCACCGTTTACGCCGAGGTGCCACCCCGGGTCGAATATAGCCTGACTCCGCTCGGCGAGAGTTTGGAGCCGATCATCGGTGCGCTGAAGCACTGGGGTGAGGCATATCTCCAACGCTCGCAAGAAGCGCAGCCGCGACGCAGCGTGCGCTCGCTACCGAGCCCGAAGGCGAAGGTCGAAGCGCGAGACGTGCGCGCTGCGCGTCGTTGACTCGAGCTCGGCGTCACTGACGCGTCACCGACGCGACGGATTACGCCATCGCCGTTGTGGACTGAAGTTCGACGGATCCGCGGTCGCGTTTCCTATGCATTAACGATCCGCAAGCGCTCGCTGCGTACACGGCAACTGCTCGGGGCGCGCGCCAGCGCTGGCGAATTACCCAGTGCCAACACGAGCGAACTAGTTATCCTTCGTCATCAGATGGGTGCGTCTCGGTGCCACCCAAGGAGGAGACCTTGCATGAAAACGATGCCAGTCTGTGCGTGTCTTTTGTTCTCGATGGCGCTCTTCTCGGCCTGCGGCGGCTCACCCGAACCGCAAGGCTCATCCGGCACTGCCGTGACCGACGAAGCTGTCACGGCGAAAACGAAGCCTCACTGCGTCCAGAACGTGCTCTGTATTCGCGGCTCACATTTCGATACGACGCTCTGCAAATGCGTGCCGAACCCGCCCAGTCAATGTATCTCGAAAGAAGACGGCCCCTGCGGCGGATTCACGCTGCATCCGTGCCAGTGCGCAGCCGGGCTCACCTGCGTGCTGAACATAAACCCGGACCTTCCCGGCACTTGTGAACCAGCCCGTTGCTGCCCGGCGAACTGGAACATGTACGACTGCAAAGAGGAGAACGGCGGGACTGGCCACAACTGCCACAACCCTGCGCTCGGTTGTCCTTCATCGCTGACCTGTGGCGATGGCTGCGACTTCGAAGTGAGCAGTCAGTGCCCGGTGTGTGATCCGATCGTGTGCCCAGCGCATGAAGTCTTCAGCCGAGAGCTGTGCAAATGCGTGTCATGCGTGACAGCTGCCGACTGCACGGGACCTCTGCCGCAACTGTGTCGGGTGTGCGCGGACGGTAGCACTGCTTGTGCACATTGGAGTTGCGTCGCCAACGCTTGCGAGGTCGCAACGTGTAACTGACGTCCGCGGCGACGCCCGGCGAGGCGGAATGGAGTAGCGATTCAGTTTGTCGCCCTGGCTGGAATCCTTGAATCGCGTGAGCCGTTTGATTGGCGTGCGGGAACTGTGTGGCCCAACGCCCCAATTGGCTTCATTTTTCCTCAGCAGGTCCGCCCCATGTTTGGTTTCGATGGTTTCTTCACGCCGGCGCGACGCTCGGTATCGCTCACCCTTCTGATCAACGCCTTTGCGCTTGTTGGCTGCAGCGCTTCCGATGGTGCGGAAGCGCTGGGCAGCGCAGGTTCCGGAACGGCCGCGGGCTCCCCAAGCACCGGAACCGGAGGGCACGCGAATGGCGCCGTTGGCGGTTCTGGGACCGGTGGTTTCGTACAGACCCCAGGTACCGGTGGTTCCGGCACCGTCCTGCCTGGCGCCGGCGGAAGCGGTGGCTCGCCCGCTGCGGGCGGCTCGAACCCAAGCGGGGGCACTGGCTCCAACCCGAACGGCGGAGCGGGCGGCTCGAGCCCCAACGGTGGCTCGGGCGGCTCGAACAGCGGCGCGGCCGGAGGTGGCTCCAAGACTGCCATTTGCAATTTCGCGAGCGGCATCAACGTCGCGTGGGTGCAGTTCGCCGGGGATGTGCCCAATCCGGATCTGGCCGCGTTCAAGACCATCTTCAAGAACACGCACGACGCCGGCGGGCGCATCATTCGCTGGTGGTTCCACACCAATGGCACGGTCACGCCCGGTTATGGCAGCGACGGCAAGGCGCTCGCCGTCGCCCAATCCCACATTGATGGCGTGAAGGCGCTGCTGAAGGCCGCCGACGACGCGGGTGTAGCTTTGGTGATCAGCCTGTGGTCGTTCGACATGCTGCAAGAGAACGCGGGCACCGCCTACACGAACAACCAAGCGTTGCTCGAAAAGGACGAAAATCGCCAAGCGTACGTGGATCGCTACCTGACGCCACTGGTCACGGCACTGAAGGGCTCGAAGGGTCTGTACGCTTACGAGATCTTCAACGAACCGGAAGGCATGGGTCCCAAGGGCTGGGCAACTCATCGCACGACCCAGGAAGCCATCCAAAAGACGGTCAATTGGCTGTCGGCCGCGATTCACACTGCCGATCCCAACGTGCTCGTAACGAGCAGCGCGGTGACCTTCGACTATTGCTCCAAAGTCAGCGGCAAGACCAACTACTACACCGACGACGCGCTGCGCACCGTTGGCGGCAAGCAGAACGGCACGCTCGATTTCTACGAGGTGCACTACTACACGACGAACGGCATCTCTAACTCCGCCTTCCAGCACCCCGCCTCGTATTGGGGGCTCGATAAGAAGCTAGTCATGGGTGAATTCTTCGCCTCCGACACCGACGGTGTCGCCGGCAAAGATCTGAGTAAGTACCTGTACGAAAATGGCTACAGCGGCGCGTGGTCCTGGTCTTACAACGCCGATCAGAAGTGGCCTTCTGGACAGGACACCATGCAAACGCTGTCCGCCGCACATGCGGACGTCGCCAATTGCCCGGTCAAGTGACAAGCTAAGAGCTCCTGACTTTGGCCCGCGCGCCTCAATCGCTCCACGAATCCGCGCCCGCACGCCGATCCTCGGTGGTGCGCCTGCACGTACCCTTCTCCGGGGACGACGCGGCACTGGTGCGCGCCGTTCGTGACGGAAACGCCGCCGCAAAAGCTGAGCTGTTCCATCGCTACGCGGCTCAGCTAGAGCGCTTGATCACGCATGTGTTGGGCTACGACGCGGAGCTTGCCGACATCCTTCAGGAGACGTTCGTCGCAGCGCTACGTTCGCTCGGCTCGCTCAAAGATCCCGCCGCACTCAAACCGTGGTTGCTCACGATCGCAACCCTCACCGCGCGCAAGGCACTTCGCTCGCGCTCACGGCGGCGCTGGTTGCGATACTTCACGGACGAAACCGAGGAGGCGCGCTACGAGCCTCAGGTCGAGCCGCCGAACGAAGAATCACAGCGGGCGGCGCGCGAGGTCTACGCCATCCTGGCTCGTTTTCCCGTAGACGAGCGCCTGGCGTTTGCCCTGCGCTACATCAACGGGCTCGATTTGACGGCGGTCGCCAGCGCCTGCGACGTGTCGCTCGCGACCATCAAGCGACGTTTGCAACGCGCCGATCGTCGCTTCGTAAAGGCAGCGGCAGGCGCCCCGGCGCTCGCCGATTGGATAGAAAGTGGGGAGCGATGGAAGAGCCGGTGACGGATCTGCAAACGCTCGGAGCAGAGACGGCTCGAGCGCTTTCGGTGTTTGCCCCCGAACGCGCCGCGGCGATCGAAAGGGCGCGTGAAGCGTTTCTGCAGCGACCAGCCCTGGCAGTGCCTCGACGGACTTGGCATTGGGTCCTAGCGTTCGCGGCGTTGGCCGTGATCGGGCTCGTTCTCGAAAGCGCGCTGCGAACCAAGCCGCTGTTGAGCTTTCAGGTCGATGCGCGCGCCGGGCGCACGAACGACCAAATCTCGGCGTTGGATCGGCCGGTCTTGCTCTCATTTTCCGACGGCACGGCGCTCGAGCTCTCTGCAGCAACGCGCGCGCACGTGGTGAGTCTCGCCGAACATGGAGCAAATATCGCGCTCGAAAGCGGGTCACTCGACGCGCGCGTCGTTCACACGGGCGTGAGCAGCTGGTTGCTCAACGCGGGACCCTTCGCCGTGCGCGTCACGGGCACGAAGTTTTCGTTGAATTGGGATCCGGGTCGACAGCACTTTTCTATCCATGTGACGGACGGCGGCGTGGCTGTGTCGGGTTCGGTGGTGAGTGCCGAGTGCCCAGTTCGCGCCGGGCAGACGCTCGTCGTGTCCGTACCCGAGCACCGGATGCAGCTCAGCAATGACGAGCAGCTCCCCACCCAGGTGCCGGCAGCAGCCAGCGAAGGAGTACCACCAAAAGCTCCACCCGAATCCCCTTCTTCGCCACCGAGCAACGCGCTCGATCTTCAGCCACAGAACGCGCGCAGCGCTCCGACAGCCCCGCCGAGCGTCAGTGCATGGCGCGCGCTGGCAATGCAAGGCAGGCTGCGCGAGGCATATACCAGCGCCGACGAATCCGGCTTCGAGCGCGCTTGCGACTCGGCAACGGCTGCGGAACTGCTGCTCTTGGGCGACGCAGCCCGCCTTTCAGGTCGACCCGACCGAGTGAGTGTCGCCCTCATGCAGTTACGGCACCGCTTTCCGAAAGACCCGCGGAGCGCAGTAGCAGCCTTCATGCTGGGCAAAGTGGCGTTCGATCGCGGAGGCGCCGATCGCACCGCAGCCACGTGGTTTGCGACCAGCCTGCGCGAGCAACCTCGGGGAGCGCTGGCTCGCGAGGCTGCCGGCCGACTGATGGAAGCGCTGCAGCGCGCCGGAGACGCCAGCGGTGCTCGACGTGCGGCAAAAGACTACCTAAGCTCGTACCCTGACGGGCCTCATGCCGCGCTCGCGCGCTCACTCCTTCACTAACTTTCGAAGCGCAGCGTCACATTCGTTGGGCCTGATCGTTGTCTGCTTGTTTTTCGCTCTTGCTCGTCCCAGCCAGGCTGCAGAGCTGATGCTCCACGTGGTGATCGTCGGTGAGCCCTCGAGTCCTTTGCTGCAACGGCTGCGCGAAGAGTCGGAGGCGCTCGGCTTCATCGTCGATACGAAAACAAAAACCTCGGGCCCACTGGATGCAGAGCTCGACATCTCGGGCGTGGTCGCCGCGATTCGCGAGCTCGATTCGCCGAACGAGGCGATCGAACTCGTGATCGCCGATCCGCAGCTACACGAGCGAATTCGCGAGACGTTGCCCATCCGCACCTCGACCGATCCGACCTCGAGGGAGGTCGTCGCAACACGCGCGATCGAGTTGCTCCGCGCAGTCCGCCTGCACGTCGAGCAAGCGACGCCCCAGGTTCGGCCGCCCGAACCCGCGCCGCCTGCGAAAGCCTCGGATCCGCCACCAGTAACCCCCGCGCCGGCGATCGCGATTGCACTCGCGCCGCTTGCGACCTATGCGCCCGGCTTCAATCTCGGGTTGAGCGCGGATCTTTCCCTGAGTTACGTGCCCGCGCATCTCGGTTTTCGTGGCGGCCTGTTGGTGCCGCTCGCCGCGCAGCGGCTGGAGCATGGCGGGGGTGACATCACGGCCACGGCCAGCGCCATTCACGCCGCGTTCGTCACACGGACGAGCGCGGCTGCCCCGCTGGCTTTGGAGCTCGGAGTCGGGCTCGAAGCGAGTCGCGCGCATTTCGAGGGCCACGCGCCGCCTCCGCTCGTCAACACAGACTCGAACGTGTACACATTCGGCCCGCGCTTGGAGGCGTCCGGCGCGCTGCGAGTTGCATCGCACGTGCGTTTGCTCATGCCGCTTGCGCTTTCTTATGCGCTGCCCCCCACCGTGGTTCGCTTTGCGGGCGAACCGCTTCGAGACTGGGGGCCACTCTTGTTTCGCGCTGGCCTCGGCGTCGAATTGGAAGTGCCGTGAAACGTATCTGGCCGCTCGTCGCGTCTCTCGCGCTGCCGTGCCTGCTCGCCGGTTGCACGACGCAATACGCCGATCCCGTTCGCGCTGGAGAAGGCGGCGGTGCGGGAACCAACGCCTGTGCGCGCTGGACCAGCGAAACCGAATGCGCTCGCGACACCGAAAACGGCTGCAGTGTCCAGCCCAACGACGTCGGCTGCCACCTGGATGACTCCTCTTGCGTTCCGTGGACGTGTGCGTCGGGTGATCCGTACGTGCGGGGCTCCGGCGGGACCTTGTTTTTGAGGGCTCGCCCGTTTCGTTTCGTCGGCGCCAATGCCTGGGGTGTCGCGGGGCGGGACGGAGTCTGCCAGTACAGCGGTTTCGCCAGCCAGCAAGAGGTGCTCTCGCAAGTGTTCGGAGATCTGGCGGACATGCGCGTCCAGGTGCTGCGAGTGTGGGCCTTTCAGAGCTACTGCGGCGCGAGCGGCAATGACTTTTCTGCGCTCGACCAGGTGGTGCGCTACGCGCGCGCGGCCGGCGTACGCCTGATTTTCGTGCTCGAAAACATGTGGGACGACTGCAGCAAGGGAAAGCGGGACGACACTTGGTTCGGGAGTGGCTACCGCATGCCCTACGGGGGCTATGCCTTGTCTTTCCCTGATTTCACCCGCGGAGTAGTCGCGCATTTTCGCAATGAACCGACGGTCCTCGCTTGGGAAATCATGCATGAAGCGGGCGGCAACGACGCGGACGCGATGCTCGACTTTGCCACGCAGATGACCACGGTCGTGCGCAAGGCCGACCCGAACCACCTGATCGTACTCGGCTCGGACAATGGCGATAGTCAAGCGACGCTCGTCGATGGTTCCCCCGCGCCTTACGCGAAGCTGCAAGGCCTCGATACGGTCGACATGGTCGACACTCACGACTTCTTCACGACCGACTCGACGCTGACCGCGCGCGAACAAGCGGATTGCTCGGTCGCACAAAGCTTACGTAAACCATGTTTCATCGGCGCCTCGGCGGTTTCGCTGAGTGATACTTCGACTCAGGAGTTTTCGCTGCGCGCCAGCCGCGTCTCGAGTAAGGCGCAAGCCGCCCTCGACGCTGGCTTCGCCGGTTACTTGGTTTATGCGTACACGCCCGGCTGGCAAAAAGCCCAGTTCGACTTCGATGGCCGCAGCGGTGAGCCACTCGCGGGCCGCAACGGCACATTGGCCGAGCTCGCCAACCAAGTGCGTCAGCGCTGATCTAGTGGCTGAAAAACGGATCCGCCGCCAAAGTGCGAAACGCGCTCTCGCTGGCCGATGAAGAACTGATGCGCCAGTCGCGTTCCTTCTTCACGTCGAACCAAATCACGCCTTTGATCAGCGGAAAGTCTTGCTGCAAGGAGGGGATGATGGCGTCGATCCAAGCAGCCTTGTCGCCGCCTGTTGGGGACGATGCCATCTCGCCGATCAGGATCGGCTTCTTCTTCCCAGCCAAGAGCGGGTAGATGTCCCGGAAGACGTCGTGAAAGCTCTGCCACTCGTCGGCGCCCCAGTTGTAGCCATCGACGCCGGTCCAATCCACGTAGCTATCGCCGGGGTAGTAGCTGAGCGTGGCCTTGTTCGTGCCGTCAGTGTCGACGACATTCGGACACCATGCCCAGACTACGTTCGTCGCTCCCGCCGCCACGAATAGATCGTGAATGTGGCGGTAAGCATCCACGTACAGCTTGGCGTCGTTGCCGCTCCACGCCTCGTCGCCGTTCATCTCTGCGGCGAAATCGAGGAAGAACTGCACCTTCAGCGCCTTTGCGCCAGCTGCGCGAGCCTTGATCGTCGCATCCTGACTGCCATTCACGATCGTCGCGAAATCGATGCCGTCAGGCTCCCAATTCACCAAGGGGATACGGCCAGCCGCGATGTCCGCCTTCGTTGCGCCGGAAGTCCAATCATCGTCCCAAGCCCAATACGTCAGGTGAACGGGCAGCGAGCGTCCGAGCTTGACCTTCGTCGCTTCGATATCGCCGTCGCCGTAGTATTGACCGAGCAAGGCGCCGCTCGCTGGAACGAGCAGGTCCGTTGTCGCGCTCGAGCTCTTGCCCGCACTGCCCGCGGCTCCGCCGAGATTCGCGCTACCGCCGCTACCCCCGTTGGCAATGCTGCCGCCGTGCCCGCTGCCTGCGGTGTCGTTGCCAGCGGCACCCGCGCCGCCGACGCCGCTTCCGACGTTCCCGCTCCCGCCATTGCCATTCCCGGGATCGCCGTTGGCACCGCCAACATTCGGGGCATCTCCGCGTCCGCCACTGCCGTTTGCGGTGGCGCTTCCACCGTGACCGCTCGAGTTCGACTTGCCTCCTGAGCCGGGTGGTGCCGAACCGGTGGCGTCACTCGAGCCACAGGCAGTCGCGCACACCAGGCACATCGTCAACATCGCCCAGCCGTTGATCGCAGGCGTAAGAACTCGCTGTTTCATTGGCTCATTACACTGCATCAACTGGGCCATGACTTGGTGGTTCTTTCTTCCGCTCTGAAACTCCCTAATTGGCGAAGGAAAAGTGCAATGCGACGGGACGTCGCCTTTTCCGAGCTCGAAAGACCACGCCTGAGTTGTCACTCGCCGGTTGCGGCGGTTGCGGCTCCACCAACTTCAATACGGGTTGTCGGTCGTGGACAGGGTTTGACGCGACCGGTAGTTGCTTGCGGTTGAAAACTTCTGCGCCGGAGCGGCCGTTGCGACGCGCACCGCAGGGACCGCGCGCGGCAATGGTTTGCCTTGGCTCGCCGGTTTCGCTGGCGGTAGTTCGACGTTGCTCGCTGGTACCGGAGGCTCAGCGACGAGGGCGACGGCAGTCGCCAGCGGCGGTGCCACGAACGCGACCGGCGAAGCGACTGGCTGCGAAGCAACGGCAACCAGATTCGATTGCAGGATCGGCACCAGCGCGGCTTGCTCGAAAAAGACCGAAGTATTCCGCCAGGTAACGACCACCGCTGCGGCAAGGGTGAGCACCAGCATGGCCCGCAGAACAAACTCGCCCAAAGGCGCACGGCGCGCGCGACGAGGCTTCGGCGCCACTGCCAGGTCACTGTCGGGGCCGAGTCCCGGTAGCGTTTCGAAGCGCGGACGCGCCGACACGGTCGGAAGTAGGTCTTCTTCCGCAGGCACGACCGACAGCGTGTCCCAGCCTGCGTCGATTGAGGAAGTGCGCGGTTGGTTGATGTCGTCGAGGCTGATGCAGCTATGAGATGGGACGCGAGCGTCGTCTGGGGTGGTCTCGGGGTTTGGCATTGATTCTCCAAGTCTGCCCAGTGCATGGAGGGTGCCAGGGCGCAGGGGCGCAAATATCCCGCGATTTGCCGGCAGACGCCGGCAAGTGATGCCTATTGGCAGCACTTTCGAGCACTGTTGTCCTCAGCCAATCACTGACTCAGCGCAAGTGGCGATCGGGAACGATCGGCGTAGACTCCACGGCTAATGGCAAACTCAGGGTCGGGGCACGATCGCGAATTTTTGGCGCGCACTCCGATCTTCGCGGGGCTGCCCGAGCGGGTCATCGACTTGCTCGCGGCTTCGGGACGAACCGTCGAGCTCGCAGCCAACGAACTATTGCTGCGAGAGGGCGATCCAGCTCGCAGCATGTTCGTAGTCCGCAACGGCGAAATCGAGATCTTCAAGCACGGCAAAGGTGGTATCGAGCAGCGCCTTGCGATTCTCATGCAAGGCGACTGCCTCGGAGAGATGTCGCTGATCGACATCCAACCCCGCTCAGCGACCGCACGCGCACGCGGCATTGCAACGGTGTTCGTGCTCGAGCTAGCTGAGCTCGCCAAGCTCTATGGCAGCGACATCGAGGCGTACGCGCTGCTCATCCTCAACATCTCACGCGAAATCAGCCGGCGCCTCCGCTGTGCGGACGAACTGATCGTGAGCATGGGCATCACCGCCGACACCTTGTGGAGCGACGCCGCCGACAGCGCTGCGCGCTCCACGAAAATGGTCGCGTCCGATCGTCTCGATTGTTGAGGGCCCGCGAATGGCTAAGTCGGTCGAAGATCGCGATCGAGGCGCCCGGCGGGCAAGGCGCGACGAAGGCGCATACTGCTTGTATGTAACTGAGGAGCAACGCAGCCCGCCGGGATGCATCGGTCGCGAGATCGACCGACTTAGCCATTCGCGGGCCCTAAGAAGCGCCGACGCGGTAGTGAGCAAAAACGCGCTCGATCTTCGACTCAGCGTCGAGGAACAAAGCCTCTGCCACGAGCCTTCGCCCTGCCCCGTAGAAGAGCAGCGTGATGCTCGAGTCACATAGAAATGTGTCGACGAGTTCGAACGTCAACTCGGGATACTTCTGCAGCCCTCGTTCGAAGTAGGCTCGCACATTTGCGTGCCCACGCACTGCCGAGCTCCCAGCAATAGCGCCAGCCAGCGGCGACACGAGCTCCACTGACGGCGAATACAACGCCATGATGGCGTCGAGATCGTGCGTGTTCCAAGTCTCGACATGTTTCCTGGCAAACGCCAGCGCTTCATCTGCGGTCATGCGTCCTTCTCCGTCCCCTCTTTCGAATCGCGCAGCTCGAACATTAGCCGAACTTTTCGAGTCCCAGGAAGCGCGGGTCGCCCATTTCGACCTCCTACTCATGGGATTTGGGAGGGGGCGCCCGCAGGACCCACAACGCACCTCCAAGCGCGACCAAGGTGCTCAGATGGCGTCAACAACCATGACCTACGTCCCTCGTCGCGGGCATGCTAACGTCGTCTATCGTGCTCTCTGGAAAACGCCATCACCGCTATACTTACGGCGATTACGTCGACCTCGAACTCGCCAGCCCGACCAAGCATGAGTTTTTGGACGGAGAGATCTTCGCGATGGCGGGTGGCTCGGAAGAGCACTCAGCGCTTGCGGCGGAGGTGCTCGGAGCCTTCAGGGACGCGGTACGCCATGGGCCATGCCGCGTTCATACGTCAGACTTGCGAGTCTATGTGGAATCGAGCGGCCTTGCCACCTTCCCAGATGGGGCGGTCGTTTGCGGTCCGCTCGAGCAACACGGACCGAGTCCGAAGGCGACGGCCCTGAATCCGACCGTCTTGCTCGAAGTCACCAGCGATTCCTCGGAAGAGTACGACACCGGAGAAAAGCTCGAGCACTACAAAACCATTCCCTCGCTGCTCGATTGCGTCGTGGTATCGCATCGCGAGCGTCGCATTGTCGTACACTCGCGTTCGGAAAGCGGCGCGTGGCTCACGCGAGTGGCGATTGCCGGTGGCCGCGTCGCGGTTGGCGCCCTGAAGACCGAGCTGTCAGTGGACGAGATCTATGCCAAGAGCTCGATCTCTTGAGAGCGGTCGCAAGGGCGTCCCAATCGCGCTCATTGTCCCACAGCACCGACAATGAACTCGGAGAACGCGCGGACCTTCGGCGACACGCGTTTTCCGGGTGCCACGAGCAACGAGATTGGCGGCCCCGACGCGCTGAAGTCCGCGAGTACCTCGACTAGCCGGCCCGCTGCCAGCGGCTTCGCGATCGAATAGTCGTGCGCTTGGAACAGCCCGAGGCCGGCACACGCGGCTTCGATCAGGCCTTCGCCATGATCGCAGAAGAGCGAGCCAGGCGTGGCGCTCGTACCGGCTTTTGCGCCGGGTTTGGCGAACAGCCACTCTTGAGGCGTGCCATTGGGGAGCACGAATTTCAGGCAATTGTGCGAAGTGAGGTCCGCCGGGGTGCGCGGAAGGCCGCGCTGCGCGAGGTACGCGGGCGCTGCGACCGTGACCCAGCGCACGTCCCGCAGCTTGCGCGCCGAGAGGCGTGAATTCGCGAGTGTTCCCACGCGCACCACCGCGTCGACATTTTCATCGGCCAGGCTCACCACGCGGTCCGTTAAACTCGCGTGCACCGAGAGCGCGGGGTAGCGCTCGCAAAATTGCTTCAACGCGGGCAGCACCACGAGCTTACCGAGCAACAGCGGCAGCGACACCGTGAGCCGACCGCGCGGAGCGCGATGCGCCAGCAGCACGCGCTCTTCCGCACTGCGCACGTTCTGCACGGCGTCCTGGCAACCGCGCAGGAACGCTTCTCCCTCGTCCGTCAGCGAGACCGCGCGGGCCGTTCGGTTGAGCAAGCGCAAGCCGAGCCGCGCCTCCAGCCGCGTGATCGCCTTGCTGACGGCCGAGGGCGTGAGCCCGAGCTTGCGCGCTGCTACGCGAAAGCTCTGGGCCTCTGCCGCCGCCACGAACGGCACCACGCCACTGAAGAGATCGGCCGAGCGGTCTTTCATGCTCAATCAGCGCACGACTTTGACGTTGAAATCCCCGGTTTTCAGCACGCCCCACAGGCGAATCCAAATCGGCAACAGCGCCTCCGTAGCACGCGCATTGCTGATATCGCCGAGGTCGATCACGTCGCGCCAACCGAAGCCGCTCGTCAGCAACTCGCGGACCGCGGCCTTCGCGTTCGCGTCATTGCCGCACAGGAACATCGTGTGATCCCCTGCAGCAACGCGCGCGGCGTCGACCATGACCTCACAGTTCACGGTGTTCAGCGTCTTGACGACTTTGAGCCGAGGATACGCGCGTTGGATGCGCTCACCGAGTGAATCGTCATTGCCTACGAACAACGTCGGCGGCGCGCCCTTGGAGAAATCGAGCGGGTTGGCGACGTCGATCAGCACCTTGCTGCCGAGGTTTGCCTCGCCCGCCGCTGCCAGCACCTCGAGCGAAGCGTCACCCGGCGTGCAGTTGAACAGCAACTCGCCGAACGCCGCGCTGTCTGCAAACGCCCCGTGAGACGCATTCGGACCGGCCTGATCCGCCCAAGCCCTGCCCTTCTCGTTGCTAGCTGAGCGCGATCCCAGCTTCACTTCATGGCCGAGGCTGATCAGCTTTTTTCCGATCGTTTGGCCCACTTGCCCAGCTCCCAATACGCCGATTTTCATGGTTCGATACTCCGAAGTGGTGCGTGCGAGAACCTATCCCAATGAACGGATAGGTTTCTTAGTGCCCGTCTGACCCGGAAGAAAGTAAACCCGAAGCGCCGAGCAACAAGGCTACTAGTCAGCAAACTAAAGGTGACAAAAAGTCATCTTAGCCATTTTGCCCTGTGGGGAGGGCGAAATGGGCGGATTTCTCCCTGAGCGCGCAGCGACGGCCGCGTGACCCACACAAAAGATTCGGCGCGGGCCCGACTCACTGATGAAAGATCACTGCCGCGCCCGCCTTTGCGAACGGTGAGCCGAGCTTGAGCGCTCCCGTCTCCGAGAAGGTGTACGGGAACACCACTACGACCGAGTACACGTCTCGGTGATCGAGATTTACCGCGATCGCGTCCTGCTTTTCCGTGCTGCCCGGAGGAACGACGCGAATGTCGTACACCAGTGCGGTCGCGCGATACTTTCCGAGCGCCGCACCGTCCCGGAATCCACCGTTCAAAAGCGCGATGACCTGGCGAGCTGGCGGGCGCTCATTGCCGGTCCAACCAGCGACCTGAGCCACTTCGCCGGCGATGGACATCGTGCCGCCGAATGGGAAGAGTTCTCGACTGCGCGAGAGCATCTGCTTGCCGAAAGGCAACACGGCATTCATCAACACTTCGCAGTCTTGCTTCGGAGTGGTCATCAATGAGGACGGAACGATCACATCCTTAGTGTTCGCACCCCAAGCAGACCATGCAGTGTTGCGACGAGCAAGGTCATGACAGTGAGAAATGAATTGGCGCGGCGCGTAAGACAGCCACGGAGCAACTACAGCTCGCCCAGTTCAACCTCAGCTGCGCACAGTCGCGGCTCACCTCCGACCGCGCTCACCCTCACGAGTTGCACGCGCGCTCGATCGAGAGGGGGCGCCCGCAGGGCTCGCATCGCACCTCCCGTATCGCCCAAGGTGCTCACACCACGTCAGCAACCACTGTCGTTGCTCTCCGGCATTTCGCCCGCATCGTTGCAAACGGTCGCTGGATTGCAAGAAGCAGTGGTGCCCGCTTCGATTCGATACGAACTCTGAGCGCAATACGACAGAGTGTCATCGCTCGCCGCCGCGCCAACCAGCTCGGACGAGTTGTTTGTGCCGAACGAGTAGTAACACTCCTTGGAGTGAGTCCCGTAGTCGAGGGTAACCACTTTCAGATCCTGACAATTTCCTGCTCTTACAATCGGTCGACTCGGAAGCGATTGGCAGCCCTGTGCCCAAGCCAATGCAGCGCAGTACGTGGACGGGCACTCGAGCCACCACAACGCCGCGACCTTGCTCAGCTCGCCCGTGCAGACAGCCGGTCCCGAGCCAGCTTCACCCGAGCCAGACTCAGCTCCTTCACCCGCCCCCCCCGCGCCCGCTTCACTCCCTCGAACTGCGGGCACGGCTGCGCTGTTGCCACTCCCAGCGCCCGCGCTCGCGGTCTCCTCTGCGCCTTGCGCGGGAAGCACGCCAGAGTTTTCCCCGCCGGTCGCGTGAGTCGCGTCGTCCGGCGCTCCAGGCGCGCTGTCTTGCGCGGTGCCACTGCAGCCAGCAATCAGCGCGCTCCACCCCATCCCCACCACTAGCCATGCTCCAAAACGGTTGCTCATGACGGGTGACGGTGCAGAAACCGTACCGCGCACCCGAAGCAGCGGAAACAGCGTGCGAAATCCCCATCCGCTTGGGACTTGGCAGAGAGTCGGACGCGTACACTGGCACGAGTGTGTGCCAGCCGACGGTGTAGGTGTTGGCACAGCTTGCACACGACGTGTCACGCGGCCTGGCGCGAAAACCCGCAACATGCGGCAATTCCGGGTGGAATGTGCCGCAATGAGGTTGGCGCGCGTATTGCTATACGTGAGTGTGTGAACGCGATTGGAATCAGACTAGTGGGCTTCCTGGGTGCGGCATTGCTGAGCATTGGCTGTGGCGGGCAAAGTGCTGATCGATCGGGGTCGCAAGCGGCGTGCGCGAATGACTTGCCTGAGGGCTTCAGCTGCGAGCGTGCCTTGAGCATCGAGCAGAGCGAATGCGCCGGGAACGCGACGGGGGTCAGTTTGACGCCCAACGTGCACTGGACGACCGATGGTAAGGCGCTTCACGTCGAAGACACGCGCTTCCGTTGCAATCAGTCGGTCTGCGCATACCTCGACGCTTCGAGCGCTGAAGCGAAGGTATTGCTGCAACCGTGTGAGATGAAGCCGAATACGGTCGCGCGCTGCGATTGCGAGTACTCGTTCGATGTACCCGTTGCTTTGCCTGCGACGACGAGCAGTATTTCCGTCGAACTACGCACTGATGCCTACGCCAGCGAGCCAACATCGCAAGCGGCTGGCAGCGTGAGGGTGGGCGCCGGAGCCAAGCTGTGCGACGGCTCGAGCGCGCTCCGCTTCGCCGCGACTTCGGGAGGGGGCAACCTGGGTGGGCTGCCCCCATACCTTGCCGAGGTGGGCTGGTCGCTGTTGTTGATCGATGGGCAGTGTCGCTATTACGCAATGACCGCCCCGGACCACGAGATCCGCACCGGCGTGCTCAACGATACCGACGCCCAGAGCTTCAGCGATGAGCTCTCGCTGGGCGCCTGGCCAGCGCCATCGCCCACGGACACCTGCTTCGACGCAAGCACACAGACATACGCCTTTGGCGCAGATCGCACGTCAGTCACCTGCGAAAGCACACCGCTCAGCCAAGCCAGCGATGCTTGGCTCGAACGCCTGTATCAGGCGGGCACTCCGGTGAACGGCCCAGTTCGATCTTGGCTGACTGAGCCAAGCAACGAGCACTGGCCTGCCAGCAATCCCGACCTCGCATTGCCCTATCCGTTCGCTGAACTGCAGAGCGCGGTCAGTGATCCTTTCGGGGTGTCCCACGTAGCCGTCATTTCAAACGCCGCTGACGCCGCCGCATTGCGAGCGCTCCGCGCCGAATACCAAACCAAACCAGCCTCCGCCTTCGTGGCGCCATACAGCATTCCAGTCGTGTTCAGCCCCAGCGAGACGGAGTCGAAATACTACGACCTCACGCTGCGCGACACGCTCCCGTTCGAGGTCGACGGCGCGCTCGCCATCGACGCTTTCATCCAATAGTTGCGCACCAAACTCGAGTTGAGCGCGACTCAGCTCGAGCCGCGGACACGTAGCGACTCGCGATCCGCGACGAGCGACTCAAAGCGCTCGTGGATCTTTGCGACGCAGGGCATACGCACACGCGAGCGCGCTCAGAGTGATGAGCAGCGCGGGTGCGCTGAACACGCCGCCGACCGCAACACAGCTGCCGGCTTCCTGATAGCCGACTTCGCGAATGCGCTCGCGCTGCGAGGCATCGACGAACGGCGTTTTGAGTACCTCATCCACCTTCGCGCGGCCGAGCTGCATTCCGAGAGCACCAACGGCGGCAGGAACGAGCGCTACCGCTAGGGCCAACCAAGCCAGCGGCACTCGCGCCCGACCGCGAAACAGGGCAATGACCAGGGCTACGATCGACAGCCAGAATCCTGCGATCCCAAAGAATAGGCTCAACCAACTCGGCCACCCACACTCCTGAAACATCTGCCAGGCGCCCGCCATGTCGGCATCGTACTCGAAACCCGCGTAGCTGCTTCCCTAGCAACGCGAGAGGATGGATCGCGGCGGGGGCAGGCTGTCTTCGACGACGGGAACGGTAGGGAACGCGGCTAGAAAGCGTGTTCCCCGGCCGACGACGCTGCTCACACCCAACGCGCCGCCCAAACCACGAACGATGCCGATGACTGTCGGCAGGCCGAGGCCATGGCCGGTCTCTTTGGTGGTGAAAAAGGGATCGCCGATACGACGGAGCGTGGCAGCGTCCATGCCCGAACCGGAATCTTCGACGAGGAGCGCGACGTACTCACCGCGGCGGATGGGGCCGGTGAGATAGGCGAACTCGCTAGACTCAGGGCCGAGGTCGCGCTCCTCGACGCGCACGGTGACGGCACCGCGACCGCCCATTGACTCCGCAGCGTTGAGCACGAGGTTGATGATGATCTGCTGGAGTTGCACTGGGTCCGCGTTGATTGACGGCACCGGCGCGAGCTGCGTGTGGAGATTGACTGCGCCTTTGATGGCCGGGCGGAGCAGCTTTTCGATGCCGGCGACCAGAGCGTTCAAGTCACACGGTGTAGGGTTGGCCGGCGCGCGACCTGCGAAAACGAAAATTTGGCGGGTGAGATCCGCGGCTTGTTGGAGCGCGCCTTCGATCATGCCGAAGGTTTCGTCATGGCCTCCGCCAGGAGGTAGTGCCTCGCGAATTTCGTCGAAGCCGCCCCGCACGACGGTCATGAGGTTATTGAAATCATGCGCAATGCCGCCCGCCAGACGCCCCAAGCTTTCGAGCTTTTGACCTTGGTTGAGCTGGGCTTGGAGCGCCTGATTCTCCTTTTGGCTCGCGAACAAGGAAGCCGTGCGCTCGGTGACCATCTCTTCGAGCTTTTCGCGATATTGGCGGTTCTCGCGCAGAAGACGCGCGCGCTCGAGGTTTCGCTGGATCGCCACCAGGAGTTCCTCGCTGAGCTGTACGGGCTTGACCAAGTAGTCCCAAGCACCGAGTCGAATCGCGTCAATTGCGTCTTGCAGAGTGCCCGAGCCGGAACACACGATCACGGGCAGCGCGTCGTCGCGTTCGTGAATGAAGGAGACCAGCTGTAGGCCGTCCTTGTTCGAGGTCATGCGCAAGTCCGTCAATATCAGATCGGGGCGCTCGCGAACGTACTCGGCGATCCCCTCCATTCCCGTCGAGCCCTCGACGACGACGTAGCCGGCGTCCTCGAGCAGTGCCCGAAAATTGCGACGCACCGCCTCCTCGTCGTCGACAATTAGAATTCGGTGCATCGAAGCTATCCCCGGATTAGCGATCTCGCGACCGTCTCCAGAGTCGCGAGGTCGGAGATGGGCTTCGTGAGATATGCGGCGGCACCGAGTAGAGTGGTCTCGGAGAGTAGGACCTTATCGGCGGTGCCGCTGATCATGATGACCGGCGCGGTGCTAGTGTGATTTTTCAACGCCTCGAGCAACTCGAGCCCACTCATACGCGGCATACGAAGATCGCTGATGATGATGTCCGGCGCGTGCTGCTTCAGGATTTCGAGCGCGGCGACTCCATCGTCCGCCTCGAGCACGAAAAATCCGCTGTCCTCGAGGTACGCCGAGACGCTGCGTCGAAATGCCAGGTCGTCCTCGACGATCAGGACCAGCGGGTTCGATCGCGCCGTCACGACGCCGCCTCGGACGCGAACGGTAAGCGGATCGTGAACGCTGCACCGCCGCCTTTGGTGGAGTGCACCAAGATCGTCCCCTTGTGATTGCCGGTAATGATCGAGAACGATACCGACAGGCCGAGACCCGTGCCCACGCCGGGATCTTTCGTGGTGAAGAACGGTTCGAACACGCGCCGGCGCGTCGCTTCGTCCATACCTGGACCGTTGTCTTCCACGACCACCACGGCGTACTTGTCTTCCTGCGAAGTGCTGAGCGTAATGCACGGGTCGTCGTGTCCCGCGAGCGCCATGGCCTGCGCTGCGTTCTTGATCAGGTTCAAAAACACCTGTTCGAGCTCGATCACGACGCCGTGCACCGGTGGCAGCGAGGGCGCGAAGTTGCGCACGATCCGCACGCGACGAAAGTCGTACTGTTTGCGCAAGTCGAAGTCGCTTCCCGCCAGCACCACGGCGCGGTCCAGCACCTCCGAAAGATCGACCGCCACCTTGGCCGACGGACTGCGGCGGCTGAACTCGAGCATGTTGGCCACGATGACTGCGGCCCGCGCTGCCGCGCCGCGGATATCGGTGATGAATTGATGAATCCCCCGTGTCTCCAGGTAGCGCTGCAAGCCTTCGAGCGAAATTCCGGCGGCCTCGGCGGCGCTGCGGTTGGCTTCGAGCTCTGGCGAGGTTCGGCGTTGCACATTTTGTGCAGCCTGCGCCACGATTCCAAGAGGATTGTTGATCTCGTGGGCCATTCCGGCGGCTAGCCCTCCCAGCGAGATCATCTTTTCTGTCTGCATGAGCACCTCTTGCAAGCGCACTTGGTCGGTCACGTCGCCAATCATCACCACGCCGCCCTGAACATAGCCGCGCGTCAGTGGGTAGAAGGTGACGTTATAGCTATGTACACCGTCCTCGCGTTCGATCCGCACGCGTTCCAACTGCAGGCGCTCGTTGTCAGGCCATTCACCGGACCGTCTCTTGATGCGTGAGAGCTCCAACGCGGGCCAGAATTCGGCCAGGACTTCAGGCGCTGGCAGGCCTAGCGCCCGTTCCGCCGGCAGACCGACCACCGCTTCTGCGCATCGATTCCACTGACCGATCACGTCATGCTGGTCGACCGCGATCAAAGCCAGGGGCATCGAATCGATCACGTCCGACAAATCATCTTTGAGGCCCGCGACGCGCATTTCACTTTCGCTGCGGCGGCAGACCTCGAGCTCGAGCGCATTGGTGCGTGATTCGAGCTCGCGGTGCGCCTCCAATAGAGCCTTGTGCGCCCGTCGCCGATGCGCCTCGAGCGACGAAATCCCGAGCGTGGTCACGGTCGCGATGCTGACGAAGAGCTGCAACGAGAGCACGACGTTGACCGCAACGTCGTGCGAAAGCACTCGAGTCGAAGCAATGGCTGAGGCGATGGCAGTGGTCGACATCGCGAGCGCGGTGACCGCCGCGCCCGCGGGCCCGGCACGCAGCGCGCTGAGGGCGAGGCAGGGAAAAACCAAGTAGCGCGACGTGTAGGCCGAACCAGGCGAGTTGATATCTGCCGCGATCGCCACCCACGCGGTGACCATGGTCGCGATCAGCACCATGCTCGACTCGAGCAGGCGGTTGGGCAGCGCGCGCGGCCTCCGGGCGGCCCAACCGGCCACGCCCAAGACGGCCGGCGCGACGAGCAAGATCCCCACCCCGTCGACGATCGCCCATTGCCGCCAGCGCTCGATGAAGGACGCGCCTCCCGGCGTGATGGCAACGACCGTGCCCAACACTGCGCAGACTGGTGTCACGCTAATCGCGACGACACACAACGCCACGAGGTGAGTCGGCTCAGTCATGTCCACGCGTTTGCGCGCGAACCGCTCGAGCACGAGCGCGCCACACATTGCCTCCAACAGGTCCGCCGCGGTCGCGGCGAGCATGCCGTAGAACTGCACGCCGACCGCCCAGTTGGCGAGCAGGTTGGAGAGCCCGACGCCCAACGCGAGCAACCACCAACGCCGGTGCTCGAGCAGGTAAAACGCCGCCAAGGCAACGCCGCTTGCTGGCCATGCGATGGCGACGTGACTAGACGGCAAGTGGAGTGCGGTCCCCAGTCGAGCGCTGACAAAGTACACCGCAGACGCAACTGCTACACCCAGGAGCCAGCGCGACGCGGCTCCATCCGTCCTCGCGTGAGGCTTCGGCGGGGAAGCGATTGCCTGAACCGTGAGCTGACGGGCCATGTACGACTCCCAACCATCGGCTCGGGAACGAGAACGCCCCGGGCCGCCTCTCTGGTACCCTAGCCGACCATCCTTCCCGAGCAGGCACGCTTTCGCAAGGGCGCATGCGTGCAGCACACGGCGAGCCAAACTCGAAAAGGCTTACAGCTCCCAATTTGCTGTTTCGTCTTGGCGAATTAGCGGACATGGCGAACCTCGCCGATTCGCGACGGCCCCTTTTCGAGCAGCTCGAGCCCGGCCTACCCTGTCCTTCGTGGCTCGATGGAGGTTCTTGCTGGGCGATCTGAGCGCACTGCTCGCGCTCGCTTGCACCCCACCCGCGACTGCGCCCAGCGTCATTCCGACTTCGCCGCGAGCCAGCACGAGCGTTGCCGGACGTCCTCCACTAGTCCGCGGCGCTTGGCGCGAAGTCAGGTATCCGCAGACGCCGAATCACGTGCTGTTGATGAGCAACGAGCCCGACGGAACGCAGCTGATCGCGGTCGATGGCTTTCGGATGAAGCAGCGCGGCGAGCGCGTGGAGTTCGCGAAACAGGTGCTAGAGCCGGCGATCTTGCGCTCCTGTTCAGCAGGCCACGGCTGGGTTCACGTCACTGAAGAGCGTGACGTCTATCGGTCGGACAGCTTTCTCGGCAACCTCGAGCTCGTCGGCCACGTCGACAATTTCGACTTCTTGCAGTGCGGCCCGCAAGCGGTAACGCTGCGGCCGCGGCCGGTGTTCTGGAGCGACGGGGAGACGCAACGCCTCACTTGGGATTCGCCGATCGGCTGGGCCAGCTTCAGCGATGCCAAACGGGGTGATGCCTTGGCGTTTCCAGATTTTTGGCTCAAAACGAGCGACGGCGGCAAGACCTTTGCGCGTGCGCCCGCACCGTTCAGCATGGTCGACGCTTTTGCTCGTGTGCCGCCCGTGCAGTTCGGGCTGTTGAGCGAAGCGGATTTTCGACTGGCGCTGCGGGCTTGGTCGCGCCGCGCGTTGCGCTCGGTCGCGGGCAGAGCCGTCGCAGATTTCGAGCTCAGCGACGGCACCGCTGTTCGAATTACGGCGACTCAGGAAGTGTTGAATATCGAGCTGCGTACTGCGCAGGGCAAATTCAGTAGCGTGGAAGTGTCCGGCAACTGTAACGACGCCGAGGCGTGGGGCAGCAAGCTCGCGCTGCTGTGCTTCACCGACCCCGCAGCGCAGCAGTCGATCCTGCGCGTCTTGTACCCGAATCAGGAAACACTGCCGGGGCCGCCGCTGCCTCCTCAATCTGGTTTGGTCGCGGATCCGACGGGCCGCTACCTGTTCGCGCAAGGACGGATGATCGACCATCCGCGGCAAAAGACGCGGCCGCTGATGCGTTTCGACGGGAAGGCTTGGCAGGTATTCGAGCACATCGACTCGCCGCCAATCGCAGTGCGGCACGGCTGGCTACTGCTCGACGCCCCACCCCGCGCCGTCCCCGTAGAGCATCCCGACCAGGACCCGATCTTTCTGCCAGGCGCAAATCTGGACCCCAATCACCAAGAAGCGGCCGTGTTGGAGCACAGCATCGTGTATCTGCGACACGAGAGCGACGGCACCAAGAACGAGTGGGTGGAGCTCGAGCTCCCGAGCGGGCACGAGCTCAGAGTTACCCCGTCTTCAACCGCCAGCAGCGCGCGCCTGCCACCCGAGCTGCGCTGCGGAACTGCGCCGAGCTGTAGCATCACGCCGACAACCGCGTGGACAAGCTTGCTCGACGAGGACGAACCGGAATTGCTCCCAACACCACCGCGCCACGACTATTTGAGCGACGCGGTCAACGGCGACCCCGGATTTTCGATCCGAAACTACGTCTGCGAGCTGGCGGCAAACCTGGGCCAAAAAGACCAGGAATTGCTTGGAATACAGCCCATTCCGGGCAGCCAGTCCCAACGCATCGTGGCGATACCGAGCATGGGCGGCATGTTGGACATGAGCGACGCCGACTCTGGCTCGATACTTTCGTGGCACGGCGTCGACGCAGCCGGAACGTTCACCGCAAGGACACCCGAGACCCAGGCAATCGCCGAGCTCAAATCCGGCATGCCGCGCTCGACCGAGGACGCATGGCAGGTGTGGCCCGTGCTAGTCACCCGCAACTTCCTGCTGCTGAACGAGAACGTGGAACCAGAACTTTCACATCGCGTCCGCTTGCTGAACAAAGACGGCAGCGTGAGTGAGCTCGTGCCCAACGGCGATTTTCAGCCGTTGGTCGTGCCGCTCGGCGACGGCCGCAGTCTGCTCAGCGTCGAACGTGACGCGTATCAAGAGCTCATGCTGCTCACGAGTGACGGTCGCGTCGCGCAGCGGCGCTTCTTCTTGGTCAACGCCGACCTGCGTACCTTTCTGGCACTCCGGGCGGGAGTGCCGGGGCTCGTGTCGTCGGACGGCCGCCAGCCCGCGTTCTTCTCGCTCGAGCCTGAAACGCCTGGAATTCCGGTAGAACTCGCGACCAATCGCGACCTCGAGCCATGCCGTAAGAAGCCCAACCCGAGCGCGCTTCGGCTGTTCGTCGAAGGCGAAACTGCCCTCGATCGAGCGCTTTCGGTCGCTGGTTTTTTTACGCTGGGAGAAGCCAACGACAGACCGAGGAAGCTCGCCGTGGTCGATAGCACGCCCAGCGCAAGCTGCTTGCGTGGCATGCTCCTCGACGCTCCCACGTCGACCGAGCTGTTCAGCAACGGGCCCCGGCTAACCGGTCGTGTGCAAGGCCAAACCAAGACTCACGCGCTCGTGTGCCGAAGCCTGAAGCGCAGCCCATAGTCTCACGCCACACCTTCGAGCGGATGGGGGTTAGCGGGCGCGGCTCGGCTGTTTGCGGCGCGTAGCTCGAATCGCGGCGAGCGACCGCGGGCGCGTCACTAGACGATTGCGCCTTTGCACAAGCTCGCTAGCCCGAATACATCCGATTGGATGCCGGATGCTTTTTGAACGGAGACCAGCAAATCATTATTGCTTCTGCCGGCTGCGTCTACGATTCGGCCCGTTTGAAAAGCGCCCCCGCCTTGGCCAGCGAGCATGAACGGAATGTCGGTCAGGTAGTGGCCCGAAGAGCTATCGCTCCAACATTCCATGCCTAGGATGAGCGAACTGTTGTGGAGCGCGGTTTGTCCGCCACCATCATCCACGGTCTTGAGTTGCGACAATAGCCTCGCGAACTTGCTGGCGTAGTAAGTGCCCATCGTGTTTTGGCCCGCTACGTCGTTGCTGTGTTCCAAGGTGTGGTGCGCCTTTTGGACGCCTTGACTGGGCCAGCGTTGTCCGCTGGACGCGCCGGAAAGAGTAAAGGCGACCACGCGCGTGAGGTCCCACTGAAAGGCCAGGGTGATGAGATCGATCATCTGATCGTGCACGCTGCTCAGATCATCGAGGTTGTTCTTGTTTTGGCCGTCGCCCGTCGGGCGCGTGGAACTGGGGCAGGCGGCGGCCATTGCGGTCGCGCTGCCGCCATCGAGCGCTGCTAGCTCGGCGTTGGTGGCTTTTTCGACCTCGCGCCAGCCGTCGAGCAAGCCATCGAACTTGGTGGCGTGTTCGGAGTCCATGCCCAGCGCGCGTTTCGCATCAGCGATGTCTTGGGTGCGAAAATCCAGCATGCTTTTGCGACGACTGAGGACGGCGCGCAGCTGACTGTTATCGGTGCCGGGCTGGTTGGAAGCACTGGCGCACAGCAGCGTGATGCGCTGCATGAGCGAGTCGTAGACCTGGCCCGCACTCTGAATGGGTTCGATGGCGTTGCCATACTGGCTATCGCCGGCTTGTCGCTTGCGGAACGAGACGTAGCGCTGCCCGAGCCCTACGTTGTCCGCGTCGGAATGCGCGCCGGCGCCAATGTGCAGACTGGCAAATGGCAAGCTCGCTAGCGCAGGAATGGTTTGGTAATGATTGGCAATCGCGATGTCGATCGACTCGTTGTCGGTGTAGGCGTAGTAGGAATCGTTCTTGGAGTAGTGGTAGCTGTTGCCCGTTGTGCAGCCAATTAGCCCTGCGGCGTGCTCTTCTTCATAACCGTCTGTCTTGGGCGAGCCGCCCATGATTTTCATGCTCTTGAACAGAATCAGGTCTTTGGCGTGAGGCGCGAGCGCAGCCAGCGGCGTACTCCCGAGCTCGTCAATGGTCGCCGGTTTGATGGAGGGCGGATGGAAGGAGCCGCCTTTGAAGAACATGACGAAACGCGGCGCACCCACGAACGTGCCTCCGGCGACGTAGCCCATGGCCTTGGCAATCGGCATGAGTGCGAACGCCAATGGGCCGAAGAGCGCGATCAAATCACGCCGGCTGAGCTGACCTTTGTGGCGAATCATGGTGTCTCCGAGCGGCGCAAGAGGGCGCTTGAGCCAGCCAGTGTGCGCAACATTCCGAAAATGTCCTGCCGGTCCTGGTTGGCGAAATCGAAAAACATTTGTCTGAGGATGGGATCGTCGTCAGCGGTTTCGTCGCGGCCGAGGTAGAAGCGGAACAGTTGTCGAGCGAAGCATTGTTGGAACTGTTTGCTGCGCGTGAGGCCCTTCAGCGCGTCCGTCGGGGTATCGGCTTGGAAAGCGGCACTGTCGACGAAGTCGAGCGAGATGCTCGGATCGACGGGCACGCCCTGATCGCTGGTGCGAAAGCGACCGATTGCGTCGTAGTTCTCCAGCATGAACCCGAAGGGGTTGATGAAGTGATGGCAGCCAGAGCAAGGAGCATGGCTGGTGCCATTCTCCACGCGCTGTCGCTCGCTGGTCCCGCCCGCCGCCGGCAGAGAGGTATCTATCCCAGGCGGAGGATTTCCCAGAGGCAAGCACATGACCTTGCGCGTGAAGAAGACCCCGCGCTTGACCAAACGAGTCGTCGTGGGGCCCGAATGGGAGGCGATCACGCCCGGCAGAGTGAAGACGCCCAAGCGCTGGGTTGGATCCAGAGCTATTGCCTCGGAGCTCCCCTTGTTCAACCCATAAATGAAAGCCATGTCAGCGCCGACGACGCTATCGGTGGCTTCGGTGAGATCGCGAAGCTTGGGTGCGTCCGAAGCGAGCTGGCGTTCGAGAAATGCCCGTACTTCTTCCACTACCGCACTCGCGACTTGCGGAGTGAATTCCGGGAACACGTCCGTCGAGATGCCGAACTCAGCGGGCTGCCGGACCTCCAACCAGCTCATGAAAAATTGCAGCAGTTTGGCGCGAGCCTCGCGTGAGGCCAGCACGCGCCCGAGGGTCGTCTGCAGATCGCTTGCGGATTGAACTGACATCGCTGGCTCGAGCGATGACAGACCGAGCGCCTCCGGAGGCGCATCAGCCAGCGTATACGTGATGTTTTGCAGCAGTTGTGCCGCGGCAAGGTTTCCGGAGCCATCGGTCGACACTTCGTCGCGGAACACGTAGTTTGGCGAAGTGAGCGTCAGATCAACCAGATCTGCCGTGGCGTTCGCGATGCCCACGTCCTTCACGCTGCTCTGGAAGAAGCTCGTGTAGTGGGCAAGCTGGGCGTCGGAGACTACGCCGCGAAAAGCCTTCTTCACGAACTGAGCGGCTTGTTGCTCCAAACACGAGGGCGAGTTGGCCTCGGCAGTGCAGGCAATCACCGTCTCCGGCTTGGTTCTCACGCTGTCGACGAGCTGACTGACCCACTGTGTGTAGGGCGTGAAATTGGCTGGATTGAAGCTCAAATTGTCGGCGTACTCGTAGTTGGTCTGTAGCGGGTCGGCTGGCACGCTGGCCACGGCCTCGCTGCTGAAATGGGCCGGGAGCAGGGCCTTGGTCGTGTTGTCGAGTTGGCGCCGAGTCAGGCGAAATACGCGCTTCGGCGCCGAGGCGGCGTTCAAGTTCGGAAAGAAGCCGCTGGCCACTTGGAACAGGTCGGGGTTCATCGCCTGTTGCTGTTTGTCGACCGGTGTCGGTGTGCCGGCACCACCGGGGCCCGAGGTCGGGTCCACCGCTTCAGCGCCGCCACTGGCACCAGGATCGGAGCCTGAGTTCGTGAAGGACGCGGCCTGGCCGGAGGTGCAACCAAGGCTCCACATTGCCAGCGCGATGGGCAAAGCCCGGATCGATACGACGTAACGCATGCGCGGGTTCCTTAGATGCGCGGGGCGCGAGAGCGGGGTTCTCGAGTTAGGTGGCAGCGGTGCTTCAGAAAGTGGTCAGGTCACGGCAAGAATTTTCGAAAAGCGCCCGCGACCGCGCGTGTTACGCTCGTCCAGTGTGGTTCTCGGCGCGGCTCGCGGTGCTCACTGCACTATTTCTGGTCGGTGGCTGTCACGAAACGACCGGAACGCTGCTGACGTTCGACGCGGCTCAGCCGTCCGACGCGGGCGACGCAGGCAGCGGCGGCGGTGGGCCGCTGTTTCGTCCTGAGCCAGCCACTAGCTGGCAGCTCCAGCTCACTGGCACCATCGATACGTCTTTCGACGTCGATCTGTACGAGGTCGATTTGTTTGCACTCGATACAGCGACCGCGAAGCGACTCCACGATCAGGGACGTCAGGTCGCTTGTTACGTCAGCGTGGGTACGGCTGAGTCGTATCGCGCAGATTATGCGAACTTTCCAGCCTCTGCTGTCGGCAATGCTCTGGTCGATTATCCCGACGAGCGTTGGCTCGACCCTCGCAATCCGGAGGTGCGAGCAGTGATGGCGGCGCGCCTCCAACTTGCCTCGGTCAGCGGCTGTGATGCCGTCGAGTTGTCCAGCCTGCAAGCGCACAGCGAGGACAGCGGGTTTGCTCTCACGCGAGCCGATGACCTCGACTACGCGCGCTGGCTGCTTACTGAATGCCACCAGCGTCACCTCGCGGCCGGCGTGTCCACGAGCGACGATCTGGTGGCGTCTCTCGCCGCCGATGCGGACTGGGGCGTGACCGCGGAATGTTTGGTGAACGACTGTCAGGCGTGGCAGCCATTCACAGCCGCGAGCAAGGCCGTCTTCGTAGTCGAGTACGGAGCCAACAGTGACGCACCCGCGTTGTGCGCCCAGGCCGCTCGGCTCGGCTACTCGTTGGTGATCAAGCGGAAAGCGCTCGATGCTTTTCGCGCCGGCTGCCCAGTGAATGACGTGAACCCCTAGACCGGCTCCGGCGCTCAATTCTACCGGCGCGGTAATTACGCGCGCGTTGACCCGATTTTCCGCGTCGTGCCCACTGAGCAAGAACGAGCACCGCCCCGCAATGCCCCCTCAGGAACTGAACAAGCCGAACGAGCGCCCGCACTTGCGGGTCGTCGAGGGCGGTGCCTCGCGCAAGGAGGCCGAAGCAGACGCGCTCGACTTCGACTCCGTGTTTCGGCGCTATTCGCCTTACGTCGCGAGCGTCGGTTTACGGTTGCTCGGACGCGACCACGAGCTCGATGATCTCGTCCAAGACGTCTTCTTGGAAGCGCACCGAGGGCTGCGGCAGATCCGAGATGCTGGTTCGATTAAGGGTTGGCTCGCGCGCATCTGTGTACGGCGAGCCGTGCGCCGACTGCGGCGTCGCCGGCTGCGCGCGTTCTTGAGCCTCGATACGCTGGAGCACGACGCTCACTTGATCGCGCCGGGCGCATCACCCGAGGCACGCGCAGAGGTGACGCGCTTGTACCAAAAACTCGAGCAGGTGCCGGCGTTGGACCGTGCCATCTGGGTGCTGCGCTACCTCGAGGGTGAAGCGCTCGATGACATTGCCGTGTTGTGCGGCTGCTCCAAGTCGACGGTGCAACGCCGGCTGCGCGCCCTCGATGCTGCGCTGCTGCCTGTGAAGGAGGATTCGTGAGCACGAACCCAGGACGTCGCACGCCGCTTCCGGCGGCCGAGCTGATCCAGCCCGAGTGGCGCGCGGATCGCCGGGAGAACGTGCTTGCGCGGGTGCACACGCGGCGGAGCCGGCGTGTGCGTGCGGTGCGCGCTGCGCTAGCCGTGAGTGTCGCCTGTTTGCTGGGACTGGCCCTCGGTTTCGTCGTTCGCGCGCGCTTCGAACCGCAAGCCGTGGCCACACGCGACGCGCATCAGGTTCGCTTTGGTGACGGCTCGACGGTTCAGTTGCTCGATGCCAGCAGCGTGCTCGATGTCGGTGCCGCCTCGCCGAGCGCGGTAGACGTCACTCTCCGCGCAGGCAGTGCGGAGTTCGAGATCACACCGAACCCCAAGCGCCGGTTCATCGTCCACGCGGGGATCGCGGACATTAGCGTGCTTGGGACTCACTTTCTCGTCACCCGTGAAGGGCAACGCTTACGAGTGGAGGTGACGCGAGGCCGGGTCGCGGTCAAGCTCGCTGGTAGCTCGCGGCAACTGACGGCGGGTGAGTCGAGCTGGTTTCCACCTGCCGAGCCAATTGCCGAAGAAGCGCCGGCTGCGGCATCAGCGGCTGAACCAAGCCCGATCGAAGCGCCCAGCGCAGCGGTGGGTGTCGCGCAAACCACGCCGAGCGCGAGCATCGAAGGGCTCAGCTCGCGCCGTCGTTTTTTGGATCATGCGAAGCGTGCAGAGTACCGCGAAGCGTATTCCGTGCTGGAACATGCCCCGGAGGTCGTCGGTAACGCGCCCGAAGATCTGATGCTCGCGGCCGACGCCGCGCGCTTCTCGAATCATCCTGCGCAAGCCACGCGCTTTCTCGAGCGTGTCACACGCGAGTATCCGCAGAGCTCAGTTGCGCCGTTGGCCGCGTTCACGCTCGGCCGCATCTACCTCAGCCAGGTCGGGCAGCCGGCGAAAGCCGCTGACGCATTCGCGCTCTCGCGCAAGCTCGCCCCAACGGGCTCACTGGCGGAGGACGCAATGGCGCGCGAAGTCGAAGCGGCGAAGGCCGCCGGCCAGCCCGGACGTGCTCACGATTTGGCAGAACAATACCTGCGGCGCTACCCGAACGGTCGAAGACTCGCCAGCGTTCGTCAATCAGGCGGCTTGGGCCTCACACCTTGAGCAGCTAGTCTCAACCCCGATGCGATTGCGGCGTGGCGCTTTGAAGACCGGCGCGGCGCGCGCGGGGCTGTGCCTGGTGCTCGTGGCGGTGCGGGTCCACGGCGCTGAGTCGAGCGCCGAATCTGCGACGCTGCCCATCGTACTCGAGCTCGAAGGCTGCGCAGCCATCGACCCAATCGAACTGTATCGGCTACTATCGATCGAGTTTCGAACACTGAACGTGTTACCCGCGGAGCCGCGCGAACGCGTTCAGGTCCAGTGCACCGCGGAACGCGCAGTCGTCAGGCTCGAATCCGGGAACACTTCGAACGAGGTCGATCTCCGTGCAACCGCTCAGACGCTCTGGCCACGCCTACTCGCGCTTTCGGTGAGTGAAATCGTGACCGAGTCACGTGCACGAATCACGCCGGCAGTCGCGTCACCCGCACCACTCGCGACAATCTCGACGCAGCCCAAGCAGTCAACTCCGGCGGCACGCGACAAAGATCGTTTTCGTGCCTTCGCGGGCGTCTCGTTGCGGCGCGCAATGCGCCCGGCGACTTGGCTCGCGGGCCCCGATCTGGGCGCCACGCTGGATCTGAACCGGCACTTCAGCCTGGCTCTGGATCTGCGACTGGAGTTTGGCGGCACGGACACCGAGCTGGCGAAGGTCGAGTGGCTATCCGCGAGCGGAGCACTCGCCGTGCTAGCGGGTGGCAGCGCCGGTGATTGGCACTTTGCGGCTGGACCAGGCGCGACACTCGGCTATCTGCGTTTGTCTCCGTTAGTCCACGCCTCGGGCGTTACTGGGCACGCCGTCAGCGGCGTGTGGGCGGGGCCGGAGTTGGTGGCCCGCGTGCGACACGATTGGGGTGCGCGCTGGTTTGCTTTCGGCTGCGTCGATACCGGGTTCGCGAGTACTTCGGTGGCCGGCCTGGTGAACGGCGAGCAACGAGCTGTCGACACCGGCGGTGTTTGGATCTCTGCAATGCTGGGCGTCGGGGTTTTGCTGTGAGCTATGATTCGGCGAATGGCTTCTGACACGCTCTCGAAGATGGACGGACGGCGAGGGGATCGCTACGCCGCTTGGGGCCTGACCTGGGTCGCGTACGCCAGCTATTACCTTGGGCGCAAAGGCTTCAGCGTCGTCAAATCGACCCTGCGCCATTCGCTCGGGGTGAGTGAGCGCGCCCTGGGTCTGATCGATACCTTCTATCTCGCGGCGTATGCGCTCGGGCTGTTCTTCAGCGGTTACGTGGGCGACCGCGTCGGAGCGCGGCGCTTAATCGCGGGAGGAATGGCGCTCTCGGCGTTGTGCTGCTTCGCCTTCGGCGCCATGGACGCGGCGTTCTGGTTCGGCGTGCTGTTCTTCATCAACGGTTTGGCGCAGTCGACGGGTTGGCCCGGCACGACGCGCGCCATGGCCGAGTGGACCACGCCTCAAAACCGCGGCACGGTGATGGCTTTCTGGGCCACCTGCTATCAAGTGGGCAGTATCATTGCTAGCGACTTTGCCGCTTATCTTTTGCGTCGCGATGGTTGGCGCGCGGCCTTCTTCGGCCCGGCCGCGTGCATGGTGGTCGTGGCACTGTTGATTTTTCTGTTCCTCAAGAGCGGCGATCGCGCGAGCGACCCGGGTGCTCTCGTGGCAGAAGTCCCGGCCACCGATGCTCGACGAGCCGCGCAACGCAGGGCCCTGCACAATCCGGTGCTGTGGTCTTTCGGAGCAAGTTACTTTTTCATCAAGTACGTGCGCTACGCGCTGCTCTTTTGGCTGCCGTACTATCTGCATGGCACGCTTGGCTACGCCGTGGATCACGCGGCATACGTCTCGAATGCCTTCGAAGCTGGAGGGATCGTGGGCGTGATCGCGATCGGCATACTGTCCGATCGCGTGCGTCGCTGGTCACGCGCGGTGGTCTCAATCTCGAGCTTGCTCTGTTTGGCACTGGCGTTGCTCGTGTGTGCCGCGTTGCCCCAGCGCGACGTTTGGCTCACGGTGGGCGCGCTCGCGCTGGTAGGCGCGCTTCTCTTCGGCCCGGACGCTTTGCTGTCTGGGGCCGCCGCTCAGGACGTGGGCGGCGCCGCCGCTGCCGCCACCGCCACAGGACTGGTCAACGGTGTCGGCTCGGTCGGCGGCATGTTGGAAGGCCTCACGTTACCTGCGATCAGCGGCCACTTCGGCTGGCAAACGATGTTCCCGCTGCTCGCCGGCCTCGCCGTGTGCGCCGCCTTGGCGCTGCTTCCCGCGACGCGTCGCCCGGATAGTCGCGTTTAGTTCCGTCTAGGTGTGCGGCTAGCCCGAGCTCCGTTGCCAGCTGGCGATACGCTCAGCGCAATGCCACACGGACGCCGTCCTTTACGCGATCACCCGGGTACACCGCGACGGTGACGCCTTCGCCGAGGCCCCCCGTGATCTCCGCCTCGGTTTCGCCACGATGGCCGAGGGTCACTGGAACTAGGCGCGCGACCCCCTCGTCGACGCGAAACACTGCCCAATGGTCACCGTGACGAAAGACCGCGCCCTGCGGCACTTTGAGCACCTGCGGCGCTTGCCACAGCACGAGCCGAGCCTCGACGCGGTAGCCGTCACCAAGCGCCGCCCAGCGCTCACGCGGGTCGGTCAGCGCAATCACCACGTTGACGCGCTGCTCGTCGACACCGAGCGCCGACGGGCGTGTGAATGCGGACGGTTCGACTTGACGGACACGGGCCGCGATTTCGGTGTCTCCACCCCAACCGCGAATCACGACCGGAGTGCCTGGCGTGACGTGCACGGCGTCCGTCGTCAAGAGATCGACTACGACCTCGAGCACGCTCGGGTCACCGATCTCGACCAGCGGGGTGGCCGCCTGAACGACGCCGGCACTTTTTTGATGCACGCGCAGCACGCGACCGGAGATGGGCGCGAGCACATCCACGTGGCGGTTCGCGCGCGAGGCGCTGCCATCGGTGCCGAGGGCTACACGCGCCACACGGGCTTCCTCGGCTGCAACCTTGTGGCCGAACTCTGCCGAAGCAAGCTCCTCGCTGCGCATCCGCGCGGCAAAGTCCGCCTGCTCGAGCGCTTGCGACGAGAGCGCGCCGGTCTCGGCAAGTCGTCGTGTGCGGGCAAGCTCCTGGTCGGCGAGTTCTTTGGACGCCGTGGCCCGCGCAACCTGTGCGCGCGCTTGACCGAGCGAAGAGAGCGCCGCGCCGAGACGAGCCTCAGCTTGCGCGCGGGTTCGTTCGTCGAGCAGCGGCGACAGTGCGGGCGCGATCTCGGCGAGCGCGTCACCTTCACGCACTGGATCACCTGGCTCGAGCGCGAGACGGAATAGGCTACCCGTGACTGGCGCCGAGATCACGAATCGATCCTTGACCCGCGTCATCCCGTCCTCTTCGATCACCACTGCGAGCGGCCCCCGCAATGCTCGCGCAACGTCGATCGGCACGGGCTGCGGGCGCAGCGCGAGCACCGAGGCGACCGTGGCACCGAGGATCAGCAAGCCGAGCAGAGCTTGCCGAATGCTGCGTGCCAGCCGCTTGCGACGCTCGCGCGCGCCGCTGCGCGCGCTTTCGTGCGGGGCTGCTGCGGGTGACGCGGCCGTTGACGGTAGATTCGAATTGGTAGGCGATGCGATCATCGTTCACTCCCTCGCCTTCAAGGCGCTGACCAAATCCAAATTGTCGAGATTGCGCCGTACCCACAGCGCGCTACCCGCGGCTGCAAGCACCGCAACTGCGGTCGAAAAGAGGTACGTGCTCGGCGCGATCACGACGCTCCAGCGAAAGGTTTCCTGGTCGACGGTCGACATGAACAATCGAGCCCATGCAGTTCCAAGCCAAAGCCCGAGCGGGAGAGCCAGCATGACCTCGATCGCTTGGGACCCGAGGAGAACCAACGAGATCTCTCCGCGTGTGAAGCCAAGCACCCGCAGACTCGCGAGATCGCGGCTTCGCGCTGCAAGCCCGATGCGGGCGTTGTTGTACACCACTCCGAACACGATGCTCGCCGACAGCGCAATCGAGATCGCGGTCCACACGTTCATGAACGAAGCATTCATGTCGAGCAGGCGATGCATGTCGGTCCTCGATTCCGAGGCGTCGATGATCTCGGGTGACCGCCGCAGGCGCTCGTAGACCGCGTCCATCTTGTGCGGGTCGACGCGCAACAGCACCGAGGAAACGGCGCCGCTATCCCCCTCGAGCGACGCAACTAGACTCCCCTGGCCGTACACGGTGAGCCCCACCGTATCGTCGACCGTGCCCACGACGAGCGGGCGCACCGTATGCCGAGCGCCCTCGCGCAGCTCGATTTCCGGGCGATCTCCGACGTGAACGCCGAGGACTTCCGCTAGCGTCTTCGTGAGCACCACACCATCCGGCGGCACGGGGATCTCGGAGCCTCCACCACGGCCAACGAGGCGGCGCAATGCCGAATTTTGCGCAATACCCATCAACACGGAGTCACGCGCGCGGTGCCCGTGGTGCACGCGGATCGGAACGGCGCGCAAGCCTTCGGCCGCAATGATGCCGGGCAGCCGGCGCAGCTCGCCGACCACTCGCGGAGAAACCGGGCGCGCGAACTGCACCGACACGTCCTGGCGCTGTTCACGCCCATACGTGCCCTCGAAGTAGGCCATCAGCGAGTCGAGCCCGAAGCGACCGAGGATCATCAGCGAGATGGCGCCAGCGATGCCCAATGATGAAAGCAACGTGCGAAACGGGCGTCGACCAACCTCGCGCACGATCATCATGCCGCTAGTGCCCGCGAGCGCCTTCAGCCCCAGCCGCTCTAATAGGCCGCGACGATAACGTGCAGGCGCCGGCGGCTGCATGGCTTCCGCGGGCGGCAGCCGCACGGCCGAGCGGACTGCTCCAAGTGCTCCTGCCACAGCAGCGAACGCGCTCGCGAGGAGCGCGGTGCTCACGAGTGAAACCGAAAGGCGGAAGGTGAGGTCCGGAATGCGGAACAGCTGACCGTAGAGCCCCAGCATCACGCGGCCAAGCCATTGGCCGCCCGCGAGACCGAGTAGTCCGCCCGGAAGGAGTACCACCAGCACGAGCCCCAAGTAGTGGAGCCCCACGTCGCGGTTGCTATAGCCGAGCGCCTTCAGCGTTGCGATCTCGGGACGCTGAAGGCGAATGAGCCTGCCGAGTACCAAGTGCACGAGAAACATGGTGACGCCGAGGAACACCGCAGGAACCATGGTCGACAGCATGTTCAGCTGACCGAGCTCCTGGGTGACGATACGATTGGAGAGCTGATCCTTGCGACCTATCGAACCAGTCCCACCGTAGGGCGCGAGAATCCGATCGAGCGCCGCGCGCACACTTTGCTCGGACGCTTCGGGCGCGAGTCGAAGCGACACGTCGTTGAACGCACCACTGAGCTGAAATGCGCTGGCTAGCGCGGCTCTGTCCATCCACAAGACCGCGTGGCGCTTGGGATCATCCACCAAAGCGCCAGGACGAATCGAGTAGATAAACTCCGGCGAAAGTGCGATTCCCACGATGCGGAGCGAGCGCTTCTTACCGTTGATCACCACCGGGACGCGCTGCTGGGCCGCCAGGCCATGGGCCTGAGCGAAAGCATCGAGCAGCACTACTTCGTCTTCCTTGCCGGCCTCCGGCAGTCGTCCGCTCTGCAGCTGAAGCGCGTTCACCGCCAGTTGGCGCCCACCCGGCAGCGACAACATTCGCCCATAGGCTGGTCGCGACATGCCTTCGATCGGGACGGTCACGTCCACCGCAAGACGGATTTCGACGGCCTCCACGCCGGGCAGTTGCTCGACACGACGCGCCGCGGTCTCTGGCGCACGCTCCAGGTGCGCAAAGACGTGCCCGAAGCGGTACCGATCGTAAAAGTGCGCGACTGCGTCACCGAGCACGGTCGAGGTGCCGTGCATGGCCATGAAACAGACGATGCCGCTCGCGAGCACGAGCGCGATGCTCGCAATCTGCCCTTTGAGCCGACCAAGCTCTCGAAACAGCTTCTTTTCGAGTGCGCGCATGGTCAGGCCTCACCAACGGAGCTCGCAGGCGCGCGCACGTGCGCGATTGACTCGCTCTTCTTGCACGCGACCATCGCCGAGTGTAACGACGCGGTCGGCCAGCTGCGCAATGGGGGCATTGTGCGTGATGACAGCAGTCGCGGTGTGAAGCTCGAGGTTCACGCGCTCGAGTACCTCGAGCACCCTGATGCCAGTGCGAAAGTCGAGGGCACCTGTCGGCTCATCACAGAGAAGTAGCGACGGGCGCTTGGCGATCGCGCGAGCGATGGCGACGCGCTGTTGCTCGCCACCAGAGAGCTGCGCGGGGAAGTGATCCAATCGTTCGCCGAGACCCACCAGAGTCAGCGCCTCTTCGGGCTCGAGCGGATCGTCGGCGATGTCGGTCACGAGCTCGACGTTCTCGCGCGCCGTGAGGCTCGGGATCAGGTTGTAGAACTGAAAGACGAAGCCCACGTGATGGCGTCGGTACGCGGTAAGTTGAGCTTCATCTGCCTCGGTGAGTTCTTCATTGCCGAACAACACTCGCCCCGAAGTCGGCGCGTCGAGCCCCCCGAGAATGTTCAAGAGCGTCGACTTGCCGCTGCCCGAAGGGCCGAGCAAGACCAAGAGCTCACCTGCGTGCAGGGTAAAATCGACACCAGCGAGCGCGCACACGTCGACCTCGCCCATGCGATAGATCTTGCGGAGATCCGTACAGGAGAGGACGGAGTGCTCAGTGCTCGTCGCGAGGTCTGGAATCACGCACACATCGGAGCAAGCGGCGTACCAATCATCTCTCCAGCTCGTCCGAGCCAAAGAGCAAGCGACACTTCACGTTTTGCCTCGCCACCAGTGACGCACGTTTTGCTCTGTCGGGCGCAAAATATGCGCGAATCAACGCACGCAGCTAAACGCCATCGGATTGCAAACATGTGATGCGCAATCACCGCCATCCCGGCACTCGACGCAGTGGCCAGTGAGTTGGTCGCAGTGTTGACCGGGGCAATCCGTTTCTTTACGACATTGGACGCATCCACTACCGTCAGTCGCGCACAGGTGACCGTTGGATGAGTTCGCGCACTCTCGGTCTTCGTCGCATTGGTAGCAAACTTGCCGTCGCTCATCGCAGCCGTGGGCACTGGCGGGGCAGGCGTCGTCATCCAGACAAGTCTGCAGGCAGCGGTTGGCTAGGGAATCGCAGGCGAAACCACGGGCACAATCGGACGTGCTGAGGCACGCGACGCAGCGGTGTCGCGTCGGCTCGCAGCGAGCCAAACCGAAAACGTCACAATCTGCGTCCGCAGCGCATTGAACGCACTCTTCGCCCGTGCAATGCGTTCCGACGGTACATTCACTGACGGCTCCGCAAGCCGTAGAGCCGTTTCCAGCAACGGAAGACCAGCCCCCCATCCCGCTCACGCCACCAGCTGAGGCTCCGGCGCTCACTGCGGCTGAGCCTCCAGCGCCAGCTCCTCCCATCTCGGTATCGAAATCGAAACGCTGATTGCACGCCGGACTCAGGCTAGCGAGGGCAAGCATGACCACTCCGCTACCGATCGCGCGTCGAGCGCGCAGCATCACGCACCCAGTCACGGTTCCCCGGCGAGCTTCTTTGCCTCACTCGCAGCAAATCCACGCGGATAGCGAGCCAAGTAGCGCTTCGCTTCACTCGCACCGTCCGCTGTCTGGGCCAAGAGTCGCATGCGCGCGACCATCGCATTCTCAGCCAACGCACTGCTCGGAAAGCGGCCGATCAATTCTTGATAGGCACGCAGAGCTCCACTCGTGTCGCCTTGCCGAGCGCGGGCGACACCCTCGGCGAATAGGTCGTTCTGAGCGGCAAGCCCCGAGGCGCGCTCAGCCTCGGCTTCGTTGAGGGCAGCACGCTTCGCGGGTGCGACCAAGCGCACGTCGCGCTTCGGCGCTGGGGCCGCTTCATGAGCAGACGGGGCCGGCACGGAGCTGGGTGCAAGGTCCACGGTCCCCGAGCAACCAATCGGCCAGGTTTCTCCAGCCTTGACGCTGATTGGGTCCTGGCCTCCAGCGCGCACCTCGACCACGCCCTCGCTAACCTCGAGGCGAGTGCGAGTGCCGGCGCCGCACGACTCGCCTTGCTCAACGACGCGGAGATGGAAGCGCGTACCGCGCACTTCGACCTCGGCATCGGGCGTATCGACGATGAACCGTTGCGAAGCCAAGAGCTTGGCGACGTGTGCAACGAGTTCACCTCGCTGCAACGAGAAGCGCTGAGTCGCTCCTTGGCTATCGACACGGAACGAAGTGCGTCCCGCCAGCGTCATCGAAGTGCCCGTGGAAAGCTGGAGTGAAGCGCCGCCCGCCGGTGGCGTTTCGATGCGTTGCCCCGACTCAATCGCCGACTGGGCCTTCAGCGGCGCTTCACCCTCATTGCGTGCAACGGCCGCCCCCTGACCCGACGGAATCACACTGATGGAAACGGAGCTGGAACCAAGCGACGGCTGGCGCCACTTGCGCAGCTGGACTCCGACAATGATCACTGCCGCAGCTGCCGCCAACGAGGCGCTCACGGTCAGCACGCGACGTTGACGCTTTCGAGCCCGCATTGCACGCTCGATGGTCGCAATCCCCCGCGCTTCATCGCCCGAGGCGACGGGCGCGCCGGGCAAGTATCGCCGAAGCAAGTTCGCGGCGGCCGCCGCATAGCGCGGAGTGTTCATTCGTCCTCCGGGGATTGCTTCAAGAAGCGAGAAAGCGCGACATCTTGTTTGATCCGCTCGTGTATTTCGCGGCGCCCGCGCACGAGGCGGCTCTGTGCGGCCGCAAGCGATACGCCCGTGATTTGTCCGACTTCCTTGAGATCGTAGCCGTAAACGTCGTGCAAGAGGAAGGTCCAGGCACGGTCCGTGTTCATGCGCTCGAGCTCGAGACGCACGCGCTCGATGGCTTGGCGAGCAGCGATGGCGCTCGCGTGGCTACGCGTTGTCCGGGAAGATTCCTGCGGCTCCTCGTCCACGAACAGCCGGCGTTCAATGCGTCGCTTTCGAATCGTGCGATAGGCGACGCGCGCGGTCACGATCGAAATCCAGGCATTCAACGGGCAATCGCCACGAAACCGTTCGATGGTACTGACGAGTTCGAAGAGCGCGCGCTGCGCCACATCTTCGTACTCACTATCGCGTGTACCCAATAGGCGCGAAAGAGTTCTATCGACGATTGGGCGAACGCGAGCGTAGAACGCTTTGCTAATCGACGCGTCTCTCGCTTTGAGGCCGGCCAGCAGCGTGCTGTCATCCGAGCTCGGCGGGCCGGGCTCCTCACTCCCGCCCGAAACGGCAGGAACGAGCATGAGCGGGGCGCGGGTCACTGGAGACATGAAGAGCTCGTCTTAGAGTGCAGCGAGCCAGTATGGATCAGGCAGGCCCGTAGCGGGCGCATTCAGCCGGCCAAATTCGCTAGTGAATTCAATATTGTTCCGACGTTGGAGCGTCCGAGCGATCTGCTGATCGCTGCCTGGTCGGGAACGCGGTGAGGCACTCACTGTCGGTTGCTGCCGGGCTGTTTCCTGCAGTTCACGCCCACTCAGATCCTCATCTCGGAGGCCCTCGTATCATGTTGCGACAACTGAACCGCTTCGCCCTCGGCCAATCTCGGTTTTCAATTCTGGCCATATGCTCCGCCGTCGCGATCGGCTGTGGTGGTGCTTCCGACGCGATGGACGAAGCGGGTGGGGGAAGCGCAGCAGGCGCAAGCACTTCGAGCGCAGCAGCGGGCAAACCGGGCGTGGCAGGCAGCAGTTCGATCGCCACGGGGGGCCAGTCGACGGGGGCTGGCGGTTCAGGCAACTCGTCGGGTGGAAGCTTCCAATCTGCTGGCTCAGGTAGCCAAGTGGGCGGTAGCGGTGGGGCCTTCGTTAGCGGAGGCTCGGGCGGCGGTGCAGTGGGCGGCTCGGGTGGCGCTAGGTCTAGTTCAGGCGGTTCGCTCGGCTTCGGTGGCGCAAAATCTGGTTCGGGCGGCGCAGGCGGCCATGGCGGACAATCGTCCGGTGGCTCGGGCGGGATGGCTCCTACTTGGACCGAGATCTACACCAAGTTTCTGACCAACACTCAATACGCGTCGAACTGCAATGGCTCCGCTTGCCACAATCCAGGAAAGCAGAAGGGGTATGACTTCTCGACTCAGGCCAATGGCTACACGAGCGTGAAGTCGAAGACGTCGCAGTTCGTTTCGGAATTGTCGAGCGGTGGCATGCCGCAGGGCAAACCGAAGATGCCCGCCGCCGATCTCGCGCTGATCAAGGCGTGGGTCGCAGCGGGAGCGCAAAACAACTGAGGCGTGCCGTTCGCCCGTCACTTTCAAAAGCGGGTTCGAAAGCCGAGTTCGCCCGTGGCCCGAAGTGGTGGCACCACCGCGACACGCTGATGATGCGTGTAGACCTCGGTTTTGCCGAGGATCCCCTCGACGCCGATCCCGAAGAACACACCTGCATCGCGCGTGACCCGCCACCCACCTTCCGCCACAACGTCGGCGCCAGCCTGCCAACGACTTCGGCGATCCGCTGCGACGTCGTCTTCTGACAGGTGGGACGCATCGAAATAGCTAGCGAAGAAGTCGAGCCGCGAACCGAGCTCGAAGGTGGCCGCATCCGGCAGAAATGCGAAGGCGAAGCCACCACCCATGAGCGCCGTGCGCGTACTCGCTTGCGCCTCGGGAATATTACCGCTGCGACCCGCAATGAACACTCGCGCCCAAATCGGCCCCCTCAACACCAAGCGAAATCCGGCACTCGCGCCCAAGCCCGAAGCCGTTCCCTCCAGACCTGTGCTCGCGATGCCGGCAAATTCGGCGACGTACTTACGACGCTCCGGCACGGTTGCAGACTGCGGGCGAGAGAGGCGCGGCGATTCAGCGGCGCGAGCCGCTTCTGACGCGGATGGCGGCACCGCGGGCGGAGATGGCGACTCTTGCTCGTGAGTCTCCTCGCTGGCGTCGCTCGCGTACATGGTTGCGACGGCGAAGCCGAGCAAGCGACCTCGCTCGTTGATCTCGCTCTGAGTGCTTCCGGAACTGTCACCGAAGCTGATCTCTCGCTCGATCCAGCGCTTCTCGCGGGCCAAGTAGCAATGCAAGCGAGCCTTCTCGCCCTCCGGCGAAAAGCTCAGCTCGACTACACCGTCCGCGTCGGGCGCTTTTGCCACTGCCACTTCGTCGGAAGGATCGCTGGTCACGACCTGCGTGCGAAGTTGCGCCTCGCTACCGAGCACACGCTGAGCGGCTTGCTGAAATGCTGAAATCATTGCCGTGCCGCCACACAGGCCCGGCTGACAGCGATCCGCGCCGGGATTCTGCGCGATGACGATGATGGTCAGCGTGATGGCGAGCAAGTGGCTGAAGCTTAGGACGAGCACTGGAGCTTGTCTGCGGGTTCTGGTTCAACTGGGAAAGATCGGGCACAGCCCCAAGCGCATCGATGTCGACCTGGACCGCGTTTTGGTCTCGTAGCGCTCGGTGTGGGTTTGAAGAAAATTCCTACTCGACGCCTTGCCGACGCCACCTCGCGGCACCCATGAATCCATCCGATGAAGACCGACCGCATACCGCGTTTTGCTCGTGCGCTTTTTGTCGCAGCCCCCCTCGTCGCCTGTGGAAGCGGTCCGGGGGATGCGACGGGCAGCACCTGTCCAACCACCTCGACGCTTACCTACTCCAATTTTGGACAAGCCTTCATGCAGGACCACTGCCTGGCTTGCCACTCGGCAAACGGGCCCCAATCACCCAAGTTCGACACGGTCGCCCAAATCCGAGCCTCGTCGAGCGATATCGACCGCTCTGCTGCCGCAGGACCCAAAGCCGTGAACACCTACATGCCGGAGGGCGGCTCCGTCGACGAAGCAGAGCGGCGCAAACTCGGTGAATGGCTCGCGTGCGGCGCGCCCGAATGAGAGCCATGCCGCAAGAAGCAGCCTCGCTGGTCTGATCGGGTCAAGGCACCTGAGCCCTCACGGCCAGGACCGAACACGATGCAGCCTCGACCATGTGCGTCGCAACGCCGCCCAACATGATTCGCGTGACGTTGCTCCGGCCTCTGGTTCCCAGCACGAGCAACTCCGCCGGCAGAGACGAAACCAGCCGTAGGATCTCCTCCGAGGGATCACCACTGACCAGCCGTATGTCGGCTTCGGTACCAAGATTTCTCAACGAGGTCGAGATGATCTGGCGTGCCAAGCTATCGCGCTGCTGCGCTACTTCGGGAGGCTCAATGGTCGGGTTGGCTCCGAGCAGCGCCATCGCTGGTGCGGTGCGACGCGACAACGTATCGCTCACGTGGACCACGACGAGTCCGCGTTTGCGGCGGGTCGCCTCCCGCGCCCCTGCGTTGAGCGCGAGCTGCGCGGGGTCCGACAGATCGGTTGCTACCAAGACGACGCCCTCGACATCCTTTCGAGCAATGAGCGCCGAACAAGGTGCATAGCGAGCCACTCTCTGAGCAACGCTATCGAAGAAGAGATGTTTGAGTGCGCCACGTCCTTGGTTGCCGACCACGACTAGATCAGCACGCCATTTTTCGGCGCGGTTCACGAGCTCGGAGTACGCCGAACCTTGCTCGACGAAGAGGGTCAACGGGATCGCGGCCCCGGCGCTCAGGCTTTCGACCTGGTCACGCAGCGCCTCGGTCATGCGCGCTTCGAGCTCGGAAAGCGTCTCGACGTCTTGCGCGTGCTCGACGGGAAATAGGCCGTGAAGCTGCGGTTCAGGCAAGACGTAGCACACGGCCAGTTCGGCCTGCTTCGCCGACGCCAGCTCGATCGCCTGGCGTAAAGCCTCATCCGACGCTGCTCCCAAGTCAGATCCGACGAGTATGCGCATGGTTGGTCTCCTAAAAATATGACGACTAGCCGGCGTCGAAATACGTACAGAGCAAGACTCGGACCTTGCCGAACCTCACAAGAAAGGCTCTCTTCGATTGCTTTGACGCGCCCCTTGCGCGACTCGCGCAGAATCTGCGTCACGTGCCTCGCTCCGGGCACGCCGGTGGAGATGAGCCGCGGAGATGTTCGCCGTCTCAAACTCGATTGGCACGGACGGTGCAGACCACGGGCAAATGTCATCCATCGCCGAAGCCGGCGCGTCGGTCGGCCCTGAAGGTCCCGATCGAAGAGGGCTCAGCAGCGAGGAGGCAGAACGACGCCTCGCGCAAACGGGACCCAATGAACCGCTACCTCGACGCGTAGACAGCGTCTTGCGTACATTTATGCGGCGCTTTGAGAATCCACTCGTCGCGATCCTGCTGCTCGCCAGTCTTGCCTCAGCCGTGATGGGCGATGTGGTGAACGCGGCAATCGTCTTGTGCATCGTAGGCGTGAGCGTGAGCGTCGAGTTCTACCAGACTCGACGCTCCGAACATGCTGCCGACGCGTTAAAGGCGCAGGTTGCTGACACCGCCGACGTGCTGCGTGATGGGCGTTTCATGCAGCTCCCGCGACGGCTCATCGTCCCGAGTGACATCGTCCGGCTGGACGCCGGCTGCGTCGTCCCAGCCGACGCAGTGTTGTTGGACGCGAAGGACTTGCATCTGAGCGAGGCCGCGTTGACTGGGGAATCACTGCCTGTGGAGAAGCATCCAACGGATTCAGTGTTGATGGGAACCTCGGTGGTGAGTGGGACTGGCCTGGCATTGGTTCAAAGGACCGGCGCGGCAACGGCGTTCAGTGAAATCGCGAAAGTCCTCGCGCAACGAGCGCCACGCTCTGAATTCGAGCGGGGGCTGGCTCACTTCGGCACGTTCATTCTCAAGACCGTGCTGTTCTTGGTGCTGTTTGTCTTTTTGGCGACCACAACGCTGCACCATGACCCGTTCGAATCGCTGCTGTTCTCAGTTGCGCTGGCAGTCGGGCTAACGCCCGAGTTTTTGCCCATGATCACCACGGTGACGCTGACGCGCGGCGCGGTCCGCATGGCAAAGTCGAAGGTGATCGTGAAGAACCTCGCTGCCATTCAGAACTTTGGCAGCATCGATGTGCTCTGTTGCGACAAGACGGGCACGCTCACGACTGGGGAGCTGTCGCTCGACAGCTGGGTCGATCCTACCGGGCAGGTGTCGGAGCGACCGCTATTGCTCGCGTATGTAAATAGCTATTTCGAAAGCGGCGTCGAAAACCCGATGGACGAGGCATTGCTTCGGAAGGCGAAGCTGAACGCGCTCGACTCCGCTGTGCTCAGACATGCTCACCCGGATATCACCGGATTCCGGAAATTGGACGAGATGCCATTCGACTTCGAACGGCGACGCGTGAGCGTCGTCGCCGAGAGGGATGGCAGGGCCCTGCTGATTAGCAAAGGCGCTCCGGAGCAATTGCTCTCGGTTTGCTCGCAGCTCGAGGTCAACGGTATTCGTCAGACACTGGACGCAACGACACGCGAGCGATGCGTACGCGAGTTTCAGGCCTTGTGCGCAAAAGGCTATCGCGTTCTAGCGGTTGCCTTTGTGGAAGTTGAGACCGGACGCGCATTCGACAAGACTGACGAACACGACCTGATACTGAGCGGCTTTCTGGCGTTCGTCGACCCGCCGCGTCCGGACGCAGTCGACGTGCTCTCGAAGCTCGAGCAGGAAGGCATACGAGTGCAAGTCCTCACGGGCGACAACGAGCTCGTAACGGCGCAGATCTGCGAGCGAGTGGGGCTCCCTGCGGCGGACATCTTGCTCGGCGACGAAATCGACAAGATGAGCGACACAGCTCTGTTTCATCATGTTGAGCACACCCGGGTCTTCGCGCGCGTCTCACCTGCGCAGAAGAATCGAATCCTGCGCGCTATCAAGACCCGTAGTCACGTTGTCGGTTACCTCGGCGATGGCATCAATGACGCCCCTTGCCTACACACCGCCGACGTGGGGATCTCGGTGTCAGGCGCGGTCGACGTGGCACGCGACGCTGCCGACATCATCCTGCTGGAGCCTGACCTCGGCGTTCTGCTTACGGGTGTTCTGGAAGGGCGAGCAGCGTTCGGCAACGTGATGAAGTACCTGCTCATGGGCACCAGCTCGAACTTCGGCAATATGTTCAGCATGGCTGGAGCCGCAATCTTTCTGCCGTTTCTGCCAATGTTGCCGAGCCAGATCCTGCTCAACAACTTCCTCTATGACCTGGCCCAGATCAGTATCCCGTCCGATCACGTCGACGCCGAGTTTACGCAAAAACCTCGACGTTGGGACATCGGATTGATCCGACGCTTCATGTTGTGGGTGGGACCCGTGAGCTCATTGTATGACGCATTGACGTTCTACGTGCTGCTCAAGGTGTTTCACGCGAACGCGCAAGCGTTCCACACGGGATGGTTCATCGAATCCCTAGCCACTCAGGCGTTGGTCATCTTCGTAATCCGAACCGCCAAGAATCCGTTTAAGAGTAAGCCAAGCACTGCTCTAGTCGGCACCACGCTAGGCGTCGTAGCTTTGGGACTCATGCTCCCTTGGCTACCGTTCGCCCATGTTCTGGGCTTCACGCCGCTGCCCTTCGCATATTTTGCGTTTCTGGCGCTGGCCACGCTGACCTATTTGGCATTGGTGGAGGGGGTCAAGCGGATCGCGCTACGCGAAGCAATGGGCTGAGCGCGTCCGTGCAACGCCGAGACAAACGAGGTAGCGCGCCAAACTCACCGCGACTGCTCCATTTATGATTGGTCACATCTCTGACGGCGGTGCGGGGACATGGCCGAGCTTGCGGCGTGCTCTCGGAGAGTAAGCGGCCACCCTCCCTTTCGGGTGTCGTCCGGCCAAACCGAAAGGGCTCGGCGCTCCCTTCGCTCGTCGCCGACGCGAACGCGCGGCGGAAAGCGTGGCCTCGCGGAGCAAAC
>DASQCO010000095.1:0-94177 GCA_035634635.1 Polyangiaceae bacterium
GCGCTGCCCGAAGGCTCGAGCACGCCCGACCAATTGACGTTGCGCACGATTGAGCAAGAGCGCAACGCCATGCTCGTCAGTAAGCGCGCCCAGATCGGCGTCTTGCCCACCTTCACCGAGTGCGTCCGCCAGTGCGCACAAATGGCTCACAATCTGAGGCGAGAGCTGCTCGAGCAGCGGCAATAATTCGAAGCGCACGCGCGTGCGCAAGAATCGACTCTGCCGGTTCGAGGGATCTTCGGCGAAAGCGAGCGCGTGCCGCTGCAGATGCAGAACGATATCCGCCTTGCGCGCGCGGCACTGCGGACGAATCCACGCGCCACTACGCGGCGGCAACACCGCAAGGCCCGGCGGACCCGAACCACGCAAGAGACGCAAGAGCACGGTCTCGGCGCGATCATCTGCGTGGTGCGCGGTGGCAATCAGCTCGCTGTTCAACGCCTTTGCTGCTGCAGTGAGCGCAGCGCGCCGTCCGTCACGTGCGCGCGCCTGCAAGTTGCTGCCTGCGCTGAGCGAAATCAGCGAACGCGAGAACGGCACACCGAGCGCCTCACACCGCGCCTGTGCGAGATCCAATTCGCCAACGGCCTCCGCACGCAACCCGTGATCCACGCCGTGCGCGAACAGCGAGAAGCCCAACTTCTTCGTGAGCAGCGCGAGCACGTGGAGCAGCGCCATCGAGTCCCCACCCCCGGAAAGCGCCAGCAAAACGCGAGAGCCGCGACGCACCCCGCATTCCTCGCGCAGCGCGCGAGAAACCAACGTGATCAGAGTCGGAGGATGCGAGCGCGCCACGGGCCTCTATCTTGTCTGGTTCGGCTCAACCGCTCGAGCGAGCAACTTAGACCAGCTCGAATTCCTTGCAGAATTCCAGACTGTCCGCGCGCTGTAAGTCGATGTCGAGGTGGGCGAGAGTGGGATATCCGTTGGCACACGCGCGACGCTCCGCGGCAAAGTGCACGCAGTGCTCACACGTAAAGCGGAGCTGAAAGCGCGAGGCTTCTTCGCGAAGCCGTGAATCGACCGGTGTCTTCACGATTCACTGAAATGGCTGGGACGGCTGTCCGCGCTGAAAGAAGAAATGAAAATTGCCGGTCACGCGGCTCGTCACTTTGGCGGCGTCGGCGGGGTCGGTGATGTCCACCAGCTCACGCGGATCGGCGAAGTTCGCGTCGAACGTTGCGTCCGTCAGGCGAGCCTCCGACGAACTCTCATTCGGGTCACCACTGAACAACGAGCTGAAGTTGATCGTGCCGTCGATCGAATAGATCGTGCCGTTCTGCAAATGGCAGCTGTTGTGCAAGTAGAGCACTAGGCTGATCTTCGCGGGCTCCGGGTTGAATACGATCGGAACTCCGGATGGCGCGACGCCGCGAGGCATGCCCACAGGCAAATCTTTACCCAGCTGCTCGCGGATCTCGGGCAAGTCGTTGACGAGCACGAGCAACCCATCCGACACATCCTCGATGTTGTCGCCGCGTTGGACGCGAATGGTCAGCGACTCACCCGGATCCGGATTCACGCCGAAGAAATCGGGATTGAGGTCGAACGCGCCGTTCCAACAGCCGGCCACCCAGATGTGATCGCTCGAGACGCGCCCCTCACCCTCGCCCACGGTGCAAGCGAGCGGCGCGAGCGCGAGCAGGCAGGCGGCCAGCTTGCTCGAACCAGCGATCATGCGCCTTGCTCCGCGGCATGGCCGGGCGACTCTGCCGTCTCAGCGCGCGGCGCGCGGGTCGCGGCTTGAATCATGCCGCCACCGAGCACGCGATCGCCCTGAAAAAACACCGCAAATTGCCCTTTGACCACGGCGCGCTGCGGCTCGTCGAAGAACACGTGCACCGCCTCTCCCACACGTCGAACTTCAGCTGGGGTGGGGCGCCCGCGATACCGAACCTGCACCTCGCAGCGCAGCGGTAAGCTCACATCTGCGGCGAGCGCAACTTCACACAACTCGGCGCTGCTGGCGTTCAGGGAGTCCACCGAGCCGAGCGTGACCGTCGCGGTCTCGGCGTCCACGCCGACCACGTACGCGCGCTGCCCCAGAGCTACGCCCAAGTTCTTGCGCTGTCCGAGCGTGAAGCGGAACACGCCATCATGCTCACCCACGCGCCGCCCTTCCTCATCCACGATCGGCCCAGGCCGCACGCGTTCCGGCGCGCGCTCAGCGACGAACGCGTCGTAACGCCCGGTCGGCACGAAGCACAATTCCTGGCTCTCACCCTTGTGCGCGCCCGGCAAGCCGAGCCGCAGCGCTTCCGCGCGAATCTCCGGTTTGTCACTGTCGCCGAGCGGGAAGAGCAACCGCGAGAGCGCGCTCTGCTCGAGCATGTGCAAGAAATAGCTCTGGTCTTTGGCCGGATCGCGCCCGCGATACAGCTCGAAATTGGCGCCGTTTTGCAGCACGCGCGCGTAGTGCCCGGTGGCCACCCGCGCCGCGCTCAAGCGATCCGCGAGCTGAAACAACTCGCGAATCTTCACGCCGCGGTTGCAGCGCACGCACGGACTCGGCGTTTCGCCCTCCAAGTACGACTCCACGAAAGGGCCCACGACCTCGCGCTGGAACAACTCCCGCCGATCGAAGGCATAGTGCGGAATGCCGAGTAAATCCGCCACCCGGCGCGCGTCATGCACGTCTTCGGGGGCGCAGCAGCGGCTCTTCACAGAACCGTCGTCCGGGTAGTCCCACAGGTGCAACGTGACGCCCACCACGTCATAGCCCTGAGCGCACAGCCGCGCCGCCGCGACCGACGAATCAACACCGCCACTCATGGCGATCAGCACGCGCTCAGACATCCGGCCGAGCGTAACACGCAGGGCTAGTGCCCGCCGCCCTGCAGCACCGTACGCACCGCGTTGGTCGCGCGATCGACGATTTTTGACGCTAAATCCACCGCTTCCGTATAGCGGTAGATGCCGACCTGCAGCGCGATCAGCTGCCCGGTATCGTAGTTGTGCAACTGGGAAGCCCCCGCGGTTCGCGCCTCGCCCACGTCAATCTCGTGCGCCAAGCCGCGCAGCGCGCGAGCGAACACTCTTTCTCCCCCATCTGCCGGCTCCTTTGCGACTTTCGGCGAAGCCACGCCGCCCGCCCCCTGTTCGAACACCACTGCTTCACCACGCACGCCGGAGATCGCCATCCCCCCTCCTCGGTCACGCCGACGCGCGGTTGCGTCCGAATTCGCGAAGCCCCGTCAAAGTCGGCTCATTACGACTCCCAGAGTTGGCCGCCAAAACGCCAAAACGCCAGAAGAGGGGAGAAAAGAGAGAGATTTGGGGGGTTCGCGATTCCCGTCGGGTGGAGTCGCGGAAATATTCATAGCCGCACCGCCGACGTCTCTGAGCCTCAATTGCTGCTCAAAGGGAAACCCCATCCCCCTCTCCCTCTTCTGGCGTTTTGGCGGCCAATCCTTCTCTTTCTCTCGATCCGTAACGCCGAAGCTTCGACCGGCCCCGAGTCCGGCTCACGGAACGCTACTCGGAGAGGGCCCGCAGCCGTTTCGCGAGGCGCGTGAGGGCGCGGGTGTGGAGACGGCTTGCCCAAGATTTACTCAGGCCGAGCTCGCTAGCCACATGGTCGAAGCGCGCCCCTTCGAGGTAGTGGCGCCGAACCAGTTCTGCTTCTTCACGCGGCAATTCCGCGATCTCGCTGCGCACCAAGGAGAGCAGCTGAGCGTTCCCGTAGGCTTCCTCCGGGTTTTCGCTGGTATCGATCAGGGTTCGCTCGCCGCCCTCTGCATGTGCGGTGGGCGCGATCAGACCCGCCGCGATTGCGGTTGCCATCGCCGCCAAGTGATCGGCCAAAGCCGTTTCTGCTTCCGCCGGGCCGGCGCCGGGCGGACGCGGTACCGACACGTCTTCGAACGCGCCCTCACTGATGCGGGCGGCGGCCTGCAAACCGTTGAGCCGTTCGTGGGTTCGGCGTGAAAGGCGCGCCGACGAGCGCACTCCGTCAATGATTGCGCCGCGCACGCGGTAATTCGCGTAACCGCGGAATGGCACACCGCGCGAATCGTCGAACCGGCGCGCTGCGTCCCACAGGCCTTCCCGACCGAAACTGAGCAGTTCTTCTAGATCAGCGACACCGCCAAGGGTCCGCAAAATCTGGCGAGCGATAATGTCCACCAGCCCCAAGGCTGACGAAAACCGCTCATGAACTTCCGGAGATTCCTTGCTTTCTCCCACGCGGCGGCGACTGTAACAAACTCCGCTGCGCTGCATCACTAGCTTTCGCTGGAGTACCCGCGCGCGAGCGGTTTCGTACGTTCCGGCTTGGTTTCAGGCCCGCCGCTGGGCGTTTCCATGCGCGGTGAGCCGTCATTTTCCAGCACCTCGTTCGTTCATTTGGGTAAATCGCTCAGGTGCGAGAGCGAGGCGCTCGTGCCATATTCTCACTCACGCAATGCTTCGCTGGGGCAGAGTCGCAGTCGCTTATCTCGCCGCAAGCGCGAGTGCGATCGCGGTGGCACTGCTTTGGCGGGGCACGTTGCCGTTCAGCTACGCCGGAGAGCCATGGTTGGCTCTCCCGGCGTTGCTCGAGCACGTGTACAGCCTGATTATTGGGCTCGCCCTCGGCGCGTTGGTCGCGTTCAGCACGCGCATTTTCGTAGCGCGCTACTCCTGGGCTCGGAATCTGCATAGCGAACTGCGCCCGGTCGCGCGGGATCTGAGCGCGGCGGGCATCGTGGCGGTTGCCGCCTTCAGCGCGCTCGGGGAAGAGCTTTGGTTCCGCGGCATCCTCCAGCCGTGGCTTGGGTTGTGGTTGCAAGCGGCGGTATTCGGCATCGTGCATGCGCAGCTCCGTGGTCCCAGCCGTTGGGCATGGATCAGCTGGGCAACAGTGATGGGGCTGGCCTTCGGAGTGATTTTCCAGCTGACGGGCTCGCTTGCCGGGCCAATCGCAGCTCACGCGTTGATCAATTGCCTGAACTTGTCGTACCTCAAGAGCCACGACCCCGAGCCCCGCCGTCGCCCCCTCGGGGGCCTGCTCAGCCAACGCAGTTAGATTTGCCGGCCGATCCCGCGGCTCTGGGACCCAGAACCGCGAACGGAAAAAACTGTCGGCAGCTGATTTTCCGGTTATTTCTAGCCGGCTCTGCGGCTCTGATCACGGATCGTGCAAGGTGCACGTTCGAAGGGGTAGGCTGATCATTCTGTCCACCGAAAAGAACGCATCCAGGATGGCCGAGTCCGACTCGAGTTACCCCGAAGAACGCCCGCGGGTTCTCGTCGTCGACGACGAGAAATTCATCCGCGACATCATCGCCGACTTCCTCGGCATGGAGGGCTACATCGTGCGCACCGCCGAGGACGGCGTGAGCGCGACGAACGAGCTCGAGCGCGCGCGCTACGACATGGTCATCAGCGACCTGAAGATGCCCAAGATGGGCGGGCTCGATCTGCTGCGCGAAGTGGCGCGCACGCATCCGGACACGCTGACCGTGATCATGACCGGGTTCGGCACGGTCGAAACCGCGATCGATGCCATGAAGCGCGGCGCGTACGACTACATCTTGAAGCCATTCAAGGTGGAAGAGATCGTGCACATCGTGCAGCGCGGGCTGGAGAAGCGCCGGCTCGCGGCAGAAAATCTGCGACTACGCGAAGCGCTATCCCTGTACAAAGTGAGCGAGGCCATCACCGCGAGCCTCTCGCTGGACGAGGTGATCGCGACCGTCGCCGAGAGCGGTCTGAACGAGATCCGCGCGGATATGGTGATGACCTGGCTGGACAACGGCGAGGGAGCCTTTTTCTCGCGCAACGTCAGTTTGGCCAGCGCCTTTCCCGAAGGCGAAGAGGTCGGCGAGTTGAGCGCGCAGGTCGTCGCGGAGCGGCTCAGGCAAGAGAGCTTCTTGGTCGAACACGGCGCGCGCGCCAGAGAGTTGTTCGCCACGCATCCCTCGCGCCAGGTGCAGAGCATCACCATCATTGCGCTCAAAATGCGCGACCGTCTGCTGGGCTGGATCGCGGTGGTTTCGCTCACCGCGAGTAAGCGCTTCGACGAAGGCCAGCGCAAGCTGCTCAGCATCATTGCTTCGCGCGCGGCGGCGGCGATCGAGAACGCTCGCCTGTACGAAGATCTGCAGGCGACTTTTCAACAAACGATCACCAGCCTCGCGCGCACCATCGACAAGATGGACCGCTACACCTCGGGTCACTCCGAGCGCGTGGCGCGCTACGCCGTCAATCTGGCGCGCTGGCTCGGGCTGAATGCCGAACAGATCGAGCACGTGCGGCACTCCGCGCTGATGCACGACATCGGAAAGATCGGCTGCGTGATGAACTTGAACAAGACCGGCAAGCTCACCAGCCAAGAATACGAAGTGTTCAAGCGGCACCCCACGTATGGCCGAGAGATCTTGGACCCGATCAAGTTCTTGCAGCCGGTAATTCCCGGCGTGCACCTGCACCACGAGCGCTGGGACGGCCGAGGCTATCCGCTCGGGCTCGCGGGCAACGACATCCCGCTGATCGCGCGGATTATCGCCGTCGCCGACACCTACGACGCGATGACGAGCGATCGCGCTTATCGCCGTGCATTGCCGCACGAAGTCACGGTCAACGAGATCTTACGCTGCTCGGGTTCTCAGTTCGACCCGGACGTAGCCAACATCTTCACCGAACAAATCGACGGCCTGCGCAGTGAACTCGTCGATTCTGGTGCCAAGATCCCGGAATGACGAGCGAGCGAGATCTGCGAGCCTTTTGGCTCGGACGCGCAGCGTACGAACCGGTGCACGCGCTGCAACACGAGTTGCAAGAGGCACGCAAGGCCGGGCGCATCGCGGACACGGTGTTGTTCGTCGAGCACGAACCGACGATCACGCTCGGTCGCGGCGCGACGGTCGAACACTTGCTGACCTCTGAAGCGGCACTGGCCGAGTCGGGCATCGCCTTGGTTTCGACGGGTCGCGGCGGAGACGTGACACTGCACGCGCCGGGACAGCTCGTGTGCTACCCGATCATCGATCTGCATCCCGACCGCATGGACGTGCGGCGCTACGTGAAAGACCTGAACCGCGTGATGATGGGGCTCGCGCAGAGCTACGGCATCGATAGCGGCACGATCGAAGAGTACATCGGCTTGTGGGCAGACCAAGCCGACCCGAGCGCCTGGCCCGGCGTCGAAGCCGCGCGTACTCCGGTCAAGATCGGCGCGATCGGCGTGCGCATCTCGCGCTGGGTGACGATGCACGGCTTCGCCTTCAACCTGAGCACTGATTTGTCGCTGTTTCGGCTGATCGTGCCCTGCGGAATCAGCGAATTTGGCGTCGGTTCGGTGGCCTCGCTCACGGGCACCGCGCCCAGCGTCGAGAGCGCCGCACAGCGCGCATTGCCGATCCTTGCACAGGTGTTCGGCTACGAAACGCCGGAGCTGCGCGCTGCGACGATCAGCACGTTGGCGAACGGCGTGCCCTCGGACGCGCCGAGCACCTCACAAGAAAAGCCGTTACCCGTCAGCTGATCGACGATTTGTCGCGCCGGGCGATAATGACGCCCAGCGCGACCGCGGTTGTAGCCCGAGATCTTCGCGATCCACTCGAACGCGCGCGTGATGGTGCTACGCGCAGCGTCGCCCGCGTCCAGCTCACGGATCACGATTCGACCACTCGGGACGCAACGCACAGCGCGGCGCAAAAGCTCGTCCTGATCGGGTAGCGTGAGGTAGTGCAAGACATCGAGCAGGAGCAACGTGTCGAACTCTCGCTGCGGAAGCTCGAGCAGGTCGCACGTTTCGAAGTGCGCAGTGTCACCGCCCGCTCGCCCGGCGATGTCGATCTTGCGGGCGTCCGAGTCGAAGCCATAGAGCTCCCGGCACCGGCCCAATTCCTGCAAGAATAGCCCGAATTGGCCGCGTCCAGCGCCGGCGTCCAGCACTCGTCCCAAGTCACCACGCAGTTCGGCCAACAGGCGCGTCAGCGGATCGGTGTTGAGTTTCATCGCGACGTAGATTCGGTCACCCACGGGAGCCGAGTGATAACGCCGAATCGTGCGTTGCAGCGCGGAGTCACGATCGTTGTCTCGCTCGTCGTCTTTCGTAGTCGTGTCGGTTGCGCCGCGCTTGCGTGCGATCGCATATGCGATCGCGCTGCCGGCCGCCCCGAGCACTAGTCCGACGATGACGCTGCCGATGCCAGCCTGCAAGACAAACCCCAAAATCCCGGTCTGCCTCGCGCGTTGCAAACTGAACGCCGCGTGATGCCCGGAGCTCACTAGTGAGCCGACCTCTACTTCCAGGGTGATCAAGAACGGCGCGACCAACGGATTGGAAATGTTGGCCACCAGATAGGCCAACACCAGATCCAGACCGAACGGCAAGCAAACCAACGAACAGAGTACGAAATGCAGGCCGTACACGGGCAGGCAACCGATGAACAGTCCGAGCGCGACGGCCAACGAAACGCGCGCGGGAGACTGCCGCTCACCGCGCAAACGACGCCAAATACGGGCCAAATGGCGGCGCACGGCGAACTCATCCCTCAGCACGCAGTGCACTGGCATTGCCAGCGGTGCGTGCTTTCGAGACATAGGCAGAGGCACGTGCTGCAGCCCGAGCCGAACTGGCAAGAAGGCACGTCGAGCGAGCAAGCTTGCCCGTCCAGATCACTCGACGTCGGCACGCGACAAACCTCCGGCCTCGACCTGCACTCGCTGTCGACGGGCTGAATCACCTGGCGACCCTCAGCGGGGCAAGAGCAAATCGCCTGCGCGCACTGGAGCTGGGACCGCTCACCCGTCCAAGTGTTGCAACAAATGCGGTCCGCGGTGGGGCTGGGCGCGGTGGGGCCAGCGTCGGACGCATCGGGCACGGACGAGGCATCGACTGGCGCTGCGGCATCTATCCCAGAATCGACGTTACCCGCTCCCGCGCGACTTGCGGGTGGCGCCGACTCTTTGTTGGCAACACCCCCACACGCAGCGACAACGCACGCCGAAGCGAACGACCAAAGCGCAATCCGCGCCCCCAACGAGGAGCGCGCGACACGCTGATTGCGCGAACGCTCAGGCATCAGGCGGGAGGATGGACCGAGTTGCGCTGCTGCGTCTGTGCGATCTTCAAGTACATCTGCGCGCCCTTATGGTCGACATCGCGCTCGATTACCGCCTGAAATTCCTCGATCGCAGCAGAGTGTTCGCCGGCAGACAGCAGCGCCACGCCGAGCAGCACCCGCGCCTGCACGTAGTTCGGGTTGTATTGCTTGGCGATTTCGAGCTGTTCTCGCGCGCGGTCTTTTTGGCCCATGTCGCGATACAGCGTGGCCAGCCGCGTGCGCAGATCCACGAACGACGGACACAGCGCAACCGCGCGCTCGAGCTCGATCACCGCTTCTGCGGGCATGCCTGCGTCTTGATACGCTTGGCTAGTCTCGGCGTGCATGTTCGCGATCTTGCCCATGGCGAACGGATCCATCGGTCCATCGGCGCCGCCCGCACGACCGCGAATGCGCGCGTAGATCTCACGCGCCGAATCGTACTTACCGAGATCGTTGTACGTGACCATCAAGTTCAGCTGCGCTTCCGTGTAGTTCGGGTTCAGCGCCACGGCTTTCTCGAAGTACTGCTCCGCCTGCCCGAAGTCGCCGTGCGCGTGCGCGATCACGCCGAGCATGTCGAACACGTCGGCAAAACGATCCGTCTGCTGGACGACTTGCTTGAGTAAGTATTCTGCCTTGTCGAACTCGCGCTTCTGATAGTGCTCGCGCCCCAAGAGCAGCAGCTGCTTCAGATGGTCGTCCATAACGGCAGTCTGTTTCAAAGGGCGAGGGTGTGAAAGCCCCGCGAACCGATCGCGCTTTCTCACCCAGAAATGCCGAGATCCGTGGCTGTGGCGCATTACAACACCGGAAGTATTTTTCAAGTATCGGTTATTGCGACAGATTCCGGCTCGCGTTCCAGCGCGCCGCCGCTCACCGCACTTGCCCCGCTCGGCGTGCACTGCTACCCCGCGTCCGTGCCCTCTTCTCCGGGAGCCGGAGGATCACGTCACGTAGGCCGTGTCGTCGATCCTTCAGTACGCGACGACGGAGATCCTGAACCCGATCTTCAATTGGCGTCGGAAGTCGCTGCCCAGGACGAGGCAGCGCCGGATGAATTTGCGCGCGCTTTGCGTCACGAAGGCGGCGAGCGAGCGCGCGAGCGGCTCTTGGCACGCGCCCAGGCGGCCCGGCCGGACGCTGGGGGTGAGTCCCCGGTGCACGGAGGGCTGGATGAGATCGGCCGGTCGGAAGTGCGCGCTCCCGATGATGGCGAGCTCGAAGCCGTCGGAAGCGCCGGAACTCGGGCGCCCTCCAGCTCCGCGCTATCCACGCGAGCCGTCAATCAGCTCTCGCCGACGCTGATCGCGCTCTTCGGCACGCTGATCGGCATCGCCACGGTGCTCACGCTGATCGCGCTGTTGATCAGCCTCGACCGACAGCGCTCCGCTCCGCTCGGTAAAACCGCGAGCGCGCCTGCAGCCAGCGTCAGTGCGCCGCCGATCGACACTCCACCCGCGGTACCCAAGCGGGCGCGTCAGAAGGTGCCGGGCCCATGGCGCATCTCGGACAGCAAAGGCGATTCGAATCTGCGAACGGTGGAAGGCAAGGTCTCGACCGATCCGTTCATCAAGGCGCTGAGCGGCGCAGGCGTGCCCGAGAAAGAGGCGTATCGCGTGCTCACCGCGATGAAGGGCGTGCGCGACTTCGACAAGTGCAACAAGTCCGACCGCTTCAGCGCGCTGCTCGAACGTGGCTCATCGCGACTGAAGGCGTTCGAATACACCGTCACCCCCGAAGAAATTTACCAAGCCCGCGAGGGTGACGACGGCCTGCTCAAAGGCAGCAAGCTCGATCTGAAGGTCGAGCGCAATCAGATCACCGGTGCGCTGGTCTACGACGGTAAGAACTTCGACACTTCCGCCGAGCGAGCCGGCTTCGATAGTGGGCTAGGGCACGTCGTTGCACTGGCGCTTCAGGGTCACTTGTCGATGGACGAGCTGGAGCGCGGCGATCGGCTGCGCCTGATCGGCCAAGAGGTCACGGTATTGGGCGAATTTGCGCGTTATACCGGGATCGAAGCGATCGAAGTCGTGCCCGCCAATCCGAAGCGCGAAGCCTTGCGCGTGTACTATTACGACGATGCCAGCTTGCGCGGCTACTACGACGCTGCCGGCAAGAGTCCGTACGAGGGCGGTTGGCGCAAGCCGATCCCCGGCGCAGCGATCACCTCGTCCTTCAATCCGCGACGCATGCACCCGATCTTGCACAAGGTCATGCCGCACATGGGCACCGACATCGGCGCGCCGCTCGGTACACCGGTCGGGGCTTCCGCGCCTGGGTCGGTGAGCTACATCGGGCCGGGCGGCCCCGCGGGCAATTTGTTGAAGGTGATGCACGCGAACGGCATCGAAACCGGCTACGCGCACCTTTCGCGTTACGTGGCAGGCATCAAGGTCGGTGACAAAGTGAAGCGCTTGCAGACCATCGGCTATGTGGGCTCCACCGGTCGATCGACAGGTCCGCATTTGCACTTCAGCGCGCAGCGCGACGGCAAATTCTTCGACGCCGAAACGCTGAACTTGGACGGCATGCGCGTTTTGACCAAAGAGCAGCGCGAGCAATTCATGGCCGTGGTGGCCAAATACAACCCGCTCTTGGACGCGATCACGTTGCCGGCGCCCCTGGCCGGCGCTGGCGTGACCGTGAGCGAACCCGCGGCTGCGAACTCGACGGTCGTCGCGCCCGCCGCGAGCGCAGACGATCCGAGCCTGGCCGAAGGCGCAGCTGAAGTAGACGCACCCGGCAATGCCAGCGCAAAGCCGAGCGCAGCCACGCCGCCCGACGCTAGAGATGGCGCTACCAGCGGGAATGCCCCGGGCAATTCCATCTATCTGAGCGACAAAGAGCTGCTCAAGATGCAGTCCGCGACGGACGAGGGCGAGGTCTCGGAGTAACCGACAGCGTGAGCACGAACAAGCTCCCATGGGGCAACGCGTCTTCCACCGACACGCCGCCGCCGTGAGCTTCAGCGATGTGCTTGACCAGCGCGAGCCCAATGCCACTGCCGCGCACTTGCTTACCGAACGCCGTCTTGCCGCGCACGAAGCGCTCGAAGATGCGCCGGCGGTCTTCGACGGGGATGCCAGCGCCCTGATCGGCGACGCGAATTTCGATCTGAGTGTCTTGGCGTCGCACGGTGATGCTGACGAGCTCGCCATCAGGCGCATATTTGAGCGCGTTGTCGACGAGGTTGATGACCGCGATCTCGATCGCACGTTCGTCGAGATCGACGAGCGGCAAATCCTCCGCAACGCTGAGTTCCAGCGCGATCTGTTCGCGTTCGGCGCGCACGCGACAAGCTTCCACCGCCCGCGAAACGACCTCGCCCACGCGGCCCGAGCTGAACTCGTACGCGGCCTTGCCACGTTCTACCTTGGCGAAGTCGAGCACGTTCTCGATCAGCGCGCCCAAGCGCTCGCTCTCGCTGACGATGATTTGTAGGTACTGCCGACGCTTTTCGTCGTTTTCGACGCGCCCGCTCTCCAAGAGCTCGCCAAACATACGCACGAGCGAGAGCGGTGTCTTCAGTTCGTGCGAAACATTGGCAACGAAATCACTCTTCAGGTTGGAGAGTTTTCGTTCACGCTCGGCGGCCACCAAAATCACCGCTAGGCCGGCGATCACCACGATCCCCGAGAGGCCAACCAGCACCATCTCCAGCACGCGCCGGCGCGCCACTGCCGCGGCCAGCTCCTCGGCTGAGGTCATGGACACGTTCAGCGTCCACTTGTACAGAGTGGTCTCGAAGGGTCGTCCGAGCGTAAGCCCACCGCGGCTCAACGGCGGACCGAACACGATGCGCCCCTCGCCGTCGACCACGTTGACACGGCTCTGCTGGGCGTCGGAATACAGCGCGGGAAACACGTCGTGAACGATGCGCGGCACGTCGTGCCACACCACGACCAAATAATGCCGACCGCCTTGCAGCTGCTCCCAGTGACTGAGCAGGTAAGCCTGACCGCGCACGCTCTTGTGCAAATGGCGCAGCTCGTCGACGGGCGTGCGCTGCAGCTTCATCTCACCGAGCATGGCGTGCACCAACAAATGCGTGAAGCGCTCGTGCTCGGGGCCCGGCGCGCGCGACGCGACTGCCACCACGTCCCGCTGGGGCGAGCTCAGGTCGAGCAGCATGACCGCGCGCACGGTCGGCGTCTGCAACGCGGCGGACTCGAGCCATTTTGCACCAAAGCCTTCGCGTTCCCGCACGTCGATCACGGAGCGGACCACGTTGTCCTGCTCGATGATGCGCTTGTCGAGGCGGTCGGCCTTTTCATTGGCCAAGAGCAACGTGGCTTCGATCACCGATTGCTCGCGCAGCTTCTCCAGTTGAAAACTGGAACGGAACATCACGCCCGCGAGCACCAACACTGCCAGCACGATGACTGGCAGCAGGAGGAACGTGAGTAGGCGCTCGCGTCTGGGTCGGTCCGCCATGTCCGTTGAGTCCGCAGGGAGAGGTTAGCCGAGTTAGCCGAGACCGGGGCGTAATGCCCGCGCTACACAGGCGACAGAACGACGTCGGCGCTCAGAACGATCGGCTTCTTGCTCAAGAACGCCGCAAATTGCTCGCAGATGTAGTCGAGTGCGTGCAGCTCGCTCTGGTGGAACGGGATGTCCCCATGCGGATTGGCGATCTCGATCAAACCCAAGTAGCGGCCGCTCAGTTGCGCGCCGCCACACAGCACCGCGCGCGGGGCCACGCCCAGCGACTGCCAGCGCGGGCCGGTAAAGCGAGGGTCGTCCGTCGCGTTCTTCACCGACACGGCGTGCGTGGTGCGCATCACCGATCGCACCAATGGATCTTGGTCCGACATGCGCTGGAGCAGCACACTACGCGCGTTCGGCCCCTTGGCGCGCACCACCACGAAGTGGCCGGTGTTGATGTCGAAGACGTGGATCAACACGCCTTCACAAGGCAAGAGCTCGTTGAGCACCGAGAGCACGAACTCCGCGCCCTCCGCGACGTCGGTCGCGAAGTGCAGGTCGTGCATGATCTCGAACAGTTCACCGATCAGATCCTCACCCGCACGGCGACGCCCTTCAGCCGCGATCCGCGGACGCGATCCGCGCTCGGCCGATACGGGGTTCGACGCCGCAGGCGCCGCAGGCGCTTCGAAGGTGAGCTCGAAGCTCGGCGCGGGCGCGGGTGGCGCTTCCACAACCGCGGGCGGCGTTTCCGCGACTGGCAGGCGCCCGCCTTCCACGACCGCGACGGACGGCTCGACCACGGGCGGCTCGACCGCGGGGGCACGCGCACCTTCCACGACCGTCACGGGGGGTTCGACGACCGCGGCCACTGATTCCACGGCAGCAGGAGGCGGCGCTTCGACAACCGGGGCACGCCCACCTTCCACGATTGGAACGGCTGCCTCAGCAATCGGTGCAGGCACGGGCACGTTGATCGGTACCGTGACGGGCAGCTCGGCGTTTGCCGGAGCGGGCTCGGCGATCGCCGCGGGCTCGGCGATCGGACTCGCAGCCGTGGGCGCGGGTTCCGGCATCGGAGCAGCAGCAGCGACGGGCGCTGACGTTGCTTCGTCGATCGGAATTTCGAGATCCGCCGCGGGCGCGGGAGCGGCTTCGTCGATCGGGATCTCGACCTCCATCGACGGCGCGGAGTCGTCGATCGGAATCTCCACATCCACCGCGGGAGCCGGCTTTTCCGGCACCGGCGCGGGCGGAATGGAAGAAATCACCACCGGACGCATCGGCACGACGGGTGCCGATTCGGGGATGACTGAAGCGGGCCCTTGCGACGCAACGCCATTCGACGAAGGGGGAATCGAGTCACGCGCAGGGGGGATGCGCGAAACAGGCGCCATGGCCTCGTCGCCGAAGCCGGGGAACGCCAGCACGGGTGCACCGCGCCAATCCTTCCAGGCGAAGGTCGCGAGCGGCGGGCGTTCTGGCCGGCGCTTGAACGCGTGATCGAACACTGCGAGCTGCACGAACTTGCCAGGCGGACGATCCTCGATCGCGGCTCGCGTCGCCTGATAGCGATCTAGAAGGAGCGCCTCGACTTCGTCCCGTGTTCGGCCGGGTTCGACGGCGTAGGCGAACTCGCGATAGGTGATCGGACTATCCGCACGGGGTTCTTCCGCCCGTTGACGGACCAGCTCGAACGGCGGAACACGCGGTGGCGCTGGCCGTTCCGGAGGCGACCCGAGATTGCCTGGCACCGGCGGCGCAGGCGGCACGGGGTCGTCCGGCACGACGAGCTGCGACGCGCGTGGCGGCTCCGCGAGTACCGGGCGTGGCGGCGCAACCGAGGCCGGGCGCGGCGCGTGCGAAGAAGGACGCGGCACGGGGCTGGAAGTTGCAGCTGACGATCCGGACGGCGGTGCGAGGGAGGTCGTGAACGGCGTGGGCGCGAGCGACGTCGCATACACGCTCGGTGGCGCGACCGACTCACCCACGCGCGGGCGGCTCGCTCGCTCGGCCTTGTTTGCGTGCTTTCTAGATGCCTCTCCGCTACCCGTCAGCGGCGCGTCGGCCGGGGCCTCGTTGATCAAATAGCGAAGCTTGAGGGCCGGATCGACCGCGCGGTAGCCACGGTCGAGGAGCTCGATCGAAAACTTGGACAGGGCGCCCGTGTCGCCACGCAACTTGCGAGCCTCTTGCAACGCGGCTTGCCATTGCTTCGCTTCGACGCAGTATTCGTCCGCGACACCGTTCTCCCCTACGCGGGACACTTCAACGAACCAACGCATATCCGTTTCGAACTCGAGCCCGCTTGCGAGGGACCGCGTGTAGTAGAGCGCCAGAAGGCCGCTGCCGCAAGCTCCAAGCGCGAAAAACAAGGCTCGCGCGCGAGACTTAGCAAGCGTCTTTCATCCAACCGCCCGCACCGAACGCTCCGCCTTGGCTGGCCCTCTCCGGGTACTTTCCCGGAGTATTGCCGTCAACATGACGATTTGTGGCGGAGAAACCGCGCGGAAATCGGAACTCGCATAACTCTAGCCCGGGCGATGGTAAATGGCGCGCGGCGGCCATGCCCGAAATCGAAAAATCCCCCGAGCACTTCGCTTCGAACGAGAGGCGAGCACGCGCGCTCGACAAGTTCGCGCGCGTCGCTCGCTTCGAGCCGCTCGCGTATCTGCTGTTCGCCGGCGCGTGCACGCTGTTCGTTGCGTGCAAATTCTACGCGTCACTCAAGCTACAGACGCTGCACGCCTATGCCTGGGCGCGTCCAGACGTATACCCGATGCTCGCCAAAGAGCGGGTGCTCGGCACTTGGTCAGCGCCGCTCGACGACGTCTTCATTCATTTCGATTTTGCGCGCGAGACCGCGCGCGGTAGGCCTTTTCAGTGGTCGCAGGGCGCGGGCTACTCGAGCGGGGGCACGAGTCTCTTGTACCCGTTCGTGCTCGCCGTGGGTTATCTACTCGGCTTTCGCAAACTCGATCTGATGGCGTGGGCCGCAATCGTCGCTTGCGTGTCCGTGTTTGCGTTGCTGATCGCAGCACGCCGCTTGTGTGCCGGCTTGCCGCGCGCAGCCACTTATCTACTGCCGCCGTGCGTGCTGTGTGTGGGCGCGCTCGATTGGTCGCTGTTCAGCGGCATGGAGGTAGCGCTGTTCCTCGCGCTTTGGGGCGGCGCAGTGATCGCTTGGGACGACCTCTCACAGCTCGCCTCGAAACGCGACGTGAGCCTGAACAAGCCGGCCGCCTTGCTCGGTTTCTGGGGCGCGAGCATCGTGGCAACGAGGCCCGAGGGCGCCGCGGCACTGCTGGTTTTGGCCGTGTCCGCGATTTGGCCAGCGCGGAAACGCGCCCCCCGCGAAGTATTGAAGCTATTGCTGCTCACGGGCACGCCAGCACTGTGCGTACTGGTCGCGCACGGCGTCGCCAATCGCATCCTCACCGGTGAATCGACGGCCGCGGGCGCGCTGGTCAAACTCGAGATGAACCACCCCTTCTTCACGCCGCAGGCGGTGTGGGACGCCTGGGTGTTTCACCTCAAGTACCAAATCTTGCGCGTCACGCAGTATCACTTTTCCGATACGCCAGCCGCGGGTTGGCTTGCGTGGGTCCTCGCCGTTGCGCCGTGTTTCTTTGCGAGCACGCGACGCGCGGCGATAGTGCTGTGGGCGAGTTTGATCAGTTGGATGATGATCGTCGCCTTGAATGGCCAGGTGCGCTGGCAGAACGAGCGTTACTCCATGCCCGCCGTGGCCTGGCTGCTGCTCGCGTCGACGCTCGGGCTCGCGGTGCTACTCACTCACGCCTATCGCTCGCGAAAGACTTGGAGCTACGCGCTCGCCGCGCTGGCCATCCTCGACGCGGGCTGCTTTGCGTACCACCAAGCGCCACGGTTTCGCGAGCAGCTGTGGTTCTTTGGGCGAGCGTCGCGCAATATTTTGGACCAGCACCTCACGGCGGGCGCGCTCATCCGCCACGATGCCGCCCTGCAATCCAAGCGCGTGCTGGTCGGTGACGCGGGCGCGATCCCTTACGCCTCTGACGTACCAGCGCTGGACGTGATCGGCCTCGGCGGCTTTCGCGGCTTACCTTTCGCGCGCGCAACGCGCACCAACATTGCCGCCGCCGTGGAGCTGATCGAGCGCATCCCAGCCGCAGAGCGTCCGGACTTACTCGCGATCTACCCCAGCTGGTGGTCGGACTTTCCGCTCTGGTTCGGTAGCCGCGTGGGTGAAGTGCCGGTGCGCGGCAATGTCATCTGCGGTGGTGCGAGCAAAGTCTTGTATCGGCCGCGCTGGGAGCCCCTCGAGCGCAGCGGGGTTCCGTTCTCGCTCGCACCCGGCGACCGCGTGCTCGATTCGGTCGATCCAGCCGACTTGGTGAACGAGAAAGAGCACCACTACACACTTTCGGTGAAGCACATCGGCTTCGTGTTCATGAAGCTGCTGCCCAATCCGACGCGTCCACGTGAGGATTTGTGGGACGCCGCGCGCATCGTGCCTCCGGGCGTGAGCGAATCATTCCAACTGCGCAATCTGGCCCCCAGCAAGCCTCTGGTCTTGATCTTGCGCAGTGCTCCCACCCAGAAAGCCGAGTTCGACGTGCTATCTTCGGGTAAGACGCTGGGGCACGTGCAATTGACTGCAAACGATGGCTGGGTCGAAACTCGCGTGACACTGCCACCGCCCGGTGCGACCGAACTGACGCTCGAACTCGGCGCGAGCAAGACGGAGCGCGCGCTGTTTCAAATCTGGGCGGTATCCGCCCCTTGAACTCACCCTACACGACGCTCGGCTTGCCGCCGGATGGCGTCGCGTGGACCGCACTCGCGCTGGCTTCTGCGCTCGTTCCGCTGCTTCATCCGCGCGCGCGACGAGCGCTGAGCCCGCAGCTGTCGATCCGGTTCGTCGTGCCCGCGTTGGCGATCGGCGCAGCGCTCTTGTCGGTCGGCTACGTGAGTTACTACCTGCGCGGGGGACCGCGCATCATCGATGCCACCAGCTACTACTTACAAGCTCGGGCAATTGCGCATGGCTACTTCGCGTTTCCGGTAGCCACGCCGATCGGTTCGTTCGGTGGCCGTTTTCTGCTGCCCAGCACACCCCATTCGCTGTCCGTGATTTTCCCACCTGGCTACGCGACGGTGCTCGCGGCAGGCTTCTTGGTGCATGCGCCGATGCTCATCGGCCCGGTGCTCGCCGCGCTGCTCGTCTTGGCGACCTATGCGCTCGCCAGCGAAGTGAGCGGACGCGCGGACATCGCGTGCGTCGCTGCAGGAGCATCCGCCTTGTGCGCCGCGCTGCGCTATCACACGGCCGACACCATGTCGCACGGACTGTGCGCGCTGCTGCTGTGCACAGGCATGCTCACAGCGATTCGTGCTCGGCGCTGGGACGCAGTCTCGAGCGGCTTCGCTTTGGGCTGGCTGATTGCGACACGGCCCGTCACTGGAGCAGTCGGCGTCATCCTTGCGCTCGCGCTCATGCCACGGCGCGCACGACAGTGGGCTTGGTTCGGCGCGGGACTCGCGCCGGGTATCGCGCTACTCGTGCTCTATCAACGCGCGGCAACGGGTAGCTTCTTCGGCTCGACACAGCTCGCCTACTACGCTTTGGCCGACGGCCCACCGGGCTGCTTTCGCTACGGCTTTGGCCGCGGAATCGGCTGTCTGTACGAGCACGGGGACTACGTGCGCGCGCGCTTGGCGAACGGCTACGGCATCCGTGAAGCACTCGGGCTCACCTTGCGGCGGCTCGCCGTGCACTGCATCGACATTGCCAACGCGGCTCCGCTCGCGCTGCTTTGCCCAGTGGGCGCGTGGTTCGCGCGCGCGGACCGTCGAGTGCGCGCGCTGTTCTTCGCTTGTGTCGGTGTCATGCTCGCGTACGCGCCATTCTACTTCGATGGCAGCTACCCCGGCGGTGGCACTCGGCTCTTCGCCGATGTGCTACCGCTCGAACACGTGCTGCTCGCGATCGCTTTGGTGCGACTCGAATGGAGCGCCATCGCGCTACCGCTTTCACTCGCTGGCTTCGCGCTTCACGCGAGTTTCGCGCATCGCGCACTCGCAGAGCGCGATGGTGGTCGACCGATGTTCGAGTCGGACGTCGTGCAAAGGGCTCACCTCGATCACGCATTGGTATTCGTCGACACTGACCACGGCTTCAACCTCGGCCATGATCCGGGTCAACTCGACGCGAACACGCAAGTCGTCGTCGCGCGTTACGAACGCGATGCGCATGATTGGTTATTGTGGGATCGACTGGGGCGGCCCCCGAGCTACCGCTATTCGTACGATGCCGGCGCGAAGGTCGCGCAGGGCAAGCTCGCCGCATACGTCCCCGCCACGAGCACTGCGTTGCGCTTCGAGGGCGAAGCCGAGTGGCCACCGCTGGCGGTCGCGAGGGGCTGGGTCCTGCCTGACTTCATCCCGTGTGCGTCGAACGGCCGTGGGCTGCGCCTCCGCCCGAACGAGCCTTCCGTCGGCGCCTCGCTCGACTTCGAACTGCCACTTCCCGCAGGTCGACCCCTCGGTGTGCTCCGCCTCGGTTGGTTCTCCCCTCCCGGCCCACGAACCAAACTGCGCCTGGTTCTTGGTAAGGAGCCTACACTGATCAGAGAGTTTGAGTTGAGAGAGGAGGGCTGTGGCGTGGTTGAGTGGGCTGGGCTCCAGTTGGGGGGAGACGCGGTCAGAGCCCAGCTCGAGGCCTCGCGAGAAGGCGTCTTCGACTACATCGAGGTCACGGGGGAGGCAGCGGAGTCAGCGCTCGGCCGCCCTTCCAGCGCACCTTAGGCAACAGGCAGCTCCCGGTGTGTTCCTGAAAAGGCGTTGACAATTGAGGCGTTAGAGCAGAGCCTTAGGACATTGTTGAGCCGAGGGAGGCAGCGAGCAGATGACCAAAAGTGAGCTCATCGAGGCCATTGCCGCCCGAGGCGAGCTGACCAAGGCCCGAGCAGAGATGGTCGTCAATTGCGTGTTCGACGCAATGACCGAAGCGCTGCAACGTGGCGAAGGCATTGAGATCCGCGGCTACGGTAGCTTCACGGTGCGCCCCTACAAGCCGTACGCAGGGCGGAATCCCCGCACTGGACAACCCGTGCCGGTTCCTGCCAAGCGCTTGCCGTTCTTCAAGGTCGGCAAAGAGTTGAAAGAGCTCGTCAATGCCAGTCGTCACACGCCGATCACGGGCGGCGACGAAGGCGACGACGATGATGACGACGACGACTCAGACGACTGAGCATCGGCACGCCATCGTAAAAACGCCAATGTTCGCTCGCACCCGCTGGCTGCCGTTGACGGCAGTGTGGGCGCTCGCCTGTGCAGCCCCCGCGGACAAGCCGTCAAAGCCGCCGGTCTCCGCACCAGTGACGCCACTTCACCGTGGGCCACTGACGGACTTCATTCCTTCTGCTGGTCTGCGCTGGCTACTCCTGATCAAGCCGCAGCAGCTTCTGGCCCGGCCGGAACTCGCACAAGCGATCTCGCAGATCATTCCAACTTCACGCTTCGAGGCTTTCGCGGACTCGAGTGGCGTCGATCTGCGAGTTTTGTCGGAAGCCGGCGTTGCAGGATTTCCTTACTCGACGCTGTATCTCGCCGAGTTGCCCCATGGAGTCGCAGCACTCGCGCGCGCGCGATTCGGGGAGCGGTTGCTGGCTGGAGCGGTGAGCAAGCAGCCGCACCCAGGGCTCACTCGCATCACCGGCGTGATCGGACAAACACCCGAAACGCTGCTCACTATCGATGATCGCTTGCTCGCGGTCTCGGTTGGCGATCCCGTGCCGGCGAAAATCGCCGAAGCTTACGCGCGAGAGCGACTAACGCGTTCGCCACCCGCCTTGCACGGGGCCGCACTGTCGACGCTCCCAGAGCTCGCGTCGAGCAACGTGGCGGTCCTGTTCGCGCCCGGTCCGTTCGCGGATGAGTGGCAGCGCGCTGCGGGCGGACTGCTCCAATCCACCGTGGCTATCGCGATCACAGTGCAGCCAATTGGAAGCGGCAAAGTTGCCACGACGCTCTACCTGACGGGAGCTTGGGAAGAGTCGGAACGCGATGCGGCGAGTCGACTCGGCGCCGCCTGGTCAGCGTTTGCGCGAAGCTCGGCAGGGCGTCTGTTCGAACTCAACGAGCTTGCGGAGATCAGCACGAGCCCGGATGTGTTGCGCTTACGCGTAGACGTCGAGCTCGATGCGTTAGTCCGCGGACTCCGCGCTTCGGTTCTGGCTGACCTCTCGCAAATCCTAAATTTGCCGCCCAAACCGCCACAATCAAGCGGACCAAACTCGTCTGCACCGGCGCCAATTCCCTGAACCGATCACGAGTGCGAGCGTGTAGGACAACCACTTAGGTTCACACAGGCGTTGCTCACTCGTAGCCCAAGCCGCATGTCGCCGCTCGCGCAGAAACGCTTAGAACGCGTGGCGGAGCATGCTCGCTTGGCGAGTATGCGAGTGCGACTGAAGCTGCTTGATTGACCAAAGACACGATAAAGTGCTAGGACTCCCCGGTGCTGCACTGCGGCGGTCGGGTAGAAGCTAGGACGGCCTTCGCGTGAGTGCAGGAGGGTTATTCGTCCGTGATTGGCGCTAACGCACGATGCGTGAGCAGGAGCCAATTGCGGCGCAGCGAAGGTGCGCGCGCCTCGGTGGGCATCGCACCTTCGCTCCCATACGAGAGGGAAATCGTCGGTGAATACAGCAGAAGTCGTCAAGGGCTACACGTTCAAACCTGGTGATATGGCAGTGCACCCGGCGCACGGCGTCGGTGAGGTGGAGCGGCTCGAGGATCGCGACCTAGGCGGAAGAAAGACGATTTGTTACGTAATCAAGATCAAGGACAGCGGGCTCAAAGTCATGGTGCCCACTGAAGCGGCGTCACGAGTTGGGCTTCGTCCGGTGATGAAGAAGAAGGAAGCCCAAAATATCTTGGAGATCTTGAAGGCCCCGGAAGTCGCAGTCGATCTCCAACCTTGGAATCGCCGCTTTCGCGCCTACACGGAAATGTTGAAGAGCGGGCTGCCGTCGGAAATCGCCAAGGTCCTTCGGGACATGTACCGACTGAAGTTCGACAAGGATCTGTCTTTTGGCGAGCGGCGTTTGCTCGACCAAGCGCGCAGCCTCCTCGTCCAAGAATTGGCCCTGGCCCGTAAAGTCCTGCCTTCCGCGATGGAAGGTGAGATCCAGCAGATCTTCTCCGCATAAACGCCTCGAGACATTGCAGTGGCAGCGAGTCGGGGCAACCCGACTCCTGCCTGAGCCGAGGCGTGGGCTTTAGGGCGGTCGATAGCGGCCGTTCTACAGGCTCATGGAAACTCGGGAGATGCTCGCGTTCGGCCACTTTCGACGCGAAGAGCGAATGGCGCTGTCGGTAGCCGCGGAACAAGCAGCCTTCACGCTACACGCGGAAGACTCGCCGGAAGACGCGGGGCGCTGGCTCGAGTCCCACGAAGCAATGGCGATGTTGCTCGATACCGAAGCATCCGAGTCACTCGCAGTGCAGACGCGCAGCAGCGCGAAGCACGCGCGGCTTCCAATCATCGCGCTCTCCCGCGAAATGGGCGATTTGTCCTTCAGCGACGCGTTCAGCTGGGGCGCGGACGACGTGTTGCCGCTACACGGCACGCGCCCCTTGCTCACTCGGTTGCGCTCATTGCCTCGTGAAGCGGGCACACTCCCAGCGTCCACCCGTGGCACCGCGCTGATCGCCGAGAGCGACAAGACACGACGCACGGTGGTTGGTCGCGTGCTGCGCAACGCGGGCTACTCGGTGATGTTCGCTGTCACGAAAGAAGATGCGGCGAGCTTTGCGCAACAACAAGAGATCGCGCTGGCCGTGCTGAACGCCGAGCTCGCCGACGACTACACGACCACGATCAATCTCGCGCGCAGCGCCGGCAGCAAAGCGAACTTCATCGTCTGCGCAAACCCCAAGGATTTGAAGGCCATCCGCGCCTCGCTCGAGGGCATCGTCGGCGTCGGTGTGATCGACGCATTCGCGCCGCCAGAGAACGTGCTGTTCGCGTCGAACGACCTCAAGGGCGGCGCGATCAACAACCGTCGGAGCCCGCGTATCCTTTATGGCACGACCGTGTCTTTTCGCGGCGCGGGCCGCGAAAAAGACGACTACGGCTTCACGTACAACATCAGCGAAGGCGGTCTGTACGTGCGCACGCTCGCGCCGCCGGAAGATGACGAAGTCTGGATCGAGATGGCGCCGCCGCGCAGTGAGCGCCGCGTGCGTTTAGTCGGCAAGGTGGCCTGGCGTCGGCGCTTCAATCACAACGAAAACGCGACCGTGCCACCGGGTTTCGGTCTGAGCATCATCGACGGCGCCAAAGCCGATCTTCAAACCTGGAACGACGCCTACAGTACGATTTCCGCCGCCCTCGGCTGAGTTCGCGCGCGGCGTCAACGAGCGGACCACGCACCAGGGTGATCTCACCCAGGCTGATCGCACCCTGGGTGCGGGCGATGTACTAGGCTCGGTAGGATGAAGATCTATACGCGCACGGGCGACGCCGGTGAGACCGGCTTGTTCGGTGGTGCACGTGTCGGCAAGGACGATCCGCGCGTGGAAGCGTACGGCACGGTCGACGAACTGAATTCCTGCCTTGGTGTCGTGCGTGCCCTGAGCGCGTCGAGTGAAACTGACGAGTCCTTATTGCAGATTCAAAGTGACTTGTTCACGTTGGGCGCAGAGCTGGCGTGCGTGCCGGGTAAGGAAGACAAGCTGCGCATGACTGTGCTCGGCGAGCCTGACATCGCGCGGCTCGAAGGTTGGATCGATCGCAGCGAGGCCCCGCTCGAACCGCTCAAGAATTTCGTGCTGCCCGGCGGCTCCGCGTGCGCGGCCGAGCTGCATCGAGCCCGCACGGTTTGCCGCCGCGCCGAGCGCTGCACGCTCAGCGCAAGCCGCACTTCACCCATTCGCTCCGAGGTCATCATCTATCTCAATCGTCTGAGTGACCTGTTGTTCGTGCTCGCCCGTTACGAAAATCACCAAGCGGGCCTGAGCGACATCCCTTGGCGTCCGCGCTGAGCTTTTTTGTGCACGCCACAACCTCGAGCGGGATTGGGTTGATGGTCACGAGGCTGCGCCGAGAACGGCGCAGCCTTCGGCGTCGCGTTGCGATCGCTCGCGCAGAAAATCAGTGTGCGGCGCGCGCGTCGACCGTGGCCCCGGAAGCCTCGTAACAATGGCTGCAGTAATGTTCGAATTCGGCGTTCTGATCCACGACGACGATTGAGTAGTGCACGTCGTCATCGAAGAGCGTGGTGGCTGTCGCAGCGCCAACAGGCGTCACCGTCAAGGAGTAATGCTCGCTGCGCTCCAAATCCACGTTGGCTCCTCCGTAGCTAAAATTCCACCTCAGCGTTGCGAAGGGCGTGGCTTTCGAATCGTCGAAATCGAGGAGAACTGCTCCGCCCTCTTGCGTCGCTGCCCACGCGTCATCCGCAGAGACAGGCTGCCCCTTCGCACTGCCCGTCGCGGTAACGCACTCGTCATTTCGACACGCGGTGAAGACGGCATCCGCAGCATCCGCAACGGAGATTGGCAGATCGACCTTGATGCTCGCATACGACCACTCGATGACCGCCGGGCATTCGTAGTTGCCCTTGCACGCGGTCTCGCCGCCCTCGCCGCCGTCGCCGCCCGCACCGGCCCCTGCGACATCATCGATGTCCGTCGCTCCGGCGGTACCGCCGCTATTCCCTCCGACCTCGGGGTTCGGCTCGCTGCCCCCACTGCCCCCCGAATTGCTCGGTGTGATGCGGTTGATCTCCGTCGGCGTGATGGCCCGATCGTCCGACGAGCTGCACGCGACTCCCAACACCGTCCCAACCACCACGACTCCGAACCACTGAACTGCTACGCGCACTCGATCGCTCCCCGTTGAATTTGCCAATGCACCCTATACCCGGAGCAAAGCGCATGCCGAGGATGTCCTGTGAAATATATGGAAATTCAAACGCGCGCTGACACGGACTGGCACAGATCGAGGCGCGGCGATCGCAATTTTCCGCAACGGCGCGGGCCGCAAAACCAGCGCAAACAGCCATTGACAGGGGCAAAAATGCGCGTTCGTGCCCGAGCGGATTCGTGCCCAGGGCCGTGTTTGAACTAGGATCCCCCCGTGGCGATTCGCAAGATTGCGCAGATGGGCGAGCCGGTGCTGCGCCGGAGAGCAGACCCAATCGATCCGAAAGAGATCGCATCACCGTTCATCCAAACGTTGATCGACGACATGATCGAAACCATGCACGACGCAGACGGTGCGGGGCTCGCTGCTCCACAGGTCTACGAATCATTGCAGCTGTGCGTGATCGAGGTCGATCAGAACCCGCGCTACCCGCAATTCGAGTCGATCCCGCTCACGGTGCTGATCAACCCGATCGTCACGCCGCTGGTCGGCGTCGACGGCGCGCTGAGCGTCGAAGACAGTTTCCAAATGTACGAGGGTTGCTTGTCGGTGCCCGGCATGCGCGGGCAGGTTGTGCGGCCGCGCAAAGTGCGAGTGCAAGCGTTGGATCGGAAGGGCAAAGCGCTCGACTTCGTGTGGGAGAGTTTCCGCGCCGTGGTCGTGCAACACGAGACCGATCACTTGCTGGGCACGCTGTACGTGGATCGCGCCGATCCAAAGACGCTGACCTTCCTGCGCGAATACGAGCGCTTCGTGCCCGCTAGCGCGCGCATCCGCGATCAGGGGAAAGCGGTGGTCGGCAAATGAGGCCCGCGGTCGGCGACGTCATCGGCGGCAAATACCGGATCGTGCGCCTGATCGGCGATGGCGGGATGGGCACTGTGTACGAAGCGCGTCACGAGTTTCTCGAGACCGGCGTGGCGCTCAAGTTCCTGCACGCGGATTTGGCCAAGCGCGCGGGTCTCGGTTCGCGCTTCTTGCAAGAAGCGCGCGTCTCGGCGCAAATTCGCAGTCCCCACGTGACCCACGTGACCGACGTGGATCAGACCGCCGACGGTTCGCCGTACTTGGTGATGGAGCTGCTCCATGGCGAGCCGCTGCAGCAAGCCATGGACCGCATGCACAAGCTGCCACCGGAGCAGGCGGTCGACTTCGCGCTGCAAATCTTGTCGGGCCTCGAATCAGCGCACGCCATCGGCGTGGTGCATCGCGATCTCAAGCCGGACAACGTGTTCATCGTACCCGCTGGCGGCGGTCCACTGCTCAAGCTGATCGATTTCGGCATCGCCAAGCTGCGTGCGAGTACGGCGTTCCAGAAGGGGCTCACTCGGGCCGGCGTGATCATGGGCACGCCGGAATACATGGCGCCCGAGCAATTGTTCGCCGCGGAGAACGTCGACCATCGGGCGGATTTGTACTCCCTCGGGGTGATACTGTTCGAGATGCTCTCTGGGCGTCGCCCGGCCGATGGCGACGAGGTCGAGGCAATCGTCGCGTCGGTCGTTTCCGGCAACGTGCGCCACTTGGCAGACCTCGAACCCGGCCTGCCGCCAGGGTTGGTCGCCGTCGTCGAGCGCGCGCTGCTCCCCGATCGTGAAGCGCGCTTCGGCTCGGCGATCGAGATGCGCACGGCGCTCGCACCCTTTGCCGGACCGATGAGCCATGTGCCTAATCGCTTCGTCACGAGGTCCGAGCCAGCGCCTCGGCCGTCGCCCAGGCCGCAACTCACCGGACCGGCGCAAGCGTTCGAGGTCGCACCCACGGTGCCGAAAACACTGCCGCCCGCGGGGGATCCGGCGATGCTCGCGTTCAAGGGCAGCACGCAGGAAGTGTCGGATGAAGAGGTCCGCGAAGCCCTGCGCGCCAGCGCCCTTCCTGGCAACTTGCCGCCCGCCTACGGCTATCCGCCACCTGGCCACGCTGGATACGGGCCGCCACCTGGCGCGTACGGAGCGCCGCCGCAAGCAGCAAACAAACGCCGTTCTCGGACCGGACTATGGGTGGGCTTGAGCCTACTCATCCTGCTCGGCTTGGGCGGAGCTGCGCTCGCCGCGGTGTTCTATCAGCAGCATCAACCCGACACGAGCGCGCCGCCGCTCGTGCTCGATCAGCCTGCACCAGAGACGACCGTCAACCCACTGATCGACGCTGGCTCCAGCGCGGTGGGCGTGAACCCGGCCGTCATCCCAGTGTCTCCGACTCGTCCCGGAACGCCCACGACAACACCTGGCACTCCCACCACTGGGCCGACCGTGGTGCGACCAACTGACGCAGGCGCACCGGCCGTGGCTGACGCGGGGCGCAACACGCTTCCGTTCCCATTTCCCTTGCCCAGCACGTTGCCGCCTTTGCCCAGCACGCTGCCGCCGTTGCCCAGCACTTTTCCCACTTTGCCCAAGACTTTTCCGAGCACGTTTCCGAGCACGCTCCCGCCTGGTTTCCCGGCAATTCCCGGTTTTCCGGTGGCTCAACCCGCCAAGGTGGACGGAGGTAAGTAATGCTGCAACACAGTTTGGAAACAACAATGAAAGGCGCCCGCCTTTTGCCCGCGCTAGGCTGAGCCCGTGTCTACTTCCCCCGATGAGTCCGACGAGGTGCGAGCGTTCGCGGCATCACTGCCCGAGAGCTATCGCAGAAATTTCGACATCGCCGCGATCGCCGCGCACACTAAAATAGCGCGCGAACGAGAGTCGGCTTCGGCCAACGTCGGTAGTTTCAATTCGAGTCGCGTGCCTGGCTCCGCCGTGTGCGTCGTGGCCGACGATCGCCCTGGGTTACTCGCGACCATCAGCGCGGCCCTCGTGCTGTGCGGGTTGGACGTCATCGAGGCCGAGGCGTACACGCGCCGCATCGAGCAAGGCACGAACGAAGCCGTCGACGTCTTCTGGGTGCGCCACGAAAAAGAGCAGCAGCGCAAGCTCCGCGTCAGCAAGGAAGAGATCGATCTGCTGCGCACCACGCTGTGCGGTTTGCTCGATGGCAAGCTCGATCGGCGCCGCGCCGACCCGAGCGTACGCCCGCCTCCCACTCCCTCCTCTTCGGAGACGGTCGTCCGTTTCATCGAAGGCTCGGATGGTGTGTTCAGCACGTTGGAGGTCGAGACCGGCGATCGCTCGGGCTTGCTCCTGGCCTTGGCTCAGGCGCTCTTCCAACAGCGCGTACAAATCATCGGTTCGCAGGTGAAAACGACGGGCACGCGCGTGTTCGATCGCTTCCACATCGTGGAATTCGACGGCTCGCCGATCAGCTCCGCTCGTCGCTTGGACATCCAGGTGGCAGTGATCTCCGCCGTCGATCCGGTGACTGACAGCTTGCCGGCGTCACAGCAGCTCTAAGAACGCGGTCACATCGCGCGCCTCGTCCGGCGTGAGCGCTCGCAGCGCCGCGTCGGGCGGCGCTCGGTCGTGAAAGAACTGCGTTCCGTCGAACGCGCTTCGTGATCCCCGAAGGGTGAAGCGCGCGCGGCGCACTACGTCGAGCAGCGTATCGGCCGAGCCATTGGTGAAGTGCGGCCACTTGGCGGCGGCGCGGCGTAACGATGGGACGCGCGTCCCGGACTCGTGCACGTACGGGATCACCCCCGTCTTTTGGTACTCCGCGCTTGCCCAGACGATCGCGCCTTCCGCCGAAAAGATCGCCCGCTCCCAGGCATCGAATGAGAGTGCGCTCTCGGCCACGTCGCTCTGAAGCCGCGCGGCGTGACAGCTCGCACAGTGATCGCGAAACAACGCCGCTCCGCGTTGTTCCTCGGCGCTGAAGTGAGCTCGACCCACCACCGCCGGATTCGTGGTGTGCGAAAAGCGCATCAAGAACGCGATCAGCGCGCGCCGGAGCGCTTCTGGGCCGACGGTTTCGTCGAACACCCCGAGCTGGGTGAGCCAGGGATAGTGCTCACTCTGGATCTCGAACCAGGGATCGGTGCCGCTACCGTTGCCAGCGACGCGAAACTCGTGATGCGACACGGTGGCCAGATCTGCGTCGAGCGCGCGCGAAAAGTGCGGCCGATTGTTGAACAGCCCGCGCAGCGGCTTGGTCGCCACGTGCACGTCGTCGCGGCCGGTGTAGTGGATGCGGCCATCGACATAGCCCTCGAAGTGACAGGTTTCGCAGCTGAAGCGACTATGAGTGTTTTCGCTGTTGTTGTTCGGGGCCATCAGCGTGGTGAAAAACAGCGCTTCACCCAAGCGCTCTTCGGTTGTCGCGAGCGGCGCTTGCTGAGACGTCACTGGCACGACCTCTGCTGGCTCGCGCCGCTCTCCCGCTGCAGGTCGAAGCAACCAAACGTCGAGCAGCGGATCGGCCAAGGCGATTTCCCCCGACGGCAAGCGCAGCGCCGCAGAAACGCCCGGAAAAAAGGGTTCGGTCTGAGCGCGGGCCAGCGCCTGCGAGGAAGGATCGAAGTAGAGCTGTAGCGCGCGATCACTGCCATAGCCCGCAACGAACAAGCGCGCCTTTTCGCCCTCCAAGAAGAGCAGCGGCGCTTTTGGCGTCACTACCCCCAGTTCGGACACATTCCGCTGCCAGAGCGCGCGAAGGGCGCCCGCTTTCGGCAGCAGGTAGCAAAACACGAACGAGTCGATGTTGCCGAAGAAACCCTGACTACGATCGAGCGCGTGATCTTCCACGCCAGCTGCAGCGAGCAGCAGCTGACCGTCACTCAACAATGCCGCGTCGAATCCCCAAATCGGCCCATCATGATGAACGCGTGCACGCTCTTCGAGGATGGCTCCTCGAGCGTCCAAAGAATAAATGGCCAAGGCATGGTCGAGTAGCAGATCGACGATCAGCAGCGAGCCCACACGCCGAAGCGAGAGCGGTCCATGGCCCACTCGGCGCCGCTCCCTCACTGACGTCGAGCGCGCAGGGTCGATAGTCAGCAACGTGCCGTCGTGTTCATCGAGCACGTACAGCACACCGGAAGGGCCGGCGGTCAGCGCACGAACGCCTAGAATCCCCGGCAAATCGAGTTGTCCAACCCGAGCCAGCCGTTGACCGTCGAAGCGAAACCGAAGGAGCGATCGCGACGCCTCCGCCGCAACCCAACACTCGCCGGATTCGCTGACCGTCAGCGCGACGGCCGAGCCCGGCACGTCGATACGTTGTAGCTCGCGCAGTCGCGTATCGAGCAAGACGAGCGCGGACGCGCCACGCAGCACGCCCACCAAGTGCTCCGCGTCCAAGCTCGCGAGCGCATATGGATCGGCTCCATGACTGCGATTCGCCGGTGGTAAACGCGCGAAATCGGTCGCAGCGCGGCGTGAAGCTTCGAACTGAGCGAGCCGCTCGCGCGCGTCCGCAATCGGATTCGATGACGCGCTCGGCTGCGCGGCTCGCGCTGTGTCGTGAAACGCGGACGCGCGTACTGGTGGGTGCGACTGCGACAACACCCGCCGCGTGAACAGCGCGACACCCACACAGGCAACAACACCCACCGCAGCAAGCACGAGTCGCGACCAGCGCACGCGAGAGTCTTAGCCGGCTTCTCGCGTTGAGACGACGCGATTCTCAATTCAAGCTTTCGAGGCTCGGCGCGGCCCAACCCCGACTCTCAAATTGCAATTATTTCAAACACTTGCCCAATACTCCGGCGCTCGATGGGGCGGGCACGCTCCCTGCTTAGTGGCAGTCGTGATCGCAAATTCCTCCAAACCCACCAACACCGTGCAAGAGCAAGTCGAGACGCTCATTGCTGTAGCCAAGAAACTCACTGCTGAAGGACACGAAGCCCAAGCGCTCGAAACCTACAAGACCGCGTCTGGTTTGATGCTCGGAGCCCCCTGGCTCCAACATCGGACCGCAGAGCTCGCGCGCAAGTTGAAGCAACCTGAAGTGGCAGCCCTGCACTATCGACGCGCAGCCGCAGCGTTCATCCGCGCCGGCTTCCCCAAGCGCGCGCTCTCGCCATTGCGCACCGGCTGGCAACTCAGCTTGCCACTCTTGCCCAAGAACGCGAGCCCGTTCATCACCATCACCTTGGAGCTCGCGAACGTACAGCGTGAGCTCGGATTTAGCTCGGATGCCAAGCTGACGTTGACGAATGCCAATCTCGCGCTCGAAGCCTCGGGCAGCAGTGATCGCGTGCCGACCCTGGCTGAACTCGAACAGAGCAAGAACAAGCCGGCTCCGGGCAGTGAGCCGCCCGACAGCGGCGTGGTGACGAGCATCATGAGCTCCTCGTCGAGCGTGCTTTCGCGACTCGAGAGTGTGGTCAAACCGTAGCCGCTGTTCCCGAGTTGCTCAGCGGTTCGGCGGCTGTGCCAAGCGCACGATGCCCCACAACAACAAGATGCGCGCCGCGGCGTGCCCGACACTGAAGATCACGTTGCTCAGCGCGTAAGCTTCCGTGTAGCTGCTCCTGCCCGCGATCGAGGGGGCGCTCACTGTCAAGACGTGCGGCAGCGCGAACATCGTCACGTACGACACGACCGAGATCAAACACTCGAAGCTCATCGCGCCGAGCAAGAGCGGCGTCACATCTGGGCGATGCCGACGCACGACGGTCGCAATCACCGCGATGAAAGCGAGCGGCAACAACACGCCAATGCCGGAAGAGATGAAACCCGCCAGTGTCAGCAGCGTATTGGAGGACATGAAGTACACCGTATTCATGCGACTACCTCAGCCGGCGGTTTGGTGAAACGCGCTCTGAGTCGAGCGCCAATTGCGCGGGCCATTGCTCGAGCGTTGGTTGGGCCAAACTGAAAAGGGCGCGCTCAGCGGCCGCGAGCGGCGCTGGGCAGCGCGGTTCGTCAAATGCCTTCACTGCAGCCACGCCTGCCCGACTCTGCATACGACCGTCACTCGCGGAGATGATACGGTCGTTGGCTCTTCCTCCGCACAGCGCCCACAACACACTGAAAACAGCGCTAAAAATCGAGCGCTCTGGTCGGCGAGGACATCTCGCAGAAACCCGTAGGAGCTCATTCCGCCAGAATGTGTCACGGTTGATCCCGTGCCTGCTGGTTGCCATTCTCGGTGACTAAACTATTTTGAGCTCGACGCCCGAGTGGGCACTCCCGCAATCGCATGGATTCACCGACTGGTTTCGACGACGACGATTTTTTCGGCAGTTATGACGCCGAAAGAGCACACGCCGCAACGTCGATCCACCCACACGAGTTGGACGACGCGGGCGACCGACCGCCGACTGAGGAGCAGCTCGCTCATTGGGGGCGCTTCCGGAAGCCAGTCGGACTCGTCGTTGGGGCAATGGCGTTCTTGTCGCTGGTAGCGCTCGCCAAGCGCGGCTCGATCGAAGCCACCTCCGAGCACCCCCTGGTTGCGCACTATAGCTCCGCAATCGCGGCGCCCACGCAGATCTCGAGCGCAAGCGAGGAGCCGATCGCTTCGGTTGAGGCGTCTGCCACTACGCCGGACTCTTCGTCGGATTTCTTCCCTGAAGACCTGTCCGCCCTCGTCTCCGAGGTGTGGTCTGTGTTCGTGCCGAATGCGCCCGTCGCGAGCACGACCGTGCCGCTGCTCGTCACTGACGAGGTGGCCCCTGAGCCTCACGCCGACCCCGACGTAGCACGTGCGTTCCTCCCGCCCGCGCCGCCGACGCCAATGTGCTCGTTGCCTGCGCAACCCCGCGGCGCAACGCTCGAATCGAATCGAACGCGCTGAACGCGATCGCTCGATTCGTTGTCGCGATTGGCACTTCGACGCGTGCGGTCCGTGCGTCAGCGTGATCGCCTCGCTGTTTACACGAACAAAACCGCGCGCACATTCGCGGCAAAATGACACGCGATCCGTGACCATTTTCTGACCAAAAGCGACGAGCGCAAGCCACTGCGATGCACAGAATGCCTGGCGCGAGGCAGCAGATGAGCGCGACTTTCGCGCCAGCGTGCTCCTTTTACAGGAGAAGGTGCGTGCAGCATTCGAAATGGTTCGGGTTGTTTTCGCTTTGTGTGCTGGCGTGTAGCAGCGCCATCGATCCAGAAAATCCAACGACTGCGGCAGCAGAGCCGCTGGCAGCAACGAGTGCCAGCGGAGTAGTGCCCGCCGGCTTGCCCGCCCGAGTGACGGTCGGTCTATTCGAAGACTCGGGTCAGACGTGGATGAAAGACAGCGGAGTACGCTGGGACGTGCGCTACCGCTACTTCACGAAGGGCTGGGTCAATAACTGGGGTTGGTCGCAGTACGATGGTTCTTGGGGCCTCGCCTACCTGAACGAATCAAACCAGCAGGCTTATATCCCTGCGGTCCAGTATTATCAGCTGGTCGGCGAAGCCGGCGGAGGCGAATCGGCAACGCTGCAGAAGGTGCAAACCCCCAGCACGATGCTGTCCTATTTCGGCGACTTCAAGATCCTGATGCAGCGGGTGAAGGATTTCGGGAAGCCAACGCTCGTGCTGCTCGAGGCCGATGCCGTGGGCTTTCTGGAGCAGCAGAGTAAGGATGATCCGAACGCGTATGCAGCGATCGCCGCCAGCGGCATGCCGGAGCTCGCTACCTTGCCCAACACCGTCGCGGGGTTCGGGCTCGCCTTCTTGAAGTTGAAGCAAGCGGTGGGAGCATCCAACGCCGTCTTGGGCTTGCACGTCTCAGCGTGGGCCAGCGGGAAGGACATTGCATCGTACAGCGTGAGCGATGCGCTCGGACCTGAAGTCGACAAGGTCTACCGGTTTTTGGCACCGATGGGCCTGACCAACAACGTGACCGGCCTGCAATACGACGTGCTCGTCGGCGATCCGCTCGATCGCGACGCCGACTACTACCGCGTGGTTCAAGGCTCCGACCGCGGCTGGGATCCGAGCGACTCGGCTTCGATCAATACGCGCAGTTTCAACCGCTACGCCGAGTGGTTGCGGCTATGGAATCAAAAGGCGGCCAAGCGCTGGATCCTCTGGCAAATCCCGCTCGGCAATTCCAATCACAAGAACGTTTGGAACAACGGCGGCGCCGCGGAAGGCTACAAGGACAATCGAGCCGAGTACTTCTTTGCCAATGGCACGTCGCACCTCGAAAAGTTCGCCGATTCAGGCGTGATCGCCTTGCTGTTCGGCGCGGGTGCCAGCGGTCAGAGTTCCTATCAGAATGACACCTACAGTGATGGGCAACTCTTCATGAAGAGCCGCGCGGGCGCGGTTCTCAACGCGGGTGGTGTGAGCATCTCGCCTGGCGGCAGCCCGACACCGCCGCCTTCGTGCGTCCCGGCCAACGGCAACGGCAGCGGCCTGCGAGGCGAGTACTTCGCGAGCAAAACACTGACCAAGAGCGCGCTCACGCGAGTCGACGCCAACGTCGACTTTTCCTGGGGCAACGCCGCCCCCAATGCGGCGCTGCCGGCCGATCGCTTCTCGGTGCGTTGGACCGGGCAAGTGAGTCCACGTTTCAGCGGTGCCACGACGTTCTACACGGTATCCGATGACGGCGTTCGGCTCTGGCTCAATGGGCAGTTGCTGATCGACAATTGGACAGACCACGGTTCCACGGAAAACCAGGCGAGTGTCACGCTCTCGGCGGGTCAGAAGTACGACCTGAAGCTCGAGTATTACGAGGCAACCGGCGGCGCGATCGCACGATTGCTTTGGTCGAGCAGCTGTGAGCCGAAGCAAGCCGTCCCGAGTTCACAGCTTTTTCCTGCGTCCACGCGCTGATCCTAGCTCGACTTGTTGCGCACCCGGAGGCAAGCTCCGGGTGCGATGCCACCCTCCGCCTTCGATGATCTAGTCGACTCGGTTCGTGCGGCGCTCAACGCCAAACGCGCTGAGGTCGCCGAGCGCGTCGCCACGCTAGAGAACGCGCTGCGCGGCTACGAGCGCGCGCTCGAGTTCGAAATCGCGGAGGCCTTTGCGACCGAACACGAGTTGAAACAACCCGCGCGGCAAGAGCGCGCGGCCGAGGCGGCGCTGAAGCTGGCTCGCGTGGTCGCCTCATTGCCGGAACTCGTCGCGCGTGCGCCCATTCAGAACCCCGCCACGCCCGATCCCGAGCCCATCTCCGAGCACGAACCGTCGACGACGCCCAAGCCGCGGAGCCATCCCGGCAAGTTGGTGATCATCGGCGCGCTTTCTGGGCGCGAAAAGTCCGGCGCACTCCCCCCGGAGTTCGCCGCAGAAGCCGAGTGGATCGACACCGAACGCGACGGAGTGCACGCGGTCGGCAATCTACCGCAGCGCATTCGCCAGGGCCGCGTCATCGGCGTGGTGATCCTGGACCGCATCGTTTCGCACAAGCACACCGAACCAGTGGTTGCGGCCGCGCGTGAAGCGCGCGTTCCGGTCGCATTCGCCGGCCAAGGTGGTAAAGCATCGCTCGCGCGAGCGCTCGCGCAGCTCGGAGAGATGCGCCGCGAGCGCGGCTGAGCTCGACAATCATGGCCTCCGAACTCGAGACACGCGCCGCGCGGCTGTTCACCGTTGGCTTTCACGGCAAGGCGGTCAGCGCTGACTTGAGCTCGCTGCTCGCGCGCGGGGTGGGCGGCGTCGTACTATTTTCACGCAACGTCGGTGAGCCGGCAGAGGTCGCCGACACCACGAGCGCCATCAAACGCCATGCCGGTCGTCCAATTCCGATCGCGCTCGACCAAGAAGGCGGCAAAGTCGCACGCTTGCGACGAGGCTTCACCGAGCTGCCCTCGATGCGCGCCGTGGGCGAAACCGGAAGCGCGACCCTGGCCCGTGAACTCGGCGCGTTGATCGGGCGGGAACTGCGCGCGGTCGGCTTCGACGTGAACTACGCGCCCGTACTCGATGTCGACACCAATCCCGACAACCCGGTGATCGGTTCACGCTCGTTCGGTCGCACCCCCGAGTTGGTCGGTGAGCTGGGCGTTGCGCTCGCGAGTGGCTTAGAGAGCGCCGGCGTCGCGGCTTGCGGCAAACACTTCCCAGGCCATGGCGATACTCATCAAGACTCGCATTTGGCTTTGCCGCGCTTGTCGCATTCATTGGAGCGCTTGCAACGCATCGAACTACGGCCATTTGCAGCAGCCGTCGCGGCGGGCATTCCGGCGTTGATGACCGCACACGTCATCTTCGAACCCCTGGATGCGCACTACCCGGCGACCATGAGCCGCAGAGTTTTACACGAGCTGCTGCGCGAACAGCTCAACTACGACGGACTCGTCGTCTCGGACGATCTCGAGATGCGCGCGATCGCGGACCACTACGAGGTAGAAGAGACGGTGCTGCTTGGGCTCGACGCGGGCATCGATCAATTCCTGTGTTGCCACACGGCAGAGCTCGCCCATCGCGCGATCGACGCCGTGGTGCGCGCGGTCGAAGTGGGACGAATCAGCCAGGAGCAGTTGGGGACCGCCAACCGCCGCATGAAAACCTTCACGGACCGCTACGCGCACCCGGCCGTCGAAAATCCCGATCTGAGCGTGTTGCGCTGTGAGGCGCATTTGGCGCTCAGTGAGCGCATTTCACGAGCAGCCGAGACGAGCGATCCCACCGCGGTGATGGCGCGAATTCTCGCCGAAAAGAGCTAGCACCGAACGGCGCTCACGCGAGTAGCTCGCGCACCACCGCCGCTGTCGCGGTCTTGCCTTTGGCAACCTTCGACGGGCTACCCGCAGCAACGATTTTTCCGCCTTGCGAGCCGCCCTCGGGCCCGAGTTCCACGAGGTAGTCTGCGCCCGCGATCACTTGCGGGTGATGCTCGATCACGACCAGTGTATCGCCGCGCTCGACGAGCCGACCGAGTACACCCATCAACTTGGCGACGTCCGCGATGTGTAATCCTGTGGTTGGCTCGTCGAGAACGTACAGCGTTTTTTCGTGACGGCGCGTGGCGGTCAGCTCCGCCGCGAGCTTCAAGCGCTGCGCCTCGCCCCCGGACAGAGTGTGCGACCCTTGGCCGAGCGTGATGTATCCAGCCCCCAAATCCGTCAACGTCTGGAGCGGAGCCGAAACGGTCGGGTGGTTTGCGAACAGCTCCACCGCCTCTTCCGCGGTGAGCAAGAGCACCTCGCCAATCGAGCGCCCGAGGTACTTGATGTCCAACGTTTGCGGTTCGAAGCGTAGACCATTGCAGGTTGGGCAAGGAGTCACCACGTCCGGCAGAAAGCTCATTTCGTGGGTCACTGCGCCTTGGCCTTCGCAGGTCGGACATTGGCCTCCACCCTTGCTGTTGAAGGAAAAGCGAGTCGCGGCAAATCCTGCCATTTTTGCCTCGTTGGTCGCGGCGAACAGCTTTCGGATCGAATCCCAAATGCCGAGGAAGGTGGCGGGTGTGGAGCGCGGTGTGCGGCCAATCGGCGACTGATCGACAGCCACGGCGCGGACGAGCTCTTGATAGCCGCGAAGCGTTTTGTAGCTGCCTGGAGCCTCCGTGACGAGCTTCAGCTTCTCGCGTAACGCGGGCAACAGTACGTGTCGGATGAGCGTGCTCTTGCCGGAGCCGCTCACCCCCGCCACGACCGTGAACGAGCCGAGCGGGATACTGAGCTCCACGTCCTTCAAATTGTTTTGTGTCGCACCGCTCAAGACGAGCTGGGCAGCGCCGCGTTCGATCGCCTGCGGCTCGCGCAGTACGGGTGCAGCAGCCAACGCGCGACCAGTCGGTGAGTCCTTCACGGACAACACCTGCTTCGGCGTGCCTTCGGCCATCACGCGCCCCCCCCGTGAACCACCCCCGGGTCCCAGATCAATCAAATGGTCTGCCGCGCGAATGGTTTCGGTATCATGCTCGACGACCAGCACCGTCGACCCGAGGTCGACCAAGTTGCGCAGATTCCCGAGCAAGCGCCCGGTGTCCCGTGGGTGCAAGCCGATCGTCGGTTCGTCGAGGACGTACAGCGCGCCGGTGAGTCCAGCGCCGAGCTGCGCCGACAGCCGCAAGCGCTGCATTTCGCCGCCAGAAAGCGTGTGCGCTGCGCGATCGAGCGAGAGGTAACCGAGCCCCACGTCGCGCAAGAAATCGAGCCGGCGACGGAGCTCGACCAAGATCGGTTTGGCGACCGGCATGTCCTCGGCCGGGAACTTCAGCTTCTGCACGCGCTCACTGGCGCTGTCGATCGATCGCGCGGATAGCTCGTGATACCGCTCGTCTCCGACTCTGACCGAACGCGGGATGGGCGATAGACGCGCGCCGTGGCAGTCGGGACAAGGCTCACTCGTGGCTTCGGCTTCGGCTTGTTTCTTGCGGCCGCGCTTAGGAGCTTCCGCGATCTCGCCGTTCCCCTCGCACGTCTCGCAGCGCCCTTGTTTCGTCGCGAACGAGAACCAGCGCGGGTCGAGTTCGGGCACGGAAAATCCGCACTTCGGACAAGCGTTGAGCGTGGAGTACAGCGTCTCTTTTGTACCGGCGCGAACCTTGACCGCACCGTTGCCCCAGCGCAGCGCGCGCGCGAAGTCCGCGTCGTCGAGCGCCTTGGCGTCGACGTCCGCGGCAATCACGAGATCAATGGTGTGCTCTTTGCTGCGCACCAGCCGCGGCGGGTCGTCATTCGAAACCAGCTTGCCGTCGGCGTACGAGGACTCGATTCCGTCGCGCGCGGCGGCCGAAAATAGGTCCAGATAGGTGCCTTTGCGCGCTTGAAGCGCGGGTCCCAGCAGCGTGATTTTCCCGCGCAGGCTGCGCACCTGCTCGAGGATCGCCGCGGGGCTGGTGCGCAAGATCGGGGTGTCGTGCGTCGGGCAATGCGCAACGCCGAGTTTGGCGTACAAGAGCCGCAAGTAGTGCGCGACTTCGGTGACGGTGGCGACGGTGGACTTTCCGCCGGCGCGTGAAGTGCGCTGTTCGAGCGCGATGCTCGGCGGCACGCCGGTTACGCTGTCCACGTCCGGGCGCGGCATGGTGGGTAGGAATTGTCGCGCGTACGGCGTCAGGGTTTCGAGAAAGCGACGCTGCCCTTCGGCGAACACGACATCGAAAGCGAGCGTACTCTTTCCCGAGCCGCTCGGGCCAGTGACGACCGTCAATGCGCCATGCGGGATCTTGACGCTCACATCGTGCAAGTTGTGTTCGCGGGCTCGCTCGACGCTCAGATTCGCGTCGAGCCGCGGGCTCGCGCTGCCCGAAAGCGCCCGAGGCACGCGTTTGCTGCGCGCCCCCCCCGGCGAAGCCCGCTTGCTTCCTTCGCGGTTGGTAAAGTACTCCGCAAGCGCGTGCCCCGTGCGCGATTCGGGCACGAGGGCCACTTCGCGCGGCGCGCCTTGCGCCACCAGAAGCCCTCCCCCAGCCCCAGCATTTGGCCCCATATCGAGCACATAATCGGCGTTCGCAATCAAATCGAGATCGTGCTCGACGACGATCACGCTACCGCCCGCGTCCACGATTACGTCCAGGGCAGCCAGCACACGCGCCACTTCGTCGGCGTGCAAGCCCGCGCTCGGTTCGTCGAGCACGAACAGCGCGCCCTGATGCTTTTCGCTGAGCGCGCGCGCCAGTTTCAAGCGCTGTGCCTCACCGCCCGACAAGGTGGACAGCGCTTGCCCGAGCCGCAGATATCCGAGCCCCAGCTTCTCGACGGGACCTAGCGCGCGCTGGATCCCCACCTCGGAGGCGAAGTGTGCCAGTGCTCCGGTGACCGTCATCTCGAGCACCTCGGCCACGCTCACACCTGCGCGCGAAATGGCCAGCACGTTGTCCTTGAAACGCCGCCCACGACACGCTGGACAGACCAGCCGCACGTCGGCCAAGAACTGCATCTCGACCGTCTCGAAACCCTCGCCAGAACAGGCTTCGCAACGCCCGCCGTCGACATTGAAAGAGAAGTCCGATGGCGTGAGGCCTAGCGCTAGCGAGGCCGGCTCTTTTGCGTACAATGCCCGGACCAAATCCCAGGCCTTGGTGTACGTCGCCGCGTTGCCGCGCGAGGTACGGCCAAGCGGCGATTGGTCGACCAAAGTGACGGATTTTACCGCAGAAATGCCGTCAATTCCGGCACACGCGCCGGGCGCCTCTTCGTCGAAGTCACCCAACTTGCGCGCCAAGGTGCGGTACACGATGTCGACCGCCAAAGTGCTCTTGCCCGAGCCGCTCGGACCGGTCACGGCGCACAACACACCGAGCGGCAAGCGCGCGTCGATCGCGCGCAAGTTGTTCGCACTCGCGCCCCTGACGGTGAGGTAGCTCGTGGCCTGACGCAGCTCGCGGCGCAGCACCGCGTTCGCGCCGAGCGCACGTCCCGTAGCGGTCGCAGCCGAAGTGAACGCACTGGGTGGCGCGTCCTTGACGATGCGGCCGCCGTCATTGCCCGCGCCCGGACCCAACTCGATCACGCGGTCGGCGCCGCGGATGACCGCTGGGTCATGCTCGACCACGAGCACCAGATTGTCGCGCTGGGAGAGCTCGCGCAAGAGCGCGTTCAGCGGCTCGACGTCGGTCGGGTGCAGACCGACGGTGGGCTCGTCGAGCACGAACAACGCGCCGCACAGGGAGGTCCCGAGCGCCGCGGTCAACGTGACACGCTGCGCCTCGCCGCCTGACAAGGTGCGAGCTTGGCGATCGAGAGTGAGGTAGCCGAGGCCCACTCGCTCCAAATAACCCAGGCGATTTTCCAGCTCTTTGCGAGCCAATTCACCCTGCGCGGTGTGCGTTTTCAGCAACCCGACGCGGTGCTTCGCCTCCGAAATCTCGAGCGCGTGAAAATCCGCCAAACTAATGCCAGCGACGCGATAGCTCAGCGCGGTTGGGTTGAGACGCTTACCGTGACATGCGTGACATTGGTCGTACGAGCGGTAGCGCGCGAGCAACACGCGCACGTGCATCTTGTACGTCTTGGTCTCCAACCACTTGAACCAGCCGATGACACCGGGGAACGTGCCTTTGCTCCACCCGCCGTCGCCCTCGAGCACGATCTTCTTGTGCGCGGCGGACAGCTGCGCCCACGGCTTGTCGCTCGGAATGCCGTGACGCCGACACAGCTTCTCGATTTCGGCGCGCTCCCATTTCGTGGAAGCGCCACGCCAAGGCCGGATTGCGCCTTTTGCGATGCTGCGTGATTCGTCCGGGATTACCTTCGCGATGTCGACACCGAGGGTACGACCGAAGCCGCGACAGGCCGGGCACGCGCCGAGCGGTGATTCATACGAGAATAGTCCGGCGCGCGCGGGCTGCAGCTCGCGGCTGCACTCCGGGCAGGCGAGGCCGCGCTTGAGCTGAAAACGCGCGCTATCCGTGTGGATGTGGGCCACGCCCTGCGCGCGCCCCCAAGCGGTCTCGATGCCCTGGGCCAGCCTCTTTTCGTCCTTTCCGCTGCCCACGCGGTCGACGATCACCTCTAGCGCGCCACTCTCGAAGACCTGTGACGGTTTGATCGCGTCCAGCTCTTCGGTCTTGCCGCCGAGCCAAGCGCGTCGATAACCGTCGCGGAGGAGCCCTTCGCGAACTTCCAAATACGCTTCGGTCCCCGCCACGCGGACTGGATAGGTCACTACCGCGCGCGCGCTACCGACGCTTTCGGCGGCGCTGCGTGCCGCGCTGGCGACGGTCAGTTCGCGCGCTTCGAAGCCGTGCTCGGGGCACACCGGCTTGGCTTCGCGCAAGAACAGCGCGGACAAGTATGGCTCCAGGTCCGCCATGGTCGCGATCGTCGAGCGAGAGCTCTTGATCGGCGCCCGTCGATCGACGGCGATACCCGCGGGGATCGGCTCGAGCCGCTTCATGGGCGGCCGCTCGAGGCGCTCCAAAAACTGACGAGCGTAGGGACTGAAGCTCTCGACGAAACGCCGCTGCCCTTCGGCGTACAGCGTGTCCATCGCCAGGCTGCTCTTGCCCGCGCCGGATACCCCGGTGATGACGACCACCTGGCCCGGCACGAGCTCGAGATCGATGCCTTTTAGATTGTGGGTTTCAGCGCCCTCCAGGATCGTCCGTAGCATTCAGGGGACGACAGTCTGGGGCAGAACTTGCAATTCACAAGCGCGCAAAAGTGCGTCACTGCACCTGGACGTAGAAGTCGTTCGATTGCAGGTTGGTGACGGGCGACCAAATCTCGAAACCGACCGCAACACTGAGGATCGTGCTACCCGGCAAGGTGAGCTGCCGCGCTTGGGCGTCACGCACGAAATCCATTACGTCGATTTCGAGCGCCTCCGAGTCGTAGCCCTCGGCGCGCGCATAGTTGACGATCGGCTTGGTGTTTACCGAGTTTACCGTGCCGGCCCAAATGTTCCAGGTGCCGGGCGCGTTCGCCACCTCGACGGGGGAACCCTTGCGCGAGCCAGCCGGCTGCGCTCCCGGCGGGTCGCGGAGCCAGACCATCAAGTAACCGCTGAACCCTTGCATGTCGTTGGTCGTGGAGAGCCAAATGTCATAGGCAGCGTTGTACGAGGCGTTGCCGTTGCCGTTGGCGCTCCAGCTCCAACCGGTGCGAAGGGAGTGAATATCGGCAATCGCCTTCGGCAAGCCACATTCTCCGGACTTCGAGTTGGAATAGAGACCGCAAAATACCGTTGGGTAGCCGGCGGGCTCGTAGTTGTCGCCGCGCGTGCCGTTCAAGCTGTCGACTGTGAATGACGTGCCGTTCCAACTGATGGACTGCGACTCCCATTTCGGCCCCCAGCCGTTGGCCATGAAGTAGTAATTGACGTCGTTCCGCTTCACGTCCGCCTTCGTGTATCGCTCGGTCGTGCTTCCGCTACCGCTCTGCGTGGGTGTTCCAAAGAGACTCGGCAGCACCGTTGCGGGCGGCGGAGGGGGGTCCTCGGTCTTACCACCGGCGTCGCAACCAGCGAGCGACGCGAGTAGCGCGAAACCAGCGAGCGACGGCGATAAATGAAGACACGCACGCCAAAGGCGATTCGAAAGCATGCCCGACCATAGCAACTTCTGGAACCGATTCCAGTCCGCTCGCGGATCAGCCAGCTGCGTGCTTTTGGCTCTATTCGTGCGCGGAAACGAACGGCGGAAATTTCCACCGCAGCGACGCGGCGCCGTTAAGGGTTGTTTCCATTCACGCTTGCTGTAGTCGAGTGAGTAGCGCTCAACCGGTCTGGTGTTGCCACCAATAACCACCCACGACCAACGCTCCGAAGACGACCAGCCCGATGCTCAGCGCAAGGCTCAACGCCAAGCGACGGCGCCAGCCCGAACGAATCAGCGCCAAGCGACGGCACCACACGACGGTGATTGACGCGTCCAGCGCCATGATCGGCAAGAGCAAACTCCAGCCCGGCCAGGTGACACCCATCGCCGGTAAGCCCGAACTTCCGACCACCCGCACGGCAAAGTCGTCGACGACGTGGAGCGCGAGCAGACCGAGCCCATACGTGCTGATGCCAGCAATGACCGCAGCGCGCACCTGACCGAGCAGCGACAGCACGCGACTACTGCTCTCCCAAATGCGACGACGAACGTGCAGGATCCAGAGCAACGCCGGCGTGAGCGAGCTGCCGACGATTCCGAGCGAGAGCAGCTCGAGCTCCATCCGGCTGAACTGGTAGTGTGCGGCGTACTCGATGCCGATAATCGAGCTGATCGCGCCCGAAATGATCAGCACGGCCGCGGCCAACGCGAACAGCACGAGCCGTGGTCGCGCGGCGTCCACGTCCGCATCCGAATCGCGCAGCGAACGGCGAGCGCTGGCATCTTGCTTGGCCAGCACGGGCGGGGCGATCGAATCGATCGGACGCGCGAGACTTTCCGCTTCGAACTCGGCCAGCGCTTGCTCGAACGCTGCCATGTCCTGGTAGCGATCTGCGGGCTCACGCGCCATCGCTCGCTCGATGATCAACTCGAGACGCGGCGGAATCGACGGCTCGAACGAGCGAGGTCGAGGTGGCTCGGCGTTCATGGCGGCCAGCACGGTGGCCTGCGGAGTATCACCCTCGAACGGCGGACGGCCGGTGAGCATCGTGTACAGCACCACGCCCGCGCCGTAGACGTCCGTGCGATGATCGACCGGTTGCCCGCGCGCCTGCTCGGGCGCCATGTAAGCGGGCGTGCCCATGATGCAGCCGGCCTGAGTGAGATCGCTGCCCGAGCCGTCGGAGAAGCGAGACAGCCCGAAATCCAGCACTTTGATCGCCGGCCGCTCGGGAACTCCGTGGGCAAAATCACCCACTAGGAAGATATTCTGCGGCTTCACGTCGCGGTGAATCACCTGGCTCTTGTGCGCAGCCCCGAGCCCTCGGCAAAGCTGACGGGCGATGTGCACCGCGGTGGTCGCGGAGAACTTTTCCCGAGCTTTGAGCTGATCCGCCAGCTCGATGCCATCCAGATACTCGGTGACCAGGTACGGTAAGCCGTGCGGCGTGCGATCGACGTCGAGCACGGTCACGACGTTGGGATGCGAAATCGCCGCGGCGGTTTCGGCTTCGCGCTGGAAGCGCGCGAGCACCTGAGCATTCAAGAAGTACTCCGGGTGCAGCACCTTCACCGCGACGCGCTTTTGCCTGATACGCGTGTGGCGCGCCAGGTAGACGCGCCCCATTCCGCCTTCACCGAGGATGCGTTCCGGGATGTACGTGTCATTCAGCGTGAGCCCAACGATGTCCTCGCCGATGTCCATCGGCGTGGTGGCGTCGGTGCTGGGCGTCGGCTCGACGAAGTCGACGCTTGCGGCCACCATTGTTTCATCGACACTAGCCATGGCTGAAGGACGCACTGACCTTAACTACGGCGTCGGCGAATGGCCACAAAAGCCCGCAGTGAGCTCGCTTTGCCTCCGACCATTCCACACACCGCCGAGGCGCGATGCGCGACGGGAGTACGGGTACGACAGCTACACCGAGCGAGCGGCGATGCCCGTCACCTCGAGGCGGTGGTGCGGTGGTGCGCTGAGTGTGTGCCCGCGGAGCTCGATCACCGAGTGCCAGCCCGGCCCGCCCAGCACCATCGAGTGATACTCGCCATTTTCGCCAGCCTGGTCGAGGCCGTTTTCGCGACTCAGCTGATCAAGTTCCTGTAACGCTCGAGCGTCCAAATGCCGACCGACCCAGGTCGCGTCGAGCCACGGTTCATTCACGAACGTCAAGACGACATCGAAGCCGAGCGTGACGATATCATTCAGATGCGCGCGCCGATCGATGCCCCATAGGGGCAACTCCACGCGCATGCCAGCGCGCGCTGCACACTCGGAGACGAAGTTCGGTTGCCCATCGACCAGCGCGATGTCGCCGGTGACCACGCACTCGATACCGGACGCGAGCAGCTCGGCGAGCGCGCGCTCGTAACCTTGTCGATACGGCGTGTCGATCACGATGCGTCGGTGGGGCAAGCCGAGTGCACGCGCTTGCCAGGTCATCAATTCCAGATTGTGAGCTTGAAAATGAGCATCTGGCGGCACGAAAGTGACGAGCTCGGTCACTCCCAAATGCGCGCTGCGGTGCAGCGCGAGCGCGCAATCCTTGCCGCCAGTCCAAAGCATGGCGCTGTTCATGTCGGTCGAATTTCCTACGCGCAGATCCGAAGCTACTGCGCCGGCAAGTTCGCGATGCCCACGAACTGCGGCTTCTGCGGCACGTCCGAACTGAGCAACTTGGTCAACGCGCCCGTCTTGGTGTTCACCGAAAATGAGGTCACGTTGCCCGACTCATTGGCAACCAACATCAGCTCGCCGTTTTCGGACAGAGTAAAGCTACGCGGCACGTTGCCACCGGAGGGCGTGGTGTCCATGAACGTGAGCTTGCCGGTCGCGGTGTCGATCGAAAACCGCACGATGCTATCGTGTCCGCGATTCGAGCCGTACACGAACTTTCCGGACGGCGCGACGACCACCTCAGCACACGTGTTCGACGCGCCGTCGGTCCCCGCGGGCAAGGTGGATTTGCTCTCCAAGAACGAGAGCCGCCCGAGCTTGGCGTCGTAGGCGTAAGCCGACATCGTGTCGTCGGTTTCCGCAATCAGGTAGGCGTATTTGCCGTTCGGATGAAACGCAAGGTGACGCGGACCAGAGCCGGCTGGGGTCATCACCGAAGGAACGTCATTCGGCGTGAGGGTGCCGTTGCTGGCGTCGAACACGTACTGCGAGATGGTGTCCGATCCCTTGTTCATCACGAACGCGAACTCGTTGCCGGGGTCCGTCAAAATCATGTGTGAGTTCTTGCCCGGCGACTTGTCGTCGGTTGGGGAACTCAGGCCGCCGTCGTTGAGCACGGAAAATACGCGGGTCGTGCCGCTGTTGTAGTTGGCGACGAGCACGTACTTCCCACTGCCGTCCACGGAAACGAACGCGGGCGCCGCGCCACCCGCATCGACGCGATTCAGGAACGTAAGATCCCCGGTCTTGGCGTCGACGCCGAACGACGCAAGCTTTCCGTCAGGTTCGTTTACCGCATACAGATGCGCAAACGTGCGATCGAAGGCCAGGAACGACGGATAGTTGCCAGCGGCCACGCTCTTCACGAGCGTCAATTTCCCGAGTGTGGCATCGAGCGTGAAGATCGAGATCTGACCGTTCGTACTGCCCACGTACACGAACGGCACGCTCGCAGGCACCGCGGCAGCAGCACCAGAGGCGCCCGCACTGTTGCGCGTACCTCCCGAGCCGAGCGCAGGACCGCCACCACTCACCGACTGCATGCCACCCGCCGATTGCGCCCCACCATCCGCCTCGGCGCCCGCGTCACCTTGCCCGGATGCCGCGCTGCCTCCGGCGCTTCCTGGGGGATCGGCGCTAGGCGCGCCGCCCGCCGCATAGGACCGGCCGCCCGCAGTGCTCATGTCGGCGGCGGAACATCCGCCCCAAACCAGGGCAAAAATCGCTAAAATAAGGCCCGATCGCTGGTCGGGAAAGAAAGCCATGCTCAATCCTGTGCCGAAAAGTGGCTGTGCGGAAGGGTGAAGTTGCACCTTCGCGCGCTCACGGCATAGTGCTCGCCCCGCGAAATGGCCGCACAGAAGAAAAAACAAGAGCAGGGCGATCGCCTTGTCTCGAAAAATCGCCGTGCCACCTTCGACTACACGCTCGGCGAAACCCTCGAAGCCGGTCTGGTTTTGATGGGCAGCGAGGTGCGCGCGCTGCGTGAGGGACCGGCGAACTTGACCGAAGCATGGGTCGAGCTCGATCGACGTGGTGAGGCGTGGGTCAAAGGCATGCGCATCGCGACCCTCAAACACGCCGCCTTTGCGCACGAAGAAATCCGCACGCGCAAGCTGTTGCTACACGAGGCTCAGATCGAGCGGCTGCGCGAGGGCGTACACCGCGAAGGCATGACGATCGTCGTCACCAAGTGCTATTTCAAGAACAACCGCGCAAAAATCGAGATTTCGCTGGCGCGCGGCAAGAAAGACTACGACAAGCGCCAAACCCTGCGCGAAAAAGACGGCTTGAAAGAGGCGCGGGCCGCCATGCAACGAGGACGCAAGGCATGAACGTTCCGCTCAGCATCGAAAGCGGCGGCGACGCCGCGATCGTCGAAGTTCAAGGCGACCACGTGGTCGTTCGCTCTAGCGTTGCGTCGCCGCCTGGCTCGACCCTGAGCATGAAGCACGGTGACTTTCCCGTGCAGGTGAAGGTACGCGGTTGCAAGCGCTTGGCGGAACAGCAGCTCCCCTTCCGCATCGAAGGCCGCCTCGTCAGCTTTACGCGCGCCGCGCGCGAGGCATTGTTTGGACAAGGCGCCACCTAACGCGGCGTGAACACCACACCGAGACCAAGGCCGAGCCACGCACCGTGCAAGCGCTCACTGGTATCGGATTGCGATTGGAATCGCACCGGGCGCAGCAAAAGCCCCGCGTCCACGCCAAGGCTCAGCCGCAGTTGTCGACTGAGTCGCGGCTCGAGGCGAACCACCGCTGCCGCACGCGCCGACCAGGTCTCGTTCTGATCCGGAATGGCGTCGACGCCGTGCACTTTGGCGAGCCTGAGCCAAGCCGCTGCCACGGACAAGCCGAGGTCCAAATCGACCGTCTCGGCGAGCGCCACGCGCTGCATCGGCGCGAGTGACAGTTCGAACCATTCAGCTTTGGCCGATGCCGGCGCGCTACCGGCGAGCCAAGCAAAGCCTCCCTCGATGCGCGTGCGCTGAGCAACCGTCCATTGCCCCAAGAGCCGTGGCCCCGCGAGCACGGCCGCGAAATCAGCGACGCTCGCGCCTTCGAGACTAGAGCGGAGCGCGAACGGACCGTCGAGCGCGCGACGCGCCTCGCGCGCGGCTTCCTCTGCCCTCGCGATCGCCGCAACGCGCTCCCGCTCGGCTTGCATTCGGCGCTTCTTCTGAAGGCGGCGCGCGAGCTCGGCGGCGGCCAACGCGACGCGACGCGCGACGAGCTGTCCGGCGGCATTGCTGCCCGAAACGAGGCGCGCGCCGTGATATTCACCGCGTTCCCAAAGCTCGACGCGCACATCCTGCCCGACCTGGATCACGCGGAAAAATAGCGGTACGTGCGCGCGCTTGTTGCCGCTCGCGGGCGGCACGTCGATCTCGGAAAGCTCCAACTGCACGAGGCGTCGCGTGGCGCGCGCGTCGAGCAATGACTCGGCGCTATCGCCAATCTCGACGACCACCGGCTCACTGCGCGCGCCAGCCTCACGACTCAGCAACGCGCACGAGAGCACGCAACTCAGCGCCAGCAACGCGCGCACGAGGCGCGCTGACCCCGGGCGAGCCGAAAGCGCGTCAGTGCGCTTCGCCGCTGGGCTTGGAGCTCGGCTCGCTGGCGGTGCTGGGAGCCGTGTGACCGTCGTCCGATTCGTCGTCGGGCTCGTCGTGGACGACGTCCGACTTGGGACCGGCATCTTGGTCGCCCTGCAGCGCGCGTTCGGCCCTGCGAAACTCGCTGAGCCGTCTGCCGTGGGGGAAATCGCGCGCATAGTCTTCGACCAATTGCGTGACCAGCTCGAGGTTGCCCTCTCGAAGCGCCACATCGACTTGGCGAGCCGCCGCATCTTCGGCGAAGTCACCAGTCGGAGACAAGCGCCGATAGAGCGCAAATGCCTGCGCGGCGCCCGGCTGATCACCGGCTTGGTCGAGCAGATTGCCGAGCGTCCAGGCGGCCAGCGGGGCTTCCGGCGCTTCCGCGTGAGCGAGCACCTGGCGGAGCGCGCTGATGGCCTGACCGCGCTCGCCCGATGCGCGTGCAATGTCGACCAAGCTCATCAGCTCCGAGGGCGACGCGTGTGACATTGCCACGTCGAAGCCACCCTGCCGATCGAGCGCGCTCCTCGCGCCTGGAAAATCCCCCAATTCCACCAAGCGCTGCCACTCGGGCGCAGGCGCTTGAGTGGGCGCGGCGTGCGGTGACAGCTCGAGCGAACCGAAGCTTCGCGGTTCGGCCGAGGGACTCACTCGCGCTGCGCGACGCGCATGCGTCTGAAGCACTTTGGTCTCGGGCGAAGCGACCTCAGGCTCAGCGGTATTTTTCGTGGGCACTGCACCCGCAGCGGGCGCGGCGTGCGCACGAGGCTCTGCTTGCACGACAGGCACGGCTTGCGGACGAACGAAGCGCGCTCCGACGAACACGCCTGAGCCGAACAGCACCGCGGCGAGCGCGGGCATGCTCACCAACAGCCAGGGCGAGCGCGCTTCACGCGGCTTGTGCGCGCGCAAATCACTCTTCAGCCGGCGCCAGACCGCGGCCGACTGCTCACTCCCGTCATAGTCGCGTAGCGCGGCTTTCGAAATCTCCGGCAAACGCCTGCGGCTCATGATTCGCCCTCCGCGAACGCGGGCACGAAGTGCTCAGTGAGGAAATTCTGCGCGCGCAAGATGCGACGCTTCACGGTCGCCAAGGAACAATCCACGAGTTTTGCCACGACTTCGAGCCGGTGATGATCGACGTAACGCAACGTCCAGGCGATGCGATCATCCGCGGGCAGGGTTTGAAGTAACGAATACACCTGCGCCAGCAGCACACGGCTCTCTGGATCCGCATTGGGCGACGCGATCGCGTCCAGCTCGATCGGCTCTGCACTGGCGAGACCGAGCGAGCGGAGCAAGTTCTTGCGCCGCAACCGCGTACGCACCAAGCGCACCACGATGCTACCGAGCCACGGACGAAACGCAGCCGCTTCACGCAACTCGCTCAGACGCTCACTGGCTTTGAGAAACGCGTCGTGCACGATGTCTTCCGCATCGATCGCGCTGCCCTGAATACGCACCGCGAGATTGAGCGCGAAGCCCGAGTGCCGCCGATACAAGTGCTCGAAGGCCTGCAAATCACTACGCAGGGCCCGCGCGACCAAGCGCTCGTCGTCAGGACCGGGATCGGCCGGCTTGACGACCTCGGCCGACGCACCGCTGCCCGGAATCAGGCGCAAGCGGGGAGCAGCTTCGGGCGGCATGGAATTGTTTGACGCAAGAGTGCCCGTTTTCGGCTCACGGAGTGCTGCAAAAACCTGATGCCTGGCCGGTCACCATTCTGCAACGGGATGAAATAATTACGCTTTCATAAGCAGGCTCAGAAAATTCGGTTTTCTAGTGAGCCGCTTCTTAGTAGTCGAGCGTCTGGTCACCACGTCCCAGGCCCACGTCCTCGTGGGCGGGCAAGAGGAGTCTGAAATATGTCGATTTCCAAGTTGTTCGCTTTGGTCCCCGTGTGCGTCTTGGCTGTTGCTTGTGGCGGCGGTGCCACCCCCGAAGCTGCCGCTCCGGAAGGTGCTGCGGCGAATTCGGAAGCCAAGCCGGCCGAAGGCGGCGAGGCCAAGCCGGCTGACGGCGAGAAGACGGACGCCCCCGCGGCGGACGCTCCGGCTGCCGAAGAGAAGAAGTGAGTTCTTAAGAACCACGTTCTTTCCAAACAGCCGAGTGAGCCCAGCTCCCTCGGCTGTTTTTATTTTGTCTCCCAGCCAGCCTTGGGCCGGATCCCCGCGCGACACCGTGATGCCACGGCCAGCAGGAGGAGAGAGATTAACCGCCGAGCCGCAGAGGCCGCAGAGACCTGAAACAGCAGAGATTTGGGGGTTACTCAATACGTCGCGTCAGGTCGTAGATCACGTGCTTTGACGCGCAGCGCGCCCCCCAAAATCTCCCTCTGATCTCTGCGGCCTCTGCGGCTCGGCAGTTCAAACTCAGGGAGCCGCGCAGAGCTCACTGAGCTTTTTACAGCGCGCGGGATCGCCGCACAGCGCTGGACGAACCGCGACGGGAACAGGGGCGGAATTGGAGGTGCGTTGCGGGAGCGCGAGCGCCCAATCTTCGAAACCGGATCGCGACACGCTACGAGTCCGACTAAGCAGCGCGATTTTGCGTTAGGTCGACGACGAGGCGGGTGCGGCCGATCAGGAGTTCGTCACCGTGGGTGAGCTCTTGTTCGCCGCGCACGCGCACGAAGACGCCGGTTCGTGATCCGAGATCGGTGATCACGACGGTGCCGGCTTGCTCTTCGATCAGGCAGTGTTGCTCGCCGACGAGCGGGTCGTCCGGGAAGACCAGGTCGCCGATTGCGGAACCGACTTGTAGGGTGTTGCCGCGGGCGACGACGCAGCAGCCGTTGGCTCCTCCTTCGAAGATTTGCAGCACGCGGAAGGAAGAGGGCCACTTGGGCGACGAGTAGAAATAGGTCGGCGCGGGATCTGGGCCGTCGTCGGGAATCGGGTTTTTCTCGATGCGCAGCAGCTGGTCACCGACCACGAATTCGTCGCCGAGCACGAGTTCGACGGGCGTGCGAATGCGTAAGAATACGCCGTTGCCGCCTTCCAAATCTTCGATCCACAGGCGACTGTCGCGCGTGCTCAAGCGCGCTTCACGCGGATGACAGAACTGCTCGCCATGGAGCTGCACCGCTCCCTGTGAGCCGATCAACGCTTCGGTGCCCGAAGGCTGATAGCGCTCGGGACCTCCGGAGAGCGAGCGCAGCACATGCAGCGTGACGAACGCGTGCACGAGCTCGGGAGCTGGCGCGGGTGCAGGTGCGGGCGGCGGCGTTTCACGCCCGGAAACGGGGACGTCGACCTTTTGCTGGGCACCCGTCGCGGGGCGTTGTTTGGGTCCGGTCGGCGGCTCCGTGAGTACGGAGATGCCGCCCACTTCGCGTCCCGCGATGATCGCGTCGAAGCGACCGTCACGCAGCGCCATCACCATCTCGAGGTGCTGGGCCTTCATCAGCCCGCGCACGTACTCCGCGACGTCCGGGCGCGACACGTGCTCGTTGTAGGCGCGCTTGTGGCTCTTGATGACCCGGCCGCCGTCGGCGAACAGGTGGGTGATGATGTGCGGCTGATCGAGACCGGAATCTTCGGTCTGTACGTGGAAGACGGTGGACTTGAATTTGATGTTGTTGTTGAAGCCCATCTGCGCGCGCCGAAAGCTCGGCCGCTTCATCTCCGTGTCGAGCTTGGCGAGCTCGGCGGGCGCGTAACGCGCCATCGCTTCCGCCAGCGCGCCATGGTCGCCGTCCATGCCCTCCATGCGTTCGAAGGCGAGCTGCGCGATGCGCGCCCCGGGATCGATGCGCAAGGCTTGAGCCAGCAACTCGTGCCCTTCGGGATCGCTCGGACCATTGGCCGCCCAAGCGCTCAGCAGTGCAACCGCTTCGTCCGGGCGCTGCTTCTCGACCAACCAGGCTGCCACACGCGCGGCCTGAGCACGCAAGGCTGAGATGTTGCCTTCTCCCGTCATCGCTTTGGGAAGGAGCTTAGCCAGATCTTTCGCCCGGGCCTACGCCTTCTTCGACGTCTCCGTCCGCCAGAGCGTGACGAAAGCGGCCGGTCGCGCTGGCGAACGGCCGAATCCGCTATTCCTGGCTATTTCTTGGAGTCCGGAGGCCGATCAGGGCGTGTTGCACACATCCGGGTTGGGGCAATCCTGCTGAAAACAACCGTTGGCGAAGTCCGGAATGCAGTCGCACTTGCCATTGCCACAGAGCACCTTGCATTCGAAGGCGCAGCCGTTGATGGCATCCTTCGGGTTGTCGCACTTGTTGTTGCCGCAGGTGCAATCCGTGGGGCAGCCGGTCAGCGTTTCACCGACGTCGCAGTAGCCGTTGGCGTCGCACGGTTCACCGCAATCTTTCGGGCAGTTGATCTGCGTTTCGTTCTGCATTTCGCAGACGCCGTTGCCGCAGAAGCAGTCGGACGGGCAGCTCGTCGGCGTCTCTTTGCCTTCACAAATCTTGTTGTTGTTGCAGATCGGGCAGTCGCTCGGGCACGTGTCCGACGTTTCCTTGAAATTCGGCTCGCACACGCCGTTCCCGCAGAAGCAGTCGTTCGGGCACTGCGAGGCGGTCTCCATGCCTTCGCAAACCTTGTTGTTGTTACACAGCCCACAATCGGACGGACAATTGAGCGTGGTCTCTTTCGTTTCACACACGCCGTTGCCGCAGTAGCAGTCGTTCGGACAGTCCGTTGGGTTCTCTGCGCCCTCGCACACGCCGTTGTAGTTGCACAACCCGCAATCGACGGAGCAATTGAACGTGGTCTCGCCGTTGCTGCATTGACCGTTGCCGCAGTAGCAATCCTTGGGACAGGTCTTGGCGGATTCGAGCACCGAGCAGTAGCCGTCGTTGTTGCACGGTGAGCAGTCCGCCGGGCAAGTGACCACGGTCTCGTTCGCCTCGGCGTCGCAGCGCCCATTGCCGCAGGCGCACTCGTAAGCGCAGCCGTTCAGCTGGTCCAACGCGGCATCGCAGTAATTGTTTCCGCACGACGCGCAGTCGCTCGGGCAGATCGCGCGGTCGTACGGCAAATCGCATTTGCCGTTGCCACAGAGCGGGTGACAATCCACGAGGCAGGTGTCCATCGTCTCGCGGGGGCCACAGAAGCCGTCACCGCAGAACCCGCCGATGCCGCCGACATTGCCGAAGCCGCCGTTCGGGCCGATGAAGCCGCCCGTCGCGCCGACACCGCCGAAGTTGCCGAAGTTGCCGGAACCACCGAAGCCCGTTCCGCCGACGTTGCCGTGACCGCCGAAGCTAGCGCCGGCTCGGGGGGCGGAGCCGCCATGGCTTGCGGAATCACCCGCGACACCGACACCGCCGTAGATCGGCACGTCATTGCGGCCGCAACCCGCGCCCAGGCCGACCAAGGCCGCCCCAACGAGGATGAAACTCCAGAACCGCTGCGAAACTTTAGCCATGGATCCGACCTTCCCCACGCAATTTACACGCCACGCTATTGGACAACCCACGCGCCGCCGACTCGCTCATTCTCGACCGGCATTTTCGCAGAGTTAGTAGCACTTGTGCCAGTTCTCTTCGAATTTGGACTGGCACCCCCTGTCAGCAATGTCTTGGTCGCGGGCTTGCGATCAGCGGGCGACTGCACACTACTCGCTTGCTCAGGACTGCCCGTACGCGGTGTTTTCTAGGAGGATGACATTCGTCTTGGAACGAGTTTCACCCGCGTTGGTTACATAGACCGCGGGTTTGTCGACGATGGGGCAAACCTTTTCACAAGCACCGCAGCCCACGCACAGGCCGGGATCGACGTGCGGGCGTTGCACCTTCACGGTCAACATGGCCGCCTGTTCGCCTTCTTTTTGATACTTGCTGTCACGCTTCGGAACCTCGACCGCCTCCGGCCAAATGGCCTTGGGCGAGGTCGGGCAGAACTCTTCACAGACGATGCACGGCGTGGCCATGGCCCAGGGCAGGCAGCGGCCCTGGTCGTACATCGCGGTACCGATCGAGATCGGCTTTTGGCCGAGCCCCATCTTCTGCTTCTCGGTGATCTTCTGAATCGCGCCGGTCGGACAAACCTGACCGCACAGTACACACGAGAACTCACAGTAGCCGATGCGCGGGATCAAGATTGGCGTCCACAAGCCCTCGATGCCTGCCTCGAAGAAGGCGGGGTGGAGCGCGTTGTTCGGGCACACCTTCATGCACTCTGCGCAGCGAATGCAGCGCTCGAGGAACGCGCGCTCTTCCACCGAGCCCGGCGGACGAATCACCTTCTCGCTGTAAGCCTTGTCCGGCCAATTGCCGATGCGCATGCCGGGAATGCACACCGCGCCCGCGGCCGTCGCGGCGACCAGCGTGCGACGCTGCAAGTCGGGCTTCGTGATCGTGCTCGTGCGCTTGGGCAAGAAGCGGAACTTGATCACGTCCTCCGGGCAGGCCGTCTCGCAGTTCAAGCACATGTGGCACTCGTCCTGCCGGTGCTTCACCCCACCCTGTGGGCTGTCAGCACCCTGGCAATTGACGAGGCACAGGTTGCAATCGGTGCACTTGGCGTGGTCCTTCTCCATGCCGAACACGGCAAAGCGCGAGAACACGCCCAGAAACGCGCCCAGCGGGCACAGCGCTCGGCACCAGAACCGCGGGATGAAGCGGTTCATGAACAGGACACCGACCAGGAAGAACACGATCAGCCAGGTCTGGTGGAAGTAGCTCTGATTGGCCGTCCACACCGTGCGCGACAGAATGTCCTGCGCGCCGTCGGTCGCGTTTTGCAAGACGCGTACGTTGCTGCTCGCGACCACCGTCGCCGAACGCACGCCGAAGTATTGCAGCGCCGGGATCACACCCATACCGATGGTGCGCACGGCAACGCAGATCGGATCGAACAAGCCGCCGATCGCACTGCCCACGACGGCGGCGCCGAGCGAGCCCCACATGATGTAGTACTTGCCGGCCTGCCACCAATGCGTCTTGTTCGACTCGACGCGCTTGTTGCCGCGCAGGTAGCGACTCGGGAAAATCCAACCGAAGAAATGATGCAGCGTGCCGAACGGGCAGATCCAACCGCAGAACACGCGCCCGAAAACCAAGGTCAGCGCCAGCACCACCAGCGACCAAGCCAAGCCTCGATACACCGTGTGCGTGCTGAGCAAGGTCATCGCGCCCACGAACGGATCCGCGAGCAAGAAGCCTTCGACCGGCAACGGCAAGCGCACGGGCTCACCCGCGGCCGCGGTGAACGTCCCGCGAAACGCGGTGTGCGCCAAGAAGTACAAGAACAGCGAAACGAAGCCGATTTGCGACGCTCGCCGCACCCAAACCAGCGCCCGGATCACTTTGCGCGCCGGGATGCCGGAACCGGGTAGCTTCTTTGCCGGCTTTTTGGGTTTGGCGGGGGCGATTGGCGCGCTCGGGCCGCCGCTGTTGACCAATGTGGCGGACGCGGACGTCGGGTTCACCGCGGGCGCCGCGGCAGAAGCGGCAGCGTAAACCGGCGCAGCCTTCGCGCTCGAAACACTCGCCGACGCCGCCCCAGCCGCACCACGTGCGCGGCGGATTTGGATCAGCGCGGGCGGAGCCGGCTGAGGCGCCTCGGCTACGTCGAGCGGGCGCACTTTGCCGACGCTGGTGAGCCAGGGAATGGGAGCGGGAAAATCACCGCCGTTGATCCCGGGTTCGAATTCGCCGGGTTTACCGCCGTTCACGTCAGACCTCCACGTGCGGCAGCTGTTCCCAGAACATGCTGCCGATGCCGCGTTCGTGCCCCAGCTTGAGGTAGCGCACGTTCGCGGCTTTTTCGCCGATCAGCGTACAGCCGTAGGCGTCGATCGCGACCTGATCGAGGCCCGCGACGACTTGATGCATGTCTTTGGCGTCATCGATGTTGCCGCCCTGCGGGCCGTTGCGCAGCAAAACGCGCGTTGCGTCCAGCACGGTCAGCGTGGGCCGCATGAAGGTCGCCAGATCCGCAATCGAAACGTCGATGTTTTGATGCAGGCGATTGCGGCGGCCACCGAGGATTCCGTACCAATTCTTCATGCCGCCGGTGAACTTCGACAAATTGTGGTGCTTGGCGACGGGCACGTTGATCACCTTGTCCGCGTTCACCAGCGGCAAGTACACCGGCCATTGATCGAGCACCTCACCCTTCATGCGTAAATCGCGGAAGCGATGCGCGGAGGGCAAGATCACGTTCGCGCCCAAAGCGTAGGTCGCGCGCCAAATTCCCGAGCGCTGAAAGCAGCGATTGGCCTCGTTGCATGACGCGTCGGTGACGATCACGTCGCTCGCGCCAGCGTCGAAACACTGCTTCACCACTTCGGCCACGACCAGCGGGTTGGTGTTGGCCGCGTGCACCGGCATGCGATCCCAACCGATGTTCGGCTTTACCGCGACGATGTCGCCGCGCGACACGAAGCGCTTCATGCCGCCCATCGCGTTCAGCGCGCGCCGCACGAGCTCGGCGGGATCGGTGCTGCTCTTGGCGATCGCGAATACGGGATCTTCGGCGGAGGCCGGATGGTGAATGCGAAAATCGCGCACCTGACGCTCGCCGTTGGCCTGGGCGAGGCCAAAGCCACCGCGATCGAAGGCCAGCGCCGCCGTCGCCGCAGCTCCGCCTGCGACGAGGCCGAGAGCCCCGAGGCGCTTGAGCGCATCGCGTCGCGTCGGATCCATCATTTCCGGGCGGGATCCTTGAAGGAAAAAAGCGCGGCGGTCAAGTTCGCGGCCGGTCCGGAGAGCCGTCTACTAACCTGCTGATTTAATTGAAAATTCACCGGCCACTTTGGCGCACGAGCCGAGCCGGTTCCGGCCCAGGGACCGAAGCCGCGCACCGCCGCCACCCGCCCAGCACGGGAAAGTGCGGGGGGTTGCTTGTCCGGAACGACGACGCAAGCTAGGGTCCGCGTCCTTTTCGCACACCCCGGCAAGTGGGTCGGGTCAGCCGAGAAGGCCGAGAATACGGAGAGAGACGATGAAAGACGGCATCCACCCGGATTACAAACCGGTCGAAGTGCACTGCGCTTGCGGCAACAAGTTCGAGACGCGCTCTACCAAGAACGAGCTGCAAGTCGACGTCTGCGCGGCGTGTCACCCGTACTACACGGGCAAGCAACGCATGATGGACACCCAAGGTCGCGTCGATCGCTTCCGCCGTCGTTACGCCGGCGCGCCAGCGGCCGCTACCAAGTGAGTTTTCGCGCGGCGTGAACTCAATTCACGCCGCGCGAGCTGCATCGCGCTCGAGAGCAGCGCTATACTGAGGACGATGTCGAACCAACCCGCGGTTCTCGGCCCTGATGGTGTTGCCCGTCCGTATATCGGCGGCCAAGCGCTGATCGAGGGCGTGATGATGCGCTCGCCGCATTGCTTCTCGGCTGTCGTGCGCAGAAAGAGCGGCGCGCTGGTCGTCCGCGAAATGCCGATGGCGGATCTGCGCCGCGGAAAGTTGGCGTGGCCGTTGGTGCGCGGCATCGCGGCGTTGGTCGAGGCGCTGAAGCTAGGCAGCACCGCGTTGCGCTTCTCGTCTCAACAGTTCGAGCTCGACCTCGAGGATGAAGGCGAGCCCAAGTCTTCTCCGCGCAGCAAGCCGCCGAGCACGCTCGCGTTGTTGTCGTTGCCGATCATCGCGCTCCTGACCAACTCGCCCGAGGACTACGGCAAGCAGCCCGCGCCCGCTCCAAGCGAGGGCGACGGTAAAAAGAGCCTGCTGGGCATGCTCTCCGCGCTGATCGCGATCGGCATGTTCGTGGCGCTCCCGCAGGCCTTCGCGGCCGGCGCGAGCAGCGTGTTTGGGCTTGGATTGGACGTGCGCGACGTCGGCTTCCAATTGCTGACCGCCGCCGCCAAGCTGACGATCTTGATCGGTTACATGCTGCTCATTCGCCGCATCCCCGAAATCTATCGGGTATTTCAGTATCACGGCGCTGAGCACAAATCGATTTACACGTACGAGTCCGGGCAAGCGCTCACGGTCGAGAATGCGCGGTCGAAGACCACGCTCCACCCGCGCTGCGGCACGACCTTCATCGTGATGGTCGCGCTGGTATCGATCTTGGTGTTCAGCGCGCTCGGTCCTCTACTTCCCCAATTGGGGCTGGGTAAGCTCGCGGACAACCTCTTGTTCTTCGCGTTCAAGCTGCCGTTCTTGCCGTTCATCGCCGCGATCACGTTCGAGTTGCAGCGCGTGCTGGCCAAGTACTGTCAAAAAGGCCCCGGCCAGGTCCTGCTCTGGCCCGGCTTCCTGGTCCAAAAGATCACCACCATCGAGCCGGACGACAAGCAGCTCGAGGTCGCCCTGTCCGCGCTGTTGGTCACGCTGGAGCGCGAGCAGCAAGGCGCAGCGCCAGAAACTGCGAGCGAGCGCACCTTCGATGATTTTTCGACACTGACGCGCGGCGCTGTGCAAGCAGCATGATTCCGGTCGGCAAGTTAGAGTCCATCGTTCGACGGTACGCGGAGCTCGATCAGCTGTTGTGCGACCCGAAGGTGTTCGGGGATCCGCAAAAGCTCAATTCGTTCAACCGTGAACGCAGTGGGTTGTCGAACATCGTCGAGGCCTTTCAGGAGTGGCGCGTCGTCGAGCGGCACGTCGCCGAAGACCGCGAGGCGCTCGATGATCCGGAGCTTGGCCCCATGGTCAAGCAAGAGCTGCCCGAGCTCGAGGCCAAGCTCGTGGACATCGAGCAGCGCATCTTCATCCTGCTCTTGCCCAAGGATCCGAACGACGAAAAGAACACGTTGCTCGAGATCCGCGCCGGCACGGGCGGCGAAGAAGCAGCCTTGTTCGCGGCCGATCTGCTGCGCATGTACTCGCGCTACGCCGAGACGCGCGGCTGGAAGCTCGAGCTTTTGTCGAGCAGCGAGGCGCAAGCGGGTGGCATCAAAGAAGCCATCTTGCTCGTCAGCGGCAACCGCGTGTTCTCGAGCCTGAAGTACGAAGGCGGCGTGCACCGCGTGCAACGCGTGCCCGCGACCGAAGCGCAAGGACGCATTCACACCTCGACCGCAACGGTCGCGGTGTTGCCCGAAGCGGACGAAGTCGAACTCGTGATCGACGACAAAGATCTGCGCTTCGACATCGCTGCATCGGGTGGTCCGGGTGGTCAGGGCGTGAACACCACCAACAGCTCGGTGCAGATCACTCATATCCCGACCGGCATCACCGTGCGCTGTCAGGACGAGCGCAGCCAAATCAAGAACAAGGCCAAAGGCCTCAAGATCTTGCGCAGCCGCCTACTCGAGATCGAACAAGAGAAGCACGACTCCGCGATTCGCGACGAACGCCGCAGCATGGTCAAGGCGGGCGAACGCTCGGACAAGATCCGCACTTACAATTTTCCGCAAAATCGCCTGACCGATCACCGCGTGGGGCTGACGTTGTACAAGCTCGACCGAGTGATGGACGGCGATCTGACCGAACTGCTCGAAGCGGTGGGCTCGTTCCACCAAGCCGCGCTGCTGGAAGCCAACAAGACTCACGAGGACGCTTAGGTCGTGGCCGCGCCGGCCAGCGTCGATTTGGACGCGCTGCTGTGCGCGCTGATTTTGGTGCCGACCGCGTTCGCGCGGAATCGCTTCTTCAAACTGTTCGAGAATCCGGCCGCGCTCAAGGTGCGACGGCGAGCTTCACGCGTGCGCGGCATCGTGCGGCAGCTGTGTGGCACCGGTCGCGTCAAAGCCGAAGTGATCGGCGAACAAGTGCTCGATGACGGCCAAGTGCTGCTGCGCTATCGCGTGGAAGAGATCGGATTTCTGCGCACCGCGGCGCTCTCTCGCCTGGAAGCGGCAACGCTGCGGTTCGCTTTGTCACGGGCAGGAAAAGGCAGCCTCGACAGCGCGGATCGCGAACTCGTGGAGAGCGCGCTCGAACGGCTCAGCCTGAATTTGAGCCTGCCCGAGGGCATGCTCTCGCCACACGCGCCGCAAGAAACCAGCGGTCTCGAGTGAGGTCCGCGCAGCGGTTAGCTGAGCTACGCAGCCGAGTGTAGACTCGGCGCATGTTCGAAGGCGAGCGGCGATTTCACGACGACACTCCCGTCGGTGACCAGATCGTCGTAATCCACGGGCTGAGCTGGTCGGACTATCAACGCATGCTGGAGCTGCGCAAGGACGACCGCGTGCCGCGCTACGCGTACTTGGAGGGACAGCTCGAGATCATGAACCCCTCGCAAGCCCGAGTGGCGCTCACCTCGCGCATCGCGCATTTGCTCGCCGCGTGGTGTCTCGAGCGCGGTGTGGATTTCACGGCCTACGGCTCCTGGACCCTCGAAGACAAGACGACCGCGCGCGGAATCGAGCCGGACGAATGCTACGTCTTCGGCGGGGACACTGCCGCGCGCCAGCCACACTTGGCAATTGAAGTGGTCTGGACGGCGGGCAAAATCCGAAAGCTCGACATTTACCAAAAGCTCGGCGTGCGAGAAGTGTGGTTCTGGCGCAACGGCCGCATGATCGCATACGTGTTGCACGGCGAGCAGTACCTCGAAGCGGCGACGAGCAGCGTCCTGCCCGGGATCGATTTGGTCGAGCTGTGCTCGTACCTCGACCGCGCGAGCACGAGTCAGGCTAGCCGTGAGTATCGCGCCGCGCTGAACCAAGCCAAAGAATCGAGATGAGTAAAGATCGCAGCTACGCGGACGACGAAGTACGCGCCATCATCGAACGCGCGCTGAAGGCGCAGCCGTCGAGCGGTGTCAGTCACGATGAATTGCTGGCGATCGGCGCGGGCGTCGGCTTGTCTCCCGCTGCGCTGGAGAGCGCCGCGCGTGAGGTGGCCGATGCTCGCCTGACGAAGACAGCGACGGAACGGGTGCAGTCGTTCAAGCGCCGTTGCGTGATCGCGCACGCTTTCGTCTATTTCACCGTCAATGCGTTCCTGTTCGCGATCAATTTTCTGACCACGCCCGGCCAGTGGTGGGTGCTCTTCCCGGTTTTCGCCTGGGGGATCGGCATGATCTTACATGCGGGGTTCGGCTTGTTTTCGAAAGCTTCGGACTACAGCGTGACCCAAGAGAAGCGGCGTTTGTTGAAAGCTGCACGGGTGGGAGTCAATCGCCTCGTCGAGCGCCAGCAGGGCGTACGCATCGCCGCCGAGGCCGATCGACCCGAGCAGTCACGGATCGAAGACGCGGAAGCCGACGAAAACGACGAGCGCGCAGCGCGTCGCCGTGAGGGCCCTTAATGATGCGCGCGCGCTTGCTCGGCCAAGAGCTCGGTCACGTCGAAATACACGTGTAGCTTTTGCCCGTCCGTTTGCTCGGCGTCGAGCAAGTCGAGCGTGCGACTGCCAACGTTGACGCGAGACTGTGAGGTGAAGCGCGCGTGCTTCGCCTTCAAGACCTCGTACTCTTCCTTGACGCGATAAACGGTCCAGGCTGATTCTGGAGTTTGACCGTTGCCTGCGTGAATGATCGAGTCGATCAAGGCCTGAGCGACCGTGCGATGAAAATCAGCCTCGGTCAGGTGATCGGTCTTCCGCAATGCATTCGAGCGCAATGTATGCGCGTTGATATCGGCTTGGTCCGCGGCCAAGAGCTCCGCGCTCGCGTCGATGATGCCGGCGGGGCTGTCACTGCGAGCCGCGTCGGCCAAGCGCTCCTCGAGCTCTTGGATGTTCGAGGCATCGGGCACGTACAAACGTCCGCGGCGAAAGCGCCAAAAGTCCGTACCGGCGATCTGATCGATGGCTTCTGTAGCGAGTGCGCCTGCCCGCGCGCGATAGTACGCGGCGTCGGCTTCGGCGTATGCGGGTCGCGGCGTGGGCGCGGCCGACGCGTTTGCTGCAGGTGCCGTGTTGGCCGCTTTCGGCGACGAACCACACGCGCTCGCGCACAGGCACGCAAGCACCAGCGAAGCTCCACGAATCACCCGCACCACGACCGCGAATTGCTGGCTCTTTTCCATTTGCTACCGCCAAGCTCACCAGTAGCCGAAAGCCCGCGCATCTCCAAGGGCTTAGCCGCCACGCGCAATGTTTCCACGGAGGGTATGCGCCGCGAGCTCGAACGCACGCTGCTCGGCGGCGGTGAGCGGCGGATCGCGATCCCAGCAAAACGATTGGGCGCGCGCAGGCGGCGTGCCGCGCTTCACTAGCGCGAGCTGCGCGCGTTCGACCACGCCCACCTGACCGCGCGCGCCGGCAAACAAGGACAACAGATCGGGCCCAGTCGCACGACGCGGCGTCGCTCGAACGCGAGCATGCACACTGCCCACGCGCGCTTCGAACCCAGCAACGCGTGAAGCGACCGGATCGGCCCAGGCATCCACAGCACCCGGGAACCCGAGCGCAATCCAGTCCGCGACCGAAGCCGACCACGGCGCCGCTTCGCTCAACCCCAGCGTCAGATTTGCGCGATCGAGCAGGGCTTCGACTGCGCCCAAGGACAGCCGCGCGTCGACCTCTGCAAGTTGCGCAAGCTCGTCCAACGCAAACGCGGGCCGCGCGTCGGGCAGCGACGTTCGAGACTCTTCGTCGCTCGCTTCGAGCGCGCCCGGGTTGAACATGCCCGAGGGATCCCAAGCCGAGCGCAGACGCTCCAAGAGCACCGTCCCCTGCCCGAGCTCGGCCGCCAGACGCGCGGCCTTGCTTCGTCCCACGCCGTGGTGATGGCTCAAATTGCCGCCCGCGGCGAGCACAGCGCCGAGTCCGGCGCGCCACGCGGCTTCGTAGCGTTCGCGCGCGTGACCACCGCTCGCGCCCAGGGCCGAGAAGGTGAAGTAAATGCTGCAACCGTCGGGATAGGCGTGGCTCAAATGGGCCATCACCAATGCGTGCTCGGAGAGTTCTCGGCGCACGCCTTCGTACACCGCGTCGAGCTTGGACCAGGGCGCAGCGATCTCCATGGTGTCGGTGAATGCACCCAAGCGGAACGCCGACGATTGACGAAAACTTACCGCGTAGCGATGCGCGAGCCAGCGTCGTGCCGGCCCTTCTCCGAGGAAGCGCGCGGCGGCGCGCGAGCAGATGGCCGCTGCTCGCGCTGCATCTTGCTCTGCCTCGTCGGCTTCGCCCTCGAAGATCAGGATCAGCGTCGCACCGCCGAGCACGTTGCCTTCGAGTGCTTCGATCGCGCGCTGCAGCCAGCGTGGTTTTTGCAATGCCCGGCGCGCGGCGCCCCCAAACCATCGACCGACCGCGGCACTGCTATTTTTGGCTGATTTCTTGGTGTTCGAGCTCTGACCGAGCAGCACGGAATCGATCGGATCGTACAGCCGCGCAACTTCGGGTCTGAGCCCGGACTGCATCATGGTGCGCAGGATCTCGAACCCGCTCTCGATGTTCACGCACGAGTAGGCGAGAAAGCGGCGAACGCGCGGCGCGGGGTGCAGCCGCAAGGTGACCTGCGTGATGAAGCCGAGGGTCCCCTCACTACCGGTGACGAGCGGCACCAGGTCGGGCCCCGAACGGCGACGACGCATCGGCACGAAGTCGCCCGTGCCGAGCACGCAGTCGAGCCCAGCCACCATGTCCTCGATCTTTCCGTAGCGACTCGAGCATTGACCGGCGCCACGCGCTGCAACCCAGCCGCCCACCGTCGAGCAAACGATGCTCGAAGGGAAATGCCCGGCGGTGTAGCCAGCTTTTTCGAGCTCCTGCTCGAGCGTCAAACCGAGCACGCCCGCGCCCGCATGCACGACTGGCGCTTCGCGCTCGATGCGAAAATCCGCCATGCGTTTGGAGTCGATCACGATCGTGCGATCGTCCGGCAGAACCGCGCCACACACACCGCTGCCCGCGCCGAACGGCACGACTCGAAATCCCTCCCTGCGAGCGAGCTCGAGCAATTGACAGATCTCTTCCGCGCGCTCCGGCCAAACTACCGCAGCCGGACGATTCTCCGGCAGATCGCCGCTTTGAATGTCGACGAGGCCACGAGGCCAAAGATCGCGCGCAGCGGCGAATAGGTCCGATGACGCCCCACTGACACGCAGACCGGGCACGCTGAGCCGAACAGCTGACGCGAGATCCACGAAACGCTTGTAGCCCGCGCACGCGGGGACGTATACGTGGAGGGCGTGGGAACTAGTTCGAAACCATTGTTCGCACTGATCGTGGGCTCATGTGCGTATGGCCTGGTTCTGGCGGCTTGTGGCGGCGGAGCCGCCGCAGGCTCTGAGCCCCCCGCCAAAGCCCCTCAAGCCACGTCGCGCACTCACGCCGAACCAGCGGCGGACAGCGAGGAGGCCGCGGTCGAGCCGGAGGCTGAAGCGCCGAAAGCGGCGCTGTGTGACGACGGCACCTGCAGCCCGTGCGGCGCCGGAATGTGCCCGAGTGGCTGGTATTGCGACGAGTCTGCGAGCGGGGGACCAGCCTGCGGCTGGCTACCGCGCTGCGCACAAAAGTCGAGCTGCGCGTGCCTGACGAGTCAGCTCGGCAGCGGTTGCAAATGCAGCGAGCAAGGCGGCGGCCTGCACGTCACTTGTCACTGAAGCGCGAGACGTCGCGTTCAGGGGCGCTGCGCGAGCATGATGATGCGCGGCGAGTTCGGACCGAAGAACACACCGGGCGTCGCGGGGTGACCGCTGGCTTCGGTCACGCGGAACCCCACCTCGTGCAGTAGCTTACCGAGCTCGTGCAACGAGTACAGGCGGAGCGAGAACAGCGACTCCTTGGTGCGACCATCATCGAGGATGATCGAGCGCTTCACGCGCAGACGACTCGAGATGTAGTCCACGCTCATGTCGTCCATGCACACGCACGAGTCGCCCTCGTACCAAACCGTGCACGGCGCTGACGCCGCCGCAAAATCGCGGTTGATCACGTCGATCAAGAACATGCCGCCTGGGCGCAGCGCCTTGAACACGCGCTGCGCGACAGCCAGGTTCTTGTCTTCTTCGAAGTAGCCGAAGCTCGTGTTCCAGCTGAACACGCCATCGAACATTTCTTCGAAGGCCATTTCGCGCATGTCGCCTTGCAAGAAATTGATCTTCTGGCCGCGCTCTTGAGCCACATCCGCGGCCAGCGCAAGCTGATAGAGCGATAGGTCGTAGCCAACGACGCCGTAGCCGCGGCTCGCGAATTCCACCGCGTGATGACCCGAGCCGCAGCCGAGATCGAGCACGACGCCCCCCGCTGCAACGCCCAATGACTCTTCGATGAAGGTCACTTCACGGCGAATGTGATCATCAGAGACGCGCGAGGTTGCGCGCATGAAGTCTTCGTTGAACAGATCCTCCCACCACGGCTGACGCGTTTTTGCGCGCTGCGCGGCCTTGGCGGCAGCCGGATCCGGAGTCGGTGGCGGTTCTTTCGCAGGCACGGCTGCAGGAGCAGGCGGCGCGGGCGGTGCTGGTTCCGCAGCAACGGGCGCCGAAACCGCCGGCGCTGCAGCGAGCGCGCGTTTCGGCGGAGGAGGAGGCTTGGCCGCGTCTTCGACCGTAGCCACCTCTTCTGGGGGCATGGAGATCGCGTCCTCGCGACCGAGCTCTTCCGTCGCCTCGACGGGCGGGACGGATTCGGAGACGCCTTTCGCGACTCGTTCCGCCTCGGCGGCCTCGCGCGCCTCGGCAGCGGCGATCTTTTTGGCGATCGCTTCTGCCGAAAATTGATCGTCCGAGAGTTCGACGGGCGGCGGCGGCGCTTTAGGGCGTCGTCCTTCCGGATTCGGCGCCGCGGTGGGTGCAGAGGGTGCTTCGAGCGACGATGCTTCGAGCGCGGCTGCGGCCGCATCGAGCGCGGCAATCGTGTCGGCAGCCGGCGTTGCACTAGCAGCGGGTAACTCGACATCGATCGGTACATCGATTTCGATCGATGGTCCCAGATCCGTGGGCATCGGCGGCGCCGGAGGCACCATGAACGGGACGGACGCAACTGCGGCAGGCGAGGTCGCGGCGGGCGCTTCCGCAGCAGGCGCGACCGCGGCAGGCGCGGCAACGACAGGCGCGGCCGCGGCAGGCGCGGCAACGACAGGCGCTTCCGCGACGGCTTCAACGACGGCCGGTGCGTCGGGCGCGGGTGCGGGGCGCGAGGAACGGCGGACACCGGTTCCGAGCCGCGAAGCGTTTGGTGCCAGGCCATCCGCATCCACGTCAGGTGCGGGGTCTTGCGCCGCCGTGGGACGCACCGAATCACCCACCGCGATGATGCGCATCGCAAAGATTGCCGAGGGGGAGGTCGACGGCGGAGGAAACCCGGGTGGAGGATTCGAACCCGAAACCGGCGCGGGAGCAGGCGCTGACGGCGAAGATGGCGCGGGCGCCGCTGCAACCGAATCCGGCACGGAATCAGCGCGCAGGCGCGGCCCCGGTGGATCACTGCGCGGGCGCGGCGGAGTCGCGATCGGCTTTAGCGCGTTTGCGGTGTCCTTCGCGGCAGCGGCATCCGCAGAGCCGAGCGCAGGATCCGACGGCATCCGCGTGCTGCTCGGCGATGCGATCGCGGCGGCCACCTCGGGGAACGACGGACTCGGACGCCGACGCATCGGCGGCGGCTGACTGAGCGGCGCGATACTAGCTGCGTCGACCGCAGCGACGGGCGGTTCGTTCAACGTCGGACCAGCACCGGAGAAAGAAATCGTTGGTGCGATCGGGGCTTTGAGCGCGCCCGCGGAAGCCGCCAGATCCGGGCCTTCACCGGGACGAACGGAGGGTGGCACAGACGCCGCACCTGAGTCGCGCTTGGGCTTCGGCGGAGGCGCGAGCTTGCGCGCAAACGGTGGCGAAGAGTCGTGAGCGCTGATTGGTGGGGCCGATTCGATCACACCACTCGGGGGCTCGGCGCGCGCGGCAGCCTCTTGCGAAGAATCCGTCGCGCTCGATGAAGGCTCGAGCGCCGGCTTTTCTGCCGCATCGGGAACGCCCAGGTGCGCCGTTTCTTCCGAGTTTTCGATCGTCATCCAGCTCTCAATAGCGATTCACCGAAGCGCACCTTGCCGAGGGGGCGACCGACACTCAGCCCCGGCTCGAGCAAGACCACCGCGGTCGAACCCAGGTGAAACATGCCGATTTCATCGCCGCGAGCGACGCTCTTGGCAGGCGCGACCGGGTGCAACCCCGGCTCGGCCGACGGCCTGCCCGGTAGCGCAGTGATGGTGATTCGCCCGACGATCACTGCGCCAACCATCACCACGGTGACGCGGCCCAGGCCGCGCGTATCGATCACGATTGCCGCGCGATGGTTGCGAACGAACAGCTGTGGGATGTGCTTCTCGCCGATCGAGTTGACCGGATACAGATCACCGGCAATGCCTCGCACCAACGAAATCTCGCCGTCGACCGGCGAGTGCACACGGTGATAATCGCCCGGGGCGAGGTACACGACCGCAAATTCGCCGCCGCTGTAGCGAGCAGCGTCACGCGCGTCTCCGATCAGTTCACCGACGTCGTAGTGCTGACCTTTGACGAAGATGCGCGAACCAGAATCGACGCGCCCACATGACGAGAGCTTACCATCGGCCGGACACACGACCGCGTCCGAGCTGATCAAACGCGCGCCTTGCTTCAGCGGACGAGTGAAGAACGCGTCGAAGCTCGCGTAGGGGCCGGGCTCCGGCATGGCTTCGTCGAGATTCACGCGGTATGCGCGCGAGTAGGCACCCATGATCGCACGCGACACAGGCGGAGAGAGCGGTAGTTCGCACAGTTGTCCGACGGCCCGACTAATTCGGACACGCGGCAGAGCGCGCAAAAGCTGAGCAGCAGCGTACGTCGCGAGACCCACGGAAATCCTTTAAACTTCGCAGAGATTCGAGCTGATTATCCTAAGCGCCACGGCTACCGCCGGTCAATCGCGCGGGACCATTCTGGCCGCTTTACATAGCTCTCGCCATGCTTCCCGTGTGGGCAATGGTGGTTCTTCTTTCGCTCCGCCGGCTATTACGCTCGTCTGGCCACTCGTATCCCCTGCCGAGGGCCCATGATTTCGATGCTGCGCGTAGCCTTCGCAGGCCACTTCGTCTGAAAGGGGGTCCGCAGAGAGACCGAGGGTAAACGCGGGCTCGGCCTCCGCCAGCTCACCTCGCCGCTTGAACCCTCGGCCGGCCAGCGCAAACCACGGTCCGTAGAGACCATCAATTTCCGCCACAGTTCCCAGGGCGCGCTCTGCCGCAGCGTCGTCACCAGCGGCGTACCAGCCCGAGGCCACGCGAGCGCGGATCTGCGGCAGCCGCGGAAGTGAACTCAGCAACGGTTCGACTTCGCCCGCGGACTCACGGCCGTAACCGCGCCCTGCCAGCAAGTCCGCGAGGCGCACGCGGCGACCGGCATCGCCTTGAGCACGGGGTGCCGCCGCATGCAGTGGCACGTCCGTGCTCGGCTTGAGCGGCTGACGCAGGAAGCGTTGCCAACGAGCATTCCACTCCGATAGCCCATAACCCGTGGCGCTGAGCAACGCTGCCTCCGCACCTGCTGGACCATTACCGCGCAGATCGGCGAACAAGAGGCGCAGGGCCGCCTCGCCGTTCTGCTCGATGAAGAAATGCATGAAGCTCGTCACCTCCGCAAAGGCGATGCCCGCCGCCTCCGGCGTGGGCAACATCGCGATCGAGGGTCCGAGTTTGTCGATGCCGACCGAACGCCCATCGAGCGCCGCGTTGCGCGCCGCGACGTCGGCCCAGTCGGGTTTGTCGAACGGGCGCGGCGCGCGCCAACGAACCTCGAAGCGCTTGGCGAGCCCCTCTTGCATCCAGAGCGGCGCATAATCACGAGTCGCGCGCGTGACCAACAAGTGCGTGATCTCGTGCGCCAAGGTGTCTTGCCAGGGGTAGCCCTGTACCGGCGCACGGGGTGAGAGCATGATCACGCGCCCCCAGCGCGCGACCGCTAGCGTTCCGGTGGTTTCCGCGGCTTTCAGCGGCAAACCCGAGACCGCCGAGAGCGAGAACAAATCACGCACGAGGTCGATGCGCAGCGGCTTCGGTAAATCGATGCCGACTTCCTTCGAAACCGTGTCGCGTGCCTGAGCCGCCACCTCGAAGATGAACGGCGCGAGCGCGCGATCCGAGTCGTCCTGCAGCCGCAGCCAGACGCCGCGCTGCTTGTCCTCCAGGACGAAGCCAGCGGCCGTGGCACGCGCGCAACTCTTGGCGAGCTCAGCCAGCGACGCGCCCTCGCGCGACTCGTTGAGCATCGGGTTCGACAGAATCGCCTCGGCGCGATCGCATTCGCCGAGGTAAACCGCGAGGCGCGCGCGCTCCAGAGTCAAACTCGCCGACTCGATTGAAATGTGCTGAAGCAGCTCGGTGGCGCGCTGCGTGTCGATCTCGGTGATCGCGTTGGCGACGCTTTCCACGGGCGATCCGAGACCGAAATCGAAAGCGGCCGACGACAGGGCGACGGCACCCGTGATGGCCATTGTGATCCGCGCAACGAGCGAGCGCTTCATTGCAGCAACCCCTCCGCGTAGCGGCGCACAGCGTCCGAGAGTCGCCCACTGCCTTGTTTGCTCAACCCGTCCAACACACGACGACGGAAGTCGTCCGCTTGACCGCCCTCGGCGCGTGGGACGTCCGCGTCGCTGCGCATTTCTTTGCCCTTCGAGTTCGACGAATCTCGAGATGGCTGTGGCTGTTGCTGCTTGCCGTCATTGTCGCCGGAGCCGTTCTGCCCACTGTTGGTCTGCTCGAGCAGCCGCTGAGCTTCTCTCTGCAGTGAGAGGCCTGGTTCGCCGTGACCCGAGTTGAGTTCCTTGGATGCGTCGCGCATCAGCCCCTCGGCCTTGCTCAGCGCCTCCGCCAGATCTTCGGGCAGAGAAATCTCGCCGTGGTTGCCGCGGCCGGCAAGGTTTCCTGCGCGCTCCGCGAGCGAGCGCTCACGCCCGGATGAATCTTGGAGACCAGCTTGGGCCTTCTCGGCGGCGCTCTTTTGCGCGCGATCCAGACTCTGCTCGGCCCAGCCCAACGCGCGCTCGAGCTCGGCGCGAGCTTCGGCCAGCGCGGCCTCGTCGAGAGTTTCGAACGCATTGGCGCTCTTGCTGCGCTTCTCGGCTTCGGCCAATTCGGCGCGAGCATGGCGACCGCTGTCTACGGCGTCCTTGAGCGACAAGCGGGCCAGGCTTTGGGCCATGGATTGCGCATGCTCGCGGGCGAGTGCGGCCGCGCCACGCGCTGAGTTCGGGTCGTCCGCGAATTGCGGCAAGGGCGAGATCTTCTTGCGTAACTCGGCCGCGCGCTCGGCAGCTTCTTGCTTGAGGTCGCTCAAATCGACGGCCTTCTCGGCGTCGGACAAGTTGCGCTCCACGCGGTCCAACTCCCGTTGGTGTTCATCCGCCAAGCGCTCGAGTTCGCCCACCAACTCGTCGAATTTTCGGTCCGCATCGGAGGGGTGTCCATCATCCGAACTCTGCGAGCCAGCACCGGATTCCACACCGCCACCACCCGCCGTGCTGAACGACGGATTCGGTCGACGCAAACGCGCGGCCAGGTGACGCGCTGCGAGTTCGGTCGCGAGCATGCTGCCGCTGTCTTTTGCCCGTTTGATGCGCCGAATCTCGCCCTCGGCAACGCTACCCACATCGCGACCGAGCGCACCGAGCGTCACCAAATTGTGCGCGCCAGGTTCGAGCACGCTCAGCGCCTGATTCAGACGCTGCAGGCCCGCTTGTCGGCGTTCACTCTCGAGCGCTTGCTTTGCGCCCTCCGCGACTTCTTCGGCCACGTCACCCAAGTGCTTCGAGACCGAAGCCGCGTCGCGATTGCCCAAGCCGCGCAGCGCCGCATCCACGGCCAAGAGCACATCCTCGGTGCGACGCATCGCCGATGCGGGCGTGGGCAGCGCACGCGAAAGCACCCGCGCTTGTCCGCCCAGGAACGCGCGTTGCGCGGGCGGCAAGCTCACCCCGGCAAAGCGCTTCTCCAACACCGCGCGCAGCTCAGCGGCCACGGCCTCGCTGCGCGCGCGGTCGGCTTTACGCCGGTCGGCCTCGCTGAGCGCAGTGTCGGGAGTGAGTTCACTCGCCAACAGGTCCGTCAAGCTGTCACGGACCGCGCGCAGCGCGGTGTAGCGCGCGGCCTCGGACTCGCCCACGGGCGTCGGAATCAGCGTAAACGCCTCGCTTTTGCCCCATTTTACGCCGGACGTCACATCGTCGTCGCGCGCTTCGACCCGGATCTCCACGGGCAAGAACGTGCGACGCAGAAACGGATCGCTCGATTCGATCGCGTAGGCACCGCGAATCAGCTTGGTCTCGCCGTCGAGGCGCATCAATGGCCGGCGGTCTTCACGGCCTGCCGCGCGCAACACCAGATCGATCTCGCGTAAGCCATGATCGTCACGCGCCTCGTAGCGCAGCTCACGGCGATCGAAATTTCTGAGCTCGATGCGCTCCGGCGCACCCTCGAGCTCCACGACCGGCAACGCATCCGGAACGGCCTCCAAGGCCACGCCTTCCGCCTCGCGGATCAGCACCTTGCCGAAACGCGCGGCAACCCTGAGTTCGGCGGAGTCATTGAGCACGTAGCGCGCGACGACTCCGCCGGATCCGTCCGCAACGAACGGCACGTCGGTCTTGCCGTCGCTGAGCACCAAGTGCCGGCCCTCCGCGAGCGGGGTCCCGTGCACGGTGACGGCGCTACCTCGCGCCTCCGCGCTGCCCAAACCAGGAAAAATAGAACGATCGGCGAGGTGCAGATAGGCCGGCGGCTGCACCGTGACGCGCATCGAGTCGAGCCAAGCCATGGGCACGGGCGCCACGCCCTTCCGCGCGATCAGCACATCGAGCCCCTCCCAAACACGATTCGGATCGCGCCCGACGGCGAGCGCGGCAATCAGCACTACGCCCAAGGCGACCATGCGCAGCAAGCTCGCGCGACGCGCGGCCTGCGCTTCGACCGCGGCCAACGGAGCGCGCTCGAGCTGACGCTGAAAATGCAACTGCGCGAGTTCGACCGAGCCGACACGCGGATCGCGCGACGCTTGCTCGGCCAAGGCCGCCGCACGCAGAGCGCGTTCACCGACGGCGCGATCGACGGGCACGAGCACGCGACGAATCGTGCGTTGTACATCCGCGAAGTCGCGTCGATCACGTGCGCGACGCCAAAAGATTTGCGCGCCGGCGGCGATCAAGAGCAACGCCGCCGCACTCCGCGTCCAAGGCGTGCCGAAGCGCGCCACCAAGCCCGAGGCGATCGACAGCGCGACGAAAAACGACAAATTCAGCCAACGCATCGGCGTGCGCCGGCGCGTGCGAAACGCGACGGCCAAGCGTTCAGTCGAAAGCGGAACCGAGGACATGACTCGCGGAGCTTACCGCACGCCGCGCTGGGAGCCGTGACAAACCCGAAAAACTGCCCCATCCTTTCGACTGAGTCACGCCGATGGCCCCGGTCGAACGCCTCAAGCGAGTACTGCTGTCGCTGCCGGACTTGGCGCTACGCACGAGCTGGCTGCGCGACCTCTTACTCAACGGCTCCACGCACGAAAACGCGACCGTGCTGAACGCGCTGTGTGAGGACAACGAGCGGGCGGACCCCGAAGCGCGCGAAGCAATCCTCGCCGTGGCGCTCTTTTTTGCGTCGCTCGGCGAGAACGAACTGGTCGAACGTTTGCGCGCGCAAGCCGACACCCGGCATTTGCTCAGCCTCGCGCGCCTGCTGCGCCGCGCACCGCCGCCAGCCGTTCACGATCGTCCGGCTCGAGAGCTGCCCGTCCCCGACTACGGCACAGGGCGAGAGCTCACCGTCGGCGAACGCAAAAGCCTAGCGCGCAGCCCCAATCGCCGCGCATTCGACAAACTGCTAGCCGATCCGCACCCGCTCGTGATCCGCCAATTGCTCGAAAATCCGCGCCTCACCGAGGACGACGTCGTGCGCATGACCGCGCGCCGCCCCGCGCGCCTCGAAGTGCTCGAAGCCATCGCCCAACACGGCCGCTGGCTCAGCCGCCCGCGCGTCCGGCTCAGTGTCCTCTTCAACCCCGGCTCACCGCCCGCGCTCACCATGCCCCTGCTGGCCGTGTGCACCCGCAGCGAACTCAGCGAAGTCCTCCACCACTCCGAATCCTCCCCCACCCTCCGCACCGCCGCCCACGAACTCCTGGAACGCCTGCCACCCCTCAAAGAAACCGAACCCACCGAACCGACGTTGCAGTAGGCGCGCGAACGGCTCCCGGATTTTTTACCGCCGAGCCGCAGAGGCCGCAGAGATCAGAAGGGAGTTGGGGGTCGCGAAGGGTTGCCGTTCCATTCGTTGAAAAGGCGGAAGAGCGACGCCGAAGGCTTTGACGGGGTTTGGCGTGGTGCGTGACCATCAACCCAATCCCGGGAAGGTGGGACTTGGGTGAGGAAGAGGGCTTAGCCTTCTTCTTCTTCGCTTTGCCACTTGAGGACGGCGCCTACGCTGATTTTCATGGCGCACTCTTCACACAGCGGGGGCTCTTCGAAGCGGTATTCGTCGCCGCGGGACCAGAGGAAGAGGCCAGAGCCGGCGGGCGGGCCGTCGAAGTGGCGCTCACAGAAGTCGCAATCGAAACCCTGCAAGCGACGCACCTCACCGGGTGAGGCGGGCGTGTGCTCTGGCTCGGGCCTGATCTGGGGTTCTGTCGGCTTGATGGCCATTCGTATAGCACTATAGCACTGGCGAACGCGCCGTCATTCGGCAGCGGCTGCGTCAGATCCCGCACTGGGCGAGTCAGTTCCGCCCGATCCGTCGGCGACGCCGCACGAAAGGGCAAGCATTTCCACCACGTCCATATTTCGGACCGTCTCTTCTTTGGACTGCGACTTGATGCCGTCGCTGAGCATGGTCATGCAGAACGGGCATGCGCTGGCGATCGTGGTGGCGCCGGTGTCGAGCAGCTGCAGCGTGCGCTTCACGTTCACGCGGTTGCTGTTTTGCTCTTCCATGAACATTTGAGCGCCGCCCGCGCCGCAGCACAGGCCCTTCTTCTTGTTCACGCCCTCGGCTTCGACCAACTCGACGCCCGGAATGCCCTGCAAGATCGTGCGCGGTGACTCGTAGATATCGTTGTAACGCCCGAGATAGCAGGAGTCGTGATAGACGACCTTCGCTTTAACTGGCTTGCTCGGCTTGAGCTTTTTCAGCGCCACCAATTCGAGCATGTAGTCGGTGTGGTGCACGACCTCGAACTTGGCGCCAAAGTCAGGGTACTCGTTCTTGAGGGTGTTGAAGCAGTGCGGGCAAGTGGTGATGATTTTCTTCACCCCGCCTTGCTCTTTGTAGCCGTTCAACGTGGCGACGTTGGTTTCGGCGAGCATCGTGTACAGGTACTCGTTGCCCGCGCGGCGCGCCGGATCACCGGTGCACGTCTCTTCTTCCGCCAAAATCGCAAAGTCCACACCCGCGGCCAGCAACAGCTGCGCAGTGCTGCGCGCGATCTTCTTGGCGCGATCGTCATAGCTGGCAGCGCAGCCGACCCAGAACAATACCTCGGCGTCGGGTTTCTCCGCGCAGCTCTTCACGCCGAGGCCCTCGGACCAGCTGGCGCGATCGACGCGCGCGAGGTTCCACGGGTTGCCGTTGCCCTCCATGCCTTCGAAGGGTTTGGCGAGCTGGCTCGGGAACTCACCCTTGATCACGACCAAGTTGCGTCGCATCTGCACGATCTTGTCGACGTAGGTGATGTTCACCGGGCACTGCTCTTCACACGCGCGGCACGTGGTGCAGCCCCAGAGCACGTCCTCGTGAATCACGCTCGGCACCAAATCGAGCGGTTTGTAGACCTTCGCGGGTTCGGCTTGTTTCGCCGGCTCTACGTCTGGTTTTGGTGCCTCCGCTGGCTCTGCCTTTGGCTCGCCGGGCGCGGGCGCTGCGGCTTGGTGCACGGCAGCCGGACCGACGGCGAGGAACTCTTCTTGGCGCCCGTACAAATGATTGCGCAGATCGAGCGTGAACTGCTTGGGGCTCAGCACTTTGCCGGTGGTGAACGCGGGGCAATTGTCCGAGCAACGCCCGCACTCCGTGCAGGTGTAGAAGTCGAGCATATCCTTCCACGTGAAGTGCTCGATGCGCGCATAACCAATGCGCGCGCTCAGCAGATCCTCGCCCTCGGTCGCCTTCTCGACCGCAGCCATCAACGCCTCGGTGCTGGGCGCGAGCGGGCGCAAACGGCCGCGCGGCGTGATGTCCGAGAGGAACACGTTCGGGATCGCGGTGATGATGTGGAAGTGCTTGGTGTACGGGAGAATGTTGGCGAAAATCAGCACCAAGGACGAGTGCGTCCAAAAACCGATGTGAGCCAGCACCACCAGCGCGCTCGACCCTAAGCCCGAGAGCAGCAGCGCGAACAAGGAGCCGGCCGGTTCGGTAAAGTGATAGCTGAGTTCACCTTCCGCGGGCGCGAGCGGCGCGATCAAGTTCGCCATCGCCGAGCAGGGGAACTCACTCGAGCCGGTGGCGCATTCGCTGGCGAAGCGATGTGCGAGCACCACGCTGGCGCCGTCGTACGTCAGGTCGGCGATCATCATCGTGCAGATGATGCCGAGGATGACGAGGCCCTCGACGCCTAGGGTCATGCGCTTCTGCGGGCGCACCACGCGGAAGTACACGAACACCGCCGAGCCGAGCACGACCAAGCTCGCGAAAACGTCCTTCAGAAATCCATAGATCGCGCCGAGCGGGAGGCCCAACACCGGCTCGTGACCGAGGATGAAGAGGTTGAAACTCGGGTAGAAACCGCGGCCCCAGAGCGTGAGCGTGCGCAAGAGCAGCACGAGGAAGCCGAGAAAGATCAGCTGATGCGCGAGCCCCGCGGCCAGGTAGTAGCGCATCTTCTTTTGGAAGAACGCGAACGTCCAAACCAAGCCCAGGCGCTTCGGAACGTCGTCGACGCGACTTTCCCAGGTGGTCGTCCCCACCTTTGCCAGATTGAAGCGACGCCAGGCACTGACCGCGAACACCGTGGTCAAAGTCACGATGATCAGGCCCATGGCGATCGGATTCATGGCGCTAACCTAGCCCACGATGCCGCCAAAATGCGAGGATTGCGAGGCCGGCCAGCGTGATGAGTAGGGCTACCACGGTGAACCACCGGGCCCGGCCGCGCGGCGACTCAGGGATGCGAAGCGAATGGATCGATTGCATCACCCGCAGCGAAAGCGGGCGCGCGCTCGGTACCTTCCGGGAGACTCCCGGATCGGCGACTTCCGCTGGTTCGACGCGCAGCAGGAGCAGCCCGCGCGGAATGGCTTCGTCATTGTTGGGCGAAAGTCCCCCCTGCTCGGGAATGCGAATCACGACGCTGCGAATCTCGGTCTCGCCTTTGCGCACCGGCAAACTGACACTCAAGATCTCGGCCAGCTCTTGGCGCCCACGCAGGGTGATCGCGCCGGAGCGCTCGCAAGCATCACAGCCGCCGCCGTCACACGCGGCGCACGTGACGTTGCGGGGCAGCTCGAACTCGATGACTTCGCCCGCCTCGAACCAAGCACGTGGCACTCGGATGCGATGAGTCACGTCCGGCCCACGCGGTACGTTCAACGTACGGGCCGTGACTTTGGCGAGGACTTCAGACACTAGTCTGGAGATTAGCTCGAATCGCAGGCTCGGTCACCGCCGTCCAGCGAGTACGACCGGTGCTCACGTCGGCGGCCGGGCACCCTACCGCTGCACAACGCTCAATTCAGCGACGACTTCACGAGTGCCAGTCGCAGCGCGGGAGGCCTGAATGCGCGCAATGAGCGGTTCGTGCAGAAAGGTGGACGCTGCGAGGGGCGCATCGCACGCGCCGTACAGCGCGCCGTCCTTGGGGTCGTACACGACGTCGCGGAACCATTTGCGGTGCTCACCGGCCGGCGTAACGATCGCAACGTCGATGTTCTCGTAGCCGCGAAGATCGACGTCTAGGCGATACACGACGTACTTGGTGTCAGCGGGCCACGCGGCGACGCGAGTATTCGCTTCTACGTGGATGTAGTGCACGTGGGGCAACTTGCGCAGCTCGGCGATCTGTTCGCCCGTGGCTCCGGACATGAAGCCGCCGCGCATCACGAACCACTGCGCTTGGTCGAAAAAAGCGTCGAGGTAGGCGAGTTCCGGAGCGCGGTCCTCGGCGGCGTCGACAAAGAGCCGTTCTTCGAAGTCGGCGGCGTGAACGTCGGACATCGCGGCCGACAGATAATCGTCGAGCAGGGCGAGGGTGTCGTCGGAGGCGCTCATTGGCTGGCCTCCCAGCGTTTGGGCAGAGCAACGCACTGCTTGAGTGCGTGCAATGCGCGATGCCTGAGCACGCGCGCATTGCCCTCGCTAATGCCGAGGCGCGTCGACACCTCCGAATGACTCAAGAGCTCACCGTACGAGAGCCACACGGCGTCTCGCGCGCGTTGCGACAGCTCGGTGAGGCAATCCTCGAGGCGCATGATCTCGACCGTGACCTCCGTGGGTTGCACGACTTCACAGGCCGAGACGCTGTCCCCATAGAGCTCCCACAACTTGCCGCGGCGTTCTCGCTCGCGCACGCGATCGAGCGCGAGGTTGCGGCAAATGCCGAGCACGAAGCCGGCCACGCGCGCCGGCTCCTCGACTCGCCCATTGCGCAGCGCTTCCACGAAAATCAACAGCACTTCCTGCTGGAATTCGCGGGCGGCATCTTGGCTGCGCAAACGACGCCGCGCGAAAGCGCGAATCGCAGGCGAGAGGCGCAAACACAGCCGAGCCTCGGCCGCGCGGTCACCGCCCATGGCTCGTGCCGCCAAAGCGGCCGCGTCCAAGGCTTCACTCGGGGCGGGCTCGGTGACCGAAAGCATGTCCCTTCAGCATACCAAAAAATCGCACCGGCCCATGTAACGAACGCGACGCTCACTCCACTTCTACTCCCGTATCCCCGCCACCTAGAAAGGAACGATCGCGTGATGAAGCTGAAGATTGGTCGCGTTTTGAGTCGAGTGGGTCTCGGATTGGGGCTCCTGGTAGCGGGCTTTGCGGGGCTCACCTGGGCACGACAAGCGCGTCAATTTCCCGTGAAAAGCCTAGAAATTCGAGCCAGCTCGGATCCGGCGGTCGTGGAGCGCGGGCGCTACCTGGTCCAGGGACCAGGCCACTGCGCCGACTGCCATGGGGCGCGTTTGCCATCCGGTGAGGCACCGGATGGCAACGCCGCGCTGAGCGGTGGCTACGAGTTCAAGCTACCCGTCGGGGTGTTCCGCGCGCCTAACATCACCTCGGACGCCGAGACCGGCATTGCTCACTACAGCGATGAAGACTTGGCGCGCATCCTCCGCTACGGCGTGCGCCCCGACGGCACGGCCGTACTGCCGTTCATGCCCTTCGCCGAACTCGCGGACGACGATCTGATGGCCGTGATCTCGTACTTGCGCACGACCCAGCCCGTGCACCACGCGGTGCCGGCGCACGAGCCCAATTTGCTGGGCTATGTCGTGCGCGCTTGGGTGCTGGAACCGGTTGGGCCGAAGACCACGCCGGAAAAGCACGCGCCGCACGGCCCGGACGCGGAAAACGGGCGCTACTTGGCGCACCACGTAGCCAACTGCGTCTCGTGTCACACGCGCATGGACATGCGCACGGGCAAGCTCGTCGGCCCGCTCTTCGGTGGCGGTGGCGAGCATCCGGCCCTCGACGGCAGCAAAAAGACCTACCTGAGCCCGAACCTCACGCCCGACCCGCGCTGGGGCTGGATCGAAGGCTGGGACGCGACTGCTTTCGCGGCGCGCCTGACTTCGGGCGCGGGGCGACCGGGATCGCCCATGCCCTGGCAATCCTTCAAAGGGCTGTCGAATGACGACGCACGCGCGATCTTCCTTTATCTGCGCTCGGTGCCGAAAGCCGAAGGCGGCCCGGATCCGCGCGAGCGCGATCCAGTGCAAAAGCTGGCCGCGGGCTCCTGATACGCAGTTCGCGACTCGAATCTTCCCTGACGGAGGGAGCTGATTTCGTCGCTCGTCGGCTCGAGAAAATCCGCGTTCCTTAAGCATCTTTTAGGAACGCGCGCGCTCGGCCGGTCCCATGTTCTCGGTACTCGGGGAGAGCACCTGACGCGCTTCGCGACACCCGTAGGGGTGTGACTTGCACGGCGAGGCGTGGGTGCGCCTCGAGCTGCCCCCAACCCAATCACCCCTAAGAGTAGAGAGATTAATCATGTCGTCCGTGTCCCGTATCTTGTTCGTGTCTGCCCTGCTTTGTGCTCATTCCGTGATCGCGTGCGGTGGTTCCACCGACGCGCACGAAAGTCCGACGAGCGGAGAAAGCGCGGGCGCGAGCAACGACGAAGATCCCGCAGCTGCGGGGTCGCACAGCGCGGGCGCGCCGGCCGCAGGGCACGGAAACAGTGCCGGCGCAGGTTCGGGTGGCTCCGCAGGCGCTGGCCAAAAGCCAACCCCAACTCCAAACGGCACGAAGCTGTCCGAAATCAAGACCGACGCTCAGGCGCTCACGGTCTGCAACCGCATCAAGGACTCGTTCAGCGAGGCCGACTTGAAGAAGATGGTGCAAGGCTCATGCGCGATCCAAGGTCTGACGGGCGCTGCCTCCCAGCTCGGCACTTGCGAAGAGCTTCAAGCGGACTGCGCCGAACAAACTCCGTTGCCCTCGACCAATGACGGCAGCTGCACCGCAGAAGACATTCCCGACTGTGACGACGTGACTGTCGACGAGTACGTGGCCTGCACGCGGGCCACGATGCAAGTCGGCATCGACTACCTGTCGGGCATCAGCTGCGAGACCGATCTGCAGAGTCTGAAAGCTCCGCCCCAGGCGAGCGCCTGCAAGGAGCCGTTCGCGCGTTGCCCCGAATACGCGGAGCTCTTTCAGTGAAGAGCGGTCAAGGTTGTGCGCTCGGCAGCGGCAAACCGCTGGCCGCGGGGAAGAACGCGAGCGAATCAGCACCCACGCTCGAGATCACGACGCTCGGAACGGTCGGCGCGGCGGCGGTGGAACTGACGGCAAGTTGCTCTGCCGTCAGTTTGCCGAAGCTGCTCTCGGAAAGCGAAATCCAGAGTGAGCCTTGGTCGTCGAAGGCGGCGCGATTGAGCACGGACTCATCGCCGAGCGCGAGCTGTGCCTTGGCCACCACCGTGTGCGTCCCTTCGGCGACGAGATCGGTCTTGGCGATCTCGAACAGCGCGTGACCCGCAACGTCCGTGGCCCACAGGTTGCCCGTGACGTCGAACGCGAGGAAGTTCGCGAACAGCGCGCTCGGTGCCACGTCGTCAGTCGTTACGTCGAGCACCAAGTCGGGCGCGCCGGCATCGTTGGCGCCGAGGCGCGCGCGGTCGAAACGCAGCACCTGGCCGCCCGCAACGACCCACAGGTTCCCCGAACCATCGAAGGCCAAGTCTTCCGTCTGCTTCGTGAAGCCCGACAGCGTGACGTTGGGTGCAATGTCCTCGGGCTCTTCACTCGAACCCGGTGAACTGTCCGGGCGATCGATGCGCAGCACCTTCTTGTCGCAGACACTGAGCCAAATGTTTTCGCTCGCGTCCAGCGCGATGCTCTGGATCTGCGGAACGCCAACGCCGCCGTTGGTCGTCGCGGGCACGCACGCGTCGAGCGCGAGATTGAACCGGTAATCGGCGAGGGGCTCACCCACACCACCGAGCCAGTGCGGTGCGTAGCGCGCGATCTGCGGCTGAGAACCGATACTCACGCCCCAGATATCGCCGGCATGATCGAAAGCCAGCACTCGCTCGATGGGCAGGGATGCCTCGGTCGTCGCAGCGGGCGAACCGGATGCAGCCAACGTGTCCGCGCCAAAGCCACGCTGAGGTGCGCCGCCGAGGCTGCGCAGAAGCGTCCACAGTTGGTGGCTCGGCGTGACCTTCGCGTAATTCACGACGACCGTCGCGCTGCCGCCGTCATCGAGACAAAACGTGGGGCTCGAGATCTGCGGATCGTACGCCGTGCGGACCAGCGGATCCGAGTCGTACACGCGCTTGGCCGTGACGGTGTAGCTGCCCCCTGGGACGTCGCTCAGCGTGGTCGACTCGCTTTCGAGCGCGTCGTGTGGACCGGAGATGGTGACACTCGCCGCGACCGTCTTGGGCAACCCGGACACGACCAAATCAATGTCGCCCTTGCCCGACTCGAGACACACACTCGAGCCAGACGCGCCGCCTGCTCCCGCGTCACCTGCTGCGCCGGGAACGTCGTCCACGCCGCCCGCTCCGCCTTCGCCCGCTGCGTTGCTCGTTCCGGCGCCGCCCGAGGCTTTACCTCCGGAACCTGCGGAACCTGCCGAGCCCCCAGATCCTGCGCCACCGCTTGGCGTGCTGTCCGTTGAACTACAGGCAAAAAAGAGCGCGGACACCAGGCACACGCTCGTCAGCAGTACACCTCGCATCCGTCGCTCCGTTGGAATTTGGGTTCGAGTAGCTAGCGACTCAGACGCTCTCGTTCTCAGCCTTCATGTGGCGATGAACGAAGAAGTAGTACAACCCACCGAGGACCACGACCGCGCCGCCGACCCAGATCGTGATGCGGTGCAGCTCGCCCTTCATCAGCTGCTCGTCCTGGCCCATCTTGACGCCGAGGTAGCAGAGCACCGAGCACCACACAGCCGAGCCGATCACGGTGAAGATCGAGAACTTGAGGAAGTCCATGCGCACGATGCCGGCGGGAATGCCGATCAAGTGGCGAACGACGGGCAACAAGCGCGACACGAACACACCCGGCGAACCGAACTTCTTCGCCCAGCGCTCGGCACCTTCGATCTTGTCCTTCTTGATCATCAAGTACGGACCGAAGCGCAGCACCAGCGGGCGACCCGCGATACGCGACGCCCAGTACATCGCCGTGGCCCCAACCCAGGACCCGACCGTGCCCGCAAGCACGATGCCGGCCATGCTGAATTGGCCGGTCGTGTAAGCCATATGCGCCGCCGGCGGGATGATCAGCTCACTCGGCAGAGGAACGATCGAGCTCTCGATCGCCATCAGCAGCGCGATCAACGGGTAGCCTCCGGTTTGGAGGGCGCTCAGGTACCAATCGATCAGCGATTTCAACATAGCGGCGAAGCTTATACGCGAAAACTCGGCGGATACCAGCGCGGGCGCATCGGCCGCGCGGGAGCCCAAAAAAGCGCGGCCTCCACGTCACCTACGCCGCGCGCTTAGATGACGAACTCGACACAATCGAGAAATTGCCAGGGTTGCCGCAGCGACGCAGCGCGCCGCGGTGCCCGAAACCGCGCCAATCACGCGAGACCTTTGGGTTCTCGGTGAGCGACATGACAGCCCTAGCGCTCTTTCGCTAGTCTTATCGATTCATGACAGAGGGCGCGTGTCGTATCCCGCGACGGGCGGTGTTCGCGTGAGCCAACACCCGGAAGGCAGCGCGGCGCCGGTGCACGGCGTGCGACAGGAGCTGCAGCAATGGCGCGAGCGGACGCTGACCGGCGTGGCGCTGGTCACCGCCCCTTGCTTCGTCTCGGTGGGCCTTTGGTATTTCTTCATCGAAAACCCAGTCCCGGAGCTGTTCGCAGTGCTGATGGGCGGCGCCTTCGTGCTGCTGGTCGCGGGGCTGCTCCGCAGCTGGCCTTTCGTCCTGCGCGCCGGCGCGACGCTCGGTGTGTTCTACCTCGCGGCGGTCGTCGCGGACGTTCGGGTTGGTTACGGCCCGAACCCGAGCCTCGTGCTCGGCGTGGCTTGCTTCCTCGGTGCGCTCTTGCTCGGGTGGCGCATCGGCATCGCCATCGCCATCACGTGTACGTTCACGCTTGCCGCGATTGGCTACGCGCACGCGACGCAGCTCGTGCAGCGTGTTCCCGGCTGGGAGCGACTCCTCGACGGCGCCGTCCCAGTCAACATCTTGCGCGTCGTCGTCACCTTTGCGCTGCTCTCGACGGTGCTCGTGACCGCCACGTGGTACATCCTGAGTCGCTCCGAGGAGCTCGCTCTGGCCAAGGAACGCTCGCTCGAGAACCTGCGCCGCGAGCAAGCCGAGCGAGGGCGCATCGCGCATGATCTCGAACGGCGCGAGGCCGCCTTTCACAAGGCTCGCGAGCTCGAGCTGCTCGGTCGACTCGCGGGCAGCATGGCGCACGACTTCAACAATGCCCTGCTGGTGATTTGGGCCGCGCTCGACGAGCTCGCGCTGCTGCCTTCCTTGCCCGAGGCAGCGCAAGTTTCGCTCTCGGATCTCCGTTCCGCGGCCGATCAGGCCTACGCGACCACGAAGCAGCTCCGCGCCTTTGGCCCGATGGCGCCGCGCCGAGAGAGCGAAGTCGCGCTCAGTCCGCTGCTCGATAAGGCCAAGACGATGTTTTCGCGCGTCCTGCCGCAGAACATCGCGTTCGAAACGCGGCTCGAGCTCGACGCTTTCATCCTCGCGGATGAAGGTGAGGTGCTGCGCGTGCTGATGAACCTCGCGCTCAACGCGCGCGACGCCATGCGCGACGGCGGCAAGCTCACTATCGTGGTGCGGGCGCCCAGCGAGAGCGAGCTCATGCTTGCGCCAGGTCCCGACGCGCCCGAGCCTGGCCCCGTGAGCGCCCAGCGCTGGGTGGTGATCGAGGTGGAGGACAACGGCAGCGGCATGTCAGAAGAAGTGAAGAGCCGCGTGTTCGAGCCCTTCTTCACCACCAAGCAGGCGGCAGGCACCGGCCTCGGTCTGGCATCGGTTCGGGACCTCTTGATTTCGCACGGCGGCCAAGTCGAGGTGCAGAGCGAGGTCGGCTCGGGCACGACTATTTCGCTCTTCTGGCCCGCGATCGAGCGGCCCGGCGAGCAACAAACGCAGCCTCAGGCCGCTCACGAGGATGAGCCCTTGGTCGTACTCCTAGTTGACGACGATGAGGGTGTCCGTCTGGCATTGCGCCGCAACCTGGTGCGCGCCGGGATCACCGTGCTCGACGCCGTCGACGGCGCGCAAGCGCTGACCATCGCCCGTCGCCATCATGCTCCCATCCACCTGCTGTGCACCGACTGCGTGATGCCTGGGCCGACGGCGCGTCAGCTGATCGCAGGGTTTCGCGAGCTCCACCAGGGACGCGTTCTCGTTTGCTCGGGGTACGCTCCGGCGGAGACCGGGCTCACCTCGGACGTCTTCGATGATTTCCTACCTAAGCCGTTCAGCGGCGAAACGCTGGTGGCTCGGGTGCGTGCTCTGGCCGGCGAGGCACGCTGATCGATCCGGCGAGATTCGCCATCGTTGGCCAAACTCGTCTCCTTTTGCGGTTTTCTCCGGCGAAAGCCAACGAGGATTCGTTGAAATCTCGAGCCAGCACAGTCGCGGATTTCGAAGCGACTCGACGCCCCGACAGGGCCGAATATGCTCTCTCGCGCACCAATACGAGGAGGCGACATGACTCTGTCGAAACGGATGGGCGCAGAAGCGTTTGGCACTTTCTGGCTGGTGTTTGGTGGCTGCGGCAGCGCGGTGCTGGCCGCAGGCTTTCCGAAAGTCGGGATCGGGCTGATGGGAGTTTCGCTCGCGTTCGGGCTGACGGTGCTGACCATGGCGTACGCGATCGGTCACATTTCCGGCTGTCACCTGAACCCGGCCGTGTCGATCGGACTCGCCGTCGCGCGCCGCTTTCCCGCGAAAGAGCTGCCAGCGTACATCGCAGCGCAACTCGTGGGCGCGATCGCGGCGAGCGCGGCGCTCTATGCGATCGCCAGCGGAACCCCTGAGTTTTCATTGGACGGCGGGTTTGCCTCGAACGGCTTTGCAGAACACTCACCGGGTGGCTATTCGCTCGGCGCAAGCTTCCTCGCCGAGTTCTTGCTCACGTTCTTTTTCCTGTTCGTGATCCTCGGCGCAACGGACAGCCGCGCACCGGCAGGCTTCGCACCCATTCCGATCGGCTTTGCCCTGTGCCTGATCCACCTCATTGGGATCCCCGTGACGAACGTGTCCGTCAATCCGGCGCGCAGCACCGGCCCAGCATTGTTCGTGGGCGGCTGGGCGCTGCAGCAGCTCTGGCTGTTCTGGATCGCACCGCTCGTCGGTGGAGCGATCGCGGGCGTCGTGTATCCACTGCTCTTTGGCAGCCACTCTGCGCCGGCCGTAGCAGGCGTGCCCGAACCCAAGCTCGGCACGGTAGCTCCCGGCACCTGAACGTGAAAAGGCCAGTCACCGAAATGACTGGCCTTTCATCCGCTCGCGAGGCGTCGCGCGCCAGCGCCGCTAGCTGCTGCGGTTTTCGGGCAGCTGCTTGCCGTCTTCCGGCGGCTTGGCCGCCGCGGGTGGATCGACTGCGTCCTCATTCAGACCCTTCTTGAAAGAGCGAATGCCTTCACCGAGGCCCTTGCCCACACCGGCAAGCCGACCCGGTCCGAACAGGAGCAGGACGATGACTAGAACGATGACCCAGTGAACGGGGCTTAAAGATCCCATGGCTTTTTACTCAGTTGGCAGGAAGTGCCGCAGCGGTGACTTCACCTACAATAGCATCAGGCTCAGGGCAAGCCAGAGTGCACCCAGAAATGCTCGGCAATGCCGCTGCTTTTCATAGCCGAAAAATCAACTCCCGCTCCGCCTCGGGCGCGTCGAGGGAAACCGTCTCAGAGTAGGTTTTCGGCCCCACACGAGCACCAAACGCGACGTGGATTGGCGGATTCTCGCCGCCCAGCGCCTCGAGCCGGATCCGGACGCGATAGTCGCCTCGGAGCGGCTCGCCGTCGCTCAGGTACACGTTTTCCAAATTTTGCCCGTGACACTCGTTATTTCGGCCTGGGCAGTCGCGCTCTTTAACCAAACCGCTACGCGCGGTTCGCCCAACTTCAATCAATTCGCCGCTCGGATCGAACAAGCGCAGATCGACGTCCGCGCGGGGCTCGTCCCAAGCGATCGCAAACTGCACGAGGCCCGTGTGTAACCCACAACCCTCGTCGATGATGCCGTTGCAATTGTCGTCCGTGGCGTTGAAGCACAGCTCCGGGCCGCTCGGTGCGCAGGGCTTCTGCGCTAAAGACGAGGGCACCGAACCCAGCAACGCCGGGCCGTCGGCGACCGCTTGGTTCGGCGCGGCCGCCGGCTGGCACGCGCCGAGCCCGAGTAGGCTCAGCGCGGCGATTCGAACACGAGCCGAGCGCGCGTTTACGCGGGTCACTTCTTTTCGTCGGGAATGTTCACGCCAGTGACGACCTTCGGGTTCATCAACTCGAAGTAGGCGGCGCGGGCTTGTTCACCCCCGGGGCCGCTCTGGTCGCGCAGCGCGAGCAACACGCCTTGCTCGGACATGAACTTGAGCGCGCGGATTGCGCCCGAGCGCTTGGCCGCGTCGTCACCCTTGGCCATCGCGTACAGCCGAGAACGCAGCACCACGCGCGTGAACGAGTGCGGCCCGTTGTCGAAGATCAGATTGTCGAACTGCTTCATCAGCATCACGCGCGCCCACTCTTGCTGAGTTTGGCGCACGCTGAGCTTGCTGATCGCTTCGGCGTTGTCCACGTACTTGAACAACAAGCCCGACTCGAGATCCTCTTGCGACCAGTAGCCGAAGCTCCTGTACCAAAGGTCCCCGAGCTCATCGAGCGCCTCTTTGCGCTTGCCGGCGTAGAGAGCCACGGCGCGCGCCGCGGTTTCCGGTGTGCCGCCCAAGATCAGCGCCAACGCCGCGTCGTTCATCATCGCATCGTCGCTCATCATACCGAAGAGCTGCGTTTCGACGCTCTGATCGAAGCCGCCCTTGGCGATCGCGCGAGCCACCTGGTGGCGCGTTTCCACCGCCGATTGCGGGTTCATCAGCGACACGAGCGCGCCGGCCGTGCCGGGCACTGGGCGCTGAATCAGCGCTTCGAGCAAACACGCGCGACGCACTTCGTCCGGCTTTTCGTTGCCCTTGTAGTCGGAGATCTTCTTGGCAATCGTGAGAAAGTCTTCCTTCTCTGCCACCCAAGCCAAGGCTGCACAGGCCGAGAAGCGCGACTGCTCGTTGTTCTGCGGATCTTCGATGTAGTCGAGCAGCGGCTTGAAGGACTTGCGATCGCGCCACTCCGACAAGCCGTCGGCCGCGCCCACGCCGATGGCGCGCAAGCTCATGCCCAAGATGGCGACGCCACCTTGCAGCAAGCCGTCCATCGTCACGTCCAAGTCCTTGGGACGGCGCGTGAGCGACTTGATGAGCACGTTGTAGGACGGCGCGTCCTTCAACCAGCCGACGTAACGCAGCGCGCTCTGCGCCACGACCCACTCTTCCGGCATCGGCGGCTGCTGACCTTCTTTGGGCAGCGGCTCTTTCGGGTTCGACCACTTGCGCAGGTTGGCGATGTCCTTCGTGGACTCCATCGACGCCAGCGCGCGCAAGCCGTTGGCATGCGGCGAAGGCATTTCATGGATCCAGAAGATCACGCCGTCTTCGGCCTGCTCGGCGATCTCGGTCCGCTTCTCGGGATGCAAAATCGCGAGATCCGCGATCATGCGCGCGGCGACGACGCGCTCGTTGTCGTCGCGCTTGAGCATCATTTCCCAATCGTTTTGATCGGTGTAGAGCTTCAGCGGATCCATGCGCAGGCGCTTGGCCAAGGTCGGCACGCCACGCACGTCACCAATCTGCGATAGAGAGACGGCCGCGCGCGTCTGGAAATGCATGTGCGGCTTGCTCTGCAGATACGCGTACAAGGCGTTGCCGCCACGCGGATCGTTGAGCTTGTCGATCATGTCGAAGATTTGCTTCTTCTGATAGTACGCAAGCGCCGGGTCCTCGGCCGAGACCGAGTTGAGCGCGAGCACCAAGCCGTCGGTGCCGACGCCGTCGCGCAGCGCTTCGAGGAACTTGTTGCGGCTGTCCTTGTCGGCGGTCTTGAGCGCCGCAACCAGCGGCTCACGCGCTTTCGGCTCGCCGATCTTGCCCAGACCGGGCGCTGCTTGACGCGAGACCTCGGGGTCCGAATCCTTGACCAACGCGATCAGCGTGTCGGTCCACTTGGGTTCGGCGTTCTGCGACAGAATGGTCGCCACCAATTGGCGCACGGCCGCGCTCGGATCGCCCGCCATGCTGGCGAGCTTGTCCAAGCTGACGAGTTGCACCATGCGATCCGGATCGAACGCGGTACCACCGCCGAGACGCTGCACCTTGGAGAGCAGACCGGCGCGATACAGCACCATGATGTCGTCGAACGCGCGCGACTCACCGAGCACGACCAACGCCCAAGCAATTTGCGGCTTCGCGCCCGGACCGGCCTTCTTCAGCGCCGCCATCAGCGCGTCCTTGGCAGGCTCACCGAGCGGACGGCCGTACTCGGCGAGAGCCAGCGCGGCCATGCCTTGAATCGGCTCCGAAGGCACCTGAAGCGAGTCGATCGCGAGCTTCACGCCTTCTGGATCTTTGGCCCAAGCGAGCTGCTTGAGCGCTTCGGCGCGCAGCTCTTCGCTTGCGTCACTCGCGGCCCACTTACGCCAATCCGGGATCTGTTCCGGCTTCGGCTTGACGAAGATTGCCTTCTTCTTCTCTTCCCCCTGTTCGATGCTGAGCTTGTCGGCTTCTTGCTTGCCGCCGATCAGCATGAACGCGGCAAAGCCGCCCACTGCGAGCAGGCCAACCAAGATCGCCATCGGCGCGAAACGGCCCTTTTTGAAATTGCCGTCGCCGGAATCGAAGCCCGCTGGAACACCGCCACCGCCACGGGGTGCTGCAGGGATGTCATCATCAGGCGGCCACTTGGCGAAGTTCACCATCGGCGGAGGCGGAAGATTAGGAGCCGGAGAATTCGGTGCGGGCAATTTCGAATCGAGCATGGATCCTCCCGCGAAACGCGGTGATGGTGAGCGGACCTGCCACAGGCGCGCGAGTCAGGCGCAATTGCAGCTCGCCGCGAACTTAGCCCAAGCGGAAAAAAGGGGGGAGAGTTCCCTTCATCGTTCGTCGATCGTTCGGCGGCTCATGGTTCGGATTTCACTGGAAACTTCTCTCGAGACTTCGATTTTCGCCACAGCGAGGCCCCTCAATCGTAAAACCGCTTTGCGCTACTCGGCCCGCGCGCCCGATCGTCGTCTCCCCGCTCCGGCATGACTCCCTCATCTTCATGGCAGAAGCCGGTAGCAATCACCGTCGCGACGACCGCGCTCGTCGCGTTGCTCTCGCGCTTGCCCGATACGTACTCGGCGACCGCGGTGGGTTTTGCCTTCCTCGCGGTGACGTACGCACTCGTGCTGCGCACGGACGATCGCGAGAAGATCGCGCGCTACGGGTTGTCCTTCGCTGGCTTGTTCGAGCCGGAGCCACTGTCGCTCGCGCGCATGACGAGCGAAGCAGGGCGCGCGCTGCTCTGGGCGCTCGGTGCTGCGTTGATCTTCCTGCCGCCGTTCTGGCTCGGCTTCCTTTGGTGGTGGGGCATCCAAGTCCCTTTTCACGCGCCACCCCTGCACACGCTCGGGAGCGATCTTTCAGGCCAGCTCTTGGTCATCGCGCTGCCCGAGGAGGCGTTCTACCGCGGCTACCTGCAGTCGGCGTTGGATGAAGTGTACCAGCCGCGCTGGCGTATTTTGGGCGCCAAGCTCGGACCCGGCTTGCTGCTGAGCAGCGCCCTTTTTGCCCTCGGTCACCTGTGCACGGAGTTCAACGCCGCACGCCTGGCAGTATTTTTCCCTTCACTCGTGTTCGGCTACCTGCGCGCGCGCACCCGCGGGGTTGGTGCGGGTCTGGTATTTCACGCATTGTGCAACCTCTTTGCTTCGTATCTCAGCCAGAGTTACGGTTTTGCGCGGTGACCCCTTCTTACCTGATCGATCACCTCGTCGATCTCGCATTGACCGAGGATTTGGCTGGCGGCGATCTGACGACCGAGGCAACGGTCGGCGCGAGTGATCGCGCGATCGCTCGAGCGGTCGCGCACTCGCCGTTGCTGGTGTGCGGCGGAGACGTATTCGCGCGCGTGTTCTATCGCGTCGATCCCGGGCTGCGCGTCGAGCGCTGCATCGCAGATGGCGAGCGCGCGAAACCGGACGACGTGCTTTGGATCGCGGAGGGCGCGACGCGCTCACTGCTGATGGCAGAGCGCACCGCGTTGAACTTCGCACAACGCATGAGCGGTACAGCCACGCTGACCCGCCAGTTCGTGGACGCATTGCCGGAAAACGCAGTGACGCGCATCGTCGACACGCGCAAGACCACGCCAGGGTTGCGCTTCTTGGAGCGCTACGCGGTGCGCTGCGGGGGCGGGCACAATCACCGCGACAGCTTGGGCTCGGCGGTGTTGATCAAAGACAATCACATCGTCGCCGCTGGCGGTGTGCGTGCGGCCATCGAGCGCGCGAAAAAGCATGCCCCACACACCAGCCGCATCGAGATTGAAGTCGAGTCGCTCGAAATGCTCGACGAAGCCCTCGACGCCGGCGCGGAAGTCGTGATGCTCGACAACTTCGCGAACGACCAAATCGCGGTAGCAGTGGAGCGCGCCCACGGGCGCGCCATCGTCGAGGTTTCCGGCGGGATCACGCTAGCGCGCATCCCCACGCTGGCCGCCGCAGGGGTGGACGTGATCAGCGTCGGCGCCCTGACGCACTCGGCGCCCGCCGCCGACATCGGCCTCGATATCGAGAGCCTATGAAGTTGTTCGACGCCGATCGCTTCCGGGCGCGGTCACGCGAGAGCAAACCCGAGCTCGGCCGCCCATTGATGTACGAGGCCGTGACTGGCTCGACCAACGACAACGCGCTGGCCGCAGCGCGCTCCGGCGCGCCACACGGCTCCTTGTTCGTCGCGGACGAGCAAACCGCGGGCCGCGGACGCCGCGGCAATACCTGGCTCGCAGCGCCCGGTGAGAACTTGCTGTTCTCCGTGCTCCTCCGCCCCAAGCTCGAACTGTCGCAGGCCAGCGCACTGACGCTCGCCGTCGGCCTAGCGCTACGCGACGTGATCGGGCCGCTACTAAAAGAACCCGCGCACATCAAATGGCCGAACGACCTGTATGTGAACGGCAAAAAGCTCGCCGGCATTCTGGTCGAGTCGCAGCTACAGGGTGATCGCCTGCAAGCGGTGGTCGTAGGCATCGGACTCAATGTCGCGACGCGCGATTTTCCGCCGGAGATCGCGGCGCGTGCGACGTCCCTCGCGCTGCTCGGTGCCGATCACATCGAACGCGAACCCTTGCTTCAAGAAGTGTTGAACGCGCTCGCACAACGCCTGAATGCTTATCAGCGCGCAGGCGTCGCGGGGATCTTCGACGAACTGAACGCCGCTGACGCACTGCGCGGCCAGCGCATCCGCGTGGACTCACACGAAGGCGTGGGCCGCGGCATCGACGAACAAGGCCGCCTGCTCTTGCAAGACGATGCCGGCGGCCTGAGCGCGATCATCGCCGGCACCGTCGAGTTTCGCTAGTCAGGGCTCATCTTCTCAAAGAGAGAGGGTGGGCGCCCTCACTCCAGCATCGCACCTCAAAGCCCACGCGATTCCCGACACTGCGCGCTCACACTGCATGCGATGCTTTGCGCAGTTGGGCCAAAGCGCGTCTCGCGCCCTGAGTTTGAACCGCCGAGCCGCAGAGGCCGCAGAGATCAGCGGGAAATTTTTACGGTTCGCACTCGCCCATAGGGTTCGTCGTCGTTCACAACGATGAGCGTCGGAGAGGTTTCCTTGGCGCGTTCGAGCCTGGGCTTTCTCCGACTCACGCGGCGCGTTGCGCAAACCCAACTCCCTCTCTCTCAGATCTCTGCGGCCTCTGCGGCTCGGCGGTTAGTCCCTCTCTCTCGTTCGCGGCGTCGAGGGGCGGTAGCCATCAACTCAACTTGCGGCGCGACGGACCTCGACGCCGAAGGCTGCGACGCCACGTGACGTGATGCGTGACCATCAAATACCCAATCACTTCGTTTGGCAGAGGTGAGTCGCGGTTTCTGGGAGCAGCCCTCGTGCGTGATGGGTAAAATATCGGCGAGTGGTTGACGATTCTGAAAACAGCCGTCATAGTCTTCGTGGGTCAGCCATGAGTTTCACTCGCTTCGGAATGCAGGTCATGTCCATGCACAGCATGTGCAGGGCGAGCCTGCGTTCGAATAGCTGACCGGTTTTAGTCCGAAGCTCGAACGGGCCGCTCTCGACGCGGCCCGTTTTGCTTTGTGGATTGCACCCCGTCGGGTGGCACGAAGCGCGACAGATCGGGGCGCGGCGAGTACGGCGCGGGCGGGCGTTCATTGACTCGATTGCGATCGAGAAAGAGGTTCGCCATGACCATTTTTCAGCCATTTTTGCTAACTTCTGCGATTCCGTACGTCAATTCCGAGCCGCACCTCGGGCACGCGCTCGAGCTCGTGCAGAGTGATGCGATTGCGCGCTATCAGCGCACGCTTGGCGTCGATTTGCATTTCACGAGCGGGACCGACGACAACAGTTTGAAGAACGTGCGAGCGGCGCTGCTCGCTGGCACCACGCCCGCAGAGCTCGTCGCACGTTACGGCGCCGGCTTTCGACAACTCGCGCGGGCGCTACACGTCGAGCACGACGATTTCATTCACACCGCGAGCGACCCGCGTCACGTGCCCGCGGTGCACGCGCTCTGGCAGCGCTGCGTGGAGAGTGGCGACGTGTACAAGAAGTCGTACAGCGGTCGCTATTGCGTTGGCTGCGAGCACTTCTTGCGCGAGTCGGAGATCGTCGACGACAAATGTCCCGTGCACCCAGAGCCGCTCGAGCTGCTCGAAGAAGAGAATTGGTTCTTCCGGCTATCGCGCTACGAATCGGCAATTTCGTGGGCAATTCAGAGCGGTCAGCTGCAGATTCTCCCCGCGGAACGCAGGCACGAGGTCGAGCAGTTCATTGCTTCTGGGCTGAGTGATTTCAGTATTTCGCGCAGCCGCGCCCGCGCACAAGGTTGGGGCATTGCCGTACCCGGGGACGAAACGCAAATCATCTACGTTTGGTTCGACGCGCTCGCGAACTATCTGTCCGTGTTGGGGTATCCGAACGACGAACGCTTTCGGCGCTATTGGCGGGACGCGACCGAGCGCTGGCACATCATCGGCAAAGACATCGTGCGCTTTCACGCGCTGTACTGGCCGGGGATATTGCTGAGCGCGGGATTACCACTGCCGACATCGATTCGAGTGCACGGGTTCGTGACCGCGCACGGCAAGAAGATCGGTAAATCGCTGGGCAACGCGGTCGATCCGTTTCGACTCGCCGCGCGTTACGGGGCGGACGCCTTGCGCTATTACCTACTGGCACACCTGCACACCAGCAAGGACAGCGACTTTCGCGAGGACTTGCTGAGCGCGGCGTACACCTCCGAGCTCGCAGGAAAGCTCGGCAATTTGCTGCAGCGCGTGTGCGCGTTGGTCGAGCGCTACGACGTCAACATCGTCAACACGAACCTCGATCCGATTTTGCGCGAAGTCGCTCGGCAGACCGAGGAACGAGTGGCTAGTGCAGTCGACGACTTCGCATTGCACGACGCAGTACGCGCGATCTTCGAACTGGTAGCCGCTGCCAATCGCTACGTCGACAGCAGCGCCCCTTGGCAACTCGCCAAATCACCGAGTAACGCTGCCGCACTCGAACGCTGCCTGTCGAGCTTGGTGCACGCGCTGCGAGTGACCGCGCGGCTACTCACACCGTTTCTGCCGGACACCGCACGCGCCATCAACGCACGGCTCGAACCGCGTCCACACGGCGGTCCGCC
>DASQCO010000096.1:0-128164 GCA_035634635.1 Polyangiaceae bacterium
GCCTGAACTTGCGGATCCGGGCACCGCTCATTGATGACGACCGGCTTTTGCGAAGCGTCACCGAGCGCGCCATGGTCATCCACGCCGATCAGCAGTAGCCCGCAGTGACTTTGGCCGTCCGCGGGCATGGCGAAGATACCCTCGTCGAGGCCATCGTTGTCGAGATCGGCGGCTGTGGTCGCGACGTTGGCGGAGACGCTGCCGTCTCCGGGGTTGTACACGATCGGTTGCAAGCGCGGATCGAGCGCGCCGTCCAATCGCAATGACGCACTGCCGGGTTCCAAGATCGCGGGCACCGACCAAACATTGACTGGCGGAGTTTCCTTCTCTCGCGGCTGAAAGAGCGCGAGCGCCAGTACGCCCGCTTGCTCATGACTGACGAAATGTCCGGAAACGACCGCAAATGCGTGGGCGTTCTCGACCGATTGGTTCGACGAAAACTCGGTCAGTGCCAGCGGCGCGAATGGCAAACGATCCGGGCCGCCCGCCAACAGCGTCAATGCGCCGTTCTGCTGGTCAGCGATCGTTTCGCTCGAGCACGCAGTGAGGTTGTCCCAGCCGGAGTCGCGATAGCTGTTTAGGGCTTCCAGACCTTCGACGCGACCGATGGTGACGGGTGATCCAGGCAGCCCGAACGGGGTTCCGAATGCCACCTTCAAGGTCCCGTTCACCTCGTCGACAGGTGACATTTCGGCGAACGCCACATCGTTGATGCGATCAGCGTCGAAGTCGCCGGCAGTCAGGAACTGCACGGGCGCCGAAGTCGAAATCTGGCTTCCTGACAGGTTTCCCGCGCCAATGGGATTGAAGAAATCGATGTTCAGGTTCCCGCTCGACGCCGCGACCACATCCTGCAAGCCATCGGCGTTGAAATCGGCGATCTTCGCGACGGTCCAGGGCGTCGTGTGGCGGTTTCGGAGTTCGGTGTACTTTGGAACTGCTCCGAGATACGCCGTCGTCGAAGTCAACAATCGATCGGGAAACACGAAGTCGAGGGCTTTATCACCGCTGAATTCGCCAACGGCTAGCGGAGTGCCAGCAGGGAAATCCCGCTGCGGATAGGTGTACGGGATCGCGCTGGCGAGCGCTTGCCCATCGCCGTAAGCCACGTAAGGCACTCCGCCCGCCCCAAGCAAGACATCCAAATGCTCATCCCCATTCATGTCGACGAGCAGCGGAGCCGCGTCGATCGGCGCGGGTGGCATCAATTCGATGTCGGTCAGCACGAAGGGCATGCGCCAGATCACCTCACCGAACTCGCTGGTGTCACAGGTATTCACGACGCTGAAATACGTCGCCCCGCGCATGGCAAACACCGGCTCGAGGCAAGGCGAGTGCTTGGGATCCGCAAACACGTCCCCACTCACCAGATCACCAGCGAGCTGCTCGATGCTGCCGGGTACATCGACTCGTCGCTGCAGCGTTCCGTTATCGTCGCCGAGGTAGAACCCACTGCCCATACTCTGAGTGGAAATCAGCGTGGTAAACGTGGTCGACCCAGAGACGATTTTGTCGTGCACGCCGATGATGCGCACGGTCGCGTTCGGTCGTCGGTACGAGCTGAATACCTCGGGCACCCAATTCCGATCACTGCGCCCCTTCATGACCCCGATGAGTCCGATCGTGAACGCGATATCGCTGAGCGCGTCCCCGGGCGAGGTGCGATTAATCGACGGTGAAACGAGGGTCTTTGGAAATAGCCGCGTCTCGCTCAGGGCGCCGCGCGCGTCGAAGTAGTTGAAGCGCAGCCGAGTGGCTCCGTTCGCATCGAGCGGCTCGGCGCTCACGACGTCTTCACGCCCGTCACCGTCGAAATCACCCGAGCTGAGCGTCCACGCGCCGACGTCGGGCGAGCGCGAGGACTCCGTGAAGAACCCAGTTGGCGCGCGGCACACGAAGTCCTCGTCACAGCCCCAGCCAATCGGGCACGGGGTCTGCGTGCCATTGTTAGCAATCGAACAATCGTAGTGGCACTCGAAGGCAGTGCCGGGATGCATGCAGACCGAGCCCTTCACCTTCGGATCGGGGAAGCCGTCACAATCTTCGCTGCCCTCCTCGATCACGTGGTTGCCGCAACCCGAGTCGGGAATGGTCTGAAATTCGGAACACGCGCTGCCAAGCGCGCACAGCAAACCGAGTGTGAACCGCTGACTGAACTTCAAAACGGGCTCTCGAGATCGCTCGGGATACGCGCGCGTACAGCCGGCGGAGCCGGAGCGCGCTTGACGGGCTTGGGTGCGGCCTCATGGGCACTCGGTGCGGAGACCGCGCTCGGTGCAACCGCCGCGCTCTCCGCAGTTGCCACGCTTGGCACCGAAGAAGGAGCTGCTGCGGGAGCGGCGGGAGGGACCGGGGGCGACACGAGCACCGGAGCACGCGCGGACGCAGACGCGGACGTCGCGATCGGCGAGTCATGCCAGCCGCGACTCAACCAGAGTGTGGTGGCTGCAGCCACAATCGCCAAGAACACCCAGAACTGCCAACGTGAGCGCTCGCGATGTGAAAGGCTCGCGCTGCGCACCATGGCTTCACGACTCTGGTCGGGATCGGTGATGCCGCCAGCGCCGGAAGAGAAGGGCTGCAGGGTAGTATCCGCAGTCTCGCGAGAGTGCGGCGGATTCGCCGCCGAATCGGGGGACGGACGCGAGAGCCGGGGCGGGCCCGAGGGCACGAGCAAGCCAGCGCGCTCGGCGGCGCTCGCGAGATCGTTCAGCGCCTGTGTGGCGGTTGCAGGGCGCTGTTCCGGCTTTTTCTCCAGCATTCGCAATACTGGTTCGTCGAGCTCGGGCGAAAGATCGGGACAGACCTCCGACATCTTCGGTGGCGCTTGAATGATGTGCGCCATCAACACCGCGATCGTATTTTCACCAGTGATTGGTAGTTGTCCGGTCAAGAGCTCGTGGCACAGCACGCCGAGTGCGTACACATCGGAACGACCGTCGACCACGTCACCGCGCGCTTGCTCGGGCGACATGTAGAGCGGGGTGCCGAGCGGCGTGCCGCTGACGGTGTGCACGCGCGAATCCGCGAGCAACTTGGCCATGCCGAAATCCAGCAGCTTCGGCACTGTTTCGCCTTCGGCGTCCCAGATCAGGTAAATGTTTTGCGGTTTGAGATCGCGGTGAACGACGCCCGCGGCGTGCGCAGCGTCCAAAGCTTCCGCGATCGGGCGCAACAACTGGACGGTATTTTCGACGCTACAGCGGCCCTCGCGCGCGAGGTAGCGGTCGAGGGGTTCGCCCTCGAGCAAGTCCATCACGTAGAAATGGCGGCCATCCGTCAGCTTCCCGAACGAGAAGATGTCGATGATGTGCCGATTTCTGATTTGGTTCACGGCGCGCGCCTCAGCCACGAAGCGCAACACCGCATCCGAGTCGGAACCTGCGATGCGATGCAGAACCTTCACCGCGGCGCGTCGCTTCAGCAACGGGTGCACGGCTTCGTACACGGCACCGAAGCCACCCTCCCCCAACTTGCGCCCCAGGCGATACTCGCCCGCCATCCAACCGGTGATCTCGGGAGGAACGCTTTTGGCTTTGGGTGACGAAGAATCGGCCATGAGCGCCCGCGGTGCCGGAAGATAGCATTTGCGGTTCCACCCTGGCCCCCGAAACTCAGCGGCTGAACCGCAGATTGACGCGAATTGCCGTCGCTGCCGGGTTTCCAGCGCGGTCGAGCGCTGGTACGAAATTTTGGCTGGCCAGACAGGTACGGGCCGCCGCGCCGAAACCTTGGCCGGGCGGCGATTCGGAGACCAGCTGCGTGTGCGAAACACGGCCAGATTTCGCGATCGTGACCATCACGGCAGCGTCACCCACGTCGTCGTGCGCGGTGCTGGGGAAAAAGCCGTGACAGGGGTCCCCGCCCGGGAGCCGCGGCTTGCGACTCAAATCCGAAGCTGGGGTGAGCGCATCCGCGACGGGGCGTGCGGTCACCGGCGCACCTGGTGTTTTCCCGCCTTCGGGCACCACGCGGGCTCCCACTGCACCGTGATCGGCCGTGCCTCCGACGGCGACTACGCCTCCGCCATAGCTCGCGCCGTGCGGATCGGTCGTGAAGTCGACGGCTTCCTCCTGTTGTTGCGCGGGCGCCACGTCAGCCTTTGCGGTGTGCAGCGCGCCGGCTCGCGCCGCAGCCGGAGGTGCCGGCGCGACAGCGCGCGTCGCTGCCGCCTTCGGTTCTTCGGGTTGCGCGACTTCGGGCGGTGGCGGCGGAGGTTCCGGCGGAGCAACGAACTCCATATCCACCGGGGGGCGCGGACGCACGTGCTCCGCAGCTTGTTGGTGATTGACGAAAAGCAGCGCGGCAGCGGCGTGGCTACCGAGAGCCAAGACCCAGCCGATGGTCGCCAGGTGGCTCTTGCGCGAAGCGCGTCCGAACAACTCTCCGACGAGTGCGTCGAGCTGCGTCTCGGATTGAACCACTTCGCGGGGCTCGACGGGATAATTCATGGTCATCGTCATCTCCAGCTGGGCTCACTTGCTCGGACTAGGAGGTGCTTTGTCGGCCTGAAACGCGATCTTGACTGCGCCCGCATCGCGGATGGTGTCGACCACGTGCATCACGCTGCCGTGGCTGGCTGCTGCGGATGCGGCAATCACCGTGCGTAGCTCGGGGTTCTTGCGCAATTCTTGGCTGGTTTGAGCTCGGAGCGTCGCGTCGTCGGCGATCGGTTGACCGTTCGTCGAGACCTTGCCTTGTGCGTCGATGCTTACGGTGAACATCGTTTGCGTGGTGCCCGCGGTGGCCGACTTCGGCAAGTCGAGGGGGATACCGCGACTGGCGATCAGTTTGGCGGTCACCATGAAGATGATGAGCAGAACCAGGGTCACGTCCACGAGCGGCGTGACGTTGATGCCGTTGATGCCTTCTTCGTCGTTGCTGCTGACACTTGCCATTGGGATGGTTCCTCTTTGCTCAACCGGGGTTGGTCAGGCGCTGCATGCTGAAGGCTTCGGGTTGTGATTCGCGAGCGGACACCGGACGCGACCCGGTCTGCGCGAGCGAGCTGCCCGGCTGCGCCGCTTCACCCTTGGCGTAGGCCAAGATGATGTGCGTCAGCGCCTCGGAATTAGCGACCGTGGCGCGAATTCGGCGTTGAAAGAAGTTGAACGCGGCCACCGCGGGAATCGCGACGACCAAGCCGATCGCAGTCGCGACGAGTGATTCGGAAATCGCGCCCATCACGTCGGTCGCGGGCCCCGAAGCGGCCCCCCCCAAACCCGTCGCCTGCAACTTGTCGAAGGCCTGGACGATGCCAATCACGGTGCCCAGCAAGCCGATGAACGGCGCGTTATTGCCGAGCGTGCCGAGGAACGCGAGGCGCCGCTCGAGCCGCATGCGCTGCAACGCCGTCACACTGGCCATCGCTTCTTCCGCGGCGTCCGCGCCGCGCGCGAGTTGCTTCAAACCCGCCGCGACGATCGCCGCTTCAGCGGACTTCGAAGCAGCAACCAAGTCACGAGCACCGGTGACGTCGTGTGCGTTCAAGCGGTCGCCGAGTGCCTCAGCCAACTTGGCGATGTTCTCGCTGACCATGGCGAAGAACCAACCGCGCTCAATCATGATGGCGACGCTCACGACGCTGAGCGCAAGCATCAAATACATGATCGGGGAAGCACCGAGTTCGAGCAAAATCTGTTTGGAGCGTTCGACGATGTTCGAGTTCATGGCAGCGCCAATAAGCACGGCACGTGCCAGCCTGTGCACGTCGACGATTTGGCTTCTTTTGTGCCGTTCGGACGCGTCACGCGACTCGGCCACGGACAGGTGTCCGGGTGACACGGACAGCCCAAAGCGGACTCGGACAGCTGTCCCGAACGACGGCGACCAACGATCGAGTGGCCCTTAAAGGAGAACTCGTGACTCGCGAGGCGCTCCGCGCACTTGGCCCGGACGTTGCTCTAGGCCGGCGCGGAGAGGCAAATCATGAAACTCAGTTGGATCGCAGTTGCTTGTGCGCTCGCATATCCGAGCATCGCAGTCGGACAACCCAATGCTTCGGATGCGCCCGCACTCGTGCCTCCAAAGTTGGTAGAAAGCGTCGACCCCAGTTACCCCGAAGCCAAGCGCGCGAGCGGTGAAGCTGCGAGCGTCGCGCTCACGCTGAGCATCGACCGCACCGGCCAAGTGACGGACGTCGCGGTCGCCGAATCGGCAGGTCCCGAGTTCGACGAAGCGGCGATCAACGCGGCTCGTGGCCTGCGCTTCGAGCCCGCGCAAAAGAACGGCGAGGCCGTGCCGGCCAAGATCCGCTACGTCTTCGACTTCAAGCTCGCACCGCCGAGCGAGCCCGAACCAGCCGCGCCGGTGGTCCCTGCCGCCGCTGCGGCAGCGACCGTCGCACCGACGCCAGCTCAACCGAGCGCGGCCGACGCCGCGCAAGGCGAGGCTTTGGACGTCGAAGTACAGGGTGAGAAGCCGCCACGCGAACCGACCAAGCACGTGCTTGCCGCGGAAGAAATCAGCAAGATCCCAGGCACCAACGGCGACGCGATCCGCGCCATCGGCAACATGCCCGGTGTAGCTCGACCACCGGGTGGCGACGGCATGCTGATCGTACGCGGCTCTTCGCCGAACGACACCGCCGTGTTCGTCGACGGCACCGAGATCCCGATGGTGTATCACTTCGGCGGATTGTCCTCGGTCATCCCGACCGAAATGCTAGAGAAGCTCGACTTCTACCCGGGCAACTTCGGACCACAGTACGGTCGCGCCATGGGCGGCGTGGTCGATGTCGGAGTGCGATCACCGCGCAAGGATCGCCTCGGCGGACTGCTACAGTTCGACTTGGTCGACGGTCGCTTACTGGTCGAAGGCCCAATCAGCAAGAAGACACGCTTCATGCTCGCCGGCAGGCGCTCATGGCTCGACGCTTGGCTCGGAGCGGCGCTGAAAGACAGCGGCGTCGGAGTGACGAAGGCGCCTGTCTACTACGACTACCAGGCGATGGTGGAGCATGACATCACCCGTCAAACCACGTTGAGGTTGTTCGCGTTCGGCGCCGACGATCGCTTCAAGTTGACCATCAATAGCCCCAGTTCGAACGACCCTGCCATCGGAGGCGATGCCTCGCAAACCAGCAGCTTCGGTCGGGTGCAGGCACGAATCGAGACTCGCCCGTCGAGCACTGCGCGCATCAGCACTCAAATCTCCGCAGGCCGAGAAGGCCAGCACGTTTCGATCGGCGGGCTGGGCTTCGACCTCGGGCTCAATTCGATCGGCGCCCGTGCGGACGCTCGCGTCCAACTCTCACCGGCCATCACCGCGGTGGCTGGCCTGGACATCGAATACTTGAGCTACGACGTGACCTGGAAAGCGCCACCCAACAACTTCGACTCTACGCAAAACTCGGGACCGCTCTTCGGGCGTCCGATGGTGGAATTGAAGGGCAAAGGTGACGTGTTTCGACCCGCCGCATACGCCATGTTCGAACTCGCGCCGGTGGACAATCTCAAGCTCTTCCCCGGCGTGCGCGCGGACTACAACTCGGACACCAAAGGTTGGACCGTCGATCCCAGGATCGGCACGCGCTTCGATCTTCACCCAGGCTATCCGCGCACGACGCTCAAAGGCGGAGTTGGTCTCTATCATCAGCCGCCCCAGCCGTACCAAAGCATCGAGCCGTTCGGGAGCAAAGGCGTCACCAGCCCGAGCGCGGTTCACTACAGCCTCGGATTCGAGCAGGAAATCAGCCATCCCCTCGAGCTCTCGGTCGAAGGCTTCTACAAGGACCTGAGCAACCTAGTCGTGCCAGTCGCGGCCGCTGACGAAAGCGCAAACGGGCAATCTTACAAGAACATCGGCTCCGGCAAGATCTACGGCTCCGAATTTTTGCTCCGCTACAAGCCCGAAGGTCGCTTCTTTGGTTGGATCGCGTACACGTTGTCACGCAGCGAGCGGCGCGACGCACCCAACGCCGCGACGTACATCTACGACTACGACCAGACGCACATCTTGACCGCGCTCGGCAGCTACAAGCTCGGTCGCGGCTGGCAAGCGGGCGCGCGCTTCCGTTACATCTCCGGCACGCCGTACACGCCCGTGCTCGGCGGCGTCATGGACTACGACGCGGGCGCCTACTCGCCGGTCAACTCGGGCAATCTCAATTCCGGGCGCACCGGCGCGTTCCACCAACTCGATCTGCGCATCGACAAGACCTGGACGTTCAGCTCTTGGAAGCTCAGCGCGTACCTCGACGTGCAAAACACCTACCTTCACAAGAACGCCGAAGGCGTTTCCTACAACTACAACTACTCCCAGAGCTCGAGCCTGAGTGGGATCCCGTTCTTGCCGATCATCGGCCTGCGAGGCGAACTATGAAAAACGTAGCAATCATCGGATTTTTCCTGGGTCTTTCGAGCATGTTGGGCTGCGCGGCGGACTTCGACCCGGGGTCTCGCGTCAATACCTTCCGGGTGATGGCGCAAGAGATGGATGTGCCGTTCGCCACGCCAGGCGAAACCGTGAACATCAGTTCGCTCAGCTACGATCCACAAGGACGCACGGTCACCTGGGCCTGGGGCGCATGCGTGAACCCCGCGTCCTCCACCGTTCAGGGCTGCCTGGACAAGATCGGCGAAGACGCGGCGGCCTCGGGTAGCTCGCTGGTCCTCGCGCAAGGTCCGGGCCTCAGTAACTTCAGCTATACGGTGCCGAGCGATGCGCTCAGTTCTTTGCCCGAAGCCGCGCGAGCGTCGGCACTGGTCGGCGTGCTCAGCGTCGCTTGTCCGGGTGATTTGAGTCTCGATCAAGAGGCTCACGAGCTGCCCTTTGCCTGCAAAGAAGCAGGCACGGGGCGCGTGCTCGGCCTCGACGAATTCGTGGTCGGCCTGAAGCGCGTCCAAGTACGAAGCACCGACCGCAACCAAAACCCGAAGCTCGAGCAAGTGACATTCGACGGCCAAGACTGGCCGGAAGACGAAGTCAAAGAGGTGACCGCCTGCGACACCACTGGCAACGACTACAAGGCGTGCGACTCGAGCAACGCGCAGCACAAGATCGCCGCACGCCCGAGCGCAGATAGCGTCGAATCCGGGCGCACCGAATTCGGCGTCGACTTCACCGAACAAGTGGTCATCGAATACTATGCCACCGAGGGGATCTTCGAGTACGAGGTAAAAATCCCGGCAGACCCGCAGACGGGCTGGGTCGCGCGCAAGTCCGCCTCGGGCAAAGATTTGACGCTGTGGATGGTCGTTCACGACGACCGCGGCGGCGCCACTTGGGCAGAGCGCCACGTGCACGTGCAGTGAGGTCGTTTCATCCGGGTCTGAAGTGCGCGATGCTCGAAGCGCACGGATGACCCGGATTGAACTCGCGATCGACGGTGATGTTTGCGGCCCGATGAGCATCGGGACCGTCGCGGTGATCCGCGCGCTCGCCAAGCATCTGGCATTGACGATCGCTGAAGCCGCAACTCTGGTAGATCGCTGCGTGTTCGAGGGAGCGCGGCTCGCCGTGGACGCTCCTTCCCGGGACGCCGCCGAGGCGCTGCTCGCCGAGTTTCAGCAACTGCCCGCCCGTTCACGGATTCACGCATCGATCGCCGACTGAGTCGCGCTATACAGAAGCTGACATGCCCATTTCTCCGTACATGAAGAACCTGCGCTCGCAGATCGGGAGCCAACTCGTGATGCAACCCAGCGTGGCCGCCATCGTGCGCAACGCTGCGGGGCAGATCCTGTTCCTGCTCCGCGCGGACAACGGAAGGTGGGATCTCCCAGCCGGTTCCATCGATCCCGGTGAAACTCCCGCGCAAGCCATCGTGCGCGAAGTTCGCGAGGAGACGGGCTTGGTCGTGGAACCCCGGGCGGTTGCTGGCGTGTTCGGCGGTGAGAGCCTGCGACTCAGCTACGGCAATGGCGACGTCGTCGAGTACACGGTGATCGTCTTCGAGTGCCGCATGGTCGGCGGCGAACTCGGAAGCCTGGATGGTGAAGCGGCGGAGTTACGCTTCTTCGACGCGAGCCAGCGCCCAGCGCTCTGGTACGAGTTCCCGGACGCTTTGTTCGCGCCCGCTGCCGAGCGCGGAACGCTCTTCGTTTAGGGCGACGCCAGGCGCGCGACCTCACTGCCGCCAAGCAAAAAGCAGCCCAGCCCGAAGTCCTCGAAGTTCGGTTGCTTGTCGAACGTCACCGGTTGACCGTCCGCGGGCTCTTTGCCCGTGCCTTGCACGTAGCCGAGAAAGCCGTCGTCGTGAGCCGCAGAGGCCATCGCCGTCCACGCGTGCTGGATCGCGGGGCCGTACTTTGCCGCTGGCAAGATCCCTTTGCGTACGCCCCAAGCCATGCCGTACGTAAACAAGGAAGTGCCTGTGAGTTCGGGCCCGCCGAAATGCGTGGGGTCCTGCAAACTCACGTTCCAAAAGCCGTCACTCCGCTGCACGGCGAGCAGCGCCTCGGCCATGGCCGAAAAATCTGCCAGATACTCGGAGCGGTGCGTTTCACTCTCGGGGATGATATCGAGTACACGGGTGAGCGCCGCGAATACCCAACCGTTGCCACGCGACCAATAGCAATTCTTGCCGTTCGGCTCCATGTACGGCGGATCGTAGTTGGCATCACGCCACCACAGGTGATCGCTCTTGCTGTAGAAACCAGCCGCGCCCTGGCTGGTTTTTGCACTCGAATACATGGCGTACATCTTGGCGTGGTACGCGGCCTGCCCGCTGATCACGCCCAATTTCGCGAACACGGGCATCGCCATTTGGATAGCGTCAATCCACGTCCAATCATTGACCACGGTGCCGGCGACGACCATGTCGATGTCCGTCTTGATGTCGGCGATGCGCTCGGGTTGCGGATCGAGCTCGTACAAGGCGAGATAGGTTTGTCCGGCGCACTGATTGTCAGCCGAGCGCGTACTCGTGCCACCCACGATGCCCCAGTTGTGACTCTTCGCCCAGTCGACTGCGTAGCTCAGGTCGCTCGGCTTCGGATCGACTCCATAGAGCGCCATCAGCCCTTCGTAGTAAACCGCGCGCGTCCAGATGTGGCTCGTGTGCGAGCTATCGATTGCTTGCCCAGGGTTCGGCCATTTGGCGGTAAAATACGTATTCGCGCGACGCAGCACTTCAATCACGCTCGCGCGTGCCGGCAGACTGAGCGTACCGCTGCCAGCTGCGCCACCGCTGCCCGCGCTACCGCCACTCGGGCTACCTGCGCTGCCCCCCGAGTGGCCCGCAGCTCCAGCACTGCCCGGCGCTCCGCCGTTGCTGGGCGCACCCGCTTGCGTCGTCGTGCTTGCACCGCCGGCACCACCGTCACTCGCAGCAGTTCCACCGGCCGTGACACCGGGGCCCCCCGCAGACTGTGCCGAGTGAACGCCACCCACGCCAGCGCGGCCGCCATTCGTCGCCGATCCGCCGCTCGCACCGCTGCCACTTGGCGCAGCCACGCTACCGCAGCCAATCAGCAGCGTTAGCGAGGCAAGTACGGCACGGGAGCACATCTCAGCCGAGATCAGGGGCGCGCGCGGCCGAACCTTTTCGCAATCGACCGTGGGCCGAAAAAAGCGCTAGTTCTTCAAACGATAGCCGGTGTGCAGCAGCCAGCGCACGACCGCAAGACACGCAACCAAGAACAGCAGAGTCATACCAAAGCTGACCCCGACGCTCACGTCCGAAGCGTCATAGAAGCTCCAACGAAAGCCGTTCACCAGGTAAACCACTGGGTTGAACAAAGTCAGCTTCTGCCAAAACGGCGGCAACATCTTGATCGAATAGAAGCTCCCGCCCAGAAACGTCAGCGGAGTGACGATCAACATCGGCACCAACTGCAGCTTCTGAAACCCATCCGCCCACAGCCCGATGATGAAACCGAACAAGCTGAATGTGACCGACGTCAAGATCAGGAACCCGACCATCCAAAGCGGGTGGGCGATGTGATAGGTGACGAACACGCGCGCGGTGATCAAAATGATCGTACCGATGATCATCGACTTGCACGCGGCGGCTCCCACGTAGCCCAATACGATCTCGACGAACGAAATGGGCGCCGACAGCACTTCGTAAATCGTGCCGGAAAACTTGGGCATGTAGATGCCGAAGGACGCGTTGGAGATGCTCTCGTTGAGCAACGACAGCATCGTCAAACCGGGAACGATGAACGCGGCGTAGCCCACGCCTTCGATCTCGGTCATTCGTGAACCAATCGCCGAGCCGAACACGATGAAGTACAGCGAAGTCGAGATGACAGGACCTACGATGCTTTGCGAAATGGTGCGATAAAAACGCGCCATCTCGAACAAGAAGATCGCTCGAATCGCGTAACGATTCATGATTTCGACCTGACCAGGTTGACGAAAATGTCTTCCAACGAACTCTCGCGCGTTTGCAGATCTTTGAACTCGATGCCGAGCTCAGAGAGTCGGCGGAGCAACGCGGTCATCTTCGTTCGCTCTCGTTCGCCGTGAAACGTGTACGTGAACTGCGAGCCTTCATGACTGAGCGCTAACGCAAAATCCGAGAGCTCGGGCGGCAGCGAAGCCAGCGGCACCTGTAGCTGCAGAATCAGCTCCTTCTTACCGAGCTTTTCCATCAGCGCGACCTTCTCTTCGACCAAGATGATCTCGCCCTTATTGATCACGCCGATGCGGTCGGCCATCTGCTCCGCCTCCTCGATATAGTGCGTGGTCAAGATGATGGTGACGCCAGTCTCGCGCAGCGAGCGGACCATCTGCCACATGTCGCGACGCAGGTCGACGTCGACACCAGCAGTGGGCTCATCCAAAAACAAGATCTGAGGTTCGTGCGAGAGCGCCTTGGCGATCAACACGCGCCGCTTCATGCCGCCCGACAGCGCCATGATCTTGCTATTCTTCTTGTCCCAAAGCGACAGTTCGCGCAGCACGTGCTCGATGTGCTTAGGGTTCTTCGGTTTGCCGAACAGCCCGCGACTGAAACAGACGGTGTCCCACACCGTCTCGAACATGTCGGTCGACAACTCTTGCGGCACGAGCCCAATCTTTTCGCGCGCCGCGCGATAGTCCCGCACGATGTCATGCCCGTCGGCAGTGACGGTGCCCGAGGACGGGTTCACGGTTCCACACACGACCCCGATCAGCGTCGTCTTTCCGGCACCATTGGGCCCCAGGAGCGCAAAGATCTCACCACGCCGGATCTCCAGATTGATGCCCTTGAGCGCCTGAAATCCGGAGGAATACGTCTTCGTCAGATTCTGAACGGAAATAATCGACTCCACGCACACTCCTCGCCGCACCCCAGATCTCACACTCTAGCTGGCCGAGCAATCATGATTCTTTCCAGTTTTCCTAGTCTTCTCACCGTTCATTGTCTCCCCTGTCCGATCGGGCAGAGTGTCGGAGCGGGGACTCGGGTGTTACGTTCTCGGCTTGCCGATCTCTCCGTCGCCTCCCCCCACTGCGAAGCCAGGATTGCTCGCCACCAAGGAACTCTTCGGCCACACCCGCCGCACGCTATCCCTGGTTTGGGCTTCATCGCCGTCACTCTTGGTTTACCTGTCGGCACTCAGCGCGGCCGGCGCGGTGATGCCACTTGCCGTTGCATATGCGGGCAAACGCATCATTGACGCAGTAGTGCAACACAGCCGGCCGCTCACCCTGCACTGGGTGGCGCTCGAGTTACTATTCGTGGCGCTTTCCGCGGCGACACAGCGCGGGCAGGGCTTGGTGCGCTCGCTACTCGGCGCGCGCCTCGGCACGGACGTGAATGTGCAGATCTTGGAAAAAGCACTGCGCCTGGATCTGTCCTTTTTCGAGGACGCAGAGTTCTACGACAAGCTGACCCGCGCCCGCCGCGAAGCTTCGTCTCGCCCCGTGGCGTTACTCAGCGAAAGCTTTTCGCTGGTTCAAAACGTGGTGACGCTGCTCGGCTACGCGGTGATGTTGGCGCACTTCAGCGCCTGGATCGTTCTCGGCCTGTTACTCGCGACGCTCCCGGCCACGCTCTCCGAAATGCGTTACTCGAAGATCGCGTTTCGGATCAGAAACTGGCGTTCACCCGAGTCACGAAAGCTCCTGTACCTCGAGTACGTGCTGGCCAACGACGAGCACGTGAAAGAGGTCAAGCTTTTCGGAATCGGACCACACCTGCTCGATCGCTATCGCACCCTCGCCGAGTCCTTCTTCGAGGAAGACAAGAAGCTCGCCATTCGGCGCGCGCTACTCACTCACGCATTCAGCCTGATCGGCACCTTTGCTTTCTACGCCACATACGGCGTGTTGGCGGTCGCAGCCGCGCTCTCGCGAATCACGCTCGGCAACCTAACCTTGTACGTGGTCTCGCTTCGTCAAGGGCAGCAATCCTTCCAATCGGTGCTGAGCGGGATCGGCAACTTGTACGAGCACAACTTGTACATGTCGAACCTGTTCAGTTACATCGAGCTCGCCGAGGCCAACGAGCGCGCGCAGGCAGAACGCGCAACAGGCGCACTCGCGCTCCCTGCTCCGCACGCGGGAATAGTGACTGCCAAAGAGCGCGGACTACGCTTCGAGAACGTCGGATTTCACTATCCAGGCAAAGAGCGCTGGGCCCTGCGTCACATCGATCTCACGATCGCACCCGGCGACAGCATCGCCTTGGTCGGCGAAAACGGCGCTGGAAAAACCACCTTCGTGAAACTGCTCGCCGGACTATACCAACCGAGTGAAGGGCGCATCATCCTAGACGGTCGCGATCTATCGACCTGGAATCCAGAACAACTGCGCCTGCGCTTCGGCGTCCTGTTCCAAGATTTCAACAAATACCAACTCAAACTCCGCGAAAACATCGGCCTCGGCAGCGTGCCCCATCTAGCTGATGAAGCGCGCATCGAACGCGCCGTAGAACGCGGCGGCGCGAGCGAACTCTTGCAAACACTCCCCGGCGGCCTCGACGCCGCACTCGGACACTGGTTCGAAAAAGGCAGCGAGCTCTCCGGCGGTCAGTGGCAAAAAGTCGCCCTCGCCCGCGCCTTCATGCGCGAAGAAGCCGACATGCTCGTGCTCGACGAACCCACCGCCGCGCTCGACGCCGCCTCCGAACACGCCGTCTTCGAACGCTTCCGCGAACTCGCCAAAGGCCGCACCACCATCGTCATCTCCCACCGCTTCCCGACCGTGCGCATGGCCAAAAACATCATCGTGCTCGAACACGGCGAAATCGTCGAACACGGCTCGCACGAACAATTGCTCGAGAAAGACGGCAAGTACGCGCACATGTTCAAACTGCAGGCGCAGGGGTATCAGTAGACGACGCTTACGAGCAATGAAGCATTGACGCCAGTGGCTGGCGCTCGACCTCGCTTTCGCCGGCCATGGCCAACGCCGAAGACCTAGGAATCCGGCCAATTCAAGCGCGTACGACGCGGGAACGAAGAGTGCAAGCGCCCGACCGACGTGAGAAGGCAACGACGATCACGAGTTCGGGCAGACGAGGAAGCGTTCGATTGGCCAGAAATGTCCAACCGAGAGCCGCCGAAACCAATTGCGGGTGATGGCGCCCGCGCATTTATCTCGCTGTGGTTACGCGCAAACCGCGCTCGCCGGCACATCGAAGTCACACTCCGAGCTCACGCCCTGTCATTCCCCTTGTGGTGGCTCCTGCACACGACGGCCGAACTGATTCACGAAACCGCCGACGCGATCAGCCAGCAAGCCATTTGCCACCGCACGGATCTCGACAAGGCAACCGTCTCCTACTTGATGGGCGTTCTGGCCGAGCGCGGCCTGGTCGATCGCGGGCCTGAATTTGGCGGCAATGCCTATCGGATCTGGGTCACGAAGGACGGAGAAGCCCTTCTCGCCGAATCATCGCTCGCAGTCGAATCATCGCTCGAACGCGAATCATCGCTCGAACGCGAATCATCGCTCGCACGCGCGCCCATCGCCCATGTCAATCCCGACGCGTCCCCGGCACCCCGCACCGGTCGAAAGTAGGCCATGTCCTCACATCTGCACGCAGCTCGCTCGTTCGCCTCAGTCCACACGCGCATTCCCCACGCCTTGCGTTGTCGTTCGAATTCAAACCGTTCGATTCGCATTCGCTCCGCGGGCTCGCTCGATCGCTCGATCGAATTCAAACCGCTTCGAACGCGGCCGTAGCTCGCACTAGTCCCTCTCGTTTGAATTCAAACCGCTTCGTCCGCGACGGCACCCCGCATGCTCTTAGTGGTTCGAGTTCAAACCGCTTCGCCCGCAACGGCGCCCCGCAGGCTCCTAGTGGTTCGAATTCAAACCGCTCGTCGCAACTACACCCCGCATGCTCCCGGTCGTTCGAATTCAAACCGTTCGCCCGCGACCGCACCCTGCATGCTCCTTGGTGGTTCGAATTCAAACCGCTTCGTCCGCGACCGCACCCTGCATGCTCCTTGGTGGTTCGAATTCAAACCGCTTCGCCCGCCACCGCACCCTGCATGCTCTCACTGGTTCGAATTCAAACCGCTTCGTCCGCCGCCGCACCCTGCATGCTCCTTGGTGATTCGAATTCAAACCGCTTCGTCCGCGACCGCACCCTGCATGGGCTTGTGCTTTCGTTCGAACTCGAGGTGCTTCTTCCTCGTACAGCTGCTCGTCCGCTCGCGATGTTGAGCGACGGCCAAGGCCGGCCGATCTGCCGGGCGCATGGGGCTGGGCAGTCGCAGATTTTGTCTCGCAAACGGGAGCAGCTGAAGACATTCCTCAACCATTCGTATTTATTACATAATAAATAAGCCAGTCTCTACTATTATAGAATATCGGACACTTTACTGGTATACGCTCGGAATGTTGACCCTTCCCGATGGGGCTGCGGGACCGCTGTCCGTCCGAGCCAAGGCTTTGGTTTTCGAGGATCCGTTGTCACGCGCGCTGCTCGCTCGCATCGAGCGCATCGCGCCGAGTGACGCGCCGGTGCTCGTCACTGGTGAGACAGGAACCGGTAAGGAGCTCGTTGCGCGTCAGGTGCACGCGCTGAGCGCGCGTGCGGATCGACCGTTCGTCGCGGTGAATGCGGGCGCATTTTCCGAGAGCCTCGCAGAGAGCGAGTTGTTCGGGCACGAGAAGGGCGCGTTCACGGGCGCGCATGGCGCAAAGGCCGGCTGGTTCGAGGCGGCACATGGCGGAACGCTGTTTTTGGACGAGATCGGCGATCTACCGACGCAACTGCAGGTCAAGCTGTTGCGCGTGCTCCAAGAGGGCGAGGTCACGCGAGTGGGGTCGCGGACAGCGATCCCTATCGATGTGCGTTTGATCGCGGCCACGAACGTGGACTTGCGAGCGGCGATCGCGGCGGGCCAGTTCCGTCAGGATCTGTTCTATCGGCTCAAAGTTAGCTCGCTCTCGCTGCCGCCGCTGCGCGACCGCCCGGGCGATATTCCTGCGCTCGCACAGCATTTCTTGGATCGCTACGCGCGAAAACTGGGGCGCAAGGGCATCACCATCGGCGACCGAGCGCGGCAGGCTTTGCTCGAACACCGCTGGCCGGGCAATATTCGAGAGCTCGAAAACGCCATCCACCATGCGCTGCTCGTGTGCGCGGGTTCGGAGATCGAACCGGCGGATTTGCAGCTGGATCATGGTCATCCGAAAGCGAGCCCGGCAGCACGCACGGAAGCCTCGGTGACCAGCGAACTCGCCAAGTTGGAGCACGCGCTGCTCGCGCTCTTGAAGCTAGAAGCCCCGAACCTGCACCAACGGGTCGAAGGCAAGCTGCTCTCGGCGACCTATCGGCACTGCAACTTCAATCAATTGGAGACCGCGCGACGCCTGGGCCTGAGTCGCAACGTGGTGCGCGCCCGTTTGATCGAGCACGGTGAGCTTCAGGGCCCACTGCGCCGAGTGAGCCCGTCCGTGCCGCCCATCTCGAGTACGTTCAAGCGCAGCAGCGCGGGCAACATTCGCATCGGTTACCAAAAGCTCGGCCTCTTGATGTTGGTGAAGGCGTATGGTGCGTTCGATGCTGCACTTGCGGCGCGCGGTCAGAGCGTGACCTGGGTCGAGCACGAGGGTGGCATTCAGATCGTCGGGGCTTTGCGCGCGAACGAGCTTGATATGGGTATCGTCGGCAATTGCCCGGCTGTGTTTGCACAGGCGGAAGACGTACCGATCGTGTACGTCGCAGCCGAGCCGCCCGCGCCGCGTGGCGCCGCGCTGGTCGTCCCGGAGCGTTCTGGAGTACAGAGCGTCGCCGAATTGAGAGGCAAGCGCGTCGCCGTCAATCGCGCGGCGCAGGCCCACTATTTGCTGCTCAAGGCGCTCGATGAAGCGAATGTCGACGTCAACGAGCTGGAGATTTGCTTCGAACCACCGGAGCGTGCCCTGCGCGCATTTCAAGCCGGAGCCATCGACGCATGGGCGATCTGGGATCCTTGGCTCTCCAGCGCACGGCTCGATTTTGGCGCGCGCGTGCTGCGTGACTCGGATGGGTTGCTGAACAACTCGGCCTATTACGTCGCGCGCCGCGAATTCGCAGAGCGCTCCAATGATTTGGTCGAAGAACTACTGACTCAACTGCAAATGGCCGCGCATTGGGCCAAGAAAGATCCGAGCCGCGCGGCAGATCTGTTGGCGCCCGGACTCGGGTTCTCTTCGCGCGCGCTGATCGCCTCACTCGATCGTGATTTGCGGCCCGTTCAAATCAGCGACGATCTCATCGACGCGCAACAAGATGTCGCAGACACGCTGCTCCGCATGCAGCTCATTCCACGGCCGGTTTCGGTGATCGACGCGCAATGGCGACTCCGGCCCACGGGATGAGTAAACGCGACTTGCTGCAATAGCAGCAACGCTCGCACCTCCCGCTGCTGATTTAGCAGCAACGTCTGCCAACGAATGTCGAAATTCCTCGAGGAATTTGTTTGGCCCGCGACTTGCTCTCTCTGCAGGACACAGGGCGGCACTCGCCGAAATGAGCATGACAGAATCCATCATCGAAGCCGATATCGTGGTCGTGGGAGGCGGGAGCGCAGGCTCCACTGCCGCGATTCGCGCGCAACAGGCGCTGCCTCGGGGCCGCGTCGTGCTGCTGGAAAAGGCGCACATCAAGCGCAGCGGCGCCATCGCCATCGGCATGGACGGCTTGAACAACGCCATCATTCCGGGGCACGCGACCGCCGAGCAGTACGTGAAAGAAATCACGATGGCCAACGACGGTATCGTGAATCAGCGTGCGATCCTGGAGTACGCCGTCAACAGCTACGCCATGATCGAAGAGCTCGATCGCTGGGGCGTCAAATTCCAGAAAACGGAATCCGGAGATTTCGACGTCAAGAAGGTGCACCACAAGGGCAGCTACGTGCTGCCCATGCCCGAGGGCTATGATCTGAAGAAGATCCTGACCCGAGTACTCAAGCGCTCGGGAGTGCGCGTCATCAATCGCGTGATGGCTACGCGCCTGCTGTTGGACGGCGAACGAATCGCGGGCGTGCTCGGCTTCGACACGCGTGACGGTGAATTCAAGACGATTCGCGCCAAAGCGGTGATTTTATGCTGCGGTGCCTCCGGGCGACTCGGCTTGCCTGCGTCTGGTTACTTGTACGGCACGTACGAAAACCCATCGAATGCTGGCGACGGCTATTCGCTCGCATACCACGCCGGTGCCGAACTAACGGGCATCGAGTGCTTCCAGATCAATCCGTTGATCAAGGACTTCAACGGCCCCGCATGCGCGTACGTCACAGGGCCGCTCGGCGGTCACACCGTGAACGCGCTCGGCCATCGCTTCATCGAGAGCGACTATTGGAGCGGGCACATGATGATGGAGTTCTACCGAGAGCTCCACTCGGAGAACGGCCCGGTCTATCTCAAGCTCGATCACCTGGCACCCGAAACGCTGACCGAGATCGAGCGCGTCCTGCACCGCACCGAACGACCGAGCCGTGGGCGGTTTCATCAGGGGCGAGGCAAGAGCTACGGCAGCGACATGGTCGAGATGCACATCTCTGAAATCGGTCTGTGCAGCGGGCACAGCGGTTCCGGGGTGTGGGTCAACGAGCGCGGCGAGACCACCGTCCCCGGTTTGTACACCGCCGGTGACATGGCGTGCGTGCCGCACAATTACCTGCTCGGCGCACTGACTTACGGCAAGTTGTGCGCAGCGCACGCGCTCGACTACATCGCAAACGTCGAGATTACCGCCGATTTGAGCGACCAGATCGCCGCCGAGCGCGAGCGCGTCTTTGCGCCGCTCTCTCGACCGAATGGCATTCCTCATCACCAATTCGAATACAAAGTGCGCCGGCTGGTCAACGACTACCTGCAGCCGCCCAAGAGCGCCAATCGCCTGCAAAACGGGCTCATGCACTTCATGCGCGCGAGCGAAGAGCTGTCCGAAGTAGGAGCGGGCAATCCGCACGAATTGATGCGCGTGATGGAAGGACACTTCATCCGCGACTGCGCCGAGATGGCAGCGCGCTCCTCCTTGTATCGCACCGAGAGTCGCTGGGGCCTGTACCACTATCGACAGGACTATCCGAAGCTCGACGACGAGAATTGGTTCGCGCACGTGAACCTCAAGAAGGATCACGACGGCGCAATGACATTGTTCAAGCGACCCATCGAACCGTACATCGTGCCTTTGGATAAAGCAGAACTGCGCGGTTACCACGGCCTCCGGATCGCTCCCGAGAGCGCGCTTTCAGCCTAATTCAGCCATGAACTCGACATCGAACCAGAGAGCGCCCCGTGAGTGAACTGACCGATCGCGAGACCGTAAAGGCCGCCCAAGCAAGCCTCGTCGGCAACGCGCAGACCGTGCGCAAGTTCGACGTGCCGGTCGTGGTGGACCGCAACAAGTGCATCACCGGATGCCGCATCTGCATTGATTCTTGTCCGGTCGATTGCTTGGCCGTCAATCCCGAGACGGGCAAAGCCAACATGGCCTTCGACGAGTGCTGGTACTGCCTGGCCTGTGAGATCGACTGCCCGAAAGACGCCATCACCGTCAAAATTCCCTTCTTGCTGCGCTGAGCCCACTGCCCCCTTCGCCATGGACTACCCAAATCACGATGACCTCGTTCGAAAGCTCGGCGACCCCGATCCCAACAATCGCCAACTGGCATTGATGGAATTGGAAGACGTCGCCGGTGAAGAGTCGGTGCCGCCATTGATCGCCACATTGAACGACTCGGACCCAGTGGTGCGCCGCTTGGCGATCGCGCTCTTGGAAGAACTCGGAGACGCGCGCGCGGTGCCCGGCATCATCGCCAGTTTGCTCGACTCCGACGCTGCGGTGCGCGACGCCGCGAGCGCCGCATTGCGGGATTTTCGCGGTGAAGCGGCGGCATTTCACATGCTCGAGGCGATTCATCATTACCACCCGGAGGTTCGCCGCGCGGTAATCATCGGCTTGCGTGAGCTCAAGGATCCGCGGTCCGTCAAGCCGCTGCTCGAGGCGCTGTTGGACCCTGCACCGGCGGTGCGTCGCGAAGCGGTGATCACCTTGGCCTATCTGCGATTGCCGGAGTCTGTCTCACCGCTGCGCCGTCTGCTCGGAGACCCCGACGAGAGCGTGCGCCGAGTCGTGGTGGGCGCGCTAGGCTACTTCATCGGCCCTGCGTTGCTCACTGATTTTCAAAGCGCGCTTTCGGACGCGGATTGGCGCGTGCGCGTCGAAGCCGCGATCGTGCTCGGACGCTCGGCGCTCACCGGCGCCATCCCCAATTTGCGTGCAGCGCTCGCTGACCCGTACTGGCAGGTGCAGAAAGAAAGCATCACCTCGCTCGGTCGGCTCGCAGCAACCGGCGCAATTCCCGAGCTGCTAGACTTCACCCAAAGCCCACTCGCCGACTTGCGGCGCGCCGCCGCCTACGCTCTCGGCGAACTCAGATCACCTCGGGCAACGCAAGCACTCCGAGCACTCGCCTCCGATCCCGATGTCGAAGTGCGCAAAGCCGCCGCCCATGCGCTGGAAGCGATCGCCAAAGCTTCACCTGCCTTCTCCGCCACCGATCAGGAAAACTGATGAAAACCACGATTTCTCGCCGCAATCTGCTACCTTTGCTCGCGCTCTCCGCACTCGTCGCCTGCCGCGAAAAGCACGATGCGCCGACCGTCGCGCAGTTGTCGGCCGCGGTGGACGCGCCGACCGAGACAGTCCGCGTCGCGATTGGCACGCAAGACACCACCATCAATTGCGCCACCGGTGGCCCGCTCGTCCGCGAGTTGCACCTGCTCGAGAAGTACCTGCCGAAGACCGGCCGCTATCGGCACGTGAAGTTCGAGATCGAGTGGCAAAATCAGCCGACCGGCGCGCAGCTCAATAGCAAGTACCTCGCCAACCAGCTGGACATCGTGCAGATGGCGGACTTCCCGTCGGTGTTGGGCGCAACGGCGCTCAAGGCCGCCGGTGACCAAGTCGAGTCGTTGTACATCTCCACGCTTTCCGGCGGCATCAACGGCGCGGGGAATGCGATCGTGGTGCCGGCAGATTCGCCGATCACCTCACTCAAAGAGCTGAAGGGCAAGAAGGTGTCCGTTCCGTTCGGTTCGACCGCGCACGCGATGTTGATCCGCGCGGTGCAAGATTTGGGTTGGGATCCGAAAAAGGATCTCGAGATCGTCACCCAAACACCGGAGGTGGCGGGCAGCGCCCTGAAAGCGCATCAGATCGACGCCCACGCTGATTTCGTGCCCTTTGGCGAGTTGTTTCCGTTCCGCGGCTTCGCCAAAAAGATCTACGACGGCAGCTCTACCGGCGTGACCACCACGCACGGCGTGCAGGTCCGCTCGGACTATGCCGCCAAGTATCCCGAAGTCGTCGTGGCTTATCTGAAGGCGACGCTCGATGCCGATAAGCAATATCAGGAAGACCCAGAGGGGCTTTCGGAGAAGCTCGCGACGTGGACCGGAGTCGACGCTGAGGTCTACTACGCCTTCCACGGCCCGCAGGGCATTCAGACCCGCGATTATTCGCTCAAGCATGAGTACGTCGACGCCATTCGTCGCGCTCAGGAATCGCTGAAGGTCCTCAAGAAGGTCGAAAAGGAGATCGACGTCGACCACTACGTGCACGACAGCTTCATCCGCCAAGCTGCCAAAGAGTTCGGCTACGACTACGACGCGCGACTCAAAGACTATCGCCCGCTGCCGTTCAAAGGCAACGCCATCGACACGAACGCGCCGGTCACCGACCCGACTCTGGCCGGGCAAATTTGGGTCAAAGGCGAGCCAAAGGTCCGGTTGTACAGCAGCGTACAGGCGACTTTCGGCGCGCTGAGACAACTGGAACAAGAGGGAAAAGCGATCCGTGTCACCTTCGTGCACGACCGAAACAGCGGCAACAAGCTGTTCGCAGACAAGGTCTGGTACGTCGCCGATAGAGGCACGCTCTCTGCGTTCTTGTTGAAGCAATCCGCAATCGACTGGGCCGCGAAGCACGGCGGAACCCTGGTATCCTTCGCCGCGGCCCGACAAGGCGTGCTCTGACATGGAAAGCGCAGTGCAAAGCGCTGCCGTCTCGGCGGACACCAGCGCGCTGTCCGCAGATGAAGCCACGTTATCCGTCCCGCCGCGCGCCACGGCTTTTTCGCGACGTCTGCGCCCCGTACTCGTCGGCGCGCTCTCGATCGCGCTTTGGCTCGTAGCGTGGCAGCTGGCTTCAGTACACAAGTGGAACTTCTTTTTCCGCTTCGAGAACATCCCAGCGCCCACCGAAGTCGCGGCGGCGTTCGCCGAGTTATACGCTGCGCCGAAGTTCGCAGCGCACGTCGGCAATAGTGTTCGTCGCATCTTTCTGGGATTTTCGCTGGCCGCTGGGCTCTCGGTGCTGCTCGGCCTGTTGATCGGGCGCTTTCGCGTCGCGGCTCAGTCGTTGTTTCCACCACTGGAAATTTTGCGACCGATTCCCGCGGTGGCCTGGATCCCATTGGCCATTCTTTTGTTTGCCTCCGCCGAGCAGAGCATGGTGTTCATCACCTTCATCGGCGCATTCTTCCCGATTTTGCTGAGCACGATTCACGGCGTCGAGGGTATCGATCGGCGCTTGGTTTATGCCTCGCTCACGCTGGGCGCGGGACCGCTCGACGTGTTCCGCGAGGTCATTCTACCCGGCGCGCTGCCCTCGATCGTGACAGGCCTCAGCATCGGCATGGGGACCTCTTGGTTTTCACTGGTCACCGCGGAGATGATCTCCGGTCAGTTCGGCATCGGTTACTACACGTGGGAAGCGTACACCTTGCAGCAATATCCCAAGATCGTGCTCGGCATGATCACCATTGGGCTCTTGGGCATGGGTAGCAGCTTCCTCATCAAATGGATTGGACGCCGCTTCATGCCCTGGTTCAAACCCGATGCGAGCGCAACATGACCGAGACAGCAACGCTCGGTGCAATCGCGCTGCACGGAGTCGACGTTCACTTCGGTGAAGGCAAGACGGCCGTCCAAGCGCTGAGCGGCATCGATCTGAACATTGCACCGGGTGAGTTCGTCAGCATCCTCGGCCCTTCCGGCTGCGGAAAATCGACGATCATCGGCGCACTCGCAGGCTTCACGCCGATCACTGCAGGCGAGCTGCGCGTCGACGCTGAACGCGTGACCGCGCCTGGCCCGGAACGCGGTGTCGTCTTTCAACAGCACACGCTGTTCCCTTGGAAAACCGTGGCCCAGAACGTGGAATTCGGGCTGAAGATGCGCGGTGTCGGCAAGGCCGAACGCGAGCGCAAATCGCGCGCAATCCTCGGTTCGATGGGCCTATCCGAGTTCTTGTCGCACTATCCGCATCAGTTGTCGGGCGGCATGCAACAGCGCGTCAACCTGGCTCGGGTGTTGGTCAATCGTCCACGGGTTATCTTGATGGACGAACCATTCTGCTCACTCGACGCCCAGACACGGCTGCAGATGCAAGAGCTCCTGCTCAGTCTCTGGCACGAGCTGCACATGACCGTCGTCTTCGTCACTCACGAGGTTGATGAAGCGCTGTTCCTCAGCGACCGCGTGATCGTGCTCACCCAACGTCCCGCGCGCATCAAGACCGAAGTGACCGTCGAACTTCCGCGACCGCGCACTCGCGATCTGCTGACCAGCTCCGAGTTCGTGTCGCTCAAACGCCAACTACTCGACCTCTTGCTCGGGAGCGCGTTTGCTCCCGACACTCCTAGCTAACCCTCATTCCAGCTCGAATTCGCGATCCTTCACGGGCTCGACCGCGAGCAACGGCGAAGGTGCGTCAAAGGAACCCATGGCTCGCTTGCTTATCTCATCGTCCATTGCCATCTCCGCGCTCGGTTTGGTTCAGCCGCTTTACGCGCAAACCGAAGTGACTGCCCCCGTAGGCACTGAAGCGACCTCGGCGCCAACGCCGAGCGCCCCAGTGCCCGAACCGCCCGTTAATGCAGCCGCCGAAGTCAGTCCAGCGGCGCCAACGCCACTCGCGCCCCCAGCCGCGCAAGACACCGATCCCGGCACTGCGGGCGTCCATCAAGGAGTCTTCTTCGTTCGCGATCGCAAGGACGTCTTTCGGTTGTACGTCCAAGGTCGCACGATGATCGACTTTTACTCTTTCTACGGACCGGGAGTGAGTCACGTCAGCTCGCTGAACCCGACGTTCCTACTGCGCAAGGTGCGCTTGGAGCTCGGTGGTGAGCTGTATCGCAAAGTGCAGTGGTTCTTCGGCGGTGATTTCGGCATGGGCAGCACGGCGCTGGGTGCGAATCAGACCGTCACCGTGCGCGCGGCCCCGGCGGACGTGTTCGTCAACTACAAGGCGCATCCATTGCTCAACGTGGAAGTTGGGCAATTCGACCTGCCATTTACCGCAGAAACTCGCACTTCCGACAAGTTCTTGCCGTTCATGGAGCGCTCGGCTGCCGTGCGCATCATCGGTAAGGGGAATGCCAAAGACTCCGGCTTGATGCTCTGGGGCAATCTCGACAAACGCAAAGTCGCCTATGCCGTCTCGCTGGTGCAGGGCGACGGCATGAATCGTCCGAACGTCGATCATCGCTTCGACGTCGTGGCTCGAGCCTTCGTGCGACCACTCGCGGACAGCAACCTGCCGATTCGCGACATTCAGCTCGGCGCCAGCGTTCGCCGCGGCTCGCGTGACTCGCACCTCGTCAACTACGACTATCCGGCGATGACCACCGCGGGCGGGTACACGTTTTGGAAACCGACTTACGGCGCGGCCGCATCCGCCGCCAACCCGCAAGGTCAAACGCACGTCATCCCGTCTGGCTCGCAGACCCTCGCCGCAGCCGAATTCCGCTTGCCAACGGACTGGGTCGACTTCACCTTCGAAGGCCTATACGGCAACGAGCACACGCGCGAAGCGCAGGACGCCAACCTGTCGCAGAGCCTGCGTCTCGGCACGCTCACCAGCTGGGGCTATTACGCGCAAATCGGCGTCTGGCCCTTCGGCAACGCCTACGTCAACGGTATTCCCGGCGATCAAGGCGTGACCAGCCTCGACTTCAGCAAGCCCGACAAGCCGCCCGCATCAGCACTGCAATTGTTACTCAGGTGGGAACAACTCTCCTCGAACTACGAGAGCAACGCGCGCGGTGGCGACGACATCTCAAGCATCGAAGGCAAAATCAAGCTGAACACGCTATCGTTCGGCGCGACCTACTGGCTCGGCAAAACGCTGCGCGTCTCGGCCAACTACGGCATCAATTGGTTCCCCGAATCAGCGCCGAGCTCCGCCACGCCCGGCCTCGACAATGCCCGCGTCTGGAGCGCCGAGCAACGCGCGCAAGCCCCAGGCAACACGCTGAGCCCCGGCGTCGACGACTCCGCACGCAACAACGCCCACGTACTGCACGAACTCCTGGCTCGCGTCCAAGTCGCATTCTAAGCCCCGTGATAAGCCCGGTCTCAGCCCCGCCCCCGTAAACGTGCCCGTGCCCGTGCCCGAAACGCGCAACATCGCACGGCCGCGGGCCCCCACAGCAATCTCATGTGCCCTCCCAAACTTTGAAGAAGGGGCGCCCTCAGACCAGCAACGCACCTCGCAGTGCGAGTCGTTCCCACAGTCGGCGTCCGCGAAGCGCCGCAATCGGACGCCGAAGGCTGCGCCACAACGCGACGTGCCGTGTGACCATCAAAAAAGATCGCTCGCTCCCCGGCGAAGACTGCACGCGAGTCTGCTGTTTCCGTTGCGAGCACGTCAGCGCGTTTGCGGTAGCAGGCGCGCTGACTCTCGAAACGCTTCGACTCGTTCTGCGTTCTGGCTCGCAATGCGCTTGAATGGCGCAGAAATGCCCCCGTTTTGTGAAACGCGGCGCCAGAAATCGAGCGCCGCTCGACTCGCCGAATCCCAGATGCCAGTCGCCATCAGCGTTGAGGGCGCTTGGGAGAGGGAGAGGACGAACCGCAAAGCCGCAAAGGCCGCAAAGATCTGAAGGAGGAGGTTGGGTAGATCGTGGCGGGGCACCCAAGCAACGCATATCGTCCAGCATCGCCAACCCAGAAAATCTCCTCTGAGCTTTGCGCTCTTTGCGGCTTTGCGGTTAGTCCCCTTAGTCGCCGTAGATCGGGACTAGCCGTCCTAGGAAGCCAGAACGACCGAGAGCTCCGAAAGGAGTCGGCGCTCGAACTGGTCCTGCTTCGAGCTGGCCATACTGAATAGATACCAAATCCGACTTACATCAGCAAATACCGCCAGTTACCAGCGCAACTGGCGCTAGATTGAATAGATTCGTGAATAGATTCACGTGGTTGTCTGGGCGGTGCGGTGCCTAGAGCGCTACTTGTCGAAGCGATTGCGCGCCCAGCTGACGAGCTGTCCGGGCGATTGACGGTCCACGGCCTTTGCAAAGCGCTTGCGCCAGTCACCATGCGCGAGTCGGCGTTTGCCGCGGACTTGATCGGCGGTCATCAGGTAGGTCTCTGCGTCGCTGCCGTCGGCTAGGCGGATTTTCGAGCGCTGAAATAGAATCGGCACTTGGCGGCTGACGTCGAGCTTGCGGCGGGTTTCGAGATCGACGGCGTAGAGCTCGCCGTGCACCGCTACTTTGCCGTCGGGCACGAGCGCCGCGTACACGTTGAGCTCGACCAGCTGATACAGCGGTTCAGTCAGTGCGGGGCCGAGCGACTCGGCATTGGCGAGTAGCGCGTGATCGCGTTCTCCCGGCAGCATCATGCCGTAGAAGAACATGCGGCACGGCTTGCTGGCGTTCACGGGGTGTTCTCTTTCAGGAAGCGACGCACATGAGCCACTGCGAGCGGCAAATCATCCCCTGTTTTCCAGTCGTGGACGAGCTCCGCGCGGGGCGCCAAGTGCACGATCTCTTCGGATATTTGGCTGGGGTGATAGACGTCGTTGCCGCGCAGGACCAAGAGCGGCACCGGGCAGTTCTTGACCATTTCGCGGCTGACGCTGAATACGAAGTCGCCATCGTACATTCGGGCGCGAAACGACGGCAGCGCTTCATCCGCAATGTCGCTGCGGGTCTGCTTCAGTTCAGCGGCCCAGCCGTCGAACAGTTCGTAGAATACGCCTCGGTTGCTGCCGCTATACCCGATGGGTTGTTGCAGCACGGCAGAGGACACGCGCCCGGGCGCGCGCTGGATCAATGAAAGAGCAAACGCGCCGCCAATGCAGCCTCCATACAAATGGCAGCGCTCGACCTTCAACTCGTCGAGCAGCGCGAGCTGGTCTTCCGCGTACGAGTGCCAACCGTCCGCGGCGCTGACCTTTGCCCGAGATGCGCCCGCGTTGCGTTGGTCCATCGTGATCACCCGATATTGTCCGGCAAATTCTTGGACCGGGTGGAACGGCGCGCGTCCCCAAATGGCGGTTGCCGAGCGCATGCCGCCCGGCGCGAGCAGGAGTAGCGGGTAGCCGCTGCCGTGTACCTCGTACTCGATCGTGAGCTCACCGCGACGCAGCGTCGGCATGCGGGTTACCATGGCATGCCGAGCTTTTCCCTGCTAGCCCCGAGCGCGGTGACTCGCCCGCTCGCTGCGCTACATGAACGCTTCTCTGCCCTGAGCACCGAGCTCAACGTGCAGGATTGGACGCTGCTCGGCGCCATCGCCAGCGAGCAAGCCCTGCCGCAGAGCGTGATCGAGCAACTGTGCCCTGCGCCGGCCATGCCTGCTGCCGCCTGGCTGAGGCGCGCCGAGACCGCGGGTTGGCTCGTGTCCGCACGTTTGCCGCGCAGCGGTTCTCTCAAGCCGCATTTTTCCGTCAACTCGGACTTCGAGCAACTGGTGCTGCGTCACCTCGCGCGCAGCGGTCAGCTGGACGAGATCGCGAGCGCGATGCGCCGACTGCTGACGCTGCGCTCGGTCAGCGATCTGACTTTGGCGTTGCAGACCGGCAAACTCGCCGAGTTTCAGCGTCGCTACGCGGCACGCAAGCGCGCACCCGAATCAGGACCGAGCACGCGCGCGGAGTGGTTGCGACGCTCCCTGTGTGAACCCTTCGATCCCGACTGGCTGACGCGCGTCTGGGCTGGAGACGCCGAGCGCGTCACCACCTTGGTGCTGGCCGAATGCCTGATTGGGCCGACCGCATGCGACGAACTCTACGCATGGCTCGAACAGCGTAGTCACGATGCAGGTGCCGACGCGGATCCAGAGCTGTGCGCGGTGCTGTATCAGCACGCACTGCTGCGCGGGCAAATTCCGCGGGTATCACGCCTGGTTTCTCTGGTCACGAGCGAGGTTCGGGTGGCGTTCGGCGCGGCCGTTCGTTTCGCCGAGGGTGACCTCGCTGCTGCGCAGAGCAAACTCGATCAGCTGAGCTCCGGCGGCCGCAAACGCGCGACGCTCCCAGACTGCGGGGGGCTTGCACCGCTGCTCGCACTATTGGCGTGCTCCCGAGACACCGAAGATGGGCGCTCTTTGGGCAAGCGCATTCTGACGGCTGGCGACAGTGAGCTCAATCGCGGCGCACAGCGCGCGTTGCGCACGCTACTCCGGCACCTGACGGAAGCCCCCGAAGAGCAGCGACGCCTCGACGTCCATCAACTCTCGCCGGATGTCGGCGCGTGGGAGATCCTGATCCTGGCGTTGACGGTGCACTTGCACTCGGCGGATCAGTGGGCACGCGCGAATTGGTGCCAAGACGTGCTGCGCCGAGCGCGTGATTGGCAGCGCGCGGGTTACGAGTTCTTGGCGCGCCAAGCCTACTTTTTGGCGCAAATGTTGAACGAGCAGCACTTTACGCAAGAGTTGTCGCGCTTGCAGCTCGTGCTCTCACTCGAGCGCTCGCCGCGCGAGCTGGTGCTTTGGGATCTGATTTCGACCAAGCCCGAATGGCAAAAGGCGCTCGATGCGCTGGCGCAAATCTCCGACAGCAAGCCGCTCGAGCGCGCACATGGCTACCGCGTCGCCTGGTACGTCGACATGGTGCACGGTGAGCTCAGCCGTCCCGCGCTGCAAGAGTGTCGGGCCGACGAAGGTTGGAGTGATGGGCGACGCGCCTCGCTATCCGAGCTGCACGCGCTGTACGCCGAGCTTCCAGCGGAAGATCAGCGAGTTTTGGATTGCACGCGCGAGCAGCACAACGGGGAACGACAGTTCACGCCCGAGGCGCCGGAAGCGTTGATTGGGCATCCTCGCGTGGTCAACGGCCTCCGCGCGCGGGCTCCTGTAGAGGTCATGCGCGGCACGCCGCGCATCGAGACCCGCGAAGAGCGCGGCTACGTGCAAGTCTTCGTCGAACCGCAGGGCGCCGCGTTGGGCGTCAACGTGGTTCCCGAGGGCGAGACAAGATTGCTCGTGTACCGCGTTCCGGAGGCGATTTTCCGGGCGAGCGAGGCATTGCGCGGCGGAACGCGCGTACCCAAGAGTCACGAACGCGAGCTGCTCTCGGTGCTCGGCAAACTCGCCGAGCGCGTGGAAGTCCGTAGCCCCGAGCTGGGCAGCGAGCGCACCGTGATCGCCGACGCGACTCCGTGCGTGCGCTTTGCGTTGCACGCGGGCGCATGGCTCGTGCAACTCGGCGTGCGTCCGTTTTCCGAGCAGGGTCGGTTCTTCTTGGCCGGCGTCGGACGCGCTCATCTCAATGCCTACTCGGGCGGTCAACGCTTGCGTTGCGAACGCGACTTGCAGCTCGAGCGCGACAAGAATCTCGCGTTGCGTAAAGCGTGCCCGACGCTCTCGAGTGAACCGGATCCCGACGAGCAATCGCCTTTCGATACGCCGGACAGCTGGACCCTGGGCGAGGAGGGCGTACTGCAACTCCTGAGCGAGTTGCGTGAAGCGGGCTTGCCCTGCGCACTCGAGTGGCCAGAATCCGGCGCCATGAAGCTGAGCGCGTTGGCCAGCTCGAAGACGCTGCACGGCCGCTTGCGCACCGACAAGGGCTGGTACTTGGTGACCGGCGGAATGCGCATCGATTCCGTGACCGAGATCACACTCAATGAGCTCTTGCGGGCGCCGATGCTCGGCGGCGGCCGCTTCGTGCGCCTGGCGAATGGCTCGTACGTGGAAGTGGAAGCGCGCATCCGGCGCGTGCTCTCCGCTCTACGCGCCGTCAATTCAGCGCCGCGAACCGGCGCGGAACTGCGCTTGCCGAAGAGCGCGCTGCATGCCCTCCATGAATTGAACGGCGCAGACAGCGGCATCGAGCTCGACGTAGAGAGTCAAAGCTGGCTCGAGCGTGTGGCCCGCCTTTCGCGCAAAGAGTTCACGGTGCCGAGCGATCTGCGAGCAACGCTGCGCCCCTATCAAGTCGAAGGCTATCGTTGGCTCGCGGCCCTGAGCGAGCTCGGCTTGGGTGCGTGCTTGGCCGACGACATGGGCCTCGGCAAGACGATTCAGATTCTGGCCCTGATTCTGGCGCGCGTCACCGAGGCACTCGGACCCACGCTGGTCGTCGCGCCGACCTCCGTGTGCGGCAATTGGCTCGCCGAAGTCGCGCGCTTCGCGCCAACGCTGACTGCGATCGAATACAGCGGCAAGCAGCGCACTGAGCGGCTCGCCGCGTTGTCCGAGCACGGGAGCAGCGCGACGGTCGTGGTGTGCAGTTACACGCTGCTGCAGCAGGACCAAGCCGAGTTGTCTGCGCTGGCTTGGGGGACGGTCGTGCTGGACGAGGCGCAATTCATCAAAAATCCGCAATCTTTGCGCGCAAAAGCAGCCTATTCGTTGAACGCCAAGCAACGCATCGCTGCCACTGGCACCCCGGTCGAAAATCATCTCGGCGACGTGTGGGGGATCTTTCGCTTCTTGAACCCGGGCCTACTGGGCGATTGGGCGCACTTCAAGCACACCTTCCTCATGCCCGTCGAACGCGACGCCGGCCGCGAATCGACCGAACAACTGCAGAAGCTGCTGCGCCCGTTCTTGCTCAGACGTCTGAAACGCGATGTGCTCTCCGATCTGCCGCCGCTCACCGAGGTGCAACACGACGTGCAGCTATCGCCCGACGAGAGCCTGCGCTACGCCGCGCTCCGCAAACAGATCCACGACAAGCTCTATACGGTTCACGGTAAGCGCAACAACAAGCTCGAGGTGCTTGCCGAAATCATGCGCCTCCGGCGCTTCTGCTGTCACCCCGCGTTGGTCTTTCCGGACGCTCTACGCGAGTGCTCCAAAATCGACGCCTTCTTGGATTTGGTCGAGGAGCTGCGGGAGAATCAGCATCGCGCCTTGGTGTTCAGCCAATTCGTGGATTTTCTGGGACTCGTCCGCGAGCACCTCGACGAACGCCGGATTCGTCACGAATACTTGGACGGCAGTACGCCGGCGTCAGAGCGGCAAGCGCGCGTGGCCGCGTTTCAACAGGGCGACGCACCGCTGTTCCTGATCAGCCTCAAGGCGGGCGGATTTGGGCTCAATTTGACGGCCGCAGACTACGTCATTCACTTGGACCCCTGGTGGAATCCCGCGGTGCAAGCGCAAGCCACCGATCGCGCGCACCGCATCGGGCAGGAGCGCCCGGTCACGGTGTACCGGCTAGTGACTCGGGAGAGCATCGAAGAGAGCATCGTGAAGATGCACGCGACGAAGCGCGAACTCGCCGGCGCGCTGCTCGATGACGGCGATGCCATCGCCGGAATCAGCGCCGACGAGCTGATCGAGCTACTCAATGAATCGCTCAGCCCACCGGCGTGATACGCACACCACCGCTATTCGTCGAACTGAAGCGGATAGCCGGCTTCGGACGGTAACTTGCCGTCGATGCGGATCACGCGCACGTCTTTCGTGACCTGATTCGGCCGCGCGTAACCCATGCCTGCGTTGGTATTCGTGACTAGCCGCAAGAGCTGCGAGAGCGAATCAACCGCGCGCGGCGGGCCGGGCAAACCTCGGATCTTGCGGTCGATCCAAAAGCGGCTGACCTCTTCCGGGCTCATGCGCAGCACTGTCTGGTCGAAGCCGACACGATCGCTCGAACGCGCGGTGTGATTGAACGGAATGCTGCGCGTACCGGAGAAGCCGCTGTCGTCCGCGTTCGTGAAAATGCGCCGCAATTCGCTCATTTTCAGGTTTTGTATGGTGGAATCTTTAGCCACGAACACCGCCAACGTCACGCGCACGGCGGCGCGGGCGCTGTGCTCCGCGCTGGGCAAAGCGCAGAGCAGCGGCAGCGCAACGGCGAGCGAAAGCAGGACGCTCCGGCGAGACCTAACGAGCTTCATGGAGCGCGCCATCAGAATGCCCACGCCACTTGGGTTGCCAAAATTCGCAACGGGTAGCTACCGAAGCCGGCCGCACCCGGCGCGTGGAAATGCCAGTCGGTGTATTCGAGCTTCACCACCACGGCCGCGGTTGGGCGATAGTTCACGCCTAGTTCATAGGCGGTCGCGGGTGGAGTCGTGGGCGAGTCCGGCGAGTAGGCGTGCTGCACGATCACGTAGGGCATCAGCGGAACGACCGGCAAGCGATAGCCGACCAAACCGTAAGCACCCCAACGTCGATAGTCGGCTTGGAAGCCCGCTGGCGGCTTCAATGTCGTCGACCGCGGGCGCCCGCCATTGTCGAAGTTTGCCTCGTTCATGATGGCCTCGCCTTGAACGAGCCACGACTTGTATTCCCACTTCAGATCCGCGCCGAGTGACAGCTCCTGGTACTTGGAGACGGTCGTGTACTCTTGATCGACCGTGGAACCGCCATTTTTGACCACGTACTTCGCCGAGCGATCGTAGTAGCCACCGCGATAGATCGAGCCGCCGATGGTGAGCGAGCCAATCGCGTCGGTCTTCAGGTAGAGCCGGCCGCCGAACGCTTTGTCGTTGTCGAAATCCTCGTACTCGACCGGACCGCGGCCATTGGAAAGCGTGAGGTGGTAGCCAATCTCCACGGGATCCAAGAAGTAGCTGCCGTAGAGCTGGAGGCCGACCTGCTGCTCCGGAAAGAGCTGGTTCGAGACCACGAATGGCTTCTTGATACCGATGATGGTCGGCGAACCGTGGTCTACGTTCCAGATCCCGTACGGGGTCAGGAACTGGCCGACCTGTAGCTTGAGCAAGCCGTTGAACTCGTGTTCGACGTAGATGCGCTCGATGCGAATGCCGCCCCAGCGAATCGGCTCTTCGAACCCGGCGTAGTCGAGCACGGTGGTGTCGGTACGAACCGAGTTGCCCGCGGCGTCCGGCTTGGTGGCGCCGTTGGGCAGGTACATGAACCGCACTTCAGCGAGCGCGCGCCACGAGTCGCCCAAGTTGCTGCTGAAGTAGACGTTGAAGTTGCCGACCGCGAACGAGTTCACGCTCGGGTAGGTCCGGTTCCAGATGTTGTCTTTGTCGACCAGCAGCCGCTGATAGGTAAAGTCTGCGAAACCGTACAGATCGAGCTTGCGTTGCGTGTCGCTGTCGCTGCTGCTCTCATCCGTGGCAAAGCTATCCGTCACGGGTCCCGGCGCGGCGTCGAACTTGCCCTCGGCCGCCGCGTCTGCACTCTCCGCGGTGGGACCGGGAGCTGCAACGGGCGCAGCCGCGGGCGCCGTTGGCGGAGCGCCCATGTCGGCGCCGGGTTCGACGGCTGGAGCTGCCGGAGCCGCCCCCGCCGGAGTTGGCGCAGCCGGAGTTGGCGGCGGATCGGCCGCGAAAACAAGGCCTGCGCGCGACAGCAGGCACACACTGAGTGCGAAGCTAGAGACACGCATCAATCAACGCCTTTGCAGGTCCCGGAATCTACGCAGATGGTCTTCTTGAGCAGTCCCCCGGAGGCTACCGCCAAGTCGCAGCACTCTTTTCCGGGGCAGTCGTTGGCACCGACCTCGCAGCCTTGCACGTAGCAGACATGGCTCTGGTAGATGTCACACCAAGTTGCTTCGGTTCCCGCGCAGTCGGCATCCGACCCGCAGGACTGACCAGCGCCCGTCGGTGGACGCGCGCAGTAGCTCGGCGTCGCTACGGTATCGCAGGCATAGCCGCCGTTGCATTCGCCCTGCGCGCAATTGATGTTGGTGCAATAGCCCGTACCGTCATCGAGCAGATGACACGTGTTATACGTGGCGTCGGTGCACTCCTTGTCGGAGGTGCACGCTAAACCGAGAGCGTCGGGGACGAGCGTGCAAGCCCCATCGGGCGTCGGCCGCTGATAGCCTTCTTCGCACACGCAGGCGTCGTTGCTAGCGACCTCATGCTCGGCGCACGGCGCACAGCCCGGGCTGCCGTCGGGATTCATGCCGGCAATGGTGTTGCCGGTACACACGCAAATCCCCGCGTTCGAGTCGTAGGCTTGCCCAGGATCGCAACGATCGCTCGAGTCATACAGGCAGCTCGACACACCAAGCAGGCTAGAGAACGCGAGCAGCATTCCCAGCGCTGAAATCCGACGCACACTGACCATGGCCGATATGTACGACTCTAGACCCACAGTTCTTAATTCTCACTACTAGATTCGAGATCGTGAACTACGAATCTCGAAATCGCGTGAGACAGCTAGAAATTGAGGGGGAATCTACCGGCCCGGCAGCATAACTACATGTCGGGAGAACGCGCCTCCCGACATCGTCGAAAACGGGCAAGGCTCAGAGCGGAGTGGGCCCAGCTTCGCACGATAGGTTTTGCATCGTCGGGGATGCCAGCTTGAGCGAGTTGAGCGGCGTGGCCAGATTCGCCACGTCGTTCGCCAAGATGCCACCGTACGAGATCGAGTACACGACGTTCTCGAAGAACACACCGCGCCGCACCGAGCCGTCGAAGTAGCCGCCGCAGTAGCCGTAGTTACCGTTGGGCATGGTGCCGAGCAACGACGAGTGATCGACGCTGCCGATCTTTTGAATGCCACTCGCGACGTCCACGTGGAACACCTCGAGCGTGCTCGAAGGTCCGCTGTTGCTCGTCGCGCCATAGCCATACTGACGCACGTACGGGAACGCAAGCAGCTTGCGATCGTCGAAGTAGGTGAAGGCCTTGTGGTTCTGCGTGGCTTCCGAGGTCGCGTAATCGCCGCCGTCGTAGACGTACTTGTGCAAAAGCGCGGGCTGCAACGGATTGGTCACATCGAAGACCTGAATGCTCAGCCCGTACCAGTAGCCGCCATCGGTGTGTTGATGCCCGGTGTCGTCGGTTTCGCGCCCGATCGTCAATAGGTGCGTATCGTCGAGCGGATGCATGTATTCGCTGAAGCCCGGGATTTTCAGCTCACCGAGGATCTTCGGCTGCGTCGGTTCGGCCAGATCGATGACGAATAACGGATCGGTGACGTGCCAGGTCACGACGTACGCTTTGTCACCGATGTAACGGGTCGAGTAGAGCTGTTCGCCAGGCGCGATTGGCCCAGTGTCGCCAATCACTGAAAGCCCCTGCGCGCCGCCTTTCAGCACGAACACGTGACTGAGTTCGTTTTGCCGACCGTCACTGAGCGGCGGGCCGCTGCGCTGCTCGGTCGTGGTGACGCGCACGAGGCCCTGCTTTTCGTCGATGGCGAATTGGTCCTTCACCTCCCCGGGGACGGTGCCGGAAGCCACATACGCGGGCTGATCGTTGGCAACGTCGAACAGGTGCAGATGAGTATGGTTCAGCGTCTCTACTGGAATGACGGGCGCGGTCGTGCCGGTCCCCGAGGCCCCGCTGTACGCGTAAACCTGGCGCTGCAGCCAGGGATCGATGTACTCGCGCCCCGCGAGCACCAATGAGTTCGCGTTGCCGTACACGGTCTCCGCCGCACCGACGATCGCCACGGAGCGCGGCGCCTCGCTCGGCGCGTCCAGATCGAATGCCTGAATTTGCGTCATGCCGAACTCGGTCGAACCGACGCTGGGCATGTAGAAATCAGCGCAGTCCATCGAGCCCGCGTGAACGCCACTCGCATCCTTGGTGAAGCCAACTGGGACCCAGTCGCTGTACGTGGTCGCGTCGATGGCCGCGGAGTTCTTGGAACGCAGCGCTTCCCAAGCCGCGATTTGCGCTTCTTGGGAGGGGGGTTGGTATTGCCCAGTGTTGGAATAGGTGTTGGGGAACGACGGAGCGTAATCGAGGACCGGACCGTGGCTGCCGCCCTCCAGGATCAAGCGGACCTTGCTCTCGACGCGCCGTGAAGAGAGGTAGTCGCCTTCGAAGTAGAGCTCGCGTGCCACACTCGCGCTTGCGTCGCTCAGAGAGAGCACCGTCACCTTCGTCAACGGATTCGCGAAGTAGCCCTGACCACTGCTATATTCTGCCGCAGTGTCGTCGACACCCGAGTAGAGCGGCGTGCCGTAGCGATCAGAGTAACCCTGACGCCGTGCAATTCCCGCGGCGGCATACAGCGGTGTGCCGTCAACGGTGGAGAAGACGACCGCACGCCCGTTGGCAACGAACATCTCGTTTGGCGTGCCCTCGATGTCGATGCCACCTGCCAGGCCGAGATCGGCGGCCGGCCATGCATTGACGATCAGGAATTTTTGGCCGTGCAAGACATACAGCTTGGTGCCATCTGCCTTGACGATGTCGGCCTCGTCGACACCCTTGACCTGCGTTTCGGTCTCCGAGTGCTTCGGCGCGGCCGTCGAAGAGTCAGTCGCCGGCGTGGGGTTCGCGGTGGCGCCCTCGTTCACGGCAGGTCCCGAGGGCGCAAACGCCAAGTTGCCGTCGTCCAAATTCGGACCGTAGTAGTAGTCCGTGTAGCCTTCGCGAATACCGCGGATCTGCGCGTCGATTCGGCGATTGAGCTTGGAGTGTGCGTCGTCGCGCAAAGCTTGCGTCAGATCCTCACACGACTGCGTCCGACGCAGTGCGGCGCTCGAACTGACCGCGGGCTTGCCGTCTGCGCTCACGGAGCTGGAACAACCGAAGGCCAGCGGAGAAGCCACGGCGACCAACAAAGCGAGTGCTGTCTTCGATTGCATGGGAAACCTCGTAGGCAGAAGGAACTTCCCCCCCTGTTGCCACCCGCACTAAGCAAGCTCGGGGCCAACCGACAAACTTCAGGAATTTGTGGGCGATCGAGACTCGAACCGCGACTTCTGCGCCGACTGAGCTGTGCCAAGTGGCACAGCCGGCCTCCGTTCACGGCAAAGTCACGGCTGCTGCGGGTGAGCTTCCAACTCACAGTTCGCCGGTTCACGCACCCTGGCAGTGCCCTCCGTGCCCACGAACGCGGCGCCCGGTTGGGCACCTGCGAAGCGCGCCACGGCGGACACGAGCAAAGGCGCAAGGGCGGCGCGGGGCGCGGCGCGGAGCATCGATGACCGCACGGACATTGGGGCAGTGGGCGCGACCGCGTTTGGCGACGCACCCTCGCGCGCGAGCGACGTGAATCCCAGTTCGACGGCTTCGAGGCACACGCGCTCGGAGTTCCAGCGCACGAGCGCGGTCATGCTCGCGTTCCGGAGCTCGGAGCCGCCGCTGATCTCGAACCAAGGTTTGACGACGTTCTGCACGATCGCGCGATAGCCGTCGTTGCCCGCGCACGCGGGCGACGTTGCAAGCTCGAGGGTCGACCAAGGCGCGAGTTCGACTGGCGCGGCATCTTTGCTCAAAATCCAGGCCGGATTGTCCGAGGTGGGCGGTTCGTCGCCCGGCGGTAGCCGCAAGATCGAGGGCTTTCCGTCACGTCCCACGGCGATCGGATCGGGGTTCGCAAACAAGGACTCGCCTGGCGCGAAGAAGCGCATACCAGGTGCGCTCTCGCGAAAGAACATTGCTGCGGGCGCACGAAAGAGCGGTTGCTTGGGCGCCGCCAAGTCTTCAACGAACCCCGCTGCATTCTCCTCGTCACAGCCCAAGAACCGCTTACCTCGCGCATCCACGTAGCCGCCGCTTGCTGGGCACTCAGGGTGGATGGGCAGTGCCTGCCCTGTGTTCGAGATGAACAAAGTGAGTGTCTCAGAACCACCGCGCCACAGAACGCCGCCCGCGTGGCCAACTTCAGTGCTGAGCACCGCGCGTTGAAACGACTCTGAATAGCGATCGAAGCGATCGAAACGGTCGAAACGGTCGCTCGGCGAAGGGCTCTTCGGGACGATGAAGCGCTGAACGCGCCCTTGTGGATCGAAGGGCTCGACGAACTGCGCGCTCGGCGGTGCGCTCGGCAGAGTCTTCACACGCAGAGGGCCGCCGGAACGCGTGACGCAATGCAGCTTGGGCAACGCCGGCTTCGGCATCGCAGGGCCTGCAACGATGGCTCGAGCTGGTGAACCGTTCGGCGTCGTCGCGTTCGGCTCGGGCGCTTTCGGAGGATCTTCCGGCCACCCCAAGCGTAGCCAAAATCCGGTTCCAGCTGGGTGTTCGAGCACGCAGCCCATCGACGAACAAGTGATGCCCGTCGCGCGTCCGTTGGGGCGTGGATTGCTCTTTCCCGACGACACCTCGGGACTCGCATCGAAAGGAGGCCGTGCAACTTCCTGCCAATGGGCGCCGTAATCGTTGGTTTGCCACAAGTGCTCCACGACATCGCGGGCCAAAGCGTGAGGCCCTGCGCTCGTGATGGCGGTGAACATGTGCTTTTCTTGCGTCACGTACCCGTTTGGATCGACCGAGATCGTGCCGTTGCCCGTATAGCCGTGCACACTGCCGTCGGCCCGCACGATGAGACGCGCCTCATAGGGCGAGAGCATCGGCACCGTTTGGCCGGCCTCGGCCACCCACGGGGTGACGCGATTGCCGCTCGGATCGAGCAGGCCGAGCTTTGGCTCACTCGACTGATTGCTCTCGAACATCACCGCGCTCACACCCCCAGATTCTCGTGGCACCCAGAACAGCGGGTGCCACGCCTTGGAGATCTCCTCGGCGATCCTCAGCTCGGCCCAAACGCCGCCGGCACGACGCACACAGGCCATGTTCGCCATCGGTGTCCCAGAACAGCTCGCCATCACGTTCAGCGTGGGACCCGTGAGAAACTGCGGCATGCCTTGAAAGGTCTTCTCGACCACCGGCTTCGCACCGAGCGCGTGAGAGATCACGCTGGTCGTCTGCTTCGCGTAAAGCGTGCACACGATCACGCCTTCGTCGTCGAGCGAGACGGGCATACAGTTCGAGCCTTCGGGACCCGCCACCTTGACGGGAGTGGCCTCGCCCGTCAGCAAATCAACGCTGGTCGTGCCGGCGCCTTCGCCGACTAATGCACGCATCGCCGGCAAAGCAAGGCCGAGGCCGACCGCTCGACGCAGTCGGTCGCCCGTCAGCCAGTGCGGCGGCGTCGCGGGGGGCGCTTCTTTGAATTCGCGCGTCACGAACTGGCCATCGGCCTGCAACCAAGCGCTTTTCCCATGGGCCGCGACGAAGCCGATTTCGTCGCCTGAATCGCGGACGCCACCGACGCGCGATCCGAATACGGAGCTGACGTCTTTCCAGCTCTTTCCGGCGTCCGTGGAGAACAGCGCGCGTCCGGCGGCGTCACGCGCGACCGCGCGACCGTCGTCCCTAGCGGCGACTTCAATAACTCCTTTGGGTGATAGTTGAACCGGTCGGGGTGGATCGAGCCTGAATGCACGCGGGGGTTGTTCTTCCAGAAAGAGCAACAAGTAGTCGGGGCCGAATTCGATACCGAGAGCGTTCGTCGGCACATCCACGATCGGCTCCAGTGGCACACCGAACGAGCGCGCGTAGTACAAGGCGTCTTCCCAGAACAAGAATCCGCCGCCCAGGCGCGCCGGGACGGGTACGCCGCCCATCAAGCGATTGGTCGTATCTGGAGGAAGCTCCACCGAGCCGTCGGCGCTCGCGATCATGCGTCCGGGTGCACCCATCGTGATCATGCCGATGCGGCCGTCATCCAACGCGTGGTGCTCGAAGGTCGTGACTCCGAGCGAGACGAAGCGGTACACTGGTGCCGGCGCAACCGGGGCTTTGACGGTGGCAGCGGGCGGCGGGGTTTCTGCGTGGTGTGCAGCGCAGGCCGTTACAAAAGCGAAGCCGAAAGCAGCAGACGCTCGAGAGAAAACCCCAACCATGGCGGGCACGTTATCATGAGTCGAAAGGCGAATCTGCCGCTAACGGGCGCACCGTTCCGCGCCCGTTCCGACCCTCGAGGCCGCGCGCTGTACTCGTGATCGAACCGAACGACGCTCTGCACCCTCCCAGAGTTTAAACCGCCGAGCCGCAGAGCCGCAGAGATCTGAAGGAGATCTTGGGGTTCCCAATCAAGGTCGAAGCGCACGTTGTCACGAGCAAGTCGTCGCGAAGAGCAAACCCACGCTCCTCTCTTTCAGATCTCTGTGGCCTCTGCGGCTCGGCGGTTAGTTGCTCTCCTCTCCCTCGTCCGCGACGCGGCGATCCGTGACCATCAACCCCAATCCCCAGCATTGGACCCGACCGACCGCAGAGCTTGCGCGATTGCCGCGACGGCGTGACGGCGTGGCTTCGGCAGGTCTTCCTCGCGATAACGCAGCGCGAGCGGTGATGCGAGGGCAGAGCCGAAAGCGCTGCTTGGACGTTTGCCGAGGACCAACACTTTGAACAGTGGGTTGCCGAGAAAGCGGCTGAGCGAGTCACGCTCGGCGCTCGCGCGCAGGAGCTCGGGCAGCGCGTCTGCGGTGATGTCGCGTTCGGGCCCGAAGTGCACGACTTGCAACCCCGAGGCTTCGGCGGCGTGAGCAAAGTCGGTGAAGTTGACGTCAGCGGTGAGGTCCTGCGTGCCAGGCGCGGCATAGGGGTCGTTGGGTCGTGGCACGTTGTCCTGCCACTCGCCATAGACGCGAAACGGGAAGTCTCCACGACGCGCGCCTTCGAGCAAGCGGAAGGTCGAGTCGCCATAGTCGAGGGTGACGATGAACCCTGCGGCGAGCGACGAAGCGAGTTCGCTGATGAAGCGCGCGGCGTGAACGTTCACGTAGGTCACTACGCCCGAATCCTCAGCGGCCAGCGCGAGCGCGTACTGAGCGGCGTTGGCTCGCAAGTGCGCGGCGAGCTCTGGAACTGCGGAAGCCGAGACATACGTTTCTTCGAACCAGAGCCCGCCAAAAAGCGAGGCGCGCCGCTCTTCGGGCAAAGCGGAGAGCGCTCGCATCAGCTCGGCATAGGTCGCGGCGTCCAGGTAGAAATCGCCGGAATTTTCGACAATTCCGCAACTCGCGCGCGCGACACGGTTGCTCTCATCGATGCGATGAGCAAGCACCTCGCCCAGCGCATCCTTCACCGCCGGCTCGACGCGCGGAATGACGAGCGCGACCGAGGCGCCACCGCACGCGCTGAGGATCAACTTGTGTACGCCGAATGCGTCCGGCAGCTCGTTGCTGAGCACGAACCCAGTGAGGCCAGTCGGGAAGTCGCGTTGCAATGTTTCGCGAGGAGTGCGCGCGTCCCCTTCCAAGACCAATGCACTCGGGCCGAGCAGTGCGGCTTGCTTCTCTCGCAGCGCTGCGGATCGCTCATAGATTCGGTAACGAACGCACGCGGCGAACGCTTCCCAACATCGGCGATCGTTACCAGTTCGCGAGGCAGCACCTTTGACAACAGCGTCCAAGAAGTCACGCGCCAGACGACCATTGCCCGCGCCAAACTCGATCACGACAAACTCTGCCGTTTCACTCAGCTCGCCATGCGCCAGCAAGTCGAGCCAAGCCCTGAATGCCCAAGCGGCCATCCACTTGCCGTAGTCGGGCGACATTTCCTCGGGATGAGTGTCGAAATGGCCTGATTTACCGATCGCAACGCGGAGGGCGTAGTAGCCAAAGTTGGGATCGTGAAGCGCCGTGTCCATGAACGTCTCGAACGTCGGAAACATCCGAACCGCATCGGCGTGACGTTCAGCATCGAGGACCAGTTCGTTGAACAGTTCGGGATTGGCCAGTTCACGGCTCGGTGCGCCGTCTTTTGGCAGCGGCGAGAGGCCGGCCAAGGTGCCCTCCTCCTCGTGCGTGAGCACGCGCCCGAACGAGAGGCGACTCTTCATTCTGCGTAGGCTGCGCGCGCTCGGCACCTGCGCGAGCAGCTGATCCAGGCTGCGGTATGGCCAATGCTCGAGCAGTTCATCCGCGATCGCCTCGCGTGACTCGCCTGACGCGCCTTCCAACAGCCGGAGCAGGCCGTCACGATCGAGCTCGTTGATGCGCAGCGTATCCGAGTCCGGCGCAGGTCGGCGACCGATTTCGCGTCCGAGACGGGCCAAGAAGGTTCGCAGCGTGCGCGCGGCTCGAGCTTCATTCGATGCCGGATTGCGTCGCTCCTCGAGCTCGAGCACGCCGAGCTTCGTTTGCAGCGGCATGAGGCGCCACCAGCGGTCGCGTAAGTCTGCACCAAACGACGGCGGCAAAGCGCCAGCGAGGAAACGTTCGGCCCAAGGACGATAGGCGCGACCTTCGACCGAGCGCGCGAAGTTGGCGATCCAGCGCTCCGCTTCCAGCTTGCCCTGCTCTTCACTCTGACCGAGATCGCGATAGCGATAGCGCAGGCCGCGCAGCACGCCCTCGAAGGCGAGCGACGGATTCCCGAGTAGCACTGGAATCCCCACGAGGTCGTCGTTCAAACTCCAATCCTCGTACGCCATCAGCTGCACGAGGTACAAGAGCAGCAGGTTCGGGCCGATGCCCGACTCGAGCGCGCGCGCAGCGAGCAAGCGCAGCTCGAAGCTGCCATCCTTGCGGCGCTTGACCACGAAATCACCGTCGTTGACGCAAACGTCCGCGATGGCCGTACCGCCGTCGAGCTCGGGCTCGTAGTGATAGACGAGCGCGGCGATCATTTCGCACAGCAGATCTGCGGTGGCTTCGGCCCCGAACCCGAGGACCCATGACTTGTTGCGCTCCGAAAGCTCGATCTGGATCGCGCCGAGTCCGAAGGTAATCGTGTGATACTCCGGCAGGGCCTCGAAAATCACTCCAGGAACGTTGCCGGCGAGCGTCAGCAACGCTTTGGGCGCCACGGCAAAACGCTTGAGTCCCTTGGCGATGAACGCGCTGAGGTGCTCGAAATTCAGCTGCGGCACGAGGCGCTTGCTGCGACCGCGCCGACCGCGTTCATCCAGCAAGCGTGGCACCTGCAACACGAACGGCCCTTGCTCGCTTTGGCAGACGATGTCCCAGGTGAACACGCCCATGTGCCCCCAGCCCATCTCGCACGGCCCGCGCAAACGCTGCAGATCTTCAACCAAGTAGGGCAATGACTCGAGCTCGATCTGCTCGATGACTTGGCCGTCATACAAACGGGCGGGATGAGAGCTGACCAGGTTGTCGCGCGACCAGCGGCTCGACATCAGCGAAGAAGGTGCGACAAGACCGATACGCGACATCACGCGCCACGCAGCGTAGGCCATCTGCGGCGCCGATCGGCGGGAAATGTTGACGCGCCCCGCTGTTCTCGGGATGGTTTCGCCATGCATTCGGATCGCGCAGCTCAGGCTCTGTCTGCCCATCAGCACTTCGTTGAACGCGATCTCGCGCAGGAGCTCGAGGCTCACGCGAGCAATGAGCCACATCGGCAACTGCTCGAACTCTTCGAACGCAGCAGCGCGAGCGTCCCGGCGTACGCGAAATTTCTACAGGAGCATGGCGTCGATCCGGCTCGGATCCGCACGCTCGAAGACTTTCGTCAGCTGCCGCTGACCACGAAGGAAAGCTACCACCATCGCTATCCCCTGGCCGAACGTTGCCGAGAAGGCGACTTGAGTGACAGCCACATGGTCGCTGCGTCGTCCGGCTCGACCGGGGAGCCCACGTTCTGGCCGCGCGGCTTCGTGGACGAGCTAGCGGTCAGTGCGCGCTTCGAACAAGTCTTCAGAGACAGCTTTGGCGCCAATCAGCGCCGCACATTGGCCGTGGTCTGCTTTCCGCTCGGAACGTGGGTGGGCGGAATGTTTACCGCAAGTTGCTGCCGGCACCTCGCGACCAAAGGCTATCCAATTTTGCTCGTGACACCGGGCAACCAAAAGGCCGAGATATTTCGCGTGGCGCGCGCGTTGGGCCCGCTCTTCGAGCAAACGGTGCTGCTCGGTTATCCGCCGTTTTTGAAGGACGTGATCGACGCCGGGATCGCCGAAGGGGTGCCTTGGCATTCGTATTCGCTCAAGCTGGTGCTCGCGGGCGAAGTATTCAGTGAGGAGTGGCGAACGCTCGTCAGCGAGCGGGCCGGCATGCAAAACCCAGTGACCGACTTTGCTTCGCTGTACGGCACGGCTGACGGCGGCGTGCTCGGCAACGAAACGCCGCTCACGGTCGGCATTCGTCGCTTCCTGGCCGAGCGTAGCGATGTGGCTCAAGCGCTGTTCGGCGAAGCGCGCTTGCCGACGCTGGTGCAATACGACCCTTGGGAGCGCTACTTCGAAGAGCACGAACGCACACTCGTGTTCTCGGGCGACGGCGGGGTGCCGCATCTGCGCTATCACATCTCGGATTCGGGCGGCATTTTCGCGTACCAGACGCTGATCGATCGACTGCGTGATTTCGGCTTCGACGCAGAACAACGAGCGAAAGCGGCGGGCGCGACGCAACTTCATCGCTTGCCGTTCGTGTACGTCTTTGGACGTTCGCACTTTGCCGTCTCGTACTATGGCGCCAATGTTTTCCCGGACACGGTGAGCATCGGCCTCGAGCAACCGGAGACGCGCGAGTTCGTCACCGGCAAATTCGTGCTCGAAGTGAAGGAAGACGCCGAGCGCAATCGACAACTCACGATCGCGGTCGAGCTCGCCGCCGGCGTCGCCGCCGAATCTGGGCTCGCGGAACGCCTCGCGTCCGCCATTTTGACGGTGTTGTTGCGGCTGAACAGCGAATTCGCCAACTACGTCCCTGCCGAACGGCGACTGCCAGTGGTAACGTTGTGGCCCGCGGGGCACCCCGAATACTTCCCCGTCGGCGTGAAGCACCGTTACGCGCGAAAGTAGCGCCCTGAATCGAGAGCACATTGCCTCGCGCCTGGGCCCGCGCTAGCCCTCGGTGCGCGGAATGAAACGCCTCACGCCTCTCCAGCAATCACTGCGGGCCCTGCTCGGCCTGGTGGTGATCGTATTGCAGGTGCTGGGGGCGTTGCACTTCACGCTGGTACAGCACGGTTATTCGGCCGCTTTGGGCGGGGTAGTGCATGTGCACGCCGCCGCGCGAGCCGAACAAAAACTGCCCAACCGAGTCGCGCCTCGAACCGCAACGTTGGTTGCGGATCTCCCGGCGTGCTCGGCAGAACTGTGCCCGGAAGGAAACGCCCCCCAAAGCTCGGCACCGCAATTCGAGCTATTGGCCACTGGCTTCGTCGCATTCGGCGAAGCTCGCCTGCTGAGTGAGCGCGCCGCGTCTTCGGGCAAGTCACTGCGCGTGTTTTTGAGCGCGCCGAAAACCTCGCCGCCCGTCTGATCGCTACTTCTGTTTTCGAAGTTGGCGATTCAGTGAGTTCGTGCTCGCGCGCGAACGCGGCAATTTACCAGGTTCTATCGGTGTCTCATGTTTCAGTCACAGTTGCGAGCGCGCTCCCACAGGGGCCTCGCGTGCTCATTTGCTATCTCGATTTCCGTACTGCTCTGCGCCGTCGCGGCCCATGCCGCTGACGTGATGGTACCGCCACACGTCCGCGCGCAGACCGCGCCGGAGTGGCCGGCGAACGTCGCAGCCGACCGCGATGTCGACGTCATCGTCGTGGTCACGGTCGCCGCCGATGGATCGGTGCTCGACGCGCACGTCGATGACAGCGCGGGCGCCGACTACGATCACGCGGCGATCGAAGCGGTCAAGCATTGGGAATTCGACCCTGCGACGCGCAACGGTCAGCCGATCCCGGCGCGTGTGCGCGCGCTGGTTCATTTCGCAGCCGCGAGCTCGCCCGCGACGGAGCCGCCGCCCGCCGAGCCCGCAGCGCCCGCGGTGACCGCAAACGCGCCCGCCTCCGCGCCAACAGCGACGCCCGACCCCGTGGTGCCCGACAGCGCCTCCAAAGAAGCCGCCGAAGATCCCCACGGTCCGACGGAAATCACCGTCGCGGGCCGTGCGCGACCGCCTTCGCGCGGCGCGTCGGACTACTCGATCAGCGTGGCCGAGCTCGCGATCGTGCCGCGAAAGAATGCCTCCGATCTGTTGAAGCTCGCACCGGGCATCATGCTCAGCAACGAAGGCGGTGAAGGCCACGCGGAGCAGGTGTTCATGCGCGGCTTCGATGCCGGAGAGGGACAAGACATCGAGTTTTCGCTCGGCGGCATGCCAATCAACGAAAGCGGCAACCTGCACGGCAATGGCTACGCCGACACGCACTTCATCATCCCCGAACTCGTGTCGTCCTTGCGCGTGGTGGCCGGGCCGTTCGATCCACGGCAAGGCAACTATGCGGTGGCTGGTAGTGCCAGCTATGAGCTCGGCCTCGCGCAACGTGGCTTCACGGCCAAGTTTGCTGGAGGAAGCTTTGGCACCCAGCGCTTGCTCTTGCTCTGGGGACCAGCGGGCGAGAGCAAGGGCACACTCGCAGGCGCAGAGATCTACAAGACCGATGGCTTCGGTCAGAACCGCGACTCCCAACGCGCGACCGCCATGGGCCAGTATGAAGGACGACTCGGCGCAGAGGGCTCGTATCGCGTGCTGGCGAGCGCCTACAGCACGCACTATCACGCCGCTGGCGTGATTCGCCAAGACGACTACCAGAACGGGCGCATCGGCTTTTACGATAGCTACGCCGCGTCGTCGTTTGCGCATCAAGCGGTGCCGGAAGGCGGCGATTCGTCACGCTACTCGCTGTCCGCCGACCTCGACTCCCGCGCGGCCGACACGACACTCTCGCAGCAGCTGTTCCTGACCTACCGCTCCATGCGAATTCTGGAGAATTTCACGGGATTCTTGCTGGATGTGCAGGAGCCGCTGCAGAGCACGCATACCCAGCGGGGTGATATGCTCGATTTGGCGGTCAAGGAGACGACGATCGGTGCGCGCGGGTCGGCGCGTTGGCATGGTCGGGCGCTCAACGAGCCGCAACACCTCGAGCTGGGCTACTTTGCGCGCGGTGATTTCACGAGCGGGATTCAGCAACGCCTTGCAGCGGCGACCGGTCACCCGTACCTGACCGAAACCAATCTCGACGCAACGCTGGGCGACATTGGGCTCTACGCCGATGCCGATTTGAAGCCGGTGCATTGGCTCAGCGTGCGCGGTGGCGTGCGCGGTGATCTCTTCACCTATGACGTCACGGACAACTGCGCCGTGCACGACGTGGATCATCCCTCAGCCTCGAATCCCCCCGTCGATCAGAGCTGCCTCAGCCAGGAGGACTACGGCAAGCCACGCGAGCCCAATCAGCGCGCCTCGACCTCGAGCATCGCGCTGCTACCTCGCGCTTCGCTCTTGTTCGGACCGTTCGCCGGTTTCACATTGACGGCCAGCTTTGGCAAAGGCGTTCGTTCAGTGGATCCGAATTACATTACGCAAGACGTAAAGACGCCGTTCGCGAGCATCAATTCCTATGAAGGCGGCGTGATCTACAACTACCAAGGCGATCGACTGGCGCTCTCGGCGCGCTCGATCTTCTTCCTGACCTACGTCGACAAGGATTTAATCTTCAGCGAAACCGAGGGGCGAAACGTGCTCGGCGTCGGGACCACGCGCACCGGTTGGGCTGGCAATGTGCGCGCCACAGGCAGTTTCTTCGACGAATCGGCGAGTTTGACCCTGGTCAGGTCCGAATACAACGATACGCATCTCCTGGTCGCGTACGTGCCGAGCGTCGTGTTCCGCTCGGACACGGCGCTATTCGAAGAGCTGCCGTGGCAGCTGCTCGGACATCGCGCACGTGCAGCGCTCGGCTTGGGTGCCAACTACATCGGCCCGCGTGCGCTACCCTTCGGTGAAAAGAGCGATCCGGTGTTCACGCTCGACGCCTCTGCGACGCTGAACTTTTCGCACTTCGAGCTTGGCCTAACCGTCACCAACTTGCTCGATTCGCAATATCACCTGGGCGAGTACAACTTCGCCTCGGACTTTCGCAGTGCGCGTGCGCAGCCGGGCGGGGCCAGCGCGCAACCCACGTTGCTGCCAGAGCGCACATTCATCGCCGGCGCGCCGCGGGCAATTTACGGCTCTTTTGCGATCACTTTTGGAGGCGTGTGATGCGTGCTCGTTTGCTTTCGATCTGGCTACTCGCGTTTGCGATCAATACCCCCGCGTGCGTCGGCACGACCGGCGATCAAGTCGTCGACTTCGACGCCGCAGCCTCTGGGCCGGAGGATGCGGTAACGGGTGAACCACTTTCGTTCGAGGGCTCACGTGGCTGGCACGTCACACTGACTCATGCCAGCCTGCACATCGGAGCGCTGTACCTGGCCGAAGCGATGCCGGTCTCGGGTGCACAAGCCACGAGCTGTGTCCTCCCAGGCAGCTACGTCGCGCAGGTCGTGCAGGGACGTGACATCGATTTGTTGTCGAACGCGCCGCAAGCATTCCCGGTGCGCGGGCGCGGGACCACGCTCGAAGCACGCGCTGGCCAGGTTTGGTTGACCAGTGACGACGTGAACTTGGCCAGTGTGCCAACGCCGCCAACGGTGATCTTGAACGTGCAGGGCAGCGCCGAGCGCCCCGGCGAAGTGCGGCCGTTCGAGGCCAAGCTGACCATCGCCAGCAATCGCGTGGACTCGAGCGGCGAGGCCGCGGGGGGTTCGCCGATTTGCAAAGAGCGCATCGTTTCGCCGATTCCCACGGCCATTCGTGTCGAAAACGCGGGGGCGCTGTGGCTCCACGTCGACCCGCGCCTCTTGTTCACGAACGTCGACTTTGGCGCGCTCGAGTCGGAAGGCGATCTGTACGTGTTCAAAGACGATTCGAGCGATCAGCCGAGCGCCAACCTGTACAACAACCTGAAGCAGGCCGGACCGCTGTACGATTTTTCTTGGGTCCCACAGCTCCGCTGAGCAACGGCGCGCTTCAGGGAGACAAGGCTGGCGCGGGTTGGGCACCCGAACGCGGTGTCACGTCTTTTCGGTTCTTTGCGGCCTGGCAAAGATCTTCACAACGCTCGATGAACGCGCGGGCACTCTTCGGCATCGACACGCGTGCGCGAGCCATGGACGAGACCAACACCGATCCTGCGCGCAGCAGCTCGCTGAATTGATCACAGAGTTGCTGCTCCGCCCCCGACCCGCTCGGCGGCAAGGGCTGGAAGCCACACAGTGATTCGCTAGCAACCACGAACGAAGACCAAACCTCGAACACGTCGATGTCGGTACGCAAGGTTTCGGTCTTGAGCTTGGCGGCGCGTACGAACGTGTCGACCAACGGGGCCAAACCTGCGAACGGCGGCAACACGGCGCTCGTACTCTTCAACGCATCGCCAATCGAGTCGATCGTGCGCATCGTGAGCGCGATTTTCACATATCGGCTCTTGTAGAACTCCTCGATCGGATAGGCGAAAGCCTTGAATGGCTCGCCCCACAGCTCGTCGATTCCTTCTTCACCGCTGCGATGCAGCACCATCTTGCCGAGCGCGAGCGACTCCTGGAGATGCTCGCCGCATTGACGCATCAACGCGTTGTCCGACTGAATCTCCACGCCGCACGCTTGCAGCTCGACCAGCTTGGTGAAGATGTCGGTGGCGCGGTTGAACAGCGCACCGGCCAGCATACCTCCCTTGACGCGCTTCTTTGCCTGATCCGTTTCGTCGAGAAACGCGCGACGGGCCTCGTTCAAGCGTATGCCGGGCACGTTGAGTCCGTACTCGACGTGATTGAACAAGCGATGCGTGAGCGCTTCGATCAGGCGCTTCTTCGCCAGAAGCGTGTCGGCGGGCGCATCGTATTTCTTGATCCAGTAGCCGTCGTAGTAGACGCGGAGCTGACCGTCGATCAGGCGCTGCTCGCCTTGCGGGATTTCGATGTCCGTCATGTGCTCGTCACCCACGTCGTCACCTACGGCAGTGATGCGCTTTGCGCCAGCGAATGATCACAAATGTTCGAGCGAGTTGGAACAAAGGAATTACGAACCGCGAGCGCGATCGTTACGCACAGGCGCTCCACAAGCGAAGGCGAAACTCAGTCGCGCCCGAACGCGAAACGTTCACGAAGCAATCGCTGATCGGCTCGCAACTCAGTCGCGAACTGAACGAGTTCAGACCTCGAGTCGACAGTCCAGCGTTCACGCAGAGCGACTCGCGATTTTGCTACAAGATCCGTGACAACGGAATACTACCGTCCCAATACCGAGGACTGTGGCAGAGCTGCCGTTTGCCTCAAAAAAAGACGCATTTCCAGGCAGATTTGCGGGTTCAGTGGTTTGCGTCGGGCAACCGATGAGCATATGCAAAACCCGCAATGACTGCGAATCGGAATTCGGGTCCACCAGTGAAAACGGCGGCCGGCGTTGGCTCTCAGCAAGGCTTGCCTTCCGGGCCGCCGCCTCCGCCGCGCCGTCCTCAGTCCGCAGCTCCACCGCCGCCGCCTCAGCGGCCGGTACCGAGCCAAGCTCCTGCGGCGTTGGCGCAGGCACGCCCGAACGTGAGCCAACCGCCGCCTCCGCCGAAGCGCAACCGACCCCCGGAAGAAGGCGCCAGCGTCGCTCCGTCGGCGAGTAGTGCCGCGCCCGCTTCTGCACCGCCTGCGCCGATTCGGCGACCCGCGTCGGGCATGCCGTCGTCGCCGCCCCCGAATCCAATCCGCAAGCCGACCTCGAACCGGCCACCGCCGTTGCCACAGTCCGCAACGCCGCTCGCCCCGTGGACTCCGCCGGTGCAGGGCCGGCCAGTCACTCTCCCAGCCTTCGAGGCACCGATCGCACCGCCTCCGGTCGAGGCAAACCCAGCCACCGCGTCTGTGACGCCGCCCCCCTTGCAGGCAAACCCGTTCATGCTGAAGTCGGCGAGCCCGATTGCGCCGCCTGCGCCCTCCCCCGCACCCGCTGTCGAAGTCGCGCCAGCTGGTCAACCGGTGGTCAAAGCCTCCGCCGAGCCGAACCCGATCCCGCCACCGGTCCAGGCACTTCCGATCGAGGCGAGCCCGCCCGCTCCGCCCGTGCAAACGAGCCCCGTCGTCCCTCCGTCCGTGCAAACGAGCCCGGTCCCTCCGTCAGTGCAAACGAAGCACGTCTATTTCGGCCCTGCGGCTGCGCCGGAAGACGCAAACCCGATCGTGCGCCCGGAGCCCGGCTACCTGAGCCCGAATCCGCCGCGCGTCACCGAGAGCGCGCCCCCACCTCGCGTCACCGAGAGCGCGCCCCCACCCCGCGTCGCCGAGAGCGCGCCCGTGAGTCCGGTCGCGCCAAGCGTCGCCGAGAGCGCGCCCGTGAGTCCCGCCGTTCCAAGCATCGAGCCAGCGTTCTCCGGCGCGTTCGTGCCGCCCGTGGCGCCATCGGTGGCAGTCGTCGAATGGCCCAAGAAAGAGCTCGAGCAGCCGATCGCCGCGCCAAAGCCGAGCGTCGAACCAGCGCGCGCGTCTGACTCCGTGACGACTGGTGCGCTAGACGTCCCGGTGGTCGAAGAGCCGAAGCGCGAGCCAAGCGAGGCTGCGGACTCCTTCGAAACGGCGCCCACGGAGCTCGCCGCCAGCGAGACGCCGATCGCGCAGCCAGAGCCCATCAACGCCGACAGCGCCAAGGCCGAAGTCGGGCCGACCAGCGAGGTAGCCGCTCACGAAGTGGTCGCGGCGGTTACTGCGTCCGAGGAGACGTCTTCACCGTCGAATTCCGAGTCGATCGTCGTCGAATCGGAAATTCAGGAACATGCCGCGGTGACCGCGCAAGCGTTCCCTGCGCCGCGCAAGTTCGCCTCGTCCGGCTCCGAGATGCCGGTGGTGATCACGACGCCTCCGCCACCGGCTGCGCGAGACACCGCCGCTCCGAGCGCGAAGCTGTTCGACCTCGGCCGCGACCTGTTGCCGAAAGCGGAAGCCTGGTCGCGCAAGAATCTGCGAGCCACGCCGCGCACGCTGGTGATCGGCGCGCCGTTGATTGCCCTGCTCGGCATCTGGGCAGTGCGCGGTCTCGTGTCTCATCCGAAGCACGCGGCAGTCGCGGAAGGTTCGAGCAACGTCGTGGCCGAGGTGGCTGCGGCGACTCCAGCGCCGGAACCGGCCACTGCGAATCCAGCTCCGGCGACGTCGGCGATCTTGATCTCCACCAGCTCACCGACTCCAGCCGCCCCGCCCGCGGCAGAGCCCGCCGAGTTGGCCACTGCCGTCAGCCAAGGGTTGCCCGCGCTCGAGGCGCTCGCGCAGAAGTTCCCAAGCGATCCTCAAGTCGGGATTGCGCTCGCTGGCCAGCAAGCACAGGCCCAACGTTTCGACGCAGCCGTAGACAGCGTCGAACGAGTGATCGCGGCGGATCCCAAGAGCGCCCAGAACGGCAAAGTGATGGGGATTCTATGGCGCGCCGCGCAGTCGGGCGCGACCGAACCGAGCTTCGCGGCGTTGCGCAAATTGGGCGCGAAGGGCGCAGACATCGCCTTCGATTTGGCGATCACCGCGGGTGTGCGCGACTCCGTGCGCGAACGTGCCAAGACCGAGCTGAAGTCGATCTCGGCTGACGCGAGCGCCGACACGCGCACCGCGACCGCGCTGCTCTTGGCGTCGGACTGCGGCGCTCGCAAAGCCTTGCTTTCGCGCGCCGAGCACGAAGGCGGCAAACGCACGCGGGCTTTGCTCGAACAATACTCGCGCGGCGCTGCCTGCACTTCCGAAACCGACAAGTCCTGTAACTCGTGTTTGACGGGCAGCTCCGAGCTGACCCACGCGCTCACTCAATTGAAATCTGGAGACAGCAAGTGACAGGGCTTCGAGGAATTGGCTTGGCACTACTGCTCGGCGCGCTGAGCGGATGCAACTTGGTGAGCGGCGGTGTGAACGTCGAACCAGTTGCGGTCGCGACGCAGAAGCCGGGCAACGTGGCGCTGTATGTGTCCGTGAGCAAGCACGGCAACGGCGTGCTCGGACTGCAGAAGGAAGACTTCAAGGTCTACGAAAACGGCGCCGCGCTCGACAACGAGCAAATCAAACTGACGCTGCTGTCGACCAATCCGTCGACCTCGCGTCACGCGACAGTGCTCGTCGACATGAGTAAGGCGCTCAAGCGTGAGGAAAAGAAGTCCATCGCTGACGCGCTACGCCCCTTCATCGCGCGGCTGCGACAGCGCGAACCGGTGAGCCTGTACGCCTTCGACGGCGCGGAGAAGGCGCACCTCGTCCAGGAATATACGCAGCAAGAAACGCGCAGCGAGCCGGACGAAAAAGACACCAGCATGGATCGCTTGCTCGGATTCAGCCGCAAGGATTCCTCGACCAGCTTGTACAGCGCGGTGATTGATGGCGCCGACCAGCTGAGCGCGTCGCTCCGCGCAGAAGGTCGCCCGGTCGAGAACGGCACGCTGATCGTGGTCGCGCTGAACCCGGATTCAGCCGGCCGCGTCGAAGACAGCAAACTGCGCGATTTCGTCGATCAGTCCCCGCATCACATCTTCTTGATGACGGTCGGCACGGCCGCAAGCTCTGCCGACATCAGCTTCATCGGCAAAACAGGGGGCACCCGAGCCGGCTCGCCGATGACCATGGGCGCACCGCTGAACGACGTCGCGAACGCGGTCGACGACGAACTCTTCCGCAACTACGTGGTGGCCTATTGCTCGCCCGGCCGCGCAGGCAAGCGCGATCTCAAGCTGGAAGTGACGACTCGCGATGCCAAGGGCAACGCCAGCGTTGGCTCGTACTCCACGACCTTCGACGCTGACGGCTTCGGCCCGAGTTGTGACCCGGGCGCCGCCCCGCAATTCGTGGTCGCCAAGCGTGAAGCACCGGCGCTGCCCACGAGCAAAGCTGTCGCCTCGAACACCAAGCCGGGGGGCACCAAGGCCAAGTCGTCCGGTGCTGCCCACGAGCCGCGCGAAAAGGCGCCCGCTGCAGCAGCCCCGGCAGCCACACCGACTCCAGCGCCGGCGAGCAACGCCAATGCCAGCCCAGCAGCCCCGATTGCGGAACCCCCGAGCGGGCTCGGATACGAGTAGAATCTCGCCCGCCATGGACCCAAGAGTCGTCGACCTCGAGATCCGCTACGCCCATTTGGAGCGCCAACTCGGCGAGCTGAATCAGGTCGTGTTCGAGCAGCAACAAGCCATCACGCTGCTCGAACAACAAGTGGTCGCGCTACGTAGCCGCATCAGCGGCTTGGGCGAACCGATGGAGAACGAAAAGCCTCCACACTACTGAGCCGTGACGGCGCTCTCGATCACTTCCGCGCTCGCTCGCGCGCAGAACACGCTCCTGCCCGTGCTCGACATCGTCGAGCAGCGCGTTCACGATGCGCGCATTCCGGCGTGGTGCGAGCGCCGAGGCTGGAGCGATTTCCTGCTCGGCCTGAGCGAGGCCGAGCTTCGGCGCTGCGAAGCCGAGGGCTTGGCCGCCGCACTCCCCACGCTCCACGCAACACCCGATTCGATGACCGAGCTCGCGCAGCGCGTGCGCGAAATGAGCGCATTGCCGGTGTTGCGCGTGGCCGCTGCGCAGCCAAGCCAAGAGGATTTTCGCGGCGTCGGCGTGCGCAAACAACGCCAATTGGCGACCTTGCTCGGCGCGCTCGAGCCACTTGCCGCAGTCGCGCGCCGAATCGTCGACGTTGGCGCTGGCAGTGGGCATTTTGCGCGCCTGTCAGCTCAGCATTTCGGGCGTGCAACGCTCGGACTGGAGCGAGATCCGACGCGCGTGGCCGAGGCCACTCGCCGCGCGCAGGCACAAGCGACGAGCGAACCATTGACCGCACAGTTCGCGGTAATCGACGCGGGGCGCGAGGCACTGCAACTCTTCCCGGGCGATCTCGCGATCGGACTGCACGCGTGCGGCGAGCTCGGTGACACCTTGGTGCGGGTCGTCGCCGAAAGCGGCGTAGATTTGGCGCTAATCTCCTGTTGTCTGCAAAAGATCCGCGCGCCCGAGCGTGCGTCTCTGTCTCGCGCGGCCAACGGTTTCGCTCTGCGCAAAGACACGCTCGGGTTGAGCAACCTGACTTCGCAAGCGGTCGGCGTCGAAACCAGCGTCGAACACAACATCCTTGGGCGTCAGGCGCGCTATGCGTTGCGGCTGCTGCTGATCGCGCGCGGCCTCGAATTCGAGCCGGGCGCCGAGATGACCGGAGTGAATCGACGCCAAGCGCAGTCAGGTCTGGCCGCGATCGCCCAGCGCTCACTCAGCCTGCACGGACTTGCGCCCGCGAGCGACGCCGAAATCGCCGCATTCGAAGCCGAAGCCGAGCGGCAATTCAGCATCATCCGCAGGCTGTCGTTACCGCGCGACATGCTCGCGCGACCGATCGAGCTGAGCGTGATCCTGGATCGCGCAGCGCGCCTTTCAGAGAGCGGCCACGCCGTGCGCGTAGCCACCATTTTCGAGCGCGCGGTGACTCCGCGCAATATTTCGCTATTCGCGAGTCGCGACGGCTCGCGCCTGCCGCGTGTGGTCGGTTCCGGAAACTTGAGCTAGGCTCGCGCCGCTTTGCCCGCCGTACTTCCAATTCTGACTGCTCCAACGACGTCCCGGCGCGCTGCGTCGCAGGGTCCGTCCTCGGCGTATTCCGCGCTTCCAGCAGATCTGGCGGCACTCGGCTTTCAGAATCCGGACCACGCCTTCGCGCAACTGCAACGTCCCTGGGCCTGGCATGTAGGCGCGCCCGCGCTGGGTCGCAATGACCGCGCACTCGCGACACAGCTCTCCCTCGCTCTGCCGCAGCTGGTGACGCGCAACAGCGCGGCGGACGGCTCCACCAAATTGCTCTTCGAGTTGGGCTCGGGCGATCGGCGCGACCGCGTCGAGGCCGTGCACATGCCGCGCGCAGGCCGCGTCACGATGTGCATTTCGAGCCAGGTGGGCTGCGCCATGGGTTGCACGTTTTGTGCAACCGCGAGCATGGGTTTCGGCCGGCATTTGTTGGCCCACGAGATCGTCGGACAAGTGCTGGTCGCGATGCACGAGCTCGGTCCACGCCATCCGGGTGATCTCACGTTGGTGTTCATGGGCATGGGTGAGCCGCTGCACAATCTCAGCGAGGTCGCGCGAGCCCTGCGCGTGCTGTGTCATCCCGCGGGTCTGGGCCTGTCTGCGCGGCGCATCACCGTCTCCACCTCGGGACTCGTGCCCGAGATCGGCGAGCTCGGACGACTCGATCCGCGCCCCCTGCTCGCCATCAGCGTCAACGGCACGACTGACGAACAGCGTTCGGCGCTGATGCCCATTGGCCGCCGTTATCCGCTGGCTGAGTTGCGGACGGCTCTCGAGAGCTTCCCGGTGCGTCCGCGCGAGCGCATCACGGTCGAATACGTGCTGCTTGCGGGCGTGAACGACAGCCCCGATGACGCGCGGCGCCTCGCCAACTATTGCGCGTCCTTCCCACATCAAATTAATCTGATCCCGTTCAACGAGCACCGTGTTGCAGAATTCCGCGCACCGACTGAAGCGGTGGTCGATGAGTTCGCGCGCGCGCTGCTCGGCGAACGCCGCACCGTGCTCACCGTCCGCCGCTCGCGCGGTCGTGATGTAGGTGCCGCGTGCGGACAATTGGTTGTTGGTTAAGCGCGCAAACTTCAGAAAGTTACCTGGGCGAGCCTTGACGTAGAGCACTCTCGGCTCTCTGCTCATGGCCGGAGGAAGCCCATGAAGCTATTTATCAACCCGCTCTCGCCCAATGTTCGTCGCGTTCGGCTCACCGCAGCCGTGCTCGGCCTCCAACTCGAGGAGAAGTTGCTCGATTTCTCCAAAGGGGAACACAAGAACCCGGAGTATCTGCTGCTGAATCCGAACGGTGCGGTGCCCACGCTGGTAGATGGCGACTTCGTACTCACCGAATCGCGCTCGATCATGCAGTACCTCGCCTCCAAAAAGCCGGAATCCGGCCTCTTGCCGCGTGACGAGGCCGGCCGCGCCGATGTCACGCGCTGGCAGTTCTGGGACTCGTCGCATTTCTCGCCGCAACTCGGCACGCTCGCCTTCGAGAAATTGATCAAGGGCATGGTCGGACTCGGTGAGCCCGACGTCGCCAAGTGTAATGAGGCATTGGTCAACTTCCGACGCTTCGGCGCCGTGTTGAACCAGCGGCTCGAAGGTCGGCAATACGTCGTCGGCAATGGACTCACCCTGGCGGATCTGACGCTGGCGTCGTCGATGATGTACGCCAAGCAAACCGAAGCGCCGATCGCCGAGTTCCCCAACGTCGAGAAGTGGTTCGCTCGCATCACCGCGCTCGACGGTTGGAAGAAAACCGGTAGCTGAGAGCGCGTGATCGAAACGCCACGCGAGCGATGCATCGCCGCCGCTCGCGTGGCAACTCGATGACGATTGTTAGTAGCCGAAGCGCGAGGTCGGCTGCGCCGATGATTTTCTGAATAGGCTCGGGAACCATTTCTTCGCTCCGCCGTTGTGCGCCTGTGCGACGACGGGTTCCGTTCAGTTCGCCCATTCAGGAGTCACATGAAACCAAGCATCGTTTTGCAATGTCTGGCCATTGGTGTGCTCGGCGTCAGCACCGCGCACGCAGCAACGATCTGGGACGAAGCCAGCAACGGCGACTTATCGGGGCGACGGCCTGTCACCCACGTCGCTCAGCGCTGCGCCCGGCTCCAACGTCGTGCTCGGTCTTACCGGCGATCACGGGCAGGGCGTCGATCGCGACTACTTCAAGTTCACGGTGCCCGCTGGCTCGACCTTGACCGCGATCAAGCTGCTGCCCAACACCGCTGTTTCCGGCGGAGTTTCGTTCCTCGGCATGCAGTCCGGACCACAGCTGACCGTCACTCCGTCGGGGGGGGGCCAGGAGCAGCTGATCGTGCTCGGCCACTACGGCAACGATCTGATCAACATGGATCTGCTGCCCGAACTCAAACGGAGCACGACGAAGATCCCGCTGCCGAGCGGCACGTACTCGGTCTGGGTTCAGGACACGGGCGGACCAGCGGAGTACGGCTTGGACTTCGTGATCAGCGCGCCGGCAGCCGCCGCCATGCCGGCGCCAAGTTCGCCGTGGTGGGGTCTGCTGATGCTCGGAGTCCTATTGGGCTCGGTTGTGTACTTTCGAGCCGCGCGTCTAACGCGCTTGGAACCGTCCTGAATTCACTCAGTGGCGCTCAGCGCACGATCCATCGGCTCGATTTCGTGCACGTTCACGGCCGCGCGGTCACGTAAAAGAAGTCTCGAGTCGAGGCATGGCCCAAGTACTCGTCCGGCTGATACAGCAAACCACGAACCGCGCCCACGGCGCTGAGCGCGCCACGGTCGCCCTCGCGATACAGGATAAAGCGCGGGAACGAGAAGTTGACGTCGAGCTGAGCCACGTCGCGAGCACCCACATGCTGCATGCCGAGCGCAAGCGCCCGTGCCGTCGTCGCGTTGCTGATGCCCATGAACAGCGTGCGCCCGTCGGCAGACAAGCCCACCGCAGAGCGACGAATCACGGTCTTACCCTCCAAGGTCGCGCCCCAGTTGCGCGAATCCGCCCCGCGCAATCCAGGGTGCAACACGCCATCTTGCACCATGCAGCCCGGCGTTTGACGCCACCAGCTGAACTCCGAACCGCCACCAAGCGCCGTCCAAGGCGCGATGCGCAGAGCGCCGTCATTCGTGGCGGCAAAGGTGCATGATTGCGGCTTCGGAGCGAGCAACTCAGTGCCATCGACCATCATGCCGAATTGGCCGTGCTCGGCTTTGAACCCACCGTTGAACGCGGCAATCAGCTCACCGCGATCGGCTTCCGGAATCACGCCGGGGCGCGCCGCATCGATGCCGGGGTCCGCGCTCTTCGGCTCGACACTGCCCGCGACCGCGTGCACGCTGACCTTGGACAGATCGAGCGCGAACACGAACAGCTCGGCGTACACTCGTTCGCTGTCCGGGTGGACAATCGTCCGGGAGATCGCGCCGCTCTTACCGGTGCGCACATTCACGGTTTGCCAAGTGCCGTCTTCGGCGCTCGCCGTCTTTGGATACAGCGCACCCACCGCACGCGGGAGCAGATCTTCGACGGTCGCTTTCGGCGCGACCGTGACCAAGAGCTCACTCGGCGTCGCGTCGCTCAAGCTACGCGCTTTGCCGTCGCTGGTCGCTTGCTGCACGCGATCTTCCACGCCTGCAACGGCTTCTTCCAGCTGAGTCACGTGCTCACTGCCCACCATCGAGCGCAAGCCGTCGGCCACCATCGGACCAAACCAGGGCACGTGTCGCACCGCAAGCCAAGCAGCGCATAAGCCAACGCCACCCAACATCGTCAAAGACAACAGCCAGCGAGACGCCGGCCGAGTCGGCACAATCGGCGCTGCCCAGCCGCCAATGGCATTGAGTGCATCGTGAGCGGGTGGAACGAGGGACGACAGGGCAGAAGAAATCGCGCGCATGGTGGACAGGTCAACTCCTGCCCACCGCTACTGCAGCCAGTGTGCCACCCACTCGCTGCAGCTCAGCTGAAACGACGCCCCCTGGAGATATCCAATTTTCGCCGCGATTTCCGCAAATTCCGCCACGGTAGACGGACGTGAACCAGCATTCGCTGTGTTACGCGGAACACGCTCAGCCGTAACACGTACACGCCGCGACCCGGCGATCACATCCGGCGGAGTTTACTTCTTCGCGCCACCAGCCGCCTCGAACGACAGCTTCTGCCCGCCAACCGCCGCCGAAGCCATCAATCCCTGCTTCGGAATCACGAACGTGGCAACTCCATCCTTGAACTTGGCATTCTTGGCCACGCCCTGATCCACGCCAATCGCAGACACCTCGGCCGCGAATTGGAACGAGTTGTCCTTCAGCTTCTGGAGCGCCTGCGGTGTCTCGAAGAACACGACCTGACTGTACGACTGCCCGCCGACTTGAGCGCCAACCGACACCTCGCTCACGCTCACCGTTCCAATGTACCCGCCTCCCTCGAACGCTTCGCCGTTACCGTGCGCACCGCCGACAATCAACCCGCCCTTGCCGACGGTCGGAATCACGACGTACCCGGTCGATGAGGAGAAGAGCGCCGCGATCGTCGAGTCCTTCGCCTTGAACGCCGCGATCGTGGCCTCGACGCCCTCGACTCGCTCCACGGCGCCCGTCTTTGGGTCCTTCTTACTGCCGCCACACGCCGGCGCAGCGACGCACACGAACAAAGCCGCACACAACAAGTACCCCAACGAAGCCTTCATCATTCGCCTTCGATCGCAGACATTTCCGACGCCGTCAAACCATCGGCGTGCACGCAGCACATGACATTTTCGAGAATGGGCGCTCGCGATCCAGCAGCGCACCTCGCAGACGCACCGAGTTCTCGCCGCGACTCGGCAAGCGCTCTACAACCCGAACTTGCCCGAAGATGCCGACTCTGCCTCTCGCGAAAGAAACCAACGCCCAGGTCAAAAGTGACCTCTCCCGGGGTGCGGATCCCGGGGTGCGGCGGTGATGAGAACGCGGCGCGCTGTGAGGTGCGTTGTTGGATCGCGAGCGCCCACTCCCAAGCAGGGTCGGTTCCGTTGTCACTGCATTGGTAAAAAATCGCAACTGCGTGATCTCTCAGAAGAATTGGATGCGAGGAGCGAGCACGAACCCCAGTCCGCTGAAAAGCTGCTACGAGGGGCCCCCGCTATGCCCTCGATCAACATCAACGACGTCAGCAAAGCCTACGGCAAAAAACGCCTCTTCCAAGAGGTGTCGGTCGAGTTCAGCGAAGGAAAGCGCTACGGCCTGACCGGTCCGAACGGCGCGGGCAAGTCGACCTTCCTCAAGATCGTCTCGGGCGAACTCGAGGCCGACTCCGGCCACGTGACTCGGCCCGAGCGCACCGGCGTGTTGAAGCAGGACCAGTTCGGCTACGAGAAGATGATCGTGCTTTCGGTCGTTCTGATGGGCAACCAGCGGCTGTGGGCCGCGATGCAGGAAAAAGAGGACCTGCTCGCCAAAGAGACGCTCACCGACAAGCAGGGCGAGCTACTCGGCGAACTCGAAGGCGTGATCGCCGAAGAAGACGGCTACTCCGCGGAGTCCGATGCGGCCGAGTTGCTCTCCGGCCTGGGCATTCCCGAGAGCGAGCACGAGAAGCAGATGCGCGAGCTACCCGGCGGCTTGAAGCTGCGCGTATTGCTCGCCCAAGCGTTGTTCGGCAATCCGGACGCACTCTTGCTCGACGAACCGACGAACAATCTCGATATCGACAGCATCCGTTGGCTCGAGAAATTTTTGTGCAACTACCGCGGCGTGCTCGTGACCATCTCGCATGATCGCCACTTCTTGAACGAGATTTGCACGCACATCGCGGACATCGACTACGAGACCATCATCACCTACCCCGGCGGCTATGACGACATGATCATCGCCAAGGGTCAGGTGCGTAGCAAGGTCGAACAGGAGAACGCCGAGCGTCAAAAGAAGATCTCGCAACTGCAGGACTTCGTCGCTCGCTTTGCTGCCGGTACTCGCGGCACGCAGGTGCAAAGCCGGAAGAAGCAGATCGATCGCCTGCAGCTCACGGACTTGAAACGCTCCAACATCGAGCGTCCTTTCATTCAATTCTTGGTCAAGAAGCCGTCAGGCAAGCAAACCGTGACGATCGAGAATTTGACCAAGCGCTGGCCGGACGTCACGGTGTGCGACAACTTCTCGACCATCGTCACCAAGGGCGAAAAGGTCGCCATCATCGGCAAGAGCGGCATGGGTAAGACCACGCTATGCAAGATGCTCGCGGACGGCCTCAAGCCCGACGAAGGCACGATCAGCTGGGGCCATCAAGTGAGCGTCGGTTACCTCGCGCAGGATCACCGTGAGGGGATCCCGAACGGCACGACCGTGAGCTCCTGGCTGCACTCCTTCGATACGCTCGCGACTCAGCAAGACATTCGCGGCCTGCTCGGCAAGATGTTGTTCAAGGGTGAAGAAGGCATGAAGCCGACGGACGCGCTGTCCGGTGGTGAAGCCGTGCGTCTGATCTTCTCCAAGCTGATGCTGACCAAAGACAACGTGCTCGTGCTCGACGAGCCGACCAATCACTTGGATCTCGAGTCGATCATCGCCCTGGGCGACGCGCTGACCAAGTACGAGGGCACCGCGTTCGTGGTCACGCACGACCGCGATCTCGTCGCCAGCTTTGCCAATCGCATCTTTGCCTTCACCGACAAGGGCTTGATCGATTGGCGCGGCACCTACGACGATTTCCTCGAGAAATACGGCGAAGACGCGAAGAAGTGAGCTAGGGCTAGTTACTCAGCGCCCTCCTTTGCTTCCCTTGTTTGGCCCTGCAGGGAGGGCACCACGTCCGGGGGCGCGCGCGCAAGGAGGCCAGGCGGGTATTCCGAGCAGCTCTGCCGCCTCCAACATGCGGTCGTCGTACGAGGCGAGCACGACCGTTTGCCGCTGAGCGCGCAAGAAATCCGCCGAGGCGAGATGGATTGCATCGAGCGTCCGCACGGGCACCGGAAACGCCTCGGTGGCGCGCGCGAGCACTGTTGGCGCAAGCTCGATCAAGGCGACGCGCGCAAAGAGCGCGCGCGCAGCATCACCATGGCTTTTGGCGAGATCGCGTGCATGCAGCCTGGTCCACAACTCGTATTCCAGTAGCCGACTCGAAACGACCGTACTCCCCCAAAGTTCGTCTGGCGGGTGGCGATCCTCGGCCAACAGATGCGCGAGCGCAACGGACGTATCGAGGTAAATCATCTCTCGCCGCGGTCCGCCGAGAGCTCGCGGAGCAGGTCCGCTAGAGGAGCGACCGGCTGTCGCGGTGGGGGCTGACCGTCACGCAGAGTCGCAGGCGTTAGCCAACCTTGACGAACGGCTTCAGCCAAAAACGCGTCCGACAGCACGGGGCTGCGCCCGTCACGGGGCGGCCCCAGCTCAGCCACCACGCGATCGCGATCCGTGACCAGCACGGTTTCGCCGGATGCGGCCAAACGGACGTACTCGCTGAGCTTATTTTTCAGCACTTTTACACCCACTGAGCGCATACTCAAAAGTAGCCCCCGGTGGCTACCTGGTCAAGACCGTCCCTGCGCAGGCCGCGAATCGGATCGCCGCTCGCAGCAAGGGGCTGGATCGAAGATGATTCATGAACGAGTGATTTCGATGGATCATCGGTCGACCATTCTTGCGGTTGCGGCTTTTTCTACAATCGGTCTGATACAGAACCGTCAACCCAGGCATCATCACTCATGAACAATACCGCCTCGAGGCACCAGGTTCAGCCATCGCGAGCACTCGGCATCAGTCTATGGGTCGTGCAAGCGTTGCTCGGCGCGCTGTTCGTCGCTACGGGTGTGTGGAAGCTGCTCACGCCAATCGCGCAGCTTTCCTCGATGATCCCCTGGGCAGGCCAAGTCTCTCCGAGCTTTCTCGTGGCCATCGCCATCATCGATCTCTTGGGTGGAGTCGGTGTGGTGCTACCTGCGCTGTTGCGCATCAAGCCCCGGTTGACCACGTTGGCGGCGCTCGGCTGCGCTCTGCTTCAGGTTTGCGCGATCGTCTTTCACCTCTCACGCGGTGAAGGCGCGAACACACCGTTCAACTTCGTGCTCGTGGGCCTGTCGTTGTTCGTCGCTTGGGGCCGGCACTACAAAGCGCCGATCACGTCGCGCTAGCCGCGTCCGCTGGCGCCAAAGCGCCGAATATTGCGGGCCTTGGCCTTCACACGCTCTTCTTCGCGATCGCGCGGCGGCGCGTTCGTGACCAACGTTTCGACCAAGTGCCTGGTGACGACCGCGACCTCGTCCACGGCGCGTTCGAACTCCTCCTGGTTCGCTTGCGACGGCTTCTGCACTCCGCTGACCTTGCGCACGTATTGCAATGCGGCCGCGCGGATTTCCTCTTCCGTCGCGGGCGGTGCGAAATTGAACAGCGGACGAATGTTGCGACACATGTGCCAATTGTGAACACGGAGCCGGCAAAGGGCAACGCCGCCGAGCTTCGCGCGAGATTGCCACGTTGACTCCCAGTTCCACCGTTCAATGATTCCAGTTCACACGGAGGAGCTCGCATGAAAACTCAGAAGCTGTACCGCGGACGCCTGCTTGATCATCTCCAGCTCGTGGTTCGCGATCTGTCGGTGAGTAAGCGCTTCTATCAGGCCATCTTCAGCACACTTGGTGTCGAGATCGGTGGCGAGGGGCAAGACTACTTTTGGGCAGACGAGCTATTCATTTCCACGAAGGAGAGCCCGGCGGCACAGGGGCAACTCACTGGCCGCGTTCACTTGGCGTTTCAAGCACCGAGCCGTGAAGTGGTGCAGCAGTTCTACCAAGCCGGAATCGAGGCGGGAGGCGTTGCCAACGGTGATCCTGGCGAACGCCCGTATCACCCCGGCTACTACGCGGCGTTCTTGATCGACCCAGACGGGAACAACGTCGAAGCAGTGTTCCACGGGCCCGCCAAGCGCTCGACGCCGGCGATCGAGATCACGTTCTAACGGCTCGCGTGAGCCGTTCAGGGAGCCGTATCGGACTCCGGTGTCACGGGCTTCGCTGGCGGATGCGGATCATTCGGATCTCCCGTCTCTTCCTCTTCGTGCACGTCGTGCGGCGCGGGCGGGCCATAGTAGCGGTGGTCTTGGTGGAGCTTCGAACACTCGCCCGTCACGTAGTAGCCGTAGATCGCCGATGCCCCGAACAGCGCCAAGAACCCGAGTCCAAAACCAATGTCTACACCGCGGCTGATCGGCGCGCCCTCATACACGCTGTCGGGCGCTGCAACCGCGTAACCCGTGCGGACCGCCTCGAGCCCGGCGATCACAGTATCGACGATCGGTGCAGCTTTGCTCGTCGTGCACTCGTGGGGCGCGTACTGCGCCTGCTCGGTCGACGGCGCAGGCCCCTTCGGCGCTGTCGTGAACAGAAAGGAACATCCTGGCAGCCCCCCGAGCATGCTCGAGATCAATGCTGCACCCACCAACTTGTTACCCGCCCGAGTCATCATTTTGCTTCTCTTCACCCCGAACCAATCGTCACGGCGCGGGGCTCAGTAGCGTAAAATCGATGACTCAGGCAATTGCTTTGGGAACTTAGATCCCAGTGGGTAACCTTGCCAACCGCCAAGCCGCTGCGATTGGCGAAGATTCTACTCTAGCTGCATCAGCGGTTGACGGGCAATGGTTGAGCGGTCGTTGCCTGCCGTGTGCGCGCGGCCAGCACCGCCGGCAAGACGACCACGGCCGAAATCAGACAAGTGATTTCGCCGAGCACGGCAACCACGCCAAACAGGAAAAGAGCCTGATTCTTGGCGAGCAGCAGTGAGCCGTAACCAATGATGGTCGTCAGCGAGCAGAGAGCGACCGCGCCTCCGGTGGAGCGAATGGCGTCAATCACGTCCCGCGAGCCCGTTTGACGGTAGCGAGCCATGACGTTGACCGCGTAGTCGACGCCGATCCCGAAGGTGATCGGAAATGCGATGAAGTTGCAGAAGTTGACTTTGACCTTCAGCACCAAAGTCAACGCCGTCAACCAAAGCACGCCGACCAATAGCGATCCGATGATCAACAGCGTGGAGCGGTTGAAACGGAAGATCGCCGTCACGAGCAGGACCACGCCGAGCAACGCCGCCAACGTCGAAAGCGGGCCGTCACGCGAAATGGAGGAGATGATGTCTGCTGAGAGCGGGATGGATCCAGCGGGGCGCGCGTCCGCACCACCGATGCGGCGCAGCTCATTCGTGAAGGTGGCGAGCGGCTCGCCATGCCAGGTTGCGTCGCTCGGTTTCGGGTACACCAACACCGCGCGGTCGGTTCGCCCATTGCGCTCTCGGAGACCCGCCGTGAGCGTGTGCGGTAAGTCATCCGCGCGCAGCACGTGCAAACTATCCTCGGGCAAGTACGGCTCAATCGCCGAGCGCTGCTCCGGGCTGAGCTCGGCGCGAATCCGCGGCGTCAAAATCTCGCGAATTTGCGCGACTTCCGCGACCTTCTGCGGTTGTTCAATCGGGATCACGTCGTGCGCATCTTGCACTTGAGAGACGTAGTCCTTGAGCACGCCGCTCTTCGCGGAAGCTTTGAGCTCGACGCTTACCCGTTCGGTCGCCTGGGGTGAATCCGTGAGCACGACCAGCGGCGTCAAATAGCGACCGAGCAGCTCGTCCATGCGGTGGCCCCAGTACGCTTCGCCAGAAACGCGCGAGTCGGAGCGCCGCAACTGAGAAAAATCGTACTCGATCCACGAGCCGTCAATCGAGCGTACTCGGTTCAGCGAGAGGGCCGTGAGCAGCGTGGCCACGATGACGATCGGCGTCGGATGGCGCTGCACGAAGTCAGCAACGCGCCCCATGATGGTCGCCCGATGCGCCCCACCGCGCAAACTGCTGTCGTCGCGGTCGAGCCAAGCGATCAGGGACGGGCCGAGCAAGAAAGCCATCGCCCAGCAGGCCAACATGCCCACCGCGCCGATCACGCCGAACTGGTGGAAGCCACGAAACTGCGTGAGCATGAGCGAACCGTACGCGGTCGCTGCCGCAAGCGCCGCGACGACCGTGCCCGAGCGGGAGCCCCAAATCGCCATCACGAGGGACTCGCTCACGGCCTTGCCGAGGCGTCGCTCTTCTACATAGCGCGCCAGCAAGATCACGCCGAAATTGACGCCATTTCCTACGATCACCGAAGCCAAGAAGGCGGTGTTCGAATTCAGGCCATCGATGCTTGCCGGCGGCAAGGTGACCAGCGCGAAGGCGTACAGCGCGGCGAGGGTCAGCGGCACGAGCAGCGCGAACACGCTCTTACCCCAACGGAAGAACAGCAAAATCACCGTCAGTGTGAGCACAATCACGACGACCGAGGACACGCTTAGATCCGAGACCAGCGCTGCCAACTCTTCGATATCGATGGCGACATCCCCGGTGTACCCAATGCGCATGCCTGGCGCGTACTTGTCCGGCCCGCCGAGTTCACGCAAATCCGCCTGAACGCGTTTGAACAGCGCGTTCCCCAAGTCCGATCCGGTGGTCAACGAAGCAACCTCGATCAGCATCAACGTCAAATGCTGATCTGGGTTCGAGAAGCGTCCACCTTTGAAACGATCCGCTCCCTTCTCCTCGTACTTTTTTTGGAGATCGCTGAAGTCGAGCTTCTCGTCGTCGTCCTCGTCCAGGCCTAGGTCGAGGCTCTTGCTGACTTCGCGATCGCGTTCGTTGGCAATGCGCTCCTTGGCGGTCTTCAAGTCCGCGAGGTCGACGTACAGCGGCGCATTCTTTTTCAGAAACTCGGATTCGACCTGCACGCCGGTTCGCACGGAGGCCACCAAATCCCTGGGGTACTTGCGGACGCGTGCGGCCAAGTCATCCACGAGGCGCTCGCCGGCAGGCAGATTCGCAGGCTTGCCCACGTCAACTAGGACGCCCAAGTAGCGAACACCCGGCATGCGCGCGCGCAGCTCGTCAATCGCAGCGACGCTCGGCGCGCTGCGCGGCAGCAGCTCTTCGACGTCACTCTTGAGGTTGGCGTACAGCTGCACCGTACGCACCGCCGCCGGGATCGCCAAGATCACCGCCACGAGCCACAGCCACCAGCCATTGCGCAACGTCCAGGCGACGTAACGTCGCACGCGGTCACTGGGCGCCGCCTCTGATTCCGAAGGCAAGCTCACTTCACCGCTCCGTGCGCGGGAACGCCAGGCAAGACCACCCCCCAACGCGCATTGAACACGCGCCGAATCAGCGACGAGACCACGACCGCATACAGCGATCCCACGACGACATCGAAAATCCAATGGTGGTCGAGGTAGACCGCGGCAAAACACATCGACAGATAGAACCAGGTCAAGAGCACGCGCCCGAGCCAGCGGTGCCGCCGAAAGCCGTCGATCAGCAGCAACAGCGGGTAGGCCACATGCAGCGAGGGCACCGCGCCGAACACGTCACTCGAGCGGCCATACATGCCCGAGAAGAACGAGATCCCGAGCCACGCATCGACCCGAGCCAAATTCGGCCCTTCGCTAGCGTGCGTCGCGAGATCCACGACGCACCCGTGCTGGTGGTAATACCAAGGCGGTGCCGCTGGATAGAGGTGGTACGTGATGAACCCTGCCACGTTCATGACCAAGAACGACCAAGTGAAGCGTTGCAGGGCTGGGTAGTCGCGGCGAAACAGATAAACCGCGTACGCGACCATCACCCACAGGAACGTCGCGTAGGGGACCGCGAAGTAGTAGTCCCAAAACGGCGTGGCGTGCTGCTGGAAGTAGTCGTGCCACGTGGTGTGGACGCCGTTCAATTCCACGCCGAAGAAGCGCTGGTCGATGGCCCGTAGATCGCAGACATGCACGTTGTCCGTGGTCAGCCCGACGTTCTTCACGCTGCGCATCGAGTCGTAGAGCACGCCCACGAGGCCAATCGGCAAAATGCCGAGATACAGGCGTTTGCTCCAAGGCGAGGCATACGCGAGCGCGGTCGCCACGAGCGCCAGCGCCAGGTGATCCCAGCGCAACTTGCCCTGCACCGCCCAAAACGCGCACAACAGCCAAAACGGCGCTGTCGGGAGCAACGGCCAACGCGGCCAGAGAGAGCGGACGTGGGCCGCCAATCGCGTACCGATCGGATTCATGCGGTGGCTCTCCTCGAGAACACCCACAGTCGCTGCGCCGGATACGAAACTAGTGCAAAGGCCGCCAATTTGGCCGGCAGCCAAGCGATGCGCGGCGACCAGCCCAGCCCTTCCACCGTCGCGGCGAGCAGCAAGCGCAGCGCGAGAAACGTCGCCAACGAGACAGCGGCGTAGCGAATGGCCTGCGGCCAGATGCCCTCACTGCTGCGCGCAAACGTGTAATGGCGATTGATCATGAAGTTGACCACCGCGCCGGCGATCGCGCCCGCTGCGGCAACGAATCCATAGTGCCTGGGTAGCGCGAACAGCAAGAGCTGGTAGACGACGCCGTCCGCAATCGTCGCCGCACCCGAGGACAGCGTCGCTTTCAGAACGACGAACAGCTCGCTCGTGCGCGCAGGCTCATGCACTCTTGGCGATGGCATGGTGTTCGCGACCCTCGACCTCGGTCAGAGATTCATCGAGCACGGCCAGCGCTTCGTCAGCCTCGGCGTCGGTCAAGATCAGCGGCGGGTTGATGCGCACGCGCGGCGCGTACGCCATGGTCACCAAACCGCGGCGCAGCGTCGCGTCGAACAGCTTGCGGCACTCGGCACCGGTCCAGGCTTCACGCGTGCCCGGCTTCACCAAATCAAACCCCAAGAACAGGCCCTCACCGCGCACGTTGGCCATGCTCGGGTGGTGCTCGGCAAGCGACGAAAGCCCCGTTTTCAGCCGTGCGCCGACGCTGGCCGCACGCTCCACCAAATGCTCGTCGCGAATGATCCCGACGCTCGAGGCTATGGCCGCGGCGGCCAACGGATTGCCGCCATAACTGGAAGACGAAAAGCTCGGCTTCGACCAAGGCTCGGCGCTGGCGATCTCGGCGCGAGTCGCCACTGCGGTCGCGGGGTAACCGCCGCCCATGCCTTTGCCGAGCGTCATGATGTCCGGCTGAATCCCAGAGTGCTCGATGCCGAAGGAGCGTCCCGTTCGCGCAAAGCCCGTGATCATCTCATCGGCGATCAAGAGCGCGTCGTTTTCACGCGCAACTTCCTGAATCGCGCGTAGAAAGTCCGGCGGCGGCACGATGTTCCCAGCCGTGCCTTGCATCGGCTCGACCAGCACTGCAGCGAGCTTGCCCGTGGTCTCCTTCTTCAACTTGTCGCGCGCAAACTCCACGCACAGTAGCCCGCAGGAGGGGTGCTGGAGTTTGAACGGGCAGCGCGCACAATCCGCATACGGCGTGAGGTGCGCGCCCGGCGCCATCGGTCCCAAGCCGTGTTTGAAGTCACTGCCCATCTGCGCCAGAGCACCGCTGGTCTTGCCGTGAAAACCGCCCCAAAAGGACAGCACTTCGAATTTTCCGGTGTGGGCCCGCGCCAAACGCAGCGCGCTCTCCACCGCCTCGGCGCCGCCCGAGAATAGCTGCACCTTGTTCAGGTTCTTGGGCAGCATTTCCGCGAGCAGCGTGAGCGCTTTGAGGCGCGCTTCGGTCGTGAACGAACCGACGTGGATCTTCGCCAACTGCGCGCCGAACTCGGCCAAATAGCGCGGGTGCGCATAGCCCAGCGCAGCAACGGAAATGCCGGCCACGAAGTCCAAGAAGCGATTGCCGTCGACGTCGAGTAACTCACTGCCCGAGCCAGAGTCGACCGCGATCCCGGCGTACTCCCAAATCGCTTGCGTGCCCGGCGCAAGGTGCTCGCCCTCGGCATGACGCAGCGCTCGTGATTTTGGTCCCGGAAGGTCCGTGATCACGCGCAGCCGGCGCTTCGGTTCCGAAGTTGGGCTCATGCGCGCCCCCTCGGACCGCGGCCCAGCTCGACCAAGGCGTGCCGCGCAGCACGAGTGAGCTGCACCGCAGCCAAGTTCGAGACCACAGCCACGACTCCCACCGCCAGCAACGTCAGCGGCATTTGTACGGGAAAGTTCGTCATTTGCAAGAGCGGGCCGAGCAGCAAGCCCGCAGTCAAGTACGCGATGCGCTCATGCCGACGCATCAATCCACCGGGCAGCGAGAGGTTCATGGCCTCACTCTTGGCGCGCACGTAGCTCACGAGCATTGAGCCGAGGAGCCCGAACAAAACCAAGAGTAACGCAGGGACTGATTCCCGATAGTAGATCGCGAGGCCCAGCAGCGGTGCAGCATCGGCATAACGATCCACCACTGCGTCCAGCACTTCACCGGCGTCGGAGGAGAGCCCGCGTTCGCGAGCAACGATGCCATCCAGCGAATCGAAGGCGGCTCCGAACAGCAGAGACGCGCCAGCCGCTGGCAGCATGCCGAGCGCCGCGAAGGGCAACGATGCGCCAGAAATCAGCAGTGAAATCAGCGTGAGCGTATCCGGAGAGACGCCCGTGCGCGAAACACCGCGACCGATCGCGCGTAGTGCCCAGTGAAATGCCTCGATCGGGAAACGACCGAGCAGCACCGTACTCGACTCACGCTGCACGCGCGGATCCAGGGCACGCCCTGCGATCGCCACGCGTACAGCATAAGCCGCTAGCACCAACGCGGGCAGCGCGAGAAAGAGCCCGATCAGCGCCTTCTCTTGAAGCCCGAGCGTGGTCATGGCCGCGAAGGCGCGGCGCGGTGCTGGCCGTTCGTGCGCGCACCGTTCTCGCGTGCTGGAGGCCGTGCGTCCACGATTGCAATCTCACGCGAGCTCGAGCTGGCGGACAGGTAGGCGGCGGAGATCACCTTGATGCACTCGATGGCATCGCGTGCATCCGCTCCTACGTAGTCAGACGTGGCGATGGCCGTCTTGAATTTGTCGAGCAAGCTACCGAACCACTCTTTGTGACTGGCATCCATCCAGTGCGAGGGCACGGACTGCACGCCAGCGCGCCGCGCCAGATCGGGTCGCTGCGCCACCAAATCGTCACGAACCAACAATTGGACCTGGTCGTCATCGACGGTGATGGCGCCGTACTCGCCGTGGATGGTGTACATCACTTTGCGAGCACCTGCCGTCCAGGTGAGCTGGGCTGTCGCGATGCCGTTCGGGAACGTCAGCGTGCAGCTGAAGTTGTCCTCGGTGTCGAAGTCGCCCAGGGTGTTGGCCTTTGCGCTAACGGACACCGGGTGCGAACCGAGCCATTCGAAGGCGAGGTACAGTGTGTGACTGCCGTGGTCCATGGCGATGCCGCCGCCCGAAAACCGGCGTTCGCGCCGCCAATCAGGCCGCCACTCGCTGACGCCCCGAGCGTGTGTCGTGCGAAAGGTCTGCAACGTAACCAGGTGAACTCGACCGATGCTGCCGCTCTCGATCAACCCGCGCACGGTCTTGATGACCGGCGCATGCTTGTAGTTATGACAGGGGAAAAACACTCGTTTTGCGCGTTGCGCGTGTTCCGCCAGGGAGATTGCCTCTTCCGGGGACACAGCGATCGGCTTCTCACACAGAACGTGCAGGCCGCGATCGAGCGCGGCGTGCGCGATTGCCGCGTGGGCGTACGGCGGGGTCGTGATGTCTACGAAATCGATACGGCCCGCTTCAGCCTGCAGCATCTCCAAGTGGTCCGCGTAGACGCGAGCCTCCGGAAAATCCCGCTGAGCTGCGGCGCGCCTGGCCTCATTACTGTCAACAATTGCGACTATTTCGAAATCACCCACGCCCGTGTGTCGTTCTGCGTAGACGGGGGCGTGTCCCTTGCCAGCAATGAAACCGTAGCCGATAAGGGCGCAACGTAAGGTCTGTGTCACGCGAAACCTCTCCTGAAAAACCGAGGCAGTTGGGGAGCGCGAGCTTGGTTTTCGAGCGTCACTCGATAACGAAATCTGCTCGAGTCCTTAACTGTTGTGTAACTAGGGCGCGTGCTCGACGTGTCAAGGTTCGGAGCTAACTCGTTGAACCAATTTGCAGCCTTGGGCCGCGATTCAAGTAACCAGCGCGTTACTGTTGAGAATGCTTGCGACCTTTTTGTCGGCACCGGGTTGTTGCGAAATGTGAGCCCCCCGAAATGGCGAGCTGGCGTTGCGACGGATCGCTCGCGGAAGTGCAAATCTGAACAGACAAATCGCCCACTAGGGGGTTTCAGGTTGCCCACATTGGCTTCAGGTTGAAGCGTTGGTTGCTGACTTCAGAAAGTATCGATGACCGCGCACAGCCTCGAACAAGAGCCCGAAACCCAAACGCCCACGGCCAGCGGAGCAACGTTAATGCGCAGTCTTTTCTCGCTGCTTGGCGAGAAGTGGACGCTCGTCGTGCTCACTGCGCTCCGCTCCGAGAGGCGGCGTTTCAGCGAACTCAAGCGTGAAATACCGGGCGTCTCTCAACGCATGCTGGCCCAGACGCTACGCGAGCTCGAACGCGCACACTTCGTCGATCGCATCGTCTTGTCGACGACGCCGCCGCGGGTCGAGTACGTGTTGACGGACCTCGGGCGCGGCCTGTTCCCGCATTTGCGGGCAATGCGCGAGTGGGCGATGTTACATGAAGACAAGTTGTTCAGCGTGCCACCGCCCGCAGCCGGTTGACATTCCACCGACGCTGTTCTTCGGATCTTGAAGTAGTGTGAAACGCGGCCTGTGGGTCTCGGCACTCACCCGCGCGGCGCTACGTATAGGAAGACGGCTGCGAACGGCGTGATTGGAACGACCGATTGCTCTGTGTATTCCAGGGCTTGGTCGCCGGATTAATTTCAAAGGCAACTGTCCGTTGCTAAACGCCATGAACGCCTTATATCTCGTAGCGTTCTTTCCTCAATCCGAAGGCTTCCATGGCGACCGCGACGGCAGAGATCGACACCGCACCGACAACAAAAGAAACCAGTGAACCGCGCAGCAAGCGAGGACTCGTCCTCGGGCTGATCGCCGCTGCCGTGATTGGCGCTGGCGGCATTTGGTACGTCACGCATCACGGTTTGGAGAACACGGACAACGCGCAAATCGATGGCGATGTCGTGTCTGTGCCGGCGCGCGTCGGCGGTGTGGTGACGAAGATCTCGTTCGTAGATAATCAGCGCGTCAAGACCGGCGATCTGCTGGCTGAGTTGGATTCGGCGCCTGCACAGGCGCGCCTGGCGGAGGCCGAAGCGAACCTGTTTGCCGCGCAAGCGCAAGCCGACGCAGCAGATGCCACCGCACGAGTCGCCGAAACCAACGCGATTGGCGACAAGTCCGTCGCCGATGCTTCGTTGATCACCGCAGCCGTGGGCGCCGCGTCGAGCTCGGACCAAATCAAAGAAGCCGCAGCTCAGCTCGATTCGGCGCAGACCTCGTTCGCTCAAGCGCAGACCGACAATGAGCGCGCCAAGCGACTCTTCGGTACTGGCGCGATCTCGCAAGCCGAGTCCGATCGCGCGGATACCCAGCTAAAAGTAGCCCAATCTTCGGTGGATGTGGCGCGCGCGCGGCTGACGGCGATCAAGAACTCGGCGGTGCAGGCGCAGAGCCGCGTGGTCGAAGCCAAAGCCAAGGCCAAGATTTCGAACGACGTGGCCACGCAGATCCAGCTTGCCCAAGCACGCGCCAAAGCAGCCCACGCGCAAGTGGACACGGCGAAGGCCGCGCGCGACTTAGCCGCGCTCGATTTGTCGTACACCAAGATCTTCGCGCCGAACGATGGTGTCGTCTCGAAGAAGAGCATCAACGTCGGTCAGATGTTGTCGCCCGGGCAAAGCATCGTACAGCTCGTGACCGACAAACTTTGGGTCACCGGCAACTTCAAAGAGACGCAAGTTGCTCAAATGCGAGTCGGCCAGCCCGCGACCGTCGAGGTCGACGCTTTCAGTGGCGCGTCGATCCAGGGTGAGGTCGAGAGCTTTTCGGGCGCGACGGGTGCCAAGTTCACGCTGCTACCGCCGGACAACGCGACCGGTAACTTCACCAAAGTCGTGCAACGGTTGCCCGTGCGTGTGCGGCTCCACGAGTTGCCCAGCGGCATCACGCTGCGTCCGGGCATGAGCGTCGATCTGACGGTCAACACCCGCAAATAGGCGGCAAATCGAGGCCAAATGGCACAATCCGGCGTGGCGATACCCGCCCAGCCACGGGCGGCCGCGGGCGGCAAATGGGCGATCGCGATTGCGGTCGCACTGGGCGCGTTGCTCGAAGTCGTGGACACCAGCATCGTCAACGTTGCGTTGACGGACATGCAGAACACGCTCGGCGCAACGCTGTCCGAGGTGAGCTGGGTCGTGTCCGGCTACGCCGTGGCGAACGTCATCGTGCTGCCGCTGACCGCTTGGCTCGGTGAGCGCTTCGGCAAGAAGCGCTACTTCATCTTCTCCTTGGTCGGCTTTACCGTGGCGTCGATCATGTGTGGGCTAGCTTCGACGCTGCCCATGCTGGTGATCGCGCGTGTGCTGCAAGGGTTGATGGGCGGTGGTCTGCTCGCGAAAGCGCAGGCGATCCTGTTCGAGACATTTCCGAAGGAAGAGCAAGGCGTAGCCCAGGCGTTCTTCGGCGCCATCGTGATCGCTGGGCCGGCGATCGGGCCAACGCTCGGCGGCTACCTCGTGACCAACATCGGTTGGCGCTGGATCTTCTTCGTCAACGTTCCGCTCGGCATTTTGGCCGTACTGATGTGTCAGGCCAGCCTCAAGCCGGACACCGAACAGCGAAATACCTCGCAGATCGACTGGATCGCGATCTTGATGCTGGCGACCGGCCTCGGTTGTTTGCAGACCTTCTTGGAAGAGGGCAACTCCGAGGATTGGTTCGAGTCTCGGCTGATTGTGACGTTGTTTGCGGTCGCGATCGTCTCGATTGTGGCCTTCGTTCATCGTCAGCTGAACAGCAAGAACCCGGTCGTGGACTTGCGCGTGCTGCGTTACCGGTCGCTGTGGGCGGGCAGCATCCTCAGCGTGATCGTCGGCATGGCTCTTTACGGCACGTTGTTCGCGGTGCCGATCTTCGCGCAGACGTTGATGCACTACACGTCGCAAGAGACGGGCATGTTGCTCTTGCCGAGTGCGCTCGCCTCCGCCGTGACGATGATCGGCGCGGGCCAAATCATTCGCAAGATCGACTCCCGGCTAGCCTTGGTGACCGGCGCTTGCATCTTGGTATTCGCCGTTTACCAACTGAGCAACCTGACCTCGCAGACCGGCGTCGATGATTTCTTCTGGCCACTGATCATTCGCTCGGTCGGCACGGTGGCCATGTTTTTGCCGCTAAATATGGCCACATTGAGCCCGATCCCGAAGCACGACATCGCCAAAGCCTCGGGCTTCTTCAACCTGACTCGCCAGCTCGGCGGCAGCGTTGGCGTCGCGTTGCTCACGCTATTGCTGTCCCAGCGCCAAGCCTTCCACCGCGCGGTGCTGGTGGAAAAGATGCCACTTGGCGATCCCGGCTTGGCCGACCGCGTGCACGCCCTGAGCGGCGCGTTCATGGCCAAAGGCGCGGTGCTCGTCGACGCGCAGAACCAAGCGCTCGCTTCGCTCAACGGCATCGTGAACCGCGAAGCCCTCGTGATGTCGTTCAACGACACCTTCTTCGCAACCGGCGCCGTAATCCTCGCCTTCTTGCCGCTCGTGCTCTTGCTCGGCAAAGCCGACAAGAACGCCAAGGTCGAAGCGGGCCACTGAGCCCAACCACATCACGCTAACCTCACCCCGGGTCCATCACCCGGGGTCGGGTTTTGAGAGTGGGCGCCCACGATCCAGCAGCGCACCTCGAGCGGCGGCGTTGTTACCGCGCACTGCGGCTTCTCAGCTCATTGCTCGAATAGCGGCGCGAAACCGCCGAAGATCATGCGCTTGCCGTCGAAGGGCCAGTTCGACGGATCGGTTTGCATGCGCGGGTCCTTCATCACCTTCTCGTTGACTGCATTCCGGTGAGCGCGGGATTCATAGGTGATCCACGCGAACACGACCGTCTCGTCGTCGGTCATGGCAACGCTCTGCGGGAACGATGTGAGCTTGCCTGGCTTTACGTCGTCCGCGATCCACTCGCGGTAGTCGAGCGCGCCATGTTCGAGCCAAACCTCCGTGGCCGTTCTCGCCAGCTTCTTGTAGTCGTCCAGCTTCGCTTTCGGGACCGGCACGACGAATCCATCCACATATGACATAGCAACCTCCTCTTGCTGCAACTTGCAGCTAAGCGTTCAGCTCCAACCCATCTCGGTCAACGAGGCAAATTGAGCCACGCACAGGAACCGCCACGACACTTCATCCAGCGCCCCAGAGAAGAGAGGACTAACCGCCGACCCGCAGAGGCCGCAGAGCCTCAACAATGCCCACAGCCCCAAGTGCACCAAAGAAGTGCAAAAGTTTTTGGGGTTTCCGCTAACCGGCGCACTCCGCCATCTCTACGACGTAGAGCGTCGCCCCAAGCAACCCCAAACTCTCTCTCTGATCTCTGCGGCCTCTGCGGCTCGGCGGTCTAACTCAGGGAGCGCCCTCAGTCGCGCAGAACTCTAAACTTGGACGTGAATAGTGCGCTGCGCGAGCCGCATCGCGCCGGGAACTGCGCCGTGTTGCGAGGTGCGTTGCTGGATTGTGAGCGCCCCCAATCCCTGAAGCGGAATGCGCGGCAATTGGTCGCAGCCTGTGCGGTGGGGCACATCTGCTAGGTTACTGGGGTGACTGCACGAACGCCTGCCTCGGTAGCGACTGCGCCGAAGATTGGCCTGGCCTGGCTGGTGCGCCTGCGCTGGCTGGCGATTGCCGGGCAGCTTGCGATTGTGGCTTTGGCGGTCTTGGTGCTGCGCATATCGTTGCCGCTGCCGCTCGTGGCAGCGCTGATTTCGATCACCGCGCTGAGCAATTTGGCGCTGACGGCGTGGCTACGGAAGAGCGAGCCTTCGGCGCACGTGCTGTCGGGTGTGCTGTTGCTCGACGTGCTGACGCTGACGGGTCTGCTGTTGTGCGCGGGCGGGGCTTCTAACCCTTTTAGTGTATTTTATTTGGTGCACGTGGCGCTCGCGGCGTTGCTCTTGGCACCGCGGCCCGCATGGCTCGTCGCGGGGGCGACTTCGCTCGCGTTCGGGTCGCTGTTCGTGCTGCCGGCGCATGCCATCGATGCTCATGCCATGCACATGCATCATGGCGCATCCAGCATGCATTTGCAGGGCATGTGGCTGGCCTATTCGTTGGCGGCTGGCTTCGTGGTGCACTTCGTTTCGCGAGTGGCCAGCGCCTTGCAAGCGCGCGAGCACGAGCTGTTCGAGCTTCAGCGTTCGGCGGTGCGTCACGAAAAGTTGGCCTCGCTCAGTACTCTGGCGGCGGGAGCTGCGCATGAACTCGGGACCCCCTTGGCAACGATCGCGCTCGTGGCCAAGGAGCTCGAGCGTGGTTTGGAAGCGGGCAACGCGGCCAGCGAGCTCGTGCCAGACGCTCGTTTGATTCGCCAAGAAGTCGAGCGATGCCGTGAGATTTTGCAGCAAATGGCGGCGCGCGCCGGCGAAGACGCGGGCGAAATGTTGGCCACGATCAGCGTGCATGGCGTCGAGCAAGACTTGTCCGAAGCGCTCGGCGCGCGAACGGCGCAGCTCGCGTTCGAGCGCGAGGGTGAGCTTTCGGAAATCGTGGCGCCCAAGCGGCTCTTGGTCCAAGTGTTGGCGAACTTGGTCCGCAATGCCTTCGACGCGCAAGCGGAAGCGGGCAAGAACGAGCCGGTGCGGCTCGTGACTCGTCTCGAGCCCGAGCGGGCCATGTTCGAGATCTTCGATCGCGGCGCCGGCATCCCGGCAGATGCCACGAATCGCGTGGGTGAACCGTTCTTCACCACCAAAGCGCCGGGGCGCGGCATGGGCTTGGGCGTATTTCTGGCTCGCGCGTTCGCCGAAAAGATGGGCGGCGAGTTGACGTTGGCCGCGCGCCCCGGTGGCGGCACCGTCGCTCGCTTGACGGTTCCTCGTGACATGCTCAAACCGTGGAGCAGCGCATGACCAGTGACACAGAACGCGCCGCGCGTTCGGTACTCGTCGTCGACGATGACGACACATTCCGCACGCGCCTGGGTAAGGCCTTTGCCGATCGCGGCTTCGACGTGCGCACCGCGCACAGCGCCGCCGAGGCCATTCGCTTGGCCCAGCAAGACAGCCCGGAATTTGCGGTCGTCGACCTACGCATGCCGGGCGCGTCGGGCTTGGATGTCGTGCGTGAACTGCATGCCATCGATCCGGCGAGCGTGATCGTGATGCTCACGGGCTACGGCAGCATCGCCACGGCCGTCGAAGCCGTGCGCGCAGGTGCGGTGCACTACCTGAGCAAACCGGTGGACATCGAGCAAATCCTGGCCGCTTTCGAGGGCAAAAGCGCAACGACCCCGACGAGCGCCGTGGAAGTGCCGAGCTTGGCGCGCGTCGAATGGGAGCACATTCAGCGCGTGCTGAGCGATTGCGACGGCAATATCTCGCAGGCAGCGCGGCTCCTGGGGCTGCATCGCCGCTCGCTCCAGCGCAAGCTCGCCAAAGACCCCGTGCGCCGTTGACGCGTTTTCCACGCCGTTTCTGCGCGACGCGCGACTAAAAGAGCTGTGATAGCGTCGGCCGCGATGCGACCTTCGTGGCTGGAACGCTTGCTGGTTCGATTGGGAGAGTATCAAACCCAGAGGCCGCTGACGGTCTTGTTGTTGGTGTTTGCAACGCTGGTCCCAACTGGGATTTTGGCGTCGAAATTGAGTCTGCGCACGGAGTTTACCGAGCTTCTGCCGGACGGTAAGCGCAGCGTGATCGAGGCGCGCCGGATCGCCGAACGGTTGAGCGGCAAGGTCGCATCCAACGCAGGGACTGGCTCGACGTTGAGCGTGGTCGCGAAGAGCGAGAACATCGACGCGCTCAAACGCTTCATCGACACGCTCGCGCCTGCCGTGCGCAAGCTGGATCCGAAGTTGGTCACCTCGGTGCAAGTCGGCTCGCGCGAGGTGCAAGACTTTTTCCGTGCGCACAAGCACCTGTACGCCGATCTGAGCGACATCCAGAAAATCCACGACGATGTCGTCGATCGCTACGACTACGAGGTGCAGAAAAAAGGTGGCATGGACTTGGGGCTGGACGACGCGCCGAGCGGCGACAGCGCCAAAGCCGACGCGCCTCCACCCCTGGACGCTCAAGCGCTCGAAGACCGGTTCAAGAAGAAGATCGAAGAGGCGCAAAAGCAGCAGCCGGGTACGGATGGCTATTATATCGGCAAATCGAAGGGCGCGACCTACGGCGTGCTCCAGGTGCGAAGTCCGCTGGGCAGCATGGATCCGCTGGCCTTCGAGCTGCGCTCACAGATCCAGAAGCTGGTCAGCGACATTCATCCGCAAGCCTGGGACCCGCAGCTGACCGTCGGCTATTCGGGCAACTTGATCACCGCCGCTGAAACCAAGCACGAGATCACGCAGGACATGGTGCAGATCGGCAGCGTGGGCGTGGCCATGATCTTGGGCGTAATTTTGCTGTTTTTCCTGCGTTTTCGCGTGCTCGCGTGCATGGGATTGACGATCTTGGTGGGCTGCACCTGGTCGTTCGCAGGCGCGTACTTGGGCATCGGTTACTTGAACCTGGCCAGTGGTTTGATGGTCAGCATCATCACCGGTAACGGCATCAATTTCGGCATCGTGTACATGGCGCGCTACATCGAGGCGCGCCGCGCTCAGCAATCGATCTCGGAGGCGATCCTCACCGCGCATCGCGAGACGCACATCGCCACGCTGGCTGCCGCCGCAGCGGCCATGGTCGCGTATGGCTCGCTGGCGATGACCAACTTCCGCGGCTTCAAGCACTTCGGCGCGATTGGCGGCATGGGCATGACCTTGTGCTGGATCGCGACGTACCTGCTCTTGCCCGCGCTACTCGCGATCACCGAGCGCATCAGCCCGATGTTTGGCCGCAAGCCCGGCTGGCGCTCGAAGGCGCGCGGTTTCTACGGCTACCCGTTCGTGTGGGCGGCCAAGCGCGCGCCGGGCGCGATCGCGCTGTTCGGCGTGTTGAGCGGTGTGCTGACGATCGCGGTGACAGTCCACTATTTCGCGCAAGATCCGATGGAGTACAACTTGCGCACCGTGCTCGGCGGCAAGGCGCACCGACAAACCGCCGCTGGCGCGCTGACGGGTCGCGTCGACGACATCGTGGGCCGCGCGGGGCAAGACGGGCGTGCGATCGTCGTCGACCGTGTGGACCAGGTGGATCCGCTAGTCACTGCCCTATTGAAGCGACGCGACGCGGCGCCAAAGGATCAAAAGCCGTTCGAAAAGATCGTCACGATCTTCGACCTATTGCCCAAAGAACAGCCGAAGAAGCTCGAGCTCTTGAGCGAAATCCGGGATCGGGTCGAACGCGGGCACAAGCGTGGCTTCGTGAGCGACAAGGACTACGCCAAGATCAACGAGTACATCCCCGAAAAGCTCACATCGATCGACATGGGCGATTTGCCCGACACCGTAGCGCGCCCGTTCATCGATCATGACGGCATGCGCGGGCGCGTCGTGTACATCGTGCCGACGTCGGGGCGAAGCGTGTACGACGCGCGCTACTTGCAGATTTGGGCCGACGCGTTTCGCGAGACGCATTTGCCGAACGGAGAAGTGATCTACGGCTCCGGCGATCCGGTGATTTTCGCCGACGTGTTGCAGTCGATTCGAGAAGAAGCGCCGAAGGCCATATTGCTCAGCTTCATCGGCACTCTGGCGGTGATCTTCCTGGCCTTCCGCGGCAGCAAAAATGGGCTGCTCGCGCTATCCGTGTTGGTCGTGGGCTTATCTTGGTTGGTCGCGTTTCTGCACTTCGATCAGATCAAGCTCAACTTCCTCAATTTCGTGGCGTTGCCGATCAGTATCGGCGTCGGCGCAGACTACGCGCTGAACATCATGAAGCGCCGTGAGCTCACGAGCGACGCCAACCTGCCTCAGGCTTTGGTCGAAACCGGTGGCGCGGTCGTGCTCTGCTCACTCACCACGACGCTGGGCTATGTCGCGCTGATGTTTTCGATGAACGGCGCCACCGAGAGCTTCGGGCTGACCGCTGCCGTGGGGGAGGTCACCACGCTGCTAGCCGCGGTGCTACTCTTGCCGGCGATCTTGTTTTGGATGAACAAGCGCAAAGCGGCCGCGAGCAGCGCACGCTGAACGACATACACTCGGCACGAAGCGCGCTAGTTTTCGTTGGTCCCGCGTGGGCGCCTGCGCTGGGGATTCCTGCTCGCGCTCGCTCTTCGTCGACGCGGTCGAACTTAGGGCAGTGTCGCGCTGTGCAGATCGGGACAGCTGTCCCGATCTGCACATTCACATCCAGCGTACCCCTGGTTTTCTGCTGAATTCTTGCTGGCATGTCCGGTGCTTAGGCCGAGGTGTGTACCGCGCGCAAGCCGCCGGTTCAGCCAGGTCTCATGGATCACATCCTCCTACTCGAAGACGACGCTCAGCTCCGCACCGCATTCGTTCGGTTCCTGCAGGACCGCGGCCCATTCGAGGTCACCGCGGCTGGATCGCTCAAGGAAGCGGTCGCCGCGCTCTCCGCGCGTGCACCGCGCCTCGTGATCACGGATCTCGAATTGCCGGACGGCTGCGGTCTGGACCTGCTATCGGAGCTCACCGCACGCAAACTCACGGTCCCAGTCGTGGTCGTGACGGCGTTTCGATCTCGCTTCCAAGCGCAGCTATCCGAAAGCCCGAACGTAGAGATTGTCACGAAGCCGTTCGATGCAAAGCGGCTGCTGCAATTGCTGCACGACAAGCTAAAGCTCGCGAAAACCGTCCCGCCGGCTTCCGCGTTCTCGGTTGCAGACTATTTGCAGCTCGCTGGCATGGCCCGACGGAGCGTGGCCCTGCAAGTCAATCAGGGCGGGCGTACCCTCGGTCAAATTACGGTGATGGAGGGGGTTCCACGCTTCGCCGTCGATGCGACCGGTGAGGGCGAATCCGCCTTTCGCCGACTCGCACTGCTCCAGAACTGCAACATCGTCTGTCAGCCGCTCAGTGGAGAACCACCGCGAGTGAATCTGAGCGGCAGCCTCGAGCACCTGCTGATCGATGCAGCGCGCGAGTCGGACGAATCGGCACGCGCGGCTGGGCGGCCCGACTTCGGGCCACCACCGAACGCGGCAGTCCCCCCACCCTCGTCTCCGCGCTCTGCGACACAACCCGTTGCGTCGTCGACGGCAACCCTCGCTCCCGCCGCGACGGCTCTCGGAACGCCGCCCGCGCTGCCACCGAGAGCTCAACGGCCTCCGCCACCGCGGCCCATCAATGCCGTGCCATCCGCGCCCGGCACCCCACTCGCCACACAGGAGAAGTCAGTGAATGCCACCAAACCATCGCTCGTGAACCTGGTTCAACTCATGTCGAGCGAGAGCTCGATTGACGCCATGGCGCGCGCGGATCGTCAGGGGAGTGTACTCGACAGCACCGGTCGCATGGACGCAGAGACCGCCTGCGCGGTGGCCACGATGGCAGCGCGCGAAGTCGCAGAAGCTGCCGCCGAACTCGGGTTGGGTCGCCCGCTCGCATTTCAAGTTTCGACTAGTGGCGCCGCTTTCTACGTAGTTCATCGGGCCGACGAGCTCGTGATCGGCAAGGGGAGCGCCAACAAGAACCCGATCGCCATCCTGCGCAAAGTCAGCAAGGGCTGTGGAGTCACGCCATGAACGAAGCATTCGCAACGCTATCACGCACCGACGGCGTAATCGGCGTGGTCGTATTCGACGATTCCGGTCGGTGCATTGCCAACGATTTGCCACCTCCGTACGAGCCGATCTTGCTGGCGGAAGTGCTCCGCCGGCTGTCAGCCGCGTTCGACGTGTTCTCGTCGCTCGACTCCAGCGAGGTTTCGAGCTTCGCCGTCGATTGTGAGGAAGGCAGCGTGGTGGTCCGCCGCATGGACCAGCATTGGGTGCTCGCGCTCACGCAGTCCGACGTCAACATGAGCTTGCTCAACGTAGCCATGAACGTGGTCGTGCTGAACCTGAGCCGCACGAGCGGGTCGCAGCCGATCGGGCGCAATCATCTCGACACAAGCAGCGGCCGCTCGAGTCAAGCCATGCAATCGACTCACACGGAGCAGCTCGAAATCCCGCCGGATGCCCTCGATCGCAGCGCCGTGCAGCAACTACTCACGATCTATACGGAGTACCTCGGGCCAGCCGCGAAACCCGTGCTGAAGCAGCAGCTGGCGGCACTCGGCGTCACTTCACGAACTCTACGTCGCGGGCAGCTCTCCGATCTCATCGGGCGCCTCAGCGCGAAGATCCCCGTGCCCGCGCGCCAGCAGGAATTCGCCGCCGCCGTGCAAGCCTTTCGCCAACGAGTAGCCATCTAGTTGCATGCGCGACGCGCGGCACTCCCGTGCACGCCGAAAACATCCTACTCGAGCGGCTCATCGACACGTGACCGATCCACCGAACGCGCCGGGGCATGGCTAGTTTTTCTCCCACAGACAATCTGGAACTTGCCCCAGGAACACAGGTCTCGAACTACGTGATCGAGGCGATCGTGGGACGAGGCGCTCAGGGCTTCGTGTACCTCGCGCGAGACTCGCTGCTCGGCCGTCATGTGGCACTGAAGACACTGCGGGGAGGTGAAGTCGGGGAGACCAGTGGGGTCGAGGAAGCTCGTATGCTAGCGACGCTCGAGCACCCCAACTTGGTGCGCGTGTACCACGCTACTCGCCAGCAGGGCGTGTGGTTCATCGTCTCGGAATACCTGCCCGGCGGCAGCCTCCAGGACCTACTGCAGCGCGAAGGGAAGCTGACCTTGTGCCAGGCACTCGACCTCTCGGCTCAGGCAGCCCGAGGCCTTGCCCACGTGCATCGCCTCGGGATTTTGCACCGCGACGTGAAGCCGCAAAACATGCTGCTTTCGCGGCTAGGCGAGGTGAAGCTCGCCGACTTCGGCTTGGCGCAGGCCATGCAAGCGCAACGGCCTCAGGTCAGCGCGAACGTCGGAACCCCCGCCTTTCGAGCGCCCGAGGTGTGCGCTGGCGGCTCCGCAACGCCCGCTTCCGATGTCTTCAGCCTCGGCGCGAGCCTATTCTTCTTGCTCACCGGGCGAGCCCCTTTCCTGCCCGATCCCAGCTCTGGCGAGCGCGAATCTCAGCTGCGATTGCCCGGCGAGCTGCCTCGTCCGGTCCGTTCGTTGTTGACTGCCATGCTCGCGGCATCGCCGCGCAAGCGACCGAGCAGTGACTTACTGCCCACTTTACTATCGCGGCTCGCCGTCGATCCCGATCGTGACTGCGAGCAAGACGGAGAGCGTGTCGCAGAACGAGTGGCGACGCCGTCGGACGCGAGCGCGTGGCGCTTCCAATGCGAGGTGCTGCGAAGCGGACCTGACCGCGTGGAGGTCGCTGCGCTGGGCACGGCGCTCGACGCTAGGGCTCGCGGATTGCTCCTTTCCGCTCCGCGCATCGAAGACGCGGCGCTGCTTCTGCAAGTGCTGCGCGAACAACTCGGAACGCGTTACTCGCTTTTGTGCCGCGACGTGCTCACGCCACACAGCAAGCTGCGCCAGCAGCTCGCGCGTCGCCTGGGCTTGGACCTCGAGGCCAATTGCGCCGCGATTGCGGAACGCCTGCGCCCGCCGACCCCCGCGGGCTTGGACGAGCTACGGATCTTGGAGCTGCACGCGCCGCGCGGGCTCATTCGCTCGCAATTCGAGGATCTCAGCGAATTGTCGCTGACGGCTCACGCCTTCGGGCTGATCTGCGTGGTGATCACGCCGAACGGCGAGCTTGCCGAAGGCTCCGCTACGGTAAGGCAAAAACTGCCAGGGTTCAGCCATTTTGCCGCCTGGGCAGGCGGTGAGACGCGTGAGCTCATGGAAACTCGTCTGGCACAGTGGCTGCGGCTCGCCAGCGACGGACGTCAGCGCTTTTCACGCGACGGGCTGCGACTGGCAGCCCAGCTGTGCATCGATGGCGGTCACCACTGGTCCAAGCTCGCGCATCGCAGCCTGCTGATCAGCAGCGGCGCGGGCATGCCATTCGTGACCAGTTGGTCGGTACTCGGCGCTTCCACGCTACCCGCGAACTTCGACAGCGCGGATCAGCTTCCAGCCGCGCTGCGCAAGGCACCCTACGTCTGGCCCACAGCAGAACTTGCCACGCGGTTACTCGCCTTACGCGACGATGAGACCAAGCCCCCATCGTCGCGAACCAACACGTCACTTTCGGCCCTCACCTCGAATCCCGTGCAGGGCCATGGCTCACAGCACTCAGAAAGGACAACAAGTCATGTTCTCGACCATCAGCAGTAGATTGACCGCAATTCTCCTCAGTTTCGCGACGTTGCTCGTCGCCGTCGCCGCCACGAGTCAAATCGTGCTCAAGCGCCAAGCCGACGACGCCCTCGTGGTCAACCTGGCCGGTCGGCAACGCATGCTCACCCAGAAGTTGACCAAGGAAGCCGCGCAACTGGTTGCCTATTCTCGCGATGCGAACCCCAGCCAGACCGGCAGCGAGCGTGAACAGCTGCAAAACACGATGCGCGTCTTCGAAATGACGCTATTTTCCCTGAAAGACGGCGGTCCCGCACCGCTCAACCTAGAGATCACCCGCATGCGACCGCTGCCGCCCGCGTCCCCGGAAGTCAGCAAACGGCTCGACGCCGTCGTCGCACTTTGGCAGCCGTTCAAGACCAACGTAACCAAGCTGATGCAGTCGGGCGGAAGCGACGGGGTGGCGGCACGCGCCATGTTCGACACCAATCTTCCCTTGATGGACCAGATGAACTCGGTGGTCACGGAAATGCAGCTCGAGTCGGAGAGTAAACTCGCGCTTCTATTCTACGTACAGGCCTTCTCTCTCGCGATTGGCGTGTTGTTGGTGGTAGTCGGTGCCTGGGTGGCTCGCGCAACCATCGCCAGTCCGTTGCTGAAACTCGCAGCGGCGGCGCGTTCGATGAGCACCGGCGATTTGACGGTCGATCTGAAGGTGGAGGGCACGCGAGAGGTCGTCGATCTAGGTGCGTCCTTCGACCGCATGCGAGCGAGCATGATCGCGGTGATGGGCGGCGGACTTGCAGGCGCTGGCGCCAATGACGATCTCTGATCGAATTGCTCGAGCTGACATTTGTGCAACAAAGGTCGAGTGCTTCAGCTCGAGACGTCAGGGACCGCGTTCTGAACCGAATGTTTCCGACGAAACATTTCTCTAGGCACCCAGTGTTCTGGCTCACCCATATTCAGTCAGGTGATCGAAGTCGAGATTCGATATCTACCAACGCCCGTTAACCCGAATCGCGCGCACGCCGTTCAATCAGCATGGGCGCGAACCTGGACCGGGTGTCCGAGCAATTCTCGGAAGGCGAGCTCGATCCTGCGGGACAAAGCCAGACCCGCCTTCGCGCGGCGACTCCCGTTGCGTTCCGAGAGCCGCCGAGCGCGTGCCTCGTCGCGGCGGGTCGCCCGCTGCAGCTCTTGGCGTTGCGCCTGATTCACGCCGGTGAACGCTTCGAACGCACAGTGTTCCACAACTGGCGAACCACCCTGCACGAGCAGTCCGAGCGGACCGCTCGTGGCTCGGACGGCGCGCTCGACGCGCTGCTACGCGCAGTCCAAAGTGGACATGACCAGGCCGCGCAGGACATCACGGTCGCGTGGTTCGACACGCTGGTACGCGACGGCATCGGACTACCTAGCATCACTCTATTGATCGAAGCGATAGAAGACGGTGCTCGCAGTATGACGAACGACGAACAGGCGCTCGCCCAAGTGCGCGAGTTTGGTCGCTTCCTAACACGAGTTGCGGTGCTGACGTTCGTCGATCCCGGTCGGCTCGAGCCGCTCCTTCAAAGCGGCGTCATCGAGCGTGAACCCGCAGCGCAGGATGATCTCGGCTTGGTTGGCGCGAGTCCCGCAATCGAACGCCTGCGGCAGGAGCTGCGCGACATCGGCGAGCTTCCCGGGAGCGTGCTCCTGGTCGGCGAAAGCGGTACCGGCAAGGAGTTGGCAGCACGTGCCTTGCACGAGCTGGGCGGAGGCGATCGCCCGTTCATCGCCCTCAATTGTGCAGCGTTGCCGCGTGAGTTGTTCGAGAGCGAGCTGTTCGGACATGAGCGAGGCTCATTTACCGGAAGTCGAGATGCGTCACTCGGCCTGCTGCGCGCCGCGCAGAACGGCACGATCTTCCTCGACGAGATCACGGAGATGCCGGAGGCACTACAGCCCAAACTGTTGCGTGCGCTCGAACAGCGCATGGTGCGACCAGTAGGTGGCGTGCGCGAATTCCCGTTCCGCGCGCGGGTCGTGGCGGCTACCAACCGCGACCCGACACAAGCCATTCAAAGTGGGCATTTCCGCGCAGACCTGTTCTTCCGGCTATGTGTGCATCGCGTGTCGTTGCCATCGCTCCGAGAGCGGCGCGCTGACATCGCCGCATTGAGCGAGCTATTTCTGCGTCAGCTCAGCAAAGCCGGTCATCGCGTTTCGTTGCGCCCGACCGACGCGGCTCTGACGGAGCTGTGCGGCTACGGTTTCCCTGGCAACGTGCGTGAGCTGCGAAACGTCATCGAACACGGTGTGGCCGTGGCTCGGGGGGCACCGTTGGAGCCTCGACACTTGCCTCGCTACTTGCAACGAACGCTCTCAATGGTACCCCCACCTTCGCCCGGCAGAACTCCGAGCGCGCCAGCCTTGATGGAGACGCAGTCCGGAGCAGCGCCCAAAGCAAACCGCGCGACCGGCCTCGCCCCGCTGCATCAAGTCGAGCGCGAACACATTCTTCAGGCGCTCGAACAAGCCAACGGCAACAAGGCGCAAGCGGCGCGCCTGCTCGGCGTCTCGCGACATCAGCTCTATTCCAAGCTCGAGCGGCTAGGCCTACCCGCGACCACCTAGAGAAGAGCGTTGCGCGCCTCGCTAGTCGACCCGCATGCGCGCCAGCAACGTCCAATCATTGCGCTCGTCACGACCCAGAAACGGCAAACGCCAGGCGTCGTCGCACTTTGCGTGGGCGGACAAACTGAATGCGCACGCCGCGATGAATTGGTCAGAATCCGCAATTTTCTCGAGTGATTCGCCGCCGAGCAGCGTCTCGATAGGGCGAGCAGCGGGCGGGCTACAGCTGCTTTTTGCCCAATCCCCGAGCGTGAGTGGGCTCGGGACTGATTCGCTCGCGTTGTACAGCAAGAGCTGCCCGGGATTTTCGAACGCGGCGTACAGGGCAGCCATACCTTCGCCGTTGTTTTCCTCGACCGCGAACGCGAGCATGACGAGTCGTTCGGCAACGCCAACGCGTGCGTCGTAGCGCAACTCGCGATCCACGAGAGGAATGCTACACGGCATGTCCCCCTGCAGTCGCACCCGCACCAACAGCCTCCCGACGAGGGACGCGGGCAACTCGCCGTTCACACGGTATGCGGCGACGAGCACGGCTGGCTCGGGCTTACCGCGCAGGAATCCGTCGTGGCCTCGCGTGACCTCCAATGTTTGAAGCGTCAAACGCGCTCTGCGGCGCAGCGGGTTGTTGTTGTTGTCGGCCGAAGCAACAGGCTTGGGGCGCGGCTTGTTTCTCGTACGACGTCGCTTGGACACGGTGCCCGCGATGTTAGTAGCAAATGAACGCTCGACTCGAGCGAGCCGGCCTTCACGCTAGAAAACAGCCTCGGCGTGCGCTGAACGCAACCTCCACGTCATACTCAAGACACGCGAAGCTCCGGTATCGCGCGTGCCTTGTTTCAAGCGCGCGATTTCGGTAACGATGCGTTCGAAATGCGAGAAGCGAGCTTCGCGCGTGTACAGGCGATCTTTCGTTTGCTGCTCGCAGTGCTGCGATTGGCGCCCCTCGCGCTGATCGTCGTTCTGCATGCGAGAGCAGCGCGAGCTGACGAGAAGCGCAAGCTCCCCGACTACGATCGCCGTGGTCCCGAGCCGACCACGCCGGGTGACGTCGCCCTTTGGGTCCCGCGCGTCGTGCTGTTTCCGGTCTACTTGGTCAGCGAGTACGTCGTGCGAAAGCCGCTGGGCTGGGCGATTTCGGGCGCCGAGCGCGCGGGTGTACCTGCGGCTTTGTATGATTTCTTCGCGTTCGGACCGAATCACCAAGCAGGCTTCTTCCCTACCGCGTACCTCGACTTTGGATTTCGAGCGAGCGTCGGCTTGTACACGTTCTGGAACAACGCGTTCATGCCAGGGCACGACCTCACGCTACGCGGCGCGTACGGCGGCAAAGACTGGCTCACCGCAACCCTCTCGGAACGCTTCCGCTTCGGTCCTCAGCAGGGCTCGAGCCTCACCCTGGAAGCTCAAGGCCTGAGCCGACCCGATCTGACCTTTTTCGGTATTGGCCCGGATACGAGGCAGACCGACAAAACACGTTTCGGCGCAGATCGGCTGCAATTCCGCGGCTTCATCGAGCAGCGACCCACGCGGGCGACGCTGCTCCGCACTGAGCTGCTCTTGCGCAGCGTCGAGTTTCGGCAGGGCGGCTTCGGCGGCGACCCGACGCTCAATGACGCGATTGCGGCGGGTGCACTGCCTCCACCGCCGGGCTACCCGCAAGGCTACACACTGGCAAAGAGCGAGCTGACCGTCAGCTACGACCAGCGCCGGCTGTCCAAGCGCAGGGCGGGCGTTTTCGGTGGAGCGCGCGGTGCGTTCAACTCGGAGCTGCGGACGCGCGGCGCCTTCTTGACCTATGGCGCAAAGGTGGGCGCCTTCGTCGATCTGAACAATCACAAGCGCGTCTTGTCGCTCGCTGCCAGCGCCCGTTTCGCCGATCCGCTCGCTGGCAGCGTGATCCCGTTCCCGGAGTTGGTCACACTCGGCGGGCTCGAGCCGATGCGCGCCTACGTCGTGGGACGCCTGGTCGATCGTAGCTCCGCCGTCGGCGAGCTCACTTACCGTTGGCCGATCTGGATCTGGCTCAACGGCACGATGCGGGGCGAAATCGGCAACGTCTTCGGTGAGCGCCTCGCCGGGTTCTCGGCGGGCAAGCTGCGTTGGTCGGGCACCCTGGGTATCGAAAGCACGAATCCAGCCGAAACTGGCTTCGAAATGTTGTTCGGTGTGGGCTCGGAGACGTTCGAGTCCGGGGGCAAAGTGGATGCGTTTCGCTTCGTGATTGGAACCACCAATGGCATCTAGAGCGCCCCTCGCGTGCCTGTGGCTGATGACTGCCTGCGGTGGAGCTCAGCGCTACCCGCTCGCCGCGCCCATCGACGATGACGGTGACCGACAGCCGGTGAGTGTCTCGTGCGCAATCCGCGCAACCGAGAAGGACGAGAAGCACGTCGCGTGCGCGCCTGAACCGTACGTCTCACCGCTGGCCTGGGACGCAGTCGACAACTCAATCTTCCGGCCGTTCGCGCGCGTCTGGGCCGTCGATCCCGCGGGTGAAGCCGTAAATGTGAATGCGTTCGACGAGGTCCCCGACAGCGCATGGTTCGAGAATCGAATCGGCAAGCGAAAACCGGCGCGCGAGGCGCTGCTGCGCGGTGCTTGTACTCCGGAAGAGATGCTCGACCCGGCCGGGGTTGCGCCGGGTGCGTGGCTCATCGATCAAGGTAAGGCGAACGGCGCTTCGGCAGGGTTTCGCATCAAGATCGACGGGCACCGCAAATACATGCTCAAGACCGACGTCAAGTTGCAGCCCGAACGACCCAGCGCCTCGAGCGTGATCGGCGCTGCGATCTACTACGCGGTCGGCTTCAACACCTCATGTGAACAGATCATCTACGCAGATCCGCAAGTATTCAGGCTCTCGCCTGGGCTCAAAGTCACGGACAACACGGGCATCACCAAACCCTTCGACCGTGCCGCGCTCGCACGTGTGCTCGACGGCGCAACGCCCCGCGGCCCGCTCAGGCGCCTGCAGGCGAGCGCGTGGTTGCCTGGCTATCTCATTGGTCCCTTCCGCTACGAGGGCACACGCAGTGATGACCCGAACGACGTGATCCCGCACGAAGACCGGCGCGACCTGCGCGGGGCACGTGTACTCGCAGCCTGGCTCGACCACTTCGACGCACGCGAGCAAAATACGATGGATTCGTGGATCGCGGTCAACTCCAAGGCCAACGACTCTTCCCCGGGGTTCGTGCGTCACTATTACTTGGATATGAGCGATACGCTCGGCAGCGAGTGGTTCGACGACGGGATCTCGCGCCGCCTCGGTCATTCATACCTGCTCGACTGGGGTGACATCGCGACCGATTTCGCGACGCTCGGAACTCAGGTTCGCCCGTGGGACACCGTCCAGCGCACGCCAGGAATGGCTGATTTCGGCTACTTCAACAGCTACGCGTTCGAGCCCGAACTGTGGAAGAACGAGTATCCCAATCCCGCGTTCAGCCGTGCCTCGGAGCACGACAACGCTTGGATGGCTCGCATTCTCTCGCGCTTCGAAGATGACGACATCCGCGCGCTCGTCACGCTTGGCCGCTTCTCCCAAGCGGAGCACACGGCGTTCGTCGCTCAGGTGCTCGTGGAGCGGCTGCAAAAGATCCTCGTCAGATACTTGCTCAGACTCTCACCGCTGGCCGAGCTGCGCGTGGACGGCAACGTGCTGTCGATGGTCGATCTCGCGCGGAGGCGCTTGGTGCTTCCTGCAAGTGCCTTTGCGTACCGCGCGCGACTCGACGTGCCCGGCGCCGCCAATACACTGCATCCAACCGTCGGCGACGGCGGAGTCGTAGCATTGACGTTGCCGCACCGCTCATTTGCGCGTGGCGTCGCGGATGGCGATCCGGCGCGCTACTGTGTGGTAACCATCGCGAACGGGGCATCGCGCTACGCGCTGCGCGCCTACTTGTACGATCTCGGAGCCGAGCGCGGCTTTCGGTTGGTTGGCATCGAGCGCCCCGAGCAGGGCTTCGACGAGCTGAGCAAGCTCTAGCTGCGATTCGCTTTCCAGGGCTCAGCCGCCGATGATGCCCAGGGCCGCCAAGGCGGCTGCAGCAAACTGACCCATCGGCACGACCGGGCGCGCTTCCGCTTGGCGGAACAGGCCCTTCACGAAGTCGAGCGCAACGTCGACTTGGTCGACTTGGCAAAGCAGCAGATCGCCCGGCTCGAGACTGGAGATCGCGGCAGCAATCGACGCAAGCTCGCCAGACTTTTGCAGAATGCGGCGGGGTTGCCGCTTGGCGCGCTGCATGCCATCGCGCATCAGACGGATGATTTCACCATCGGCGCGGCCGCGGGTGCACTGATCCTCGTAGATGTACACGTCGTCGAAGAAGCCGCCGATGATTTCGGCTTGGCGATGAATGTCCTCGTCGCGGCGATCGCCGGCCGCCGTGTACACGACCTTGCGGCGACGGTGCGGCATCTTGCTGATGGCCTCGTTCAAGGCCAAGAGCGCCGAGGCGTTGTGCCCGTAATCCAAGATCACGGTCGCGTCGCGGTGCACGAGCACGTTGAAGCGCCCGGGCGTCGTGCCCACATCGCTGGAGAAGGTTTGCACACCGAAGCGCAGCGCATCCACCGAGAGCCCGAGCCAGAAGCCCGCAGCCACGGCGGCGAGCAAGTTTTCAACCTGGAAGCCGATGCGCCCGCCGTGCGTCAGGGGCAGCAGGTCGACCTGAGCGACACGGCGCTCATCCCTGCCGGAGCAGATCACGATGAACCCATCACGCACGATCACGGCTTTGCCGCCCGCTGCGCGATGGCTGACGATGCGCGGCGACTCCGCGTTGCGGCTGAACAAGATCACCGCGCCACGGCACAGACTGGCCATGGACGCGACCAGCGGATCGTCCGCATTGAGAACGGCTGCGCCGCGCTCGGAGACGCGCCGGACCGGAATCGCCTTCACGCGCGCGAGCTCGGCTGCGGTGTGGATGCCGCCCATACCGAGGTGATCGCCCTCGCCCACGTTGGTAACGACAGCCACATCGCACCAATCGAAACCGAGGCCCTCACGCAGCATGCCGCCACGCGCGGTCTCGAGCACCGCCGCGTCGACGTTGGGATGGGCGAGCACGGCGCGCGCGCTCTTCGGACCGGCGCAGTCACCGGTGTCAATCCGGCGATTCTCGACGTAGATGCCGTCCGTGCAGGTCATGCCGACGCGCAGACCGCGCTGCTGCAAGAGGTGCGCGATGCAGCGTGTGGTCGTGGTCTTGCCGTTGGTGCCAGTGACGGCGACGACCGGAATACGCGCGTCATCACCCGGCGCGAACATGGATTCGACAATGGCTTTGCCCACGGGGCGACCGGTGCCGCTGGACGGCTCGAGGTGCATGCGCAACCCGGGCGCCGCGTTGACCTCGACGATCGCCCCGCCGCTCACTTCGAGCGGCTCAGTGACGTTGGGCGAGACGAGATCGACGCCCGCGACGTCGAGCCCGACCATGCGCGCGGCTTCGACCATGCACTGAGCAACGCTCGGATGCACGGTGTCGGTCACGTCCGCCGCGGTGCCACCGGTGCTGAGATTTGCGTTGCGACGCAAGGTCACGACCGCGCCCTGGGCCGGCACGCTGTCCACCGTGAGCGACTGCTCGGCCAAGCTTTCTCGGCCAATCTCGTCCAAGAGCAGCTTGCTGAGCGAGGTGGAGTGATCTTCACCGCGGCGGGGATCGAGGTTCGCGATCGCGACGAGCTCCGTGATCGTGCTCTTGCCGTCACCGATGACTTGCGGCGGTTCACGACGCGCAGCCGCCACCAAGCGACCGTTGATGACGAGCAGGCGGAAATCCGCGCCTTCGATGTGACGCTCGACGAGCACTTCGCCGTCGGCCGCGCGAGCGATCTCGAACGCGGACATCACCGCTTCACGAGTGCGCAGACGAACCGAGACGCCGCGACCTTGATTGCCGCCGCGCGGCTTCACGACCACCGGCAAACCGATCTCTTGTGCGATTTGCCAAGCCTGCTCGGCAGACGCAGCGGGCATGCCCTTGGGAACCGGGATGCCCACCGCGTCGAGCAGCGACTTGGTGAGCTCTTTGTCTTGCGCGATCGACTCGGCAACGGCGCTGGTGCGATCGGTCTCCGCCGCCCAGATGCGACGCTGACGAGAGCCTTGCCCGAACTGAACCAAGCTGCCGGTCAAACGGCGCACCGGGATCTTGCGATCCATGGCGGCGCGCACGATGGCGCCGGTGCTGGGGCCGAGGCGCGCATCCTCATTCAACTTGCGCAGCGCGACGAGCTTCGCGTCGAGATCGATGGCTTGCGAATCACGCGCTGCGTGCACGAGTTCGAGCGCGAGCGCGAGCGCGCGACGGCCCGTCACCTCTTCGGTGTATTCGGCAGCAACGCGGTACTCGGCGCTGCCCTTCAGCGGGCGCGCCATCCAAAAACTAACTTGGCAGCCGACAGCGGCTTGCAGGCTGACAACCAAGCGACCGAGCAACGCAGCCCACGACGCGGCCGGCTCAGCGGCCACGAAGTCGCGCCGGAGCGCGGCGCCGAGATCCGCAGGCAGCGAAGCGCACAGGCGGCTCAGCGCCTCTGCCCCGAGGCGCTGCTGATCGAGCACGACCACCGCTTCGAGGACCGGTTGGTCCGACCAAAGGTTTGAGCCAGAAAGGGCGCGAATCGACTCGATGTTCATCGGGAATGTCTTACGGAGGCAAGGCCGCCGGTGATCCCGCGGCTCAGACCTTTTGTTTCGAGGTGACGCGAGATGCTCTGCAAACCAGCAGCATTTGCTGGGCAGACGCAGACCAGATCAGCGTTGAGGTGAGCCTCGAGTAGCTGATCCAGCGATGTCGCAAGATCGGGTGATTGGCCTATTGGCCGACTAATGAGCGCTGGGCGCGTCATTTCGCAAACTTCGACGAACGACCGCGCTTCAGAATTCAACGCGATCGTAACATCCGAGAAACATTGAGTAAGTTTGGCCAATAGCGGCTCCGCATCGGAAGCACGCCAATCGGCCGGCGGATCGACCAACAAATGAGCTCGTCGGCCGGGGAATTGGCGCTGGAAGTGCCGCCCCCAAGCGTCGAGAGCCGAGGCATTCCGCGCAGGAGTGACGACAAGGAGTCCGCCGCTCGGACGATGTGCCGTCTTGGGCAACTCGAACGCAGCAATGCCACCCTGACCCACGCACGCCGTAATCCCTGCTTGGATGTGATCGGTGCCGATGCCGAGCGCGATCGCAGCAGCGACCGCGGCGAGCAGATCATCGACCAAAAACTCGGGCAGCCCGAGCACCGGACAACTCAACGTCGAGAGTGCAATCAGCGGGATGCGCAGCGCTCCATGTCGCAGCACGATCTGATCACCGTCGCGCAACACGGCTCGGCCCTCGTGCTTCAGATGCTCGAGCACTGCGGGCGAGTTCGGCGAATGCGAGAAGAGCAACAGCTTGCCCTTGGTGTGCGAGGCCATCTCGAGCACCGCCGAGTCGTCGGCATTCAGCACCGCGTAGCCGGTAGGCAGCACGATGTCGACCGGCGCGCGTACCGCTTTGTTGATCGTGATCAGCTCGTCGACGTACTTCTTGCCGAGGTGATCGCCGGAGCCGAGGTTGGTGACCACCGCGACCTCACAGCGGTCGAAGATCACGCCTTCGTCGAGCACGTTGGGCTCGGAGACTTCGAACACGAAAGCATCGGCGTACGGATTCATCAACGCACGACGCATGCTGTCCGCGTTGCTGCGGTCGCCGGCGCCGAGCACGCGCTCACCGACGCGCAGTCCTTCCGAACTCACTTGGCCCACGTTCCGGCCAGAAGCGCGCAAAATTTCGGCGATCAACGCGGTCACCGTGGTCTTGCCGTTGGTGCCGGATACTGCGCAAAGCGGCACTCGCCCGGTCTGCTCGGGACCGAACAATTGCCCGATGATCGCATCACCCACGGGGCGAGGAGAGCCAACGAGCGGCTTCAAATGCATGATTAGCCCGGGGCTCGAGTTGACCTCGACCACTGCGCCGCCCTGCGCCTCGAGCGGTTGCGAGATGTCCTCAGCGATCAAGTCGATACCCGCGACGTCGAGACCGACGGAGCGAGCCGCGAGCACGCATTGCTCAGCCGTCTCCGCATTGAGCCGATCGGTTTCGTCGATGGTCAGATCGCCGTTGTGGCGAATCGTCGCCGTCGCGCCCGACGCGAGCACCGAGCGCTCGGTGAGCCCCTGACGTTTGAGCAGATCGAGCGCAATCGCGTCCAACACCAACGGTGAGAGCGGCTGCACGACGTCATCGCCACGCAACGGATCTTGATTGCCGATCTCGACCAGCTCGGTGATGCTGTGCACGCCATCGCCGCGCAGCGTTTGCGGCTGGCCGCCGCTGGTCGCGACGGCCTTGTCGCCCACCACCAACACCCGGTGCTGTCGACCCGGAATGCAGCGCTCGACGACCACCGAGGGCGTGGGAAATTCCTTTTCCGCGATCGCGAACGCAGTCATCACCGCTTCACGATCGGCGAGCTGAATCGAGACGCCGCGGCCCTTATTGCCACGCTGCGGCTTGACCACTACGGGCAGGCCGATTTCCTGCGCTGCGGCCCACGCTTCCTCGGCGCTCGACACGCTCTGACCTGCAGGGACTGGCACGCCCACGGACGTCAGCAATTGACGAGTGAGCTGCTTGTCGTGAGCAATGCTCTCGGCGACCGCGCTGGTCAGATCCGTCTCGGCAGTCCAAATCCGGCGCTGCGCCTTGCCGTAGCCGAGTTGAACCAGATTGCCTTCGCTCAAACGCAGCGTGGGAATGTTGCGCTTCTTCGCGCCGTCCACGATCGCTTGCGTGCTCGGACCGTAGCAATAATCGTCGGCCAGCTTGCGCAAGTTGCGGAGCGCGGCTGGCAGGTCGTAGTCGCGGCCTTCGGCTGCGGCCATGACCATCTCGTGCCCGACCTTCAGGCACGCTTCGCCGAAGCGAAAATCCAAAACCTCGATCGCGACCTTGTATACGCCGCGTTCGCTGGTTTCACGCGCCCGTCCAAAGCCGACCGGGGAGTGCGCGAGCGACTGGATCTCGAGCGTGACGTGTTCGAGTACATGGCCGAGCCACGTTCCGGTGTCCAAGCGCTGAAAGAATCCGCCCCGATCGCCGATCGTGCAGCGGTGTTCCACCATCGTCGGCAACCAGCGCTTCAGCTTGTCGTTGAACCCGGGCAAAGTGTTGGACGGAAAGTCCTCGTACTTTCCCAAGTCGACCCACGCTTCGATACAGGGGTAGTTCGCCCAAATGCTGGGACCTACGAGGCGTTTCAGTGCGCTTATCTGCATGGCGATCTGGACCCGAAAGGGCTGGCAGCGGCGCCATGCTTAGCGGTAGCCGCGATTTCGCGCTAGTTGCCCGTAAAAACCAGCTACGCCGACAGCTTTTTTAACGCTTCTCTATTCGGCGATCGGGCGATTCAGTGACAGCCCGGACCTGGACAGGGCCAAGAGTCGGGCTTCGTCCCGCAAGTCCAAACGCCTGCGTCGGAGCAGACGCAGTACCCGTCCTTTGGCGTGCCCGTCGAGTCCTGGTACTTCGGCTCGAACGCGGTGTTGCCAAAGCACACCTTGCACGCGGGAACCGAACACGCCTTTCCGCCGCGCGGCGTACCGCTCGGGCACTCGGCAGGCAGAGTCGGCGGGACGTTGTAACAAGAGTAGTCGTGTCCAGCCGGGAAAGTGCAGCTGCCAGACTGCGTTTCCTGGTACATGCCGCCCTGACAAGCCAATTGCTTGTAACCAACGTTATCGGGACCGCAGCCCTTGTAACAAAGCTGAAGGCTGCCCAACCCACAGGGGTCATGATTGTTGACGCCGTCGTCGCAAGCGGGTTGCGGCACGATGCTCGGGCCACCAGCCGTATTCGCGCCGCCGTTGGAGTTCCCGCCATTGGAGCTGCCACCGTTGCTGCTCCCGCCGTTGGACCTGCCGCCCACACTCATCAGTCCGGCGCTACCGCCCGAGGCGCCCCCGCCCCAGCTCGAGCCGCCAGCATCACTGCCCCCAACATCAGCGCTCCCGGCATCAGGCATACCCGTCCCAGGATCCGTGCCGCCCCCACCCACGGTATCCATGTGATCGGGGTGCACCGGCGGTCTGCCCGCCGTCGAACCGCCCAGGTCGAGTCCACCCGCATCTGAAGACGCCCCCGAAGTCCCGACATCGGACGCGCCCCCCGTGGGCGCGATTGGAGCGGAGCCGCCAGACGGCGGATCGATGAAGTAGTTGTCGGTCACCGGGCAGCCAGGCAGCAACAACGCACACAGCATTAACGTTGCGAACGTGGTCCAGCGAAGCTCAATGAGTGCGGTAGGCTTGGTCAAACGGGATGTCATCCGACGCTAAAGAATCGTGATCGTTCCAAGACAGAGTCGCAACGTCGGATTCCAGCGCCCACGTGCAAAAAAAAACATCCCCGGACGCGATCTTGAAGGCTGCCGCGACTCGAAAGAAAACACTCCTTTACAACCGCCTCACGCTGGAAAAATCCAGCCAGACATGACGACCGGCTATGCGAATCGCACCCCGCCTCGCCCCGTGTTCGCTTGTTGCACGATGAAGTCGATCATCGCGCGCACCGCGGGAGTCGGTTTGACCGGCCTTGGGTAGACCAGTGAGAACGGTCGGCCTGCGCCACGCAGCGGCGCCAGGACTTCGACCAGCTCACCGCGTCGCACCGCTTCCTCGACGAGAAAGTCGAACACCTGCACCAAGCCGAGCCCCGCCTTGGCCAACGAGATCACACCGAGCGCGTCGTCCATGCAGCGGTAGCGCGCGTTCGGCGAGAATGCTTGGCCGTCTGCAAACTCCCAAGCGAGCGCACGACCCGAACTCGGCATGACGAACGTCACGCATTCGTGATGCGTGAGCTCCTCGAGCGTTTTCGGCGTACCAGCGCGAGCCACGTAGGCGCTGCTGGCATACACGCCGAGCGTGAAGTCGCCGAGCTTGCGCGCGACCATGGTCTTGTCGCGAATCGTCCCGCGGCGAATGGCGAGGTCGAAACCGCCGCGCACCAGGTCCACGTTCTGATTCGACACTCCGACGTCGACTTTGACCTTCGGATAGCGCTCGGCAAAGCTCGCGAGCGCAGGCAAGAGTCGATAGTGCCCGTACGTCGTGGGCACGCTGATCCGCACCTGGCCCTCAGCGACTCCGCCGCGCTTCGTTAGCTGCTGCTCACCGTCCGAAAGCAACGCGAGCGCCCGCGCGCAACGCTCGTAATACTCGTGCGCGGCAGCGGTGGGCGAAAGACTGCGCGTGGTGCGCCGAAACAGCGTGACCCCGAGCGCTTGCTCCAAACGCGCCACACTGCGGCTCGTGGCTTGCGGAGTCACGCCGCTCGCGTGCGCGGCCTTACTGAAGCTCCCCGTCTCGAACGTGCGACAAAAGGCCTCCAAATTGGGCAGAGTACCGGCCAGCGCCGAAAGCGTCATTTGTACTCTCATAGTACAAATGTTTCATCACGCCCACGGCTACTCAGCAGCGCGCGGACAACGCACAATGCCAGGCATGACGAAACGCATCCTGATCGCCCTCACCAGCCACGACAAAAAAGGCACCACCTCCGGCGAGCCCACTGGCGCGTACTTACCGGAAATCGCTCACCCGTACGCGGTGTTCAGCCAAGCAGGCTACGCCATCGACTTGGTGTCGACACGCGGCGGTCGCGTGCCGCTCGACGGCGTGGATCGCAAGGACACGGTGAGCGCCGCATTCCTCGACGATCCGCGGGTCGCAGCCCAGCTGCAGGACAGCGCCGCCTCGAGCACCGTCGATCCCGCGCGCTATTCGGGCATCTTCTTCGCCGGCGGCCACGGCGCCATGTGGGACTTCCCCGACGCGCAAGCCTTCAGCAACGCCGCGCGCGCCATCTACGAGACGAGCGGCGTGGTCGGCGCCGTGTGCCATGGGCCTGCCGGCCTCGTGAACGTGCGCTTGTCGAATGGTAGGTATCTACTGACCGACAAAACCGTCAGTGCATTCACCAATGACGAAGAGCGCGCGGTCAAACTCGAGAACGTCGTCCCATTCCTACTCGAATCGAAACTCGTCGAACGCGGCGCACACTTCGAAGGCGCACCGAACTGGCAGAAGAAGGTCGTCGTCTCCGAGCGATTGGTCACCGGACAGAATCCGGCTTCTGCGGGTGGTGTGGCGGAAGCGATGGTGGGGTTGCTCGCAGCGCGCTAGCGCTGATGTCGATCCAATGCTTACCCCTCCCCGAGCGCACTTGCGCGCGATTTGGGAGGGGTAAGCCGTACCCCTCCGGGTATCGCGAAGCGCGTCGCGCAGGCCGAGCACGGACGGGGGTGGGCATCCACGACAGCTAGTCGCAGCGAAGCTGGCGAAGCGCGTCGCGTTCGAGCCTCAGCCGGGTGCGGTCTCGTGTCTCGACATTGTCGTTCGAGTTCGAACGAGATTTGCGAAACGGGAACGGTCTCGTGTCTCGACATTGTGGTTCGAGTTCGAACGAGGATTTGCGAAACGAGAATGGTCTCGCCTTCCGCGCGAATCAGCCGCCCAAAGTCGCGGAGGGCCGCTGCGCCGGAAGCACGGGCTCGACCTCAAGCATTCGCGAGCGGAATCACTCGGTGACACGCGCCCCCGTGAAGAAAATTGATGCCAAAGGGCCACGTTCTCAGCGAAACGGAGCCCTCACTCCCTCCCACTTCCAACTTATGCCAGACCCCGGGGCTTGCGACAAGCCCCGGCTCGTGCCGCACAGTGTCTGCCATGGCCAAGCACTCAGTGGTGATCGCAGGTGGAGGTCCGACGGGGATGATGCTCGCGGCAGAGCTCGCGCTGGCGCGCGTCGATGTGGCGATCGTCGAGAGGCGAACGAATCAAACGCTCGACGGTACGCGCGCGGGCGGCTTTCATTCGCGCACTATCGAGGAGCTCGACCAGCGCGGCGTCGCGGAGCGCTTCCTGACACAGGGCAAGGTGATGCAGCTCGCGGGCTACGCGATGATCCCGCTCGACATCAGTGACTTCCCTACCCGCCACAATTACGGCCTCGCGCTCGCGCAAGAGCGCATCGAGCAAATTCTGGCGGGGTGGATCGAGGAACTCGGGGTGCGGACCTATCGCGGCTGCGAAGTGACGGGATTTGCGCAAGACGAGCACGGGGTCGATGTAGAGCTCGCAGACGGCCGCTCACTGCGAGCCGACTATCTCGTGGGCTGCGACGGTGGGCGCAGTTTGGTCCGTAAGACTGCGGGCATCGACTTTGCGGGTTGGGAGCCGTCCGTCAGCTATTTGATCGCCGAAGCGTCGATGAGCGAAGAACCCGCGCGCGGCATTCGTCGCGACGATAAGGGCATTCATGCCATCGGTCCCATCGGCGATGGTAAGCGGGTGCGCGTGGTCTCGATCGAACCGCACGTCGAACAAGGCGACGCGCCGACCGTGAGCCAGCTGCGTGCAGCGCTGATCGCGGTGTACGACACTGACTTCGGCGTGCACGACGTGACGTGGCTGTCGCGATTCAGCGATGCTGCGCGGCAGGCAGTGGCCTATCGCGAGCGCCGCGTGCTCTTGGCCGGTGACGCGGCGCACGTGCACGCGCCCAATGGAGGACAAGGGCTCAACATTGGGCTGCAAGATGCGGTCAACTTGGGCTGGAAGCTCGCGCAAGTGGTCCAAGGCCAATCGCCCGACAGCTTGCTCGATACCTATCACCGCGAGCGACACCCAATCGCCGCGCGCGTGCTCCGAATCACCATGGCTCAGACCGCACTCGGCCGTGGCGACGAGCGCACTAATGCCTTGCGCGAAGCCATGGCCGAGCTTTTGCAGATGACCGAGCCACGCCAACGATACGGCGCAATGATGTCCGGTCTGGACGTTCACTATGACCTGGGCGCCGGGCACCCATTGCTTGGACGTCGCATGCCGGATCTGGCCTTAATCTCGGGCGACGGCACGCGGCGCGTGTTCGAGCTGCTCCACGGTGCGCGCCCAATACTACTCAACCTCGGGGAGCCAGGTGCCTATGACATCGCGGGCTGGACGGACTCGGTGCAGCGGGTGGACGCGCGTTATGCGGGGCGCTGGGAGCTTCCGGCACTCGGCGCCGTTCTCGCGCCGAGTGCGTTGCTGATTCGCCCCGATGGTTACGTTGCCTGGGTTGGAGACGGCACCGACCTCGGTTTGCGTGAAGCATTGACGACTTGGGTTGGTGCGCCGAACCAAGGCTGATCCACGCTTTTCCGCGGGTGAGGCCGAACTGTACTCATCATGAGCCGAAGAACGCGCTTGCTTCCGGAGCATTCGAGCTAGAGTCCGGCGCGATACGCCATGACCGCCTCTGCTCCATTGTTGCCCGCGCAATTCCCCGGGCTGGATTTGCTGCCCAACGAGCGGATCTTGACCAGCTTTCGGCCCGACGTCGACGAGGAGTTGCGATTTTCGTCTGGTCTCGTCTTGCTGAGTGATGCGCGTTTGCTCGTTCGCGCCGATGACGGCTTTCGAGATATTCCGCTCAGCGCGTCACTCGAGCTGGTTCGCTCCGAGCATGCCGGGCTCACCGAGCTCGCGATCTCCGAGCACGGTCAGCGCGTGATGTCCATTCGCTACACGCTGGCTCTCGCGGCGGCGGGCAGCGAGTTCATGCGCGCGGTAGAAGACGCGCGGGGCCGACCGAGTGACGGTGCGATCACGCCCGACGCAGAAGGCGATGACGAGTTCGCGCTGCCCGAGAGTGCGCCCGTGGGACATCCGCTGTGGCGATTGCTTGCCTTTGCACGGCCGCGTTTCGGCAAGATCGGCATCGGGTTGGGGCTCACGTTGGCAACCACGGCGGTTGGGCTGATTCCGCCGTACCTCACGCTGCCGCTCGTGGATCGCGTGCTCGTGCCTTGGCAAGAGGCGCGCGGTGTCGGGCTCGAGTCTGCGCGGAGTGAGCTGTGGTTGTACTTGGGCGGACTCGGCGCTGCAGCTGTGGTGACCTGGATGCTCGCCTGGGCACAGGGAGCCGTGCTCGCCTGGGTCAGCGAGTTGATCAGCGCGGACCTCAGAAACCGCTCATTTTCCCATCTTCAGCGGCTGAGCTTGCAGTACTTCGGCGGCAAGCGCACGGGCGACTTGATCAGCCGCATCAGCTCGGAAACGGATCGCATTTGTTCGTTCCTGTCCGACACGTTGATCGATTTCATCACGGACGTGCTGATGGTGCTGGGCACGTCGATCGTGCTGTTCATGCTCGATCCGTTGTTGGCCGCGGCTGCACTCGCGTCTTTCCCGCCGATCGCCTGGTTCATGATGCGCGTGCGCGGCGCGCTGACGCAGGGCTTCTTGCGCGGCAACCGCGCCTGGGCGCTGATGACCAACATCCTGTCGGACACGATTCCAGGCATTCGCGTGGTCAAAGCGTTCTCGCAAGAACGCCGCGAAATCGAGCGCTTCGCGCAAGCCAATCAAGCGATCGTGGCCAACAACAACAAGGTCAACACGCTCTGGACCTCGTTTTGGCCGCTGGTCGCGTTGTTCAACCAGCTGGGGCTGTTGGTGGTGTGGGCAGTGGGCGCGTGGCAAATCCTGCATCACCAGATCACGGTCGGCGTGCTGACGGCATTCATCGCCTACATCAGTCGCTTCTACACGCGCGTCGAAAGCATGAGCCGTGTGCTCACGGTGACTCAGCGCGCAGCCGCAGCCGCGCAACGCTTGTTCGACATCTTGGATCGCGCGCCGAGCGTGATCGACGCCAAAGATCCCGTGCCGCTCCCGCACGTGGAAGGTGAAATCCGCTTCGAACAAGTGTCCTTTCGCTACGGCAGCCGTTTGGTCTTGAACGACGTCAGCTTCACCGTGAAGCCGGGGCAGATGGTCGGCATCGTCGGACACACGGGATCAGGGAAGAGCACGGTGTCCAACTTGATCTGCCGCTTTTACGACGCTTCCGCGGGCGCGGTGCGCGTGGACGGCATCGACATTCGGCGCATCGGTTTGGAAGACTACCGACGTCACATTGGCATCGTGCTCCAAGATCCATTCTTGTTCTTCGGCACGATCGGCGAAAACGTCGCGTATGGCGCGCCGCAAGCCGGCCCGGAGCGTGTGGTTCACGCAGCACGCGCCGCGCGTGCTCATGAATTCGTGCTCAAATTGCCCGAAGCGTATGACTCCTTGGTCGGCGAGCGCGGACAGTCTCTGTCTGGCGGCGAGCGCCAACGCATCGCGATCGCGCGCGCGATCTTGGTCGATCCCAAGATCCTAATTTTGGACGAAGCCACCTCCGCCGTGGACGTGCAAACGGAACGCGAGATCCAGGCGGCGCTCGACAACGTGGTGCAAGGTCGAACCACGATCGCGATTGCACATCGCTTGAGCACGCTGCGCAAAGCAGACTTGCTAATCGTACTCAAGAATGGGCGCGTGGCGGAGATGGGCAGCGCCACCGAGTTGCTGGCGATGGACGGTGAGTACGCGAAGCTGTGGCGCGCACAGAGTACGACCCAACCCGCTGAAGCGAGCTCGTTCGCGAGCGATGAAGTGACGCCCGAGGGAGCGCACGAGCCGCTGCCATTGCTCGAGCCGTCGACACTCGAGCTCACTCTCGACGAAGAGGGCCAGCTGTGGGCGGTCACTCCGGGGGAGACGCGGATCGCGGTGTTCGCGCGGCGTGCGTTTCCGTTGAGCGCGCCCGAGCGCTTCGTGTCACTGGTGGACGAGCATCACTTCGAGCGCGCGTGTTTTGCGACGCTGGATGTGTTGTCGGCGACGGCGCGCGAAGTGCTGTCGAAGGCGCTCGAGAGGTGCGAGTTCTTGCCGCAAGTGCGCGGGATTTTGAGTATCGTTCAGGAAGCGACGCTATCGCGCTGGGAGGTCGAGACCGACCGCGGACCGCGACGCTTTACCGTCGATCAGGAGGATCATGTGCGGCCGTTGGAGGATGGGCGACACTTGGTCAGTGATTCGCACGGCATGCGCTACCTCGTGCCGGTGCCGAGCGAGCTCGATGTGGTGAGTCGCAAGCTGTTGGCGCGGTTCAGTTAGCCGCCCCAGGCCGTTCAAAACAAGCCCGCGACTTCCACACGAACGTCGGGAAATGCCTCGAGCGCGATGCTTTCACCAACGCCGTAGCAAGCGCGCTGAGTGTAGCCGTCCGGACCGGGCGCGCGAAAAACCTCGACCACTTGCTCCGGGACATTCACGAGCCAGTACTCAGGGAATCCGGAAGCGGCATACAGCGGCGCCTTGATGTTGCGATCCTTGCTGACCGAGGTGTTGGCGACTTCGATGACGCAATACGCTCGCTCGGGGTGAGTGCGACGGTAGTCCCCAAGCGGAACGATTGCGACGTCAGGCTCAGGCTCGGATTCGTGAGCGGCGATGATCGGCAGTTGAATCCGCACCAAAGCGCGCCCCAGCAGAGCGGGCAGCAGCAGGTAGTTCAAGACTTGCACCGGATTTGCGTGCTCCGGATCGTTCGGACTCATCGTAACCAGCACCCCCTCGATCAGCTCGACGCGCTCGTCTTCGAACGCGCCCATCGCCACGAGCCGATCGTACTCTTCACGGCGAAGCGCACGAGTCGTCTGAGGGGCGAGCAACTGAACGTCGAGCATTTACGGGTACCCTAGCACGAATCATGCAGGTATCGCGGTGCGCGGCCTGAGCAGCCGAGATCGCGCTGTGCGAAGCCGCGACGAACCAACCATGATAGCTTTTCGCGCCGTGAGGCGGAACCAAGCGCGGTGGGTACTACTGTTCAGCGTGAGCGCGTTGTTGTGCGTTGCTTGCGGCGACAATTGCGACGCGGCCGCGGACTTGATGCGCCAATGCTGCGCGAAGGGACCAGCGGAGCTGCGGGCAGATTGCGAGGCCGAAGCAAAGCGCCTCGAGGATAAAGGCGATGCAACCTCTTGCGGGAATGTCGAAGCTCAGCTCGCGGGGTGCAAGAAATGAAGGGCGCGCGGCTTTCGCGCGTGCTGCGCGGCGTGCTCTTGGCGGGCGCGCCATTCGCGCTCAACGCCTGCTCCTCGTCGTCATGTCCGGACGACGTTGAACCCGCACCACTCGTGTCGAGCGCGAAGGTCGCCGCAGACTTCGCCGGTGGCGGACCGCTCAGCGCCGAGCAATGCGCGGACGTGTGCAAGACCGGCGAGGACGTCATCACCTGCGTTCGCGAGTCCGCAGAGAGCGTGCTCTGCCTCAATGCACCGTATCCTTGCGAGGGTCGGCGCCCAGCGGGGCTTCGCAGCACCACGCGACGCTCACGCAACGCCTTTGCTCGTCACCTCGGCGACGCTGCGTGGTTGGAAGCCGCCAGCGTCATCGCCTTCCGCGAGTTGCGCAGTGAGCTGCGCGGCCACGGCGCGCCACGCCGCCTGCTGCGCGCGCTTTCACGCTCCGCGCGCGACGAGCGCCGCCATGCTCGTGTCAGCAAAGCCCTGGCTCGCCACTTCGGTGTGCAGGTCCCGCCGGTGCAGAGCCTGCGGCTCGCACCAAAATCGCTGCTGGAAATCGCGCGACAAAACGCGGTCGAAGGCTGCGTGCGCGAGACCTGGGGCGCACTGATCGCGCTCCGCCAAGCCGAGCGCGCCACGGAACCCAGTGTCCGCGCCACCATGAGCCGCATCGCGCCAGATGAAGTGCGCCACGCGGAGCTGGCTTGGGCCGTCGATCGCTGGCTGACACCGCGCCTAACTCCAGCTGAGCGAGAGCAAGTGCGTGCCGCGCGCGCGACGGCGCTGTCGGCACTGCAGCGCGATGTCCAGGTCGTTCCAGATTCGGACGTCTGTCTTCGGCTCGGTTTGCCCGGCGCCGAAGAAAGCCGAGCATTGCTCGAGGCGTTCGCGGCGTCTCTGCCACTCGATCGTGTCGGCACAACGAGCTACGCGCCGCGCTGCGACGTCCACGCCCGCTAGCCCCAATGCCATTCGGCTAGCCCCTAAGCGATCGGCATTGAGACTAACCGCCGAGCCGCAGCGTATGATTCGACGGGACGTGGCGAGGAACCTATCCGACGCACATCGCAGTTCCGTTCATCGTCGTGAACGAGGACAACCTTACCGACAGGTGCGAACCCCCAAAATCTCCCTCAGATCTCTGCGGCCTCTGCGGCTCGGCGGTTCAAACTCAGGGAGCCGTTCACGCTTCTGGAACCACGCTTGCCTGGGAGGTGCGATGCTGGATTGCGGGCGCCCAATCCTAGTTCGATGGGTTTGGGTAAGCGGGCGCGGCGCTCGCGATGCGTCGCGTAGCTCTTGGAGCGGCGGCTAAAACTTGTAGCTCGCGTCCACGTACATGCCGTGCAGATGGATCTTGTAGTCACCCGCATAGCTGCAGAACGCACAGTTCTTGCGATCGGGGGCGTTCAAGTCCGCGTCAGTCACTGTGCCATGACCGAAACGGTACGCGTAGGCGATGTTCGCTTGCCACTTGCCGCCGTTGTAACCCGTGCCGGCCGTGAGCACTTGCGTGGGTCCGGGCGGGGTTCCGAAAGCGGTTGGGTACTTGGGGTTGGCGACTTGGCTGTCGAACACATAGCCGACGCGCAGTGGCACGCGATAGAGCTGCGCGACTTCGTCATGTAGGATTCGATATTCGACGCCAACGCGATACGTCTGTGAGTTTTGCCACTCGAAGACGTTGGCCACCGAGGTGAACGCGCCAGACACCGCGTCGGTGCCTTGCAACGGATCACCTTTATTTTGGCTGTTGAATCCGTATTCGAAGTCCAGAGCGACGGACAGCGGAACACGGAATGGGTCGAAGTCGACGCGGGTGCCGAACCCAAGTTTGGCGGGCAGCTTGAAGTGCGTCGAGATGTCGTTGTAGTTCATCTGCAGCGCGACGCCGTGCGAATTGGTGACCTTGGTGTTGACCGTGCTGCGGAACACGGCACCGAACTCGAGCCAAGGCAGCGCGCTCCACTGCACGCCCGCGCGAAATCCGGCAAAGTTCCAGCCCGACAATTTGAAATCGAGGACCGGCGTCATGCCGGAATCCGGATTGCCCTGGTAGCGCGAGAGATTCACGTACGTCATGCGATAGCCGAGACCGAAGCGCAAATTCGGTAGCGGGTTGAAAGCGATCGCCGGCGTCGTCTCCAAGAAGAACAGTTCGGTGCTGTCGTGAACGTTGCTGCCGTATTTGTACGTGGCACCGGCAGAGGCGATCGGGAACACGCCGACGCCCAACGTGAGCATCTTGTGGACGCGATACGCGCCGCCTACCAAGAAGAACGGAGCAACCGTGGTTTCCGAATCGATATTTCTGCCAGCGCTGATGAACGCGGGACTCGAGTGGATCCCGCCCACCAGCAGCGAGAAATCAGCCAAAACTTCCGCGCGCTCGACCTTGCCGAGGCCCGCCGGATTGTGGAACAAGGCCGACGGATCTTCGACGTAGCCAATCGCCGTGCCGCCCATGCCCATGTGCCGGGCGGTGTACAGCATAGGAGTGTCGTAGCCACCCGCACGCGCAAGGCGCGGTGCGCTCAGGACGAGCCCGAGCACACCTAGCGCTGTCGAGATTCGCATCATGAGGTTCATGATCGAAGCGCTGGACCTCAGGGGCTCGTGGGCGCGGGCAGACCACTGCAGGCGTAGAAGTCGGCCGCGCACCCGTTATCTTCGCGACACTGAGCGCAGTCCGCACTCGATGGATTCGAGCCGCAGATAACGAGGCAGTGCGCCTTCGCGCATTCGACGTCGGCGCCGTAGCAAGTCAGGCACGCAGTACTGAGCGGCATGGAGTTGCCGTGGGTCACTGCGGTTTGCACACACTGAGCCACGCACGTAGCTTGGTCGGCCTCGGGCAAACAGCTCTTGCCGCAGTTGCCCACGATCTGGGTCATGTTGTTGGAACACACGGTGTTCGTGTCGCTGAGCGACGTACAGTCGCCGTCATCCGCCGTCAGCGCGACGAACTCGTCGTACTTGAGATCGGCGTAGTTGCCGACGCATTGCATGGAGGAGCTGCCGCCCCCAGTGCCTCCGGTGTTGTTGCTGCCGCCATCGCTATCGCTGCCACAACCAATCACCGCTAGCGCAGCAGTGGTCACCACAACTCCGAGCATGGAAAAACGTCGCATTCGACACCTCCTCAACAGAGAAGCCTAGTCCGTTGCTACTGGACTCGCTACGAAAAGCACGCAGAGACGACTACTCGCTACTTTGCCACAAACTTCGCTGCGCGAGTGATGACTGTAAGGTCGCCCGAGTGAGCCGCGTTTTTCGTTCGTCGGTAACGAACGGAGAAAACCTCACCATGAAACTCAGCCAATTATTCGCCTGTCTGTTGCTCCTACCTGTAGCTGCATGTGGGCGTTCTTATGCAGATCCCTCCGCGCCCAGCGTTGGGCCAATCAGCAACAAGGATTCGAGTCGCGGCGCATACGCCACCGGGCCGGGCGAGGCTGAAATGCCCGCACCGCAACCGAGCACGGCGAGCAACGACAGCTACAAGCCGGCGCCCGCAGCAGCCCCACGCGCAGGTGCAGGCTCTGCGTACACGCCACCAGCAGAGAAGAAGGCCGAAGAGCGCCCGGGTCTCGGCACGACCTGGGGTGAAACGCGCACGAGTTATGTGTCGAGCTCGCCGTTCGAACGCGCCGACTATTCACGGCCGTTCGCGGTGGCCACGCTCAACTACAACGATGACGCGGGCATTCAAGCCATGGCTCGCCGCATGGGTAATTCCTACGCGAGCTTCGATCGCAGCGGCGTGGACATCGCGCAAGGCGCAGTCAGCGTGCGCTTGCTCGATGAAAACGGGGCACCACTGCCCAGCGCGTACTTTGCCGGACAAGACTACGTCGCTGGTAGCGACGGTCAGCGCTACGTGATTCAAATCGAAAACCACACCGGCAATCGCTTCGAAGCGGTGGCCACGGTCGACGGTCTCGACGTGATCGACGGCAAGGACGGCAGCATGAGCAAGCGCGGCTACCTCATCGATCCCTGGGGCACGTTGCAAATCGACGGCTTCCGCCGCAGCCAAGCCGCGGTCGCCGCCTTCCGCTTCGGCGCGGTGAAAGATTCCTATGCCGCTCGCAAGGGCAATGACCGGAACGTGGGTGTGATCGGCGTGGCCTTCTTCCACGAACGCGGCAGCGTGCTGCCCTGGACCGAGCGCGAGCTACAACGCCGGGATTCAGCCAACCCCTTCCCGGGAGGCTTTGCGAGCCCTCCCCCCATGCGCTGAGGCGCTGAGATTGCACACACGGCGGGGCTTTCTCCGGGTCCCGCCGGTTACCGACGAACGAGCAGCTCAGAGGTGAGCTGCTCGTTCACTTTTGTGCATAGAATCGCAGCATCGTGAAGACACAAGGGTTTTGGGTCTGGGCACTTTGCTTGTGCACGCTGCTCTCGGTGAGCTGCAAGAAGAAGACTGAGGCCACTACTACGAGCGGCGGTGCTGCTGCTGACGCACCGGCGAAGCTGCGCGTTGCCGTGATACCCAAGGGCACGACGCACGAATTCTGGAAGGCGGTCCACGCGGGCGCCGAGAAGGCTGCTCGTGAAGTCAACGTGGAGGTGATCTGGAAAGGGCCGCTGAAGGAAGACGACCTCAAGTCTCAAGTGGACTTGGTGCAGAGCTTCACCGCGCAGGGCGTGTCCGGCATCGTGCTCGCGCCGCTCAATGACACCGCGCTCGGCGCGCCGGTCAAGGCGGCGAGCGACGCCAAGGTTCCAGTCGTGATCTTCGACTCGGACCTGAAGGACAAATCTTACGTGAGCTTCGTTGCCACCGACAACCGCGCGGCGGGTCGGCTCGCGGGTGAGCGCATGGGCAAGTTGCTCGGCGGCAAGGGCAGCGTCTTGGTGCTGCGCTACCAAGAAGGCTCGGCCAGCACCTACAACCGCGAAGAAGGATTTTTGGAGGCGATTCGCAAGTTTCCGGAGATCAAGGTGGCTTCGGAAAATCGCTATGCAGGCGCGACCACCGAGACCGCTCACGCGGCCAGTGAGAATTTGCTGCTCGCGCAGAACGCCGCCAAGGGCACGATCAACGGCATCTTCACACCCAACGAATCGACCACGTTCGGCATGTTGCTCGCGCTGCGAAAGGCCGAGCTGGCCGGTAAGATCCGCTTCATCGGCTTCGATTCCTCTGACAAGCTGATCGCGGGCGTGAACGAGGGGCAAATCGACGCGCTCGTGCTGCAAGATCCGATGAAGATGGGCTACCTCGCGGTCAAGACGCTGTCCGCGCACCTGCACAAGCAACCCGTCGAAGCACGCATCGACACCGGTGCCACGTTGGTCGATCGCGACAATTTGAAGAGTCCAGAGGTCGCTGATCTGGTGAAGCCCAACCTCGCCAAGTGGCTCGACGCTCCGTGACCACACGTTGGGTCGAGGCATGAGCGAGAGCGGAGCCCCCGCGTTGCTGCGCGTCGCCGGCTTGAGCAAGAGCTTCGGCGCCACGCATGCGATCTCGAACGTCGAGCTCACGCTGCGCGAAGGTGAAGTCCACGCGCTGCTCGGCGAAAACGGCGCGGGCAAGAGCACCTTGCTCAAGATCTTGGCCGGAACGCAGAGCGCCGACAGCGGCAGTTTGTTGCTCGCTGGGCGTCAGTACGCGCCGCGCACGCCCGAGCAAGCGCGCACGCTCGGAGTCGCCTTCGTGTCGCAAGAGCCCGCGCTGTGCCCGGACCTCAGCGTGGCCGAGAATATCGTGCTCAGCGCGCTGCCGGGGCGCTTCGGTTGGATTGATCGCGCCGAGCAAAATCGGCGCGCGGGCGCGGCCCTCGCCCGAGTGTTGCCCGAGGGCGCGCCCTTGCCCGATCTCGCCCAGCGCGCAGGCGATCTCGGTCAAGGCGATCGCCAGCTGGTGTGTCTGGCGCGCGCGCTGGCCCAGACGGAGTGCCGAATCTTGATTTTGGATGAGCCGACCAGCACGCTCAACTCGAGTGAGGCAGAGCGCCTGTTCGCCGTCGTGCGCGAGTTGACTAAGAGCGGGATAGCGGTGCTGTACGTGTCACACTTTCTGGAAGAAGTGGAGCGCATTGCGGATCGCTACACGGTGCTGCGCGACGGAAAGTTCGTGCACAGCGGCGAGATTGCGGGCACCGCGCGCAGCGAGCTGGTGAAGCTGATGGCTGGTCGCGACGTGCAAGAGTTGTTTCCGCGCTCCGCGCGTAGCCCAGGCGAAGTGGTCTTGGATTTGCGGGACATCGCCGGGCCGCGCTTGCCGATCTCGGCTTCACTCAGTCTGCGCAAAGGTGAAGTGCTCGGCATTGCGGGGTTGCTCGGTGCCGGCCGAACTGAGCTCTTGCGCGCCATTTTTGGCCTCGATCGAGTGAAGGGCGGCAGCTTGCGCGTCAAGGGCGTGCTGGGCCCTGCCTCGCCGGCACGGCGCTTGGCACAAGGCGTCGACCTATTGAGCGAAGACCGCAAGGGACAGGGGTTGGCCGAAGCGCTCAGCTTGGGCGACAACATCACGCTCTCGACGCTCCAATCGCTCGGTCCGTTCGGCCTCGTGAGCCCCAAGAAGCGCGCGGCCATTGCGCAAAGCTACTTGGAGCGTCTCGGCGTGCGCGCGCGCGGTCCAGAGCAGCTAGCGCGCGATCTATCTGGCGGTAACCAACAAAAGATCTGCTTTGCGCGCCTGCTCCAACACGGCGCGGACGTACTCTTGCTCGACGAACCCACGCGCGGCGTGGATGTCGGCAGTCGCGCCGACTTGTACCGAATCATCGACGAGCTCGCGGCACAGGGTAACGCCGTGCTGATGATCTCGAGCTACCTCCCGGAACTGCTCGGCGTCTGCGATCGCATCGCGGTCATGGTGCGCGGCAAGCTCGGTCCCGCGCGCCCGGCGAGTGAGCTGAGCGAGCACGCGCTTCTGCTCGAGGCTACTGGATGACGCAAATTCGCCGACTATTTCGCACTCCTTGGCTCGGGCCGTTGCTCGCGCTGTTTGCTTTGTACGCGCTCTTCACCGTGCTCGCGCCGGACACCTTCGCGCGCCAAAGCAACCTGCTGACCATGCTGCGGCAAACGTCGGTCGTCGGCATTGCGGCCGTCGGCATGACGTTCACGATCGTGCTCGGGGGCATCGATCTGTCAGTGGGTTCCGCGGTCGCGCTGACGACCGTCGTGGTCGCCGAGTGCCTCCGCGCGGGCATGGGTCCCGTCGCAGCCGCCGCGCTCGGTGTACTCACGGGCGGCGCGCTTGGGTTGTGCAATGGCGCCCTCGTTGCGGGTCTGAAGATTTCGCCGTTCATCGTCACGCTGGGCACGATGAGCGTGCTGCGCGGGGTCGCCAAAGGCATCGCCGATGAGCAGAAGATCGACGCCGATCCGCGCGGGCTCGACAGCTTGATGCAAAGCCACGCTTCCGCGCTGCTCTTTCCAGCCGGGGTCTGGCTGATGCTGATCGCGACGCTATTCGGCGTCGGCTTGCTCACCTACACCAAGATCGGTCGCCAAATCGTGGCCGTGGGTTCGAACACGGAAACCGCGCGTTTGTGCGGCATTTCGATCCCTCGAACCACGCTCTTCGTGTACGCGCTGAGCGGACTATTGGTCGGACTCGCCGGCGTATTGGAGTTCTCGACGCTCACCGTGGGTGACCCGACCGACTCGGTTGGACTCGAGTTGGAGGTGATCGCGGCGGTCGTGATCGGCGGAGGATCGCTCTCTGGCGGACAGGGTTCGGCTTCCGGCACGCTCGTCGGCGCATTGCTGCTGACGGTGATCAAAGCCGGCTGCACTCACCTCGGCTTGCCGAACTGGGTGCAGGAGATTTTTACGGGTTTCATCATCGTGGTCGCGATGAGCATCGACCGCCTGCGCCAGCGGGCGCGCTGAAACGCGCCCGCTGCGCATTCTCGCTCAAGGAGCCGCAGCGATGGCGCTTTGGACGAACGCGAGCATCTCGTCGTTCAGCACCGCGTAGCCGCCACCGAGGCCGCAATTGCGCGAAATCGAGCCTTCACCGGCGAAGCTCACGCCGTACACCGTGAAGTTCGCCGCCGAATTGCCGAGCGCGAGCGGCCCGCCCGAGTCACCCCAGCAGCTGACCGACTCACCAGGTAGGCCACCGGCGAGCAACTCATAACCCGGCTCGAGCATGAACGTGCCCGGCGCCCACCAAGCCGCTTCTTCTTCATCGCTCGGAGCGGCCAAGGAGGCGTCCAGCCAATACCAATTCTCGAACGCGGCGTGGTCGTTGTTGAACAACAGCGGGTACCAATCGCCCGACAGACAAACTCGATGTTTAACAGCAAAAACTGCGCAATCACTGCTCAGGGTGAAATGCCCAAAGCCAGGAAACGAGCTACGCGCCGGGTCACGAGCGCCGCGCCCGCTTACCCAACCCCAATTCAAGCCACGATTTCTCTTTTTTGGTTAGCGGGCGCGGGCGTCACGGGGCGGCGCGTAGCTCGTGGGCGGCCACCGATGCGCACGCCGCCCGAGCAACGGCTAGGGCCTCATGCAGAGGCCGGTACCGCTAGCTGTGGAAGCGCCTTGGTCGATTTTGACCTTGGCGATGACGGTACAGCCGAGCGAGAGCGCCTTCTCTTTGAGGCCCATCATGACGTGCTCCAGATCTGCGTTCGTGCCGTGACCGACGGCCTGCACGATGCCGACTTCTTTCAGGTCGGCAGGAGGCGGTGCGTCGCCCATGATGACTTGCACCTCACCCCCACGCGGTGCGCCAGGAACTCCGGTCAAGACGGCGTGCGTGGTGGTCGTGCCGCACGCGACGAGCAGCGAGCAGTAGGCGAAAAAAGCGGTTGTTTTAGCATTCATTGGGCGATTGGAGCTCGTTTGGGGGAGGAGCCTTCTTGAGCGCTCGGTGGGGCCTTGGGCGTCGGTGCCATACGATAAGCCATGCCGATGATGCGCGTCGTGGCAAGCTCCACCGTTTCGGTGACCGTGCGTGTGCAGGTTCGGGGGCTGGTCGAAGTTCCGCAGCTGTAGCTCTCGGTCCGTGTCCGCGTGGTCATCTCGAACTTGGTGCCAACGTCGTTGATCTTGCCGAAGTCCCCACCGAGCAGGGCAACCTGTTTGGCAAATTCGGGCGCGGCATCTTCGATACTGCCTTGTACGGTGTGAGCTTGCACGATACCGAGCTCGGTCGCGCCCACCGGGATGGCGACCGCGGAGACGCGCACCTGGCTGGCGTCGATGTGCGCGGCATCGACGGGCGTATGTGTCGCGACCGCGTGGCCCTCGACCTGCGGCCCGCACGCCCCGAGCATCACCAACAAAAGCCCACCCAGGCGCATTGGCAAACAGGGAACCCCGAAACTGACCCGATTCAACATATGTGTTTCCGAACCCAAGACTGCAAGCTCGCCATAAACCACAAGGGTTCTCTAGCGTCAACGTCGCTCTCGGAAGACCTGGAAACGCCACGAAGGGTCAAACTAGGATCGGCGCGGTGAACCGCAGACATGTGGTCGTTGCAATCTCGCTGGCAGGTATGGGCGCGCTCGGCCTGATTGGCGCGGGTCTATTTGCGCTCCGCCTGCTCAAAGACGACGAGCATGAATCACGGACCACCAACACCAAAAGCAGCCAGCTACAGACGAGCGCTGAGCGAGTGGCATTTCTGGGTCGCTACTTGAAGTTGCGCACGCCCGTGAGCGATGCCGCGTTCCACATCGTGTACCACGACAACAGCGGTGGCCTGCCGGGACCTTCGGACTGGTCGATCGCGGCTGTTGTGAAAGTCACCCCCGCAGACGGCCCTGTCTGGCTCGCGGGAGCGCGCCGGCTCAGCTCGAACGAGACGCTGAACGCGCAAACGCCTGCGACTGCCGAGTTGGTCCCCGCCGAGTGGCTGGTGTCTTCACGCGGGGAGCGCTACGCGCGAGATGGCGCGTTGCTCGTGTGGCACTCGGAGGGCGTGTTGGAATTCGCGTCGGCGACGGAGTAGTGGCGAGCACTCGTTAAGATCGAGTGTACTCTAGACATACTATGCTTACGAGCGTCCACATCCCGAAGCCTTTGCTCCTCGCGATCGATCGACGCTGGACACGAACCTCGTGTCACAGACGCGGCCGTTGCTGCGCATGCGCTCGCAGATGGCTGCGTTTTGGTCACTGCAAACCTGAAGCACATGGCGCGCATTCCGGGTCTGCGAATCGAGGACTGGTCGGAACAGCTCGAAACGTGATCGCTGTCGATCCGCAGCGTCCTACCGTTTGCTAGTTGCCCGCTGGGGGCAATGAATCTCCCGGATAGAAAATCCGCTGGGTCGGCCGAATGGTGTACGCAATCACGAAACGGAGCGGCTGATCGTCGCTCGTGTTCCGAAAGATGCGGTGGGGCACGCCCGCTTGATCGACGAAACCTTGGCCCGCGCGAACCTCGACCGGTTGCTCGTTACCAAACGCGGAGACAAAGCTTCCCTCCAGAACGCGGCCCACGCCGACCACCGGGTGAACGTGAAGGGGTGCGCTCGCACCCGGGCCGTACTCAATGAGGTAGAGCTGCGTTTCCCACCCCGGTAGTGCGGTCGCTGGCTGACTCGCAACGAGCGTGCGCTTGATTTCGCCCGCTTTGAGATCGAGTGAGGCGGGCTCGGCGCTGCCTGAAGTACGGGGTTGTGGCGTGTGGCAAGCTTGTGAAGACGCACAGACCAGCGCGACCGTGAGCACCCTTCCCGCTATTTGCATCGTGGCGCCACAACCGCCCCGTGCGATCGCCTATTCCCGGTTTGCCCAAGGCGGCTCATGCGCCCACAAACTCGGACCGTAGTTCGGGCCACACGGGCCAGCCCAGGGATCGGCGAGTTCGTAAAAGCCGGTCCCCCAGACTTCGAAGTGGAGATGGGGACCAGTGGAATTGCCGGCGCTGGCGGCTTCGGCATTTCGAAAGCCGTTGAAGTAGAACGCGCATCGCGCAAAGGAAACGCTGAGGTCGCGCGAATAGGGGCAACGGCGAATCGAATCGCCGAACGTTGCGGATCGACCCATGCCAATTTCTTTTCGCGCCGCGTGCGTCATGCTTGCGGTGTTTCTCACGTGGACGCTGTCCGCGAAGGCCGAAGATTTGCCCGCGCTGACTCCACCGGTGCCCGAAGGAAGCACTGACGTGCCATATCCATCGGGCGCGGAGGGCGATGCACGGGTAGTGCTCGAGTTGATCGTCGCCAAAGATGGCTCGGTCTCGAGCGCAACTGCGCTCGAAGGCTCAGAGCCGTTTGCCGAACACGCTCGCCGCGCAGTACTCGGCTGGCATTTCGTTCCCGCACAACGCGGAAAGATGGCGATTGCCGCGCGGATTCGCGTGCAAATATTTTTTGATCATCCGGCGAGCGGGAACCCCGAATCGCCACCTGCACCCGCGCCAGCCGTGTCCACAGCAGCGCCCGCTGCGGGCACGCCGGTTGCGCAGCCCAGTACGCCGGAGCCGCCGATCGAGGTCACCGTTAGCGGCGTGCGCCGCGAGGTCGGCCAGTTGCAGCTCTCCGCCGAAGAAGTGCGCGAAATGCCAGGTGCGTTCGGCGACGCGTTTCGAGCGGTCGAAGCATTGCCTGGCCTCACGCCACTCGTTAGCGGCATCGCCTATTTCTATGTCCGCGGCGCGCCACCGAACAACAGCGGCTACTACATCGACGGCGTCAAAGTCCCGCTCTTGTTTCACCTGGGTCTCGGGCAGGGCGTCATTCATCCCGGGCTAATCGATCACGTTGACTTGTTTCCTGGTGCCGCGCCTGCGCGTTATGGCGGCTCCGCGGGCGGCATCATCGTGGGCCAGACACGCGAGCCAGCTCGCGTACGCCGCGGCGAAGCCAACCTGCGCTTGGTCGACGCGGGTGCGTTGCTCGAGACCCCGTTTGCGAATGGACGCGGCAGCGCGCTGGTGGCTGGTCGTTACGGATACCCAGGAGCCATCCTCAGCGCCGTGAGCCCAGATATTGCGATCGGGTACTGGGATTACCAAGCTCGTGCGACGTGGCAGCTCACGACGCGAGACACCCTCGGTCTCTTCGCATTTGGAAGTCATGACTACTGGGCGACCCGGTCATCGTCACCCGATCCCGCGGCCCGAGCGCAATTCGTCGAGCAGTTCGTGTCCGACTTTCACCGGCTGGATCTTCGCTACGATCACGGGACGACCGGCGGCAACCTGCGGCTTGCCCTGACCGGCGGGTACACGTCGCAGGGAGCCGCGCCCACGTACGTCACCGACGATTCTTTGGCGTTGCGCTTGGAGTTCGATCAGCGGCTAACCGAGTCAGCGCGGCTTCGCGCGGGCGCCGACGCGCAGTTCGACAAATACCGCATGCGCGTGACGCCAACGGCTCCTGGTGAACCCGAAGTTCCCGCGGGCGCCGATCCGCCGCCAACCAACTTGGGCGGCGCCGTGCACGCCGATCTGGTGTTGCGCATGAGCCCGCGAGTCGAGCTCGTGCCCGGTTTTCGAGCGGAGCTATTTGCGTCATCGCGTGCAAACGAGGCGCCGAGCACGGGACGCGCCGAAACCATCGCCCCGGCGCTCAGCCCGCGACTCTCCGCGCGAACCACGAGCAGCCACGGAGTAGCCTGGCTGTCGAGCCTCGGCCTTTCACATCAGTATCCGAGCCTGCGCGTGGGCAACGTTCCCGCGCCAATGCTGACCGTGCCAGGCTTTCCTTTCGGCGTGCAGCGTTTGCAGACCGCTGCACAGGCGAGCTCCGGTTTCGAACTCGCCCTGCCGGCGCAGGTGGTCGTGACGACGAGCGGTTTCTTCACTCACTTCTCCGGTCTCACCGATTTGACCGCCGCGTGCTTCCAAGACGAGCCGGGAACCATGATGGCCCCAACCTCGCCACCTCCTGGGATGGTCACGCCGCCCTATGTTTGTCCCAACAACCAGCCGGTTTCGGGCCGCGCTTACGGTCTAGAGCTGCTGTTGCGCGCTCCCTTGTCCAACCGTTTGAGCGGCTGGCTTTCGTACACTCTTTCGCGCAGCACGCGCGAAGCACACTTCGCCAAACGCGCCGGCGGCGAGACGCTCGCGACCGTTCCGAGCGAATTCGATCGCACGCACGTGCTCAACACGAGCCTCAGCTACCTGCTCGGGCGCGGCTGGCGCGCAGGCGGAAGATTCGTGTTCTATACCGGCACGCCGTACTCCGCGCGGGATGGTTCATGGCCGGTGCCGCCGTACAATGCCTACCGTACCCCGGCCTTCTTTCGCGTCGACGTGCGACTCGAAAAGCGCTGGCGCCTGAGTGAAACGGGTTCGCTCGCGTTCGTGTTGGAGGGCCTGAACGTAACCATGAGCAAAGAAGTAACCAGCCTCGGACTGGACTGTGACGGCAAGGGAACGCCCGATGGTGTGACGACGACGACCTGTAAACAATCGACTGCCGGTCCCATCACCATCCCGAGCGTTGGCATCGAAGCTTTTTTCTGACATTTCTCATTACTGCGATGAAGGATTCAGGCCCACCGAGTGAATACGGCTGAGGCAATGAAACGGCGCATACCCGCGAAACTCCCGGTACTTCTGGGCCTGCTGGGTGCGCTTGGCCCCGGCACGGCATTGGCCGCGGAGCGCGCTTGCCGGACTGCGAGCGTCGTGAGCGACAAGACGCTTCGCGACCGATGGCCCGATCTCGTGTCGCGCGTCCAGGAAGAAGTCCTGAATCGAGACAACATCGACGCCTGCGCAAGCATCACTCTCCTCGCGACGGACAACACGATTCGGGTGGAAGTGACGCTGCCGGACGGTCGCGCTGCCTCGCGTGGTTCTCTGCCCCCAGAAGACGTGATCCCGACACTGCAAGCCCTGCTGCTCATGCCGGAACGCCTACCCTCGCCCACCACGCCAACGCGTTCTCCAGCGACAGATCCGCCGCACGAGCCCGCGCGCCCCCAACCTCGCGCGCCCAAGCGTTTCGCTCCGGAAGAAGCAGGCGCGAGCGGTTCATCGCAAGCGAGTCGAGCGCGAGCACTGGGCGTGGAACTCTCGGTCGTCGGCGGTGCGCGCTTCGGGGACGGGCAGGCAAGCTACGGTCTGGGAGCGCAATCTTTGCTCGACCTCAAGGGCTGGCTGATCGGCTTCGAAGCGCGCGCCGATCGCTACTACCAGCTATCGCAAGCACAATACCAAACAGCGCTCGAGCTGGGCGTCGTGGCGGGCAAGCGGCTCCTCCTCGGGGGCATGACCCTGGACCTTGCCGCCGGTCCGGGCTTTGCGATCAAAGGGGCGTTGTCGTCGCAGTCCGACACAGCCGTCGTCCAGGTTTCTTCCAGCGACCGGTTGCCGTTGGTTCCCGAGCGGTCTCCGCCGCCGGAGCCGAGCTCTGGTGCAGTGCCGCGCCTGCTGGTCGGCGCTCACCTGGGTTTCAAACCGGGTTCGGTGCTTCGTAGTTTCGTGGGTGTCGACGGGACCTTTGGCCCCGCGCGCGCCGAAGGCTTGGGCGCGAACTCGCCGAGCTTGCCGCGGTGGACGCTCGGACTCACGCTCGGCGCCACGGTGGGCACGCCATGATTCTGCGTGAAGTGCGCCAGCCAGCGCTCCAAGACGCCGCTCGCAATACGCCAGATCCTGAGCTCATCCGCCGGCTCGCAAACGGCGACCTGGACGCGCTCGGAGCACTCTACGATAGATACCAGGTGCCGCTCCGACGCTTCATCGCGCGTTCCTCCGGCAACAGTGCTGACGTCGACGACCTAATGCACGCCACCTTCCTCGCGGCAGTCGCTAGCGCTGCCCGCTACGACGGGCGCGCTTCGTGTCGACCGTGGCTCGTCGGAATCGCGGCCCAACTTCTGCGGCGCCGACGCCAGGCTTTTGGCCGGCTACTGGCAATGCTTACGGCACTAAAAGGCACGACGCAGACATTTCGCGACCCGCGGCCTGCGCTGCAGGCGCGCAGGGACGTGACGCGCGCGCTCGCCGGACTCAGCGAGGCCAAGCGCATGACGCTGCTCATGGCCGAAGTCGAGGGCATGAGCTGCTCGGAGATCGCCGACGCGCTCGAGGTACCGGTCGGAACCGTTTGGACGCGCCTGCACGCGGCCCGTCGCCAACTACGCCAAGCCTTGTGCGGAGCGGATGAATGACCAAGCCCGCTTGCCCGCGCTCGTTCGAAGCCGAGGCCATGCGTGATGGACGCCTCGCGGGTGCTGAGCGTGTGAGTTTTCAACGGCACCTCGATTCGTGCCCACGCTGCTCGCGTGAGGTCGGCACGCTGCACACACTGGCTCTTCACTTGAACGATTCCGGGTCAGAATTCGACGCAGACGAGCTTCACGTGCGCCGGGAACGCACGCGCCTGCTCGCCGCGTTCGACGCAAAGCTTGCGCCGCCCGAACGGACGCCGCCCGCTCGCGGCTGGCTCGTCAGCGCCGCGCTCGCAGCACTGCTTTTGCTCGGACTCTTGCTGTTTCGCGCGCGGAGCGTTGCCCCACGAGGCACCGCAGACGCCGTGGTCGTGGACGCTGATGGCAACGCATCGTGGTCGAGGCAGAGTGAAGGCGCCGTCGAGAAGATCCTGCTCGAGCGCGGTGCCTTGTCGATCCGCGTCGCACACACGCCCGGGCAAAGGCGTTTGCTCGTGGTCCTGCCCGATGGCGAACTCGAAGATATTGGAACTACATTTGCGGTAAGTGCGGAAGCCGGCCGGACCACTCGCGTCAGTGTGGACAGCGGAAGTGTCGTTTTGCGCATCCGCGGTCAGGCCCCGCTTTCGCTCAGGGCGGGCGACACCTGGAACCCGTCGCAACGGGCAGTCGTTTCGACTTGTCCGAGCTGTGAGTCAGCGGGCGCGGCTTCCTCCATGGGCGCGCCGCTAGTTCCACCTAGCGCAGTACCGGCCGCGCCGCTCGCCACACTGCTGCCGCAGCATGCGCAGCGTGCGCACCCCGCGGCAGCCTCAGCCGAGCGAGCCGCGTCGCCGTCAAGCAGCACCGCGAGCCAAGGGCCCAGTCCGTCGCTCGACTTCCGGGCTGCAACGGCAGCGCTCGATAGCGGCGACAACGTGGCGGCAGCCACGCGCTTCTCGGCCTTTTTGAGCAACCACCCTAAAGACGCGCGCTGCGAAGACGCCGCATACTTGCGCGTCATCGCTTGGCAGCGAGCCGGTGACGCCAGCAGCATGAAGGAGGCCGTGGCCCAATACCTTCGCCAATTTCCCAACGGCTTCCGCCATGCGGAAGTAGCGGCACTGACACACTGAACGCCAGCGTCACCTGGCGTTCATTCTCCGGACGGCGATCAGAGGCGGCTCAAGAGCTCGGCTTTTTTGCTGCGAAACTCGTCTTCCGACAGGATGCCTTTTTGCAGCAAACCGCTCAGCCGTTCGAGCGTCGCCAAGATCTCCTCGTGCGTTTGCGGAGTGCCACCTGCAAAGTTTTGCTGCGGTTGGCTGACGCTAGCTCCCGAGTTCGGTACGGGCGCCTGCCATTGCTGCGGTTGATTCTGAAACGGGGCTGGCTCCGCAACGGGGTTGTTCGGCTGATCCGCCAACGGCAGGCTATCGACCGTGAAGGTGCCGAATTGACTGCTGAACGAGAGCGAACCCCAAGCGCCGCCTTGCTGCTGCTGCACCCCGCCAATGTTGTGGTCGAGCGTATTGTATACGGTGACGCGACCGCCGCGATCGATCGCTAACCGTTGAGCTTGCGGAAAGTAGGCGTACCGGGAATCATTTTGCCCACCGCTGGAGCTCGGGCTTCCGAGCTCGCCTGGCCACCAATTGTTTCCGTAGCCGCTCGACCCATAGTGTGCCGGCGGGAGCGGCAGAAACACCTGCTGCGAACTGAGCAGGAACGAGAGCTCCGAGCACAGGCCTGCGACGGTGGCTTGCAGACCGTTGTTGAACATGTCGCCCACCATGGTCATGCCGCCGCGCATCCACTGACCGCCACCGCCGAGTTCGGAGTGATAAAATTGCGCCATGGTGCCACCGCCAGCGTTGACGGCGAAGAGCAAGGTCTTCGCTGCATCGACGCTGACGCCATAGCGGTGAGCTAGATTTTGAACGGCGGCTTCGCCATTCGCGGTCAGGGGTTGCATGGGCGCACCGTAGCTCCATTCCCTCGGAACAGGGCGCCGAGATCGGCACCACAGTGAGTCCGGCGCGCGAATGCAGGGGCCGCGACGTAGCTGGAAACTAAGTCGGAAACATTGGACCGAGACTTCCGGGCCGCCTCGGCCATATGCCACGCCGCTCGATTGAGGGCACTCATCTTGCGCAGCGGAACCCGTAGTCGTAGTGGCGGGTAGTTGGCGCGAGGTCGTTGCGGGTTGCTACGGTGAGGTACGCGGCTTGATCATACCAGCCGCCACCGCGGACAACTCGAGTCGAGGTCGCCGACAAATTGGCGCAGTTGTCGCATTTGCTCGGGTACGGGGTCGCATACCCATCCAGCGTCCATTCCCACACGGAGCCAGCTAAATCGAACTGACCGTACCTGCCCTGTCCCGCTGGTTTCGAGCCCACAGGAAGGAGGTCGGTAAAGGCGAACACACCTGGGATCGAACCGTCTCCGAGTCCATAGTAGTTCGCGTAGTCGCGAGCGATGCTCCAACCGTTGTCCGGCACTGGCGAATCTCCCCAAGGATAGACGCGCTGTTCGGCGCCGCCGGCCGCCGCGTATTCCCACTCGGCTTCTGTCGGCAACCTCCCGTTGTCCCACGCGCAAAACGCAAATGCCTCATACCAACTGACGCAGTTCATCGGCAGCTGGTCGGTGGTCCCGCTCGAGACCTGCCAGGTCCGATAAGTGGAGTCGCAGAGCAGGATGTGGCCCAGGATCGTGGCCTGGTCCGGCACGTTGCTGTTCCACGCGGTCTGCCAACCGCTTCCCGCGATCAATGGGTGCGCTCCCGCACCGGCCTTTGGCGGCGCCGTATAAGAGTTCAGGAACGCTCTGAAGCGAGCCACCGTGACCTCGTACTCGTCGAGCGCAAAGGCCGCGATCGTTGCGCTCGTCGTTCCCGAGCCGCCGCCGAGCTTGAAGGTGCCGGGATCGACGTTCCGGCTCGTGCAACAGTCATCTTGCTTGCATGCGTCGCCCAGCCCGGAGCACGACGGTCGCGTACAGCTCCACCCATTCCCCACGTAACCCGCATTGCATGCGCAGCTGTATGAGCCAGTTGAGTTCGTACATTTCGCGTTCACGCTACACGGCGTGTGCAGGCATTCGTCGACATCTGCACATTTCGAGGGCGGATTGGTGTTGTCACAGCTAAACCCGCTTTCGACTGCACACGCCGCACAGCCGTCGCCCGTCAGCGCGTTACCGTCGTCGCAACCTTCGTTCGCGTCGAGCTTGCCATCGCCACATATTCTCGCGACGCCACCAGTGCCCCCCTGCGTGACGCCAACTCCGCCGCTGCCGCCAGTCGCAAGGCCAATGCCACCGCTGCCTCCCGTCGCAAGGCCAACTCCGTCGCTGCCGCCAGTCGCAAGGCCAATGCCACCGCTGCCTCCCGTCGCAAGGCCACCGCTGCCCTGGCCGCCCACAGCCGCGCCGCCGTTCTCACTCACGCTGTCGTCACCGCCAACGCCACCCTCACCGTCGTCACCGCTGGCGCCGCCGTCACCAGTAGCTCCACCCTCACCGCCGGCTCCGCCATCGCCGCGATCGCCGTCGCTGCTGCCGCCATGACCGGTAGCAGCGCCGGCCACCGCGCTGCGCCCACCGCTTGCGGTCGCGCCACCAACACCTGGCTCGTCGTCAGCGCTGTATGTCGGCAGATCCGTCGCGACAACGTCGGGCGGAATGCAATCTCCATTGCTGCTGTCACACGTATAGCCGGGAGGCTGGCAGGCGGGTTGCCCGCTACCATCCACCCACTTCGAGCAACGTGCCGTCAGTACCACTTTGAACTCAGCTACGCGGTCAGCGGGGATTTGCGTCACGATCGCATCACGCCGGTCCAGCGGCACATCAGGTTGTCCCGCCACGATCTCCCACCCGGTAATGCTGAGCGTCGCTTGCGCAGTCGGATCGCCATTCGAAACCAGGGCGATAGTCGTTGGAAGCTGTGCTTCTTCGGGCACTCGGTAACTGCGTGCAAGTACGACAACGCCCTTAGCGGTCACCGAGACATCCAGGCGTCCGATCGGCAGGGAGCCTTCTCGAGACACCACGAGCATCAGGCCGCCACGCGATCTCTCGCTCTCCGTGCACGAGCCAACCGTGCAAGCCATCAACATTGGGAGCAGCAGCGCTAATCGTGATCGTGAGCGAATGTTTCGAGTCCGCAAACCCAATGCCCTGTGTTCGGGTGCCAGCTGATTGCAGGGCTTGCCTGCGACGGCCCAACTGAATATCAGGATCAGCTAGACTTACAAGTCGCGGCACTACACGCACGGAATCCGCCACCCGCGCGTGAGATCGACGCGAGTGATTCGCTTCAGGGCAAGTGTGGACTTGCCGATTTCATTGCCGATCGCGCGTGGGCAGTAGTTGTTTCAGGGTACTGGTTTGGAGCGCACTAAGAGCAGCTCTAATGCTACTCAAGGGGCCTTCGGAAACTTCTCTGAAAGAGTCACATCCAGTGTGAGCGGCTGGCAATCGCGATACATGCCAGCGACAACGCGGATGCCAGCCGGATGACGACTGGGGGTGAACCACATCCGGGGTGTCGGTTCAGGGAAGTGGAACTCCGGGTCGTCCTTGCCGCTCTCAAGGAGGATTGGCAGACAGGCCGTGCCTGCGCTGTTGGCTTCTGCCTTGAAGGTTCGATAGTTGATCAACGTCCACGGGGAATTCTCGTCCGTGCGATCGTAGGCTTGGACGAACCCCGAGTATTGGTCGCAGCGCAGGCCCTCGCTCGTGAGGGGGACGCTGAGGCCCGACCAATAGATCTCGACGAGCAGCGACTCGCCACCAAGATCCGCGGGAGTCGCCTCGATCACGTACTCTTTGCTACAGCCGGCTTGGGCAGGCAGCGTATACGCGTCGGCCGTCGGATACCCGCTCCACGCGGGAGTATCGTGAGTGAGGTGCGGCTCGAGCGGGACGCTGGGAGCGGAGAGACACGCCATAGGCGTGGCATTGCACGACAGGATCACATCCGCATCCGGCTCTTCGACGGGATCCGAAGTCACTGCCCCACAACCCGCGATCAAAAGCGTCGAGCACAGCCCGGCGAAACGAACCGGCTGGCTACTCCTCAGCAAGCATCTCCATAGCGACATTCAGGTCAAACCTCCAAGCCCAAAATCCGACAACCCTCCATTGGACGGAGGGGCCGCCGCCGTAGTCAACACCCCAGAGCAAAAGCATCTTACTCTGGGGTGGGTCCCATTACTCTACCTCAGGGTTAGAGCGAACGGACACAGCTCAACGTCCAATCTGCCGACACCTCGATGATGCGGCTCATCAGCTGCGCGAGAGTCGAGTTATTCGAGATCAACAAGATCAGAAGCGTGCCAAGCAACCGAACCCTCGCTTCCACGGCTCGGACGGTAACACGCACCGCCGGCTGCCCTGCCCGCGCAGTTTTCTGCAGTTATTTGTTGGGCTAGCGGGCACCGAACGGCAGCGCACGGTTGTCGCCGATCATCGCTACGCGCAGCGCTCCCTCGCGACGCCACACGCAAATCAACGCTGCCCGTAGCGACGAGTGGTGACGGCGCTCGCAATGCGGGGCTGCGCGGAGCCCTGAGTGGCGAGGTTCGTCACGAACCTGGCTGCGGTCAGCGTTGAACCGAAGGTGCGAAGCACGAGATTTTCTCACTGATCGTCAGCTTCTCGAACCACAGCTGGTCGATGTAGCACCAGGCCCACTCCTCACCCGGCTCGATCGAGCGCGCGATTGGGTGGAGAGTGGCGCGGAAGTGCTTGATGGCGTGCTGATGCTTCGAAGTATCCCCACAGCCGACGTGACCGCACTCCATGCACATCCGAAGCTGCTCCCAGGACTCGCCCAATCGCAGGCAGTCAGTGCAGCCCGCGCTGCTCGGCTGCACCACGCGGATGTGCGCGTAATGGGGGCAGGTCGTGGATGACGGGGGGCCAAGCACGA
>DASQCO010000097.1:0-116834 GCA_035634635.1 Polyangiaceae bacterium
GTGGTGCGCGCATGCGAGGGATGCTTGGTGAGCGCGCGGAGGGTGGAGCGCGCGCCACTTGTTCGGTCCGCCCTTGCTGATTTCGGTGGTTGGAGTGTTGTTTGTTGTTGACGGGTTTGGGGCGTACGGTGACGTCGACGAAGGATGTTCTTGGATTTTGGGGTGTTGTTGGCGCGAGGGTTCGCGCTGCTGTGCGTTCGTGAACGCGATCGCGTTTGAAGCCATTTTGCCGAGAGAACGACTCGCTGGGCGGCAATGCGGAGCTCGAAATTTCTCGTTCGTGAACCGCGCGCCGTACATCGGCGGACAGATAGCGTGGGCGTTCACGCAATGGTTTGGCTCCGCCTGGTGGAGTCACCCGGCCGGGTTGCGACGGCTTCACTACCGGACCGGCCAAAGTCTGATCGGAACGGCGGTCGTTGCGTGTTTTTCTCAGCAAGCGGCCGGCGTTGCGAGGCCAGGGGGTTCGTGCAGCTGGATCACGTGGTCCCCTTTGCGCGGCACGGTGGGAACGAGGCTTCGAATCTCAGGCTCTTTTGCAGAGCCCACAACCGATTTCATGCTCGACAATGCTTTGGAGCCCTACATCTCGCAGCAAAAATCGCCGTCCAGCGGGCGCGCACTTCTGGCGCTTGAAACCCAGGGATCGGCGCAGAGCCCGATTCGCACGGGAATTGCCGGCGAAGAGGCCGATCGCGCCGCGCGAAATTGTCCGAGGGACGCTGTCCGTTCGCGCCGGACAATGCTCAATTCCGGACAAGGTTTGCTCCGCGAGGCCACGCTTTCTGCTGCGCGTTCGCGTCGGCGACGAGCGAAGGGAGCGCCGAGCCCTTTCGGTTTGGCCGGACGACACCCGAAAGGGAGGGTGGCCGCTTACTCTCCGAGAGCACGCCGCAAGCTCGCCCGTGTCCCCGCACCGCCTTCAGAGATGTGACCAATCATAAGAGCCGCAAAGAGCGCAAAGGCCAAAGGAGACTTAGTAATGTGCTTCCGCGAGCCAAGACTCTCTCCCGAACCCCCAAATCTCTTCTGATCTTTGTGGCCTTTGCGGCTTTGCGGTTCAAACTCAGGGGAGCCGGGTCATGGCGGGCACTTCGCATGATTTCGAGGTGCGTTGCTGGAGCGCGAGCGCCCGGGTTGGGGGCTTATCATGGGTGAGCAACTCGTCAGCAACGCCGAACATCGGCCGGCATCGCTAACCGAAAAACTCATCTCTGATCTTTGTGGCCTTTGCGGCTTTGCGGTTCAAACTCAGGGAGCCGTCCGAACCCGCTCTCAGCGAGACAACACGACCTCGAGCGAAGCCGTCCTTCTATCAGCCGTGAGCTGACTCGCCGGCGAGACCTCAGGCCGCACCGGCGCGCGGGGGCAAACGTTCGCGCACAGCGCGTGCGACGCGTGGGGCATCGCGCTTGGGGATCGATAGGCAGCGTAGGGCGTCGATCTCGGAGGCGCCGTCCAGGAGCGACTGGGCCGCGCGTTCCGCGAGATCGACACGGCATGCGCGTGGGCCGAGGTCGATGTACCCTAGGCGACGCCAGACGATCGACGTGAGCGCGCGCGTTTCGTAGTTGGTTTTGCCGGGTGGCGGCAGCACCAAGGTTGGTTCGAATACCGAGCTGAACGTGGTGCGCCAATCGAGCGCGGGGCGGCGCAAGGTCGAGCTCAGAAAGACCGACAAGTGGCCGACAAACACGCCGCATCTCTGCAAAAGGTCGAAGTCTTTGCGCGTCAACACCGCGAGCGAAGCTTGGAGTTCGTGGGCGCTCGCTGTCCCGAGTCCGCCTTCGATCTGGTAGGCGATCGCGCGCAGCGCGGGTTGTTCCGAGCTGCGCAGTTCGGCGAGCGCGTGGAGCGGGCGAGCCACGGCGTCGCGCGCGAACGCCAGCAAGCGGCGTTGCAACCGGAGACGCACTCCCCCGCCCAGTTCGTCAAAATTTGCGAGCTCCACGTTTGGCGTGGTCACGCTCGCTCCACGCACGAGTCGGCCCAATGCAACGCCCTTCGCGCTCACTCGACCGCGCGCGTCGATCTCGAACGCCTCATGCGGCGCGTCCAGCAAGTCTTCGAGTGAGCTCGGCTCGGACGCGCTGGGGCCCACTGCGTCACGCACGTGCAAACGAAGCTTGCTCAGCGCTGCAAACGGATGGTGGCGATCGACCTCGCGCTCTTCCGGCGCCAACGGTTGCCGTCGCAGGGCTGACCGCGCCGTGCGCTGCGCCTTGTTCTGCTTTTCGACGAACGTCGACACCAAGCCGCTATGCAAAGCGTCGCTCAGTCGATCTTCCAACGTGCTCAAGTGCGCTGACCAGAACGCCGAATGCGCACAAAAACCGGCACTATTGGCGACGAACGCCCAGGTTCGAAGGCGCGCAATGCGAGCCACGATCGCATCCACATCACCGCCCGTTTCGGCGAGCTCTTGCGTGCGGGCCGCGAGAAAGTCATTCGACAATGGCCCATCGGCCAGCGAAAGGAAAATGTCGCGCAAGAGTTCGAGGTGCACCTCGAACAGGATGTGACGAAAGTCCGGGATCTGACAGACCGCCCACAGCCGCTCCAATGCTTCTGGGCTGCGCGTTTGTTCGCGAACTCGCGGATGCTCGAGCAACGCGCGCAGCGAATGCAAGTCGAGCGCGTCCGGGACAGCCGCCATGTAGGCTGCAGGCGGTGGCGCTTCGAGCGAGGCAAGTAGCGCCGAAGGTGACGAAAAATCCAGATCGGCGTTGCGGTAACGAATACGCCGCAGCGGTTCGAAGCGATGTTGCTCGATGCGCTGCGCCGTATGCAACGGAAGTTCGAGCGGGCTCAACGTTCCGAAGCTGCCGTCGCGCAAATAGCGCCCAGCGCGGCCGGCGATCTGAGCCAACTCCGCGTCTTCAAGTCCACGCGCATTGCGTCCGTCGAATTTGCGCAGAGAAGCAAACGCCACGTGTCCGACGTCGAGGTTCAAACCCATGCCGATGGCGTCGGTCGCAACCAGGTAGTCGACTTCCCCCGCCTGAAACATGGCTACTTGCGCGTTGCGCGCGCGCGGCGAAAGCGCGCCGAGCACTACGGCTGCGCCACCACGCAGAACACGCAAGCGGTGCGCCAGTTGGTACAGCTCCGGCACCGAGAACGCGACCACGACGCTGCGTTTGGGCAAGCGTTGCAACTTGCTGCTCCCTGCAAAGCTCAGCCGAGACAAGCGCGGGTGCTCTTGGTGCTTGGCTGCAGGCACCAGCTTTTCCATGAGCGGGCGCATCGTGCTCGAGCCCATGAACCAGCTCTCACGGCGACCGCGCGCGTGCAGCAGGCGTTCCGTAAACACGTGACCACGCTCGTCGTGACTGGCGAGCTGGACTTCGTCGACCGCCACGAAGTCTACCTCGTGACTCATCGGCATGGCCTCGGTGGTGCACACCCAATAGTCCGGGCGGCGCGGCACGCGCTTTTCTTCACCCGTGACCAACGCGACGCGATCTTCACCAATGCGCGCGCTCACCCGATCGTACACCTCGCGCGCCAACAGCCGCAGCGGCAGCCCGATCATCCCGCTCGTGTGTTCGAGCATGCGCTCGACCGCGCGGTGCGTCTTCCCGGTATTGGTCGGCCCCAGTAGCGCGACGCTTTCGGTGGCACCTACGAGAGACACGCCGAGGAGCATAGCGCAGCGCGCGCCTCCCGCAGGACGCCGCATTTTGCCGCCCGCGTTGACGGAAACGCGGCTTTTGTTACCCTATCGCGCGGAGATGCGCTCGAAGATGCCCCGGAGCTCCACGACCCTGGCGCGATTAGCGCGGCGATGCTTAGTCGCCCTGTGGTCGTTGTTGCTCGTGTTTGCGTGTCTGGAGCTCGTCGGGATTCCGACTTTTCCCGCGGCCGATGTGTGCGAGGCGAGCTGTGCGGAGTGCCCCGCCGAAAAATCCGGGCATGAATGCCCCCCCGGCTGCCCCGAGTGTCACGCGCATCAAGGGCAGCACGTAGCGTCGCTACCGAGCGCACCGCCGAGTTCTCCCGAGCAGTTCGCGTCTCACGTACGTGACGTCGGGGTCATGCCGTGGGAAGCGGCCACGCCACTGCAGCGGTTCTTGCCATCGATCTATCGCCCCCCGCGATCACTGGCGCGTCACAGCTGAGCTAGCGCGCGTTCGCCGAGCCGAGCGCGCCTTCGAACGTGACTTTTCGCTCGCGCGCCAGCGCCGAGCCGCCCAGTTTCCCAGGAGCGATCCATGGCATCGTTTTTCCGCATTGTTGCGAGCGCAGCGTGCGTTTTGTTCGCACACGGCGCACACGCGCAAGAGAAGCGCGCTTGTAGCGCGCAGGTCGATCGAGAGAATTTGATTCAGTGCGCGCTCGAGGCAAGCCTCGCTACACGAGCCGAAGAGGCGAGCCTCCAGGCCACACGTGGCCGCCGAACTGCAGCGGGCGTGCTTTTGCCATCCAATCCAGTGCTTGCGCTGAGCGGGGCTCGGCGAACACTCGACGGCGGCGCGCAGACGACGCTCAATTGGTCGGCAGAGCTGTCACAGGAGCTGGAGATTGCCGGCCAGCGCGGCGCGCGGTCACGCGCGGCAGACGCCGAGCTGGAGGCGCAGAAACAGCGCGTGCTCTTGAGCAAGCGGGATACGGCCACCGCCGCGTGGACCGCGTATTTCGAGGCCATCGCGGCGAAACGCGAACGGGAGCTGGCGGAAAAGCTGCTCCACGTGTCACAGCGCATGAGCGCGGTCGCCCGCGGCAAGGCGGAACGAGGGCTGATCGCGACCGTCGATGCGGATGTCGTCGATGCCGCCACGGTACGCGTCCTTCAAGCCAAGCTGGCTGCCACGCGCAGATGGGCGATCGCCACAACCGAGCTTTCCGCGCTCCTCGGCAGAGACGCAACTCGGCCGGTCACGCGAGTCGACGGCGAACTTTCACCGCTGGGAGGGGCTGCAGCAACTGCCGCGCCAGTGCCGAGCGACGATCGTCCCGAGGCGCGCCTGCTCGCGGATGAGCAGCGAGCGCTGAGCGCACGAGCCGACACGTTCCGACGTGCTCGCGTTCCCAACCCCACACTATCCGTGTTCGCCCAAAACGATGGCTTCGACGAACACGTCTATGGCCTGGGAATCGCCATTCCAATCCCTTTGCCATCGCCACTCGGACGCACGAACGCCGGGGAAATTGCCGAGCTCGAAGCACTGGGGCAGCGCGTGCAAGTCGAGCGAGCCCGACTCGAACGTGCGCTCGGCCGAGAGGTGGCAACCGCGACCGCAGAGCTGCAGGCGCATCGCGACGCGGTCGCGGCGCTCACGCCGGACATGGTCGAGCGCGCCGAGCGTTCGCTGACCGATTTGAGCGATGCCGTCGACACCGGGCGACTCTCCGTAAGGGACGCACTGATCGCCGAGCAAGCGTTGATCGAGCTGCTGCAGACCAACTTGTCGGAACGACTCGAACTGTGCCTGGCTTCGGTACGCCTGGCGCGTGCATTGGGGCGACCGCTCGAAGCAGGCGAACAATGAGCCAACGAGCACTGTGGACACTCGCACTCGCATTCGCGCTCGGCGCGTGCGACGCGAAACCGGCCGAGCCCGCGCGACCCGCTGCGAGCGCGAACGTCGAAGCCGAGCACCGCGACGAACCCGAGCACGAGGCGCTTCCGACGCGCGTCAAGCTTTCGCCCCGGGTCATCGCTGAGGCCAAGATCGAGCTTGCGCCAGCCGCGAAAGAGATCTTGACCATCACCATCACTCTTCCGGGTGAAGTTTCGGTCGACCCGGACAAGAGCGCGCGCGTCGCCAGCCCGGTTTCGGGGCGCCTGGCCAAGATCAGCTTCAGAGAAGGAAGCACGGTCAAGAAAGGCGACCTGCTGGCCACGGTGCGCATCCCAGATCTGGCCAAGCTGCGCGCAGATCGCGCTTCGGCGGTCGCGAGAGCCAACACCGCACGAACCAACGCTTCTCGGCTACAGGAGCTGTCGCTCAAGGGACTCGCCGCCAATCAAGAGGTCTCGAATGCGACCGCCGAAGCCACCGCGTTGGAGGCAGAAGCGCACGCTTTCGAAGAGCAAATTCAGGCTCTGGGCATGGGAGCCAGCGCTTCGGAGCTGCGCTTACGCGCGCCGATCGACGGCGTAGTGCTGGCTCGCTCGGCGGTCATCGGCCAACCCGTCACGCCGGAAGACACCATCGCGAGCATCGCCGATCTGTCCGAAGTTTGGTTCTTGGGTCGAGTGTTCGAGAAGGACCTTTCGGCAATTCAGCTGGGCGCGCGCGCCGAGGTCGAGCTCAATGCGTTTCCCAAGCGCCGCTTCGACGGCAAGGTCGAATACCTCGGACAACAGATCGACCCAACCGTCCGCACGCTGACCGCGCGCATTCGTTTGACGAACAGCGACGACGCGCTGCGCATCGGGCTCTTCGGAGCTGCGCACGTCGCCACCGCTTCGTCGCGCAGCCAGCCGGTGCTTTGCGTGCCACGCTCCGCGATCAGCGAAGTGGGCGGCAAGACCGTCGTATTCGTGCGGCAAACCGACGGCGATTTCGACATGCACGAGGTGATGCTCGGCGAGTCGAACCTGGGCAAAGTTCAGATCCTTTCCGGCCTACGCGAGAGCGAGAACGTGGTGACTCAGGGCGCATTCACGCTCAAGAGCGCCGTGCTGCGCAACTCGCTGGCAGAGGAGGAATAGCGTGCAGCTGCTATCTGCGATCGTCGCGTGGTCGCTCAAGAATCGCTCGGTGGTGCTGCTGGCGACCGCGCTATTGGCCGTGTTCGGCGTACGCGCGGCGTTGCGACTGCCGGTCGACGCAATGCCGGACGTCACCAACGTGCAGGTGCAGATCATCACCTCTGCTCCAGCGCTGTCACCGGTTGAAATCGAGCAATACGTGAGCATCCCGGTCGAACGCGCGATGGCCGGCGTGCCCAACAGCACGCAAGTGCGCTCCATCTCGAAATACGGCCTCTCCGTGGTGACCGTCGTGTTCACCGATGAAACGAACATCTATTTCGCGCGCCAACTGGTGAACGAACGCATTCGAGAAGCGCAGAGAGCCGTCCCCTCCGAGTATGGCACTCCCGAACTTGGTCCGATTTCCAGCGGACTCGGCGAGATCTTCCAGTTCGTGGTGAAGAACGATCAGCTATCTCTGATGCAGCGCGAGGAGGTCCTCGATTGGCAGATTGCGCCGCAGCTGCGCACAGTGCCCGGAATCGTCGAGGTAAATAGCTTCGGCGGCGAAGAGCGACAGTATCAGGTCGTGCTCGAACCGAAGCGCTTGCAAGCCGCGGGCGTGTCCGTCGCGCAGGTGATTGAAGCGCTCGAGAAGAGCAACCGCAATGCCGGCGGCGGCTACATCGAGCACGATCGCGAACAGTTCGTGATCGGCACCAATGGGCTCGTCAGCAACCTCGACGATCTCAGTCGCGTCGTGATCGGCTCGACGCCGCAGGGCGTCCCCATCACGGTCTCCACGGTGGGTGACGTACGCTTCGGCCCACGTTTGCGGCGCGGCGCCGCCACGCGTGACGGCCAAGGCGAAGCAGTCGTAGGCGTGGCGATGATGCTGCTCGGTGAGAACTCACGCACAGTCACCGAAGCGGTCAAAACCAAGCTCACGGCCTTGATTCCCTCACTGCCGCCAGGCACGACGATCGAGCCGTTCTACGATCGCTCGGTCTTGGTCGAGCGCACCATGCACACGGTCGGCAAGAATCTGCTGGAAGGCGCGCTGTTGGTGGTCGCCGTGCTCTTGCTCTTGCTCGGTGACCTGCGCGCGGGGTTGGTCGTGGCTTTGGTCATTCCGCTCTCCATGCTGATCGCGGTGATTGCCATGAATACCCTCGGGCTCTCGGGCAACCTGATGAGCCTGGGCGCCGTCGATTTCGGACTCCTGGTGGATGGAGCCGTCATCGTGGTCGAAAACGCGGTGCGCCGCCTGGGCGAGCGCCGTCAAGCACTCGGGCGATCGCTGACCCGCGATGAGCGCGTCAGCACCGTCCAAGAGGCGACCCTCGAGGTCCGCCGAGCGAGCGTCTTCGGCGAAGCGATCATCGCGATCGTGTACCTGCCGATTCTGGCCTTGACCGGCATCGAAGGAAAACTGTTTCGACCCATGGCAACGACGGTGCTGCTCGCGCTCGCGGGAGCATTCGTGCTCTCGCTCACGCTCGTGCCCGCGCTCACGAGCTACCTCATCGTGCCCAAGGCGACCGAATCCGAAACGTGGATTTTGCGCAAAGCGCAGCGCGCGTACGCAAAGCTACTGCCGATGGCCATGAATCACCGGACAATGGCGCTCTCGATCGCCCTGGTCGCGCTGGCCGGAGGGAGCGCCTTGCTGACGCGAATTGGCGCGGAATTCGTACCGCAACTCGACGAAGGCGATCTGGTGATGGAAGCGCGCCGGCTCCCCGGCATCGCACTCGACGAGTCGGTCGCGACGGGCCTGCGGCTGGAGCGCGCGCTGCGTGCCATCCCCGAGGTGACCCACGTGCTCAACAAGATCGGCGCACCAGAGGTGGCAACCGACCCGATGGGCATCGAGCAATCGGACGTGTACATCGGCCTGAAACCACGCGCAGAATGGCGAAAGGGCCTGACTCGAGACGATCTCGCCAAAGAGCTCGCGAGCACCGCCGAGCAGGCCGTGCCCGAAATCGGCGGCAGCATTTCGCAACCGATTCAGCAACGGGTCAACGAGCTCGTCGCAGGCGTTCGCTCGGACGTTGCCATCTTCGTCTACGGCACCAACCTAGACGAGCTTCGCAAATACGGCGACCAGATCGCCGCAGCCGTCCGCAAAGTGCCAGGCGCCGCAGAGGTGCGCGTGGAGCAAGTTTCCGGCCTGAAATACCTACGCATCGTGCCCGAACGCGCCAAGCTCGCCCGCTACGGGCTCACGATCGAAGACGTGAACCAGATCACGGAGACGATGGCCGTGGGCTACCGCGCGGGGCACGTGCTCGAAAACGAGCGACGCTTCGAGATTGCGGTCAAGACTCACCACGGCTTCGCGGGCGATCTCGAACCGCTGCGCATGCTGCCTTTGCGCTCGTTGAGCGGGCAAATCGTGCCGCTCGGTGACGTCGCCGAGCTTTCCTTGGTCGACGGACCAGCGCAGGTCAATCGCGAAAGCCAATCACGGCGCTTGGTCGTCGAGCTCAACGTTCGCGGCCGAGATCTGCTCTCGGTCGTGCACGGCGCGCAGGCCGCGGTAGCCAAAGCCGTCTCGTTGCCGGTCGGCTATCGCCTCGAATGGGGCGGGCAGTTCGAGCACTATACGGAAGCCAGGACACGACTCGCATTCGTCGTACCACTGGCGCTGGCGCTGATCGGTTTCCTGCTCTGGCTGGCATTTCACTCGTTTAGAAGCGCGCTACTCATCTTCTCGGGCGTGCCTTTTGCCATCGTGGGCGGCGTGCTTGCGCTGTGGCTGCGCGAGATTCCGTTTTCGATTTCTGCGGGCATCGGCTTCATCGCGCTGTTCGGAGTCGCGGTGCTGAACGGCCTGGTTTTGGTATCATTTGCAGTCCAGCTCGAGGAAAGCGGGGTCGAGCGCTGGCAAGCCATTCGCCACGCGGCAGAAACGCGCCTGCGCCCGGTGCTGACCACGGCGGTCGTGGCCGCATTGGGCTTCGTACCAATGGCCCTGTCCACCGCGCCAGGCAGCGAAGTCCAGCGCCCGCTCGCGACCGTTGTGATCGGTGGACTCGTGAGCGCGACGCTCTTGACGCTCTTCATCTTGCCCATCGCCTACGGATTCGCGCGTCGCTCGCAGCATCAACCCCAAGAGTGATTCCGGACATTCGTCGCGTCGGGCGCGACAAGTGTCCGCTCTCGACCGGACACGGACGGACGTTTTTTTACCTATCCGCACCTTCAAACGCCGTGTAACGCGCACATGACGCGCAGATGCGCGTCATGAAACACGCTGGCAAAACTCTTGCAAAAGAGCTGCTCGTCGCGTCGAGCCGAGGTGGTCTCGATGCGCGAGGTGGGACGGTCCCGCTGGTTTGTTTCTTAGCGAGCGTGCGCCGAGGTTCGGCGTTGGAGGAATGACTATGAGTGCAGTGTTGCGTTCGGTTTGCGGATGTTGGTTGGCTACCCTAGCGACGATGGCCGCTACGGGTTGTTCGGCAGGCGTCGAGTCGGAGGGTGCGCCCGGCGAATCGACGGCAAAAAACGAGAGTGTCGCGAGCGCGGACGAGGCGCTCAGCTCGTCGTCCTGTGTGACGGCGTGCATGGCCGGTTGCGTGTGCGATCCGGCTGATGGCAAACCGACGATCTGTCGCCGTCAATGTCAGATGGATTGCCAGGAGGCGTGTACCGTGTGCACGCCGAGCTGCGCGGGCAAGGCCTGCGGAGCTTCCGACGGGTGCGGCGGCCTGTGCAGCGCTGGGAGCTGCCCGAGCGGTCAGACTTGTGGTGGCGGAGGAGTCGCCAATCAGTGCGGGTGCACGGCGAGCTGCGCTGGCAAAGCCTGCGGCGCCTCTGACGGCTGCGGCGGAGTTTGTACGAGCGCCTGCCCGACACCCACCGTTGGTTTGATCGACTTCGACATCACACCGACCGGACTACCGATCACCGACGCGACCGTCGTGAACACGACTTATCAGAGCTGGGGCGTCACGCTGTCGTCCATCTATTGCTCTGCCTCCGGTTGCGCGCCCGCATCGGCCTTCGCACGTGGCAGCTCCGGCAAGAACGGCACCAACAATGTCAGCCTGTTCCAGACCGGGCTCTCGATTTTCGACGCCCGCTACGGAGCCGTCGAAGCGAGCTTCAATCAGGCCAAATCCAGCGTCAGTATCGACGCGCAAGCCGTCGTGTTCCCCGAGCAGCTCTCGACACCGGTCGCACGTCCGTTCATTGAAGCGTACGACGCCGCAGGCAGTCTGCTCACCCGCACGTATTATCCCGCATACGGCACCCCAGGCTTCGGCAGCTGGCAAACGCTGACCGTCAACGCGGCGGGCATTCGTCGCGTTCGCTTCTCGTCGCAAGCGCCGGGCGGCACCACGCCGGTCTACGGTAGCTTCGACAACCTGCAGTTCCGCTGAGCTTCGGCGCAGGTGCGTCTAGCGGCGCTCGGCGCTGGATCGACGATCCAAAGCTGAGCGCCGTGACGCCATTGGGCGCTCAGGTAGTGGTCACTGAGCTTTAGGAGCAGACGGCGCGGACGGCTTTGCCGACCCTGGCACAGTTGGCGCCGCGGACGCCGCAGACGCGGGCGGCGCCGCAGACGCGGCGGGCGTGGCAGACCCCACGATCACAGCCGACGGTGCGCCCTTTTCACTGAGCGCACCGCCCAGCACGAGGATCTGCCCACGACGCGCAAAGTCGATGGCTTCACCGAGGACGCGCGCGGCTTCCTGCGGCGCGTGGAAGCCCATGCTGTTCTCGGCGGCGATGAAGTCGAGGCGCCATTGCGCCTTGCGCTGCATGTCGAGCGCGCTTGCTAGCACATCAGCCGCTACACCCTTGGCCTTGGCGGCGACGATCGCATCGATGAGATCGACTGCGGCCGCGCCACCGCGCTGCAACAGTTCGTGATTTCGCTCCTGGATCGCGTCCACGCGCGCCTTCATTTCCTCTTCGCTCGCGCGATGACAGGTCTGGCAAGCGCGGTTCACGTTCAAGAGCGGACTCCGCACCCAATGGTCGCTCGTCTTCGACGCGCCTTGACGCACGTACGGCATATGACAATCCGCGCAGCTGACGCCGCTGCGCGCGTGGATGCCCTGATTCCAAAGCTCGAACTCGGGGTGTTGCGCCTTCAAGATGTGCGCGCCGGTTTCTTTGTGCGCATAGTCGTAGAACGCTTCACCGTCCGGGAACTTGGTCTCGTTCCAGAAGGCCTCGATGTCGTCCGCGCGCAGGCCTTTGCCCCACGGAAATGTCAGCGGCATCTTACCCGAGCAGTAATACTCGACGTGACACTGACCGCACACGAACGAACGCAGTTCGTTGCGGGTCGCGTCACGGTTCGGGTCGTATGGCTCGGAGCGCTTGCCAGAGCGCCACTCGGTGATGCTGGGAATTGCTGGCACGGGCGCGTCTGACGCAGCCAAGGCCTGAATGCCGCGTAGAAAGCCGGGCCGAGTCACGCGCAGCGACATCGACTTGGGCTCATGGCAATCGACACAGCTGACCGGATGAGCGTGGCCGGAATCGTGCAGCTTCTGGTTAATCTCCTGATAGCTGAGCTTGAACGTCGATTCGAAGCCCTTCATTGCGTCGCCGCCGCCGAGCTGGCGATAGAGCGGCATGACCGAGGCGTGGCAGTGCAAGCAGGACCCCGACTGAGGCTTGGTCAAGCGCTCGGTGTGTTCCTGGTCATAGAGCATGTACGCGTGACCGCGCCGATCGCGGTAGTCGATCGAGAAGGCGTAGCCCAAGAAGATGCGCTTCAGCCATGGATCGCGCTCGATCTTCTCTTCCGGCATGGCCTCGCTCCCTTGGTGGCCACCGAAGCGTGTTTTCGTGATCAGCGCGGTTCGCTTGTACCCGTCATACTGCGCGGGCCAGTTTCGGCCCCACTTGGCCGGGTCGGTGTCGTCTTCGCCGACTTCGACCAGGCGCACGTAGGGAACGCGCTGCTCGGCCTTGCGTTCGAAGATGTTGGTGAGCAGGGCCGTGGCACCCGCAGCGCCGGCAGCGACGATGCCAATCAGCGTCAAATAGCCTGCGCGGCTCCGCCAAAAACCAACTCGTTCGTCAGCCATCATTGTCCCTTTCGCTCGAGCTCCGTCAGCGGCCCGCCGAGCCCGGCCTTCTCACCATGACCGACGCCCCAATGACAGTGGGTACAGGGGAAGTCGTCCGCACCTTTGGCATTGGAAGCGCCCAAGATTTCGTGCACGAGTCCACCGTGACAGCGCACGCAATTCGCCTGCAAAATCTTGCGCGCAGCCGCCTGAGCGACGATCGGCTCGACGAAGTTTTGGCGCGTGAACTTCTCACCGTGGCGCCAACCATTCTCGGCCTTGACCATGTACTTGGCGACAAAGCCTTCAGGTAGATGGCAGTCGATGCACACCGCAACTTGGTGATGACTGCTCGCCTGCCAGGAATCGTACTGCGGACGCATGATGTGGCAGTTCACGCACGCCTTCGGGTCTTTCTTGAAATACGAAAGCCCCTCGGCGTAACGAAAGGTGTATGCGCCGATGCCGGCCGCAACGCCGACCGCCACTGCCAACGAGATCGGCAGCGTCAGACCCAATGAGCGCATCGCGCCGCCCGTCGCGGGCTGGTTCTTCGGTGCTGGTTCAGTGCGGCTCAAGACGACCCCATCATCCAGGTCAGGATGGCTGGCGGATTCTGCTCAGCCTCGGACCATAAATGCAAGTACCACCCTGGCATCCGGTAGCGGTTTGTTGGGAATGACGACTGCGCTCTTGCCCGCCCGCTAGAACGCAACATCGTTCATCGAACCGTTGCTAAGCTATCGCTCATGAACGTTCGAGTCAGCTCTCTCGTCGCTCGTACACTAGGCGCCTTGTCGCTGGCGTCCTTGCCATTGCTCGTGCTGATACCGCGAGCAGCCAGCGCGGCCGAGATCGACTGGAAGGGTTACACATGGAGCGTGACGAACGGAGGAATGGCGGGAGTCGCCGCCGGGAGCTCAGCCAACGTTTCGGTCGATTCCAATGGCTATCTGCATCTCCAGATTCGCAAGAACGGCGATACCTGGACCGCAGCCGAAATGTTCACGACCACGCGGATCGGCTTTGGAACCTATCAATGGCAAATCGACGGCCCCATCGACACACTCGACAAGAACGTCGTGCTCGGGCTCTTCCCGTACGGCCCGGCCGCAGGCATTGGCAACGACGGCACCAACGAGATCGACATCGAGTATTCACGCTGGGGACAAGAAAATGGCCCGAACGGTGATTGGACGAACTACCCCGCTTCAGGCACGACGGTTGGCGAACTGAGCTACAACTTTTCGCTCGCTGGCAACACGCTATCGACATCACGCTTCATTTGGACGACATCCTCAATCGAGGACTTCTTGATCAGTGGATTCGAACCCGTGTCGAGCATGAAGTCACTACTCAAGACTTGGAAGTATTCACCAAACAACGCGAAGACCAACATCCCGCAACAGGCCTTGCCGCTCGGGATGAATCTGTGGTGCTACGCCATCCCATCTGACGGCAAGAACGTCGAGATTGTGGTACGAGATTTTCAGTTCGTCCCTGAGGGCTCGAGTAGCGGTGGCGCAGGCAGCGGTGGCTCGAGCGGATCATCACCGAGCGGTGGTTCATCACCGAGCGGTGGTTCATCACCGAGCGGTGGTTCATCACCGAGCGGTGGTTCATCACCGAGCGGTGGTTCATCACCGAGCGGTGGTTCATCACCGAGCGGCGACATGGGTTCCGCGGGCACGAGCGGAGTGCCGCTGAGTGTCGGTGGCGCGGGCAATGCCGGCGCAGCAAGTGCGAGTGCTGGCGAAGCGCAGTCGGGCGCGTCGAGTAGTTCGGCCAACGCCGGGGATCGGGCCGGCTGCAGCTGCGGTATCCTCACAAGCGGCCGCTTGCCAAACAGCATCGAAGGTCTGCTCCTCGCGTTGCTCGCGCTGCCCGCAGCTCGTCGGCGCGCCGGTCGCGCTCGCGTGCGTGGAAACCGAGCCGTTGAGTGCTGAGTTAGCTCGCAGCAGTGCTTCGCTGTGTGTGGGCCGCGTACCGAGTGGGCGCCGATTCGCGTTGTCTCAAAACGAGTCAGCCCGCAGACCCGCAAAGCGTGGCTGGTCTCCACCGAACTGGCGGTTTTCGCCAGCCCTATTCCCGAATCTCAGCAAATCCGCGATTCAGCTCAACAATGAGCCGGCACGTGTCGTAGTGGAAGATGGGAGAAACCACGAAACTTCACCGTCTGAGGCTCCTAATCTCTGAGGGTGGATCAACGAGTGTGAAGCCAGTGAGAAGCGAGCGTTAAAGACGCCCGGGAGAGCATCAACCCTGGAAAGAGCGAGAGAAAAGCACGCGAACGAAGCAATCGTGCCTCGGCGAGCCCCAAGCGACGTTTGGGGCTGGCCTGGCTTGACGGAATCTTCTGCCACAAGCTAAGTTGGAGTGTTCGGGAATTACATGGAAATCACTTCCGATAGCTGCCCGCGCTCAAGCAAGGTACGAGGCTTGTCGGCAGCCCTAGGCTGGCCTAACCAGCTAGGATTCCGACTCTGCTGAAGTTACGCGCGAGAGGCCGCGTTCGTGAGCGAATACGACGAAAAAACCAGAGTCACCCAGGTAGTTCAGGCGCCGCCGCCTGACGACGCGCCCAGCAACGACTGCTTGGTGGTGATTTACACGGCCGAGCCCGGCCTTCTGGGAAAGCGCTTCGTGCTCGATCGCAGCCCGCTGCGCGTCGGGCGTGGCGCCGACAATCACATCGTGCTCGAAGGCGACTCGGTGTCGCGCCGGCATGCTCATTTCGAGCGGCGCACCAGCGCTTGGTACGCGGTCGACGACGGCTCGACCAACGGCACTTACTTGAACGAGGAGCAGATCGCTCGCGAAGCGCTGCTCACGAACGGCGATCGCATCAAAGTCGGCCCTTCGATCCTGAAGTTCTTGTCGGGTGCCGACGCCGAGGCCAAGTACCACGAAGAAATCTATCGCATGACGATCGTGGATGGCCTGACGCAGATCCACAACAAGCGATACCTGTTCGAGGCGCTGGAGAAAGAGCTGATTCGCGCGCGACGTTACGAACGCGATCTCAGCGTGTTGATGTTCGACATCGACTTTTTCAAGCGTATCAACGATCAATACGGGCACTTGGCGGGCGATCACGTGTTGCGTGAACTCGCGCGGATCGTGCAAGACCGCATTCGTCGCGACGAAGTGTTTGCTCGCTACGGCGGTGAAGAATTCGTGATCGTTTTGCCCGAAACCTCGCTGGCGGGCGCGGTTGCGCTGGCCGAAAATCTGCGCACGCGCGTCGGCGGTCACGGCTTCAGCTTCCAGGGTGAACAAATCCCGGTCACGATCAGTATCGGCTGCGCGCTGCTCCAAGACGACAAAGCCGCAACCGACCTGATTCAACGCGCGGACGAAAAGCTGTACCAAGCGAAGCGCGGCGGGCGCAACCGCGTGTGCTCGTAGCGTTCCTCCCTCGCGCCCTGCCCGTCGTGCTGGGCGCAGCGTTGCGAATTCAGAGCGAGCTCGCTTGTCCCGACCCGACGCAGATCTCGCGCAACCTGCAGGAGGTCGTGGTGCTGTCGCAAGAGTCCGCGGAAGCTCTGCAAGCGACGGTTCGGCGGGACGAGCATTGGCTCGTGCTCAGCCTGCAAGCATCCGACGGGACCGCGCTCGGCGAGCGTCGCTTGGCCGATGAGGGCGACTGCGAAACGCTCGCGCGCGCGGCCGCGGTGGTGTTTGCCGCTTGGCTATCGAACGAGCATCCCGAGTTCCTGGTTGGCTTGCCGCTCGATGTGCAACCACCGCCGAGCCGAGTGTCCACGGACAGCGCACAGGTGCCTGCACAGTCCGAGACACCGTCTGCACCTGTCGGCGCGCCGCCGCGCGAGCCCGAGCCCAAACCGTCGCCCACGCCCTCGACGGCGAACGAGTACCGCTTCGTCTTGGGCCTCGGCCTTGGTGCATCCGCGAGTGCCTCGACATTCGCGCCCGGTGTGACGCTCAACGCGGCTTGGGATCCCGGTCGACAGGGTTGGGGAGCGCGGCTGGGCGTCGCCTGGCTCGGCGCTCGCAGCGAGCCGCTCGCCGGGCATCGGGTGAGCTGGACGCGCTGGCCACTGTTCGCGGGACCATTCCTACGGCTCGGCTCAAAACACACGAGCTTCGATCTCGAGGTCGGCGCGGCGCTCGGCTGGGCGCGGCTGAGCGGCCGCGGTTTCGGCGCAGATACGACGGACTCCGGCCTCACCTTCGGTGGCTATACCGCCCTCCGCTTCGTGACCAGTGACGCACCGCTTCACACGTTCCTCATGGCTGCCCCGTTGCTCTGGTTTGGAGACTCAACAGCGGTTGCTACGGATGGGAGCGGGGCGACCGTGAGTCAAACCCTGCCGTCCTTTGAAGTGTTGATCGCGCTTGGTGTCGAATTGCCCCTATAGGGAGATCCACGCCCCCCGAATTTTTGTGTGTAAGGTTTCGAAGCCCAGCCGCACCAATGGGGGGAAAGGGGATGAACAGATGAGATTCGCTCCGCTGGCTAGTTTGGTGGGAAGTCTGGCGCTCTTGACCGACTGTTCGGGGCAATACCTGGTGGGCAATGACGTTGGGCGCGCGGGGGCGGGTTCAATGAACCTGGCGAGCGCTGGCGCAGGGCCTATGATCTCGGAGAGCGCGGGGACAGGCCCAGTGATCCCGGCGAGCGGGGGGACAGGTCCGACGTTTCCGGCAAACGCGGGTACCGGTTCAACAGTTCCGGCAAACGCGGGGACAGCGAGCGCTGGCGAAACGAGTGCAAGCGTCGCTGGCTCGTTCCCAATGGCGGGTCGCGGCTCGGGTGGCAATTCAGGCCGCGAAGAGCCCACCAACGCCTACTGCGGCACGACCTGGTCACCCGCAGCGCCAGTCGAGTTCGCCGCGCCGGATGTCGTCTTCGAGCGCGTGTCGCGCTTCCTGCTTGGCGTCGAGACGCCCGCGACCAACTTGCCCAGTCAAACCAGTCGAGAATGGGCCGGGCAACTCGCGACTTCTATCCTTGGCATGCTGAGCGTCCCGGCCGCGCCCGGCATGACTCGCTTCGTGAATAAGTGGTGGCCGGGCACACCCACGCCCGAGATCTGGGCTGCATACTTCAGTAGCAAGCGGGGCACGCTGACCGACTTATTCACCAGCACTAGCCTCGTCCCCGAGGGCGCGGGTGTGCTCACCGATCCAGCCGTCCTGAGTCGCGCAGGGTTCGCGGGCCGCGGCGCTTTCGTGCTGGGTCAGGCACTCTGCACTCAGATCCCTGAAGATCCCACTTCAGGGACCACGCCCGCTCCACTCATGCCCAATCAGACGCGGCGCGCTCAGCACGAGCTGACGGTTGCGAATCAACCTTGCAGGGCCTGCCACGAGCTGACCGACCCGATCGGTTACGCACTCGGCGACTTCGCCACGGACGGCAGCTATCGAACAATCGACAATGAATTGCCGATCGACACTTACGCGACACTGTCAATCGCGGGCAACCAGCTGCCCGTAGCCGATGCAAAAGGGCTCGGCATCGCACTCTCAGGAACCTGTGAGGTATCAATCTGCTTCACGCGACTGCTCTTTTCCGATGCAACCCTCAATGCGAAGGTCCCGAGATTCGCAACGGAAGACGAGATCGCCACAGTCGCCGGCCAATTCGCGGCAACAGGCCTGAGCTTGCCGGAACTCGTGCGGCTAATCGTCGAGAGCGACCCCTTCTTACGCGCCGACTGAACGAGGGTCGTGGCTTCGGGAAGCATCCCCAACTCCGTCCGAATGATGAAGCGCGCCGAGATGCTCGATCTCGACCGCGTGTATCGAGAGCACGCGCCCACCGTCTCGCGCTGGGTACGTCGGCTCACCGGGAGGAGCGACTCGAGCGATACGTTGCAAGAAGTGTTCGAAGTCGTTCAGCGAAAGTTCGGAAAATTTCGCGGCGACGCGCAACTCAGCACCTGGCTGTACGCGATCACCGTCCGCGTGGTGATCGCGCAGCGGCGCAAAGCGAAATTGCGCCGGCTACTATTCGCGCAAGTCCAAGCCCAATTCGATCTCGATTTGCAACCGAGCGAGTCGCCCGCCGACCAGCTGATGCGCCAGCAAGCAACGCGGATCGTTTACGCAGTACTAGAGCAGCTCGCCGAGCGCGACCGCGCGCTGCTCATTTCGTTCGAGCTCGAAGGCATGCCCATCGCGGAGATTGCAGTGATTTTTGGCGTCACCGAGAACAACGTCGCGGTCAGCTTGCATCGCGCACGCGAGCGTTTTCGCACGCGATTCAAACAGCAATTCCCGGAAGAGGCGCGAGGACTAAAGCATGGCCAAACCCAGCGTTGAAGCACCCCGTCGTTGGGCCGAGAGCTCGCCCGTGGGCGACGACGCTCCGCTTACCGAGCTGTTTGGAGCCGTACATGACCCCGGGACATTGCCCACGGCAGAGCTGCGTCGAGTGCGAGAACAGCTGCGCTCCGATCGTTCGCCGTCCCGTTCGGCACGGCGCGCGCGCGAGCTGATCCTGGCCTTCAGCATGTTGCTGCTCGGTTCGTCGTTGGCCTTGGCTGGTTGGGGCGCGAGCGTTTGGTTGGGGGGGCGCTCGCAGAGCATAGCGCAGCCCGCGTCCGTCACAGCACCTCGCAAGGCCGGCAACACGGCGAGCGCGCCACGTCAGAAGTCAGCGCCTGCCCCCCTCGCCCCCTCCTCCGAACCCGAAGCAGCAACGCCCGAGCCCACCGCACTCAAAGAGAAAGCCCTAAGCAACGTCGAACGCCCGGTTTTGCCGAGCCCTGCCAGTTCGAGCGCGCTCGCCGCCGAGGCACAGGCCCTCGAGCGGGCGCTGGTCAAGCTTCGTCGCGAACACGATGCGCAGGGCGCGCTGGCGATATTGGACGAATCGCACGCGCTGTTCGAAAAAGGCGCGCTGGCGCAGGAGGCACAGGTTGCGCGCGTGGATGCGCTACTCGCACTCGGACGCCGCGCGGAGGCACTCGCGCTGCTCGAGCGGTTGCCTCTGGCGCACATCGGTCGCGGTGGTGAATTGCAGTTGGTGCGCGCCGAACTCCGAGCTGCCAACGACTGCGGCCTGGCGCTTGGCGATTTCGACGCGCTCGTCACCCGAGCACTCGCTGCGCCATTGCTGGAACGGGCGCTCTACGGGCGCGCCGCGTGCGAGCTCCAGGTTTCGGACCGGAGCCAGGCCGAGCAAGACCTGAATCGGTACCTGACTCGCTTTCCTCAGGGTCGGTTCGTCGCGGAGGTCCAGAAACAGCTCGCGAAACTGCACGACCAACCTCGTTAGGCTGCAGCGGACGAAGCGCGGCGTCACGCGGACCTGAGTCGCGGCAATTTTCGTGGTAGGCCGCTGAAACGTCGCATGTCGTTCAGCGAGATCCCGCCCCCCATCGAGGTTGTGCCCGGCCAGGACGAGCCGGAAATCTTGAGCCGTCCACCTGGGCCGTCGTCACGCAGTTGGCTCGTGCGCCACGCGCACCGCGCCGCACCGATGGGCCCCAAGCCTCGTCATGAGCCAGGGGATCTGCGCGCGCCGCCCTCGGGTATCGTCTATGCGAGCGCCAAGGGTTCGAACGTGATCGACGTCGACTCCAACCGCTACGTCGACTTCGCCGCTGGTTTCGGCGCGATGCTGCTTGGGCATTCGCACCCGAGCGTGCTGCGTATGCTCGATTTTCAAACGCGTCGCCTGATGATGGCCTTGGGCGACGTATTTCCTGCGGATGCGAAGATCGCGCTGCTCGAGCGGTTGGCGGCGCTGCACCCGGATCCGAACGCGCGTGTCATCCTCGGTCAGTCCGGCGCGGACGCGATCACCGCTGCCCTGAAGAGCGCGGTGTTGTTCACGGGTAAGCCGGGCGTGATCGCGTTTGGCGGCGCATATCACGGGCTGAGCCACGCACCGCTCGCAACTTGCGGCTTGCGCGAGAGTTACCGCACCCCCTTTGCCGAACAGCTCAATCCACACGTTCGCTTCGCCGACTATCCGGCACAGCCCACGGATTTGGATCGCGTCCTGAGCCAAGTCCAAAGCGCGCTTGCAGCGGGTGACGTCGGTGCGATCCTGGTCGAACCGATCCTCGGCCGCGGCGGCGTGGTCGTTCCGCCAGCGGAGTTCCTACCCGGGCTGAGCAAACTCGCGCGTGAATCGGGTGCGTTGCTGATCGCCGACGAGATCTGGACCGGCCTCGGTCGTTCCGGAAAAATGCTGTATTCGTTGAGCCCGGAGTGCACGCCGGATTTGCTGTGCCTGGGCAAAGGCCTGGGCGGCGGTATGCCAATCAGCGCAGTGGTCGGTCGCGGCGCCGTGCTCGAAGCTTGGCGGCGAGATGCCGAGGTCGTGCACACCTCGACCTTCGCCGGCAACGCTCTCGCGTCGGGTGCGGCGCTCGCCACGTTGGACGTGATCTCACGCGAACGCCTGCCTGAGCGAGCAACCGCCCTCGGCACTCAGCTACTCACGACCCTGCATACACGACTCGACCGTTTTCCCAAGGCCAGCGTTCGCGGCTCGGGCCTCATGATCGCGATCGACCTGGGCGATCGCCCAGGCCGAGCCTCGCAACTCGCGGTTCGCATGCTCGAACACGGATACATCACCTCCACCGGTGGTGGCCGACGTGAAGTGTTGGTCCTGACGCCCTCGCTCACAATCGCAGAATCACTCTTGGGCGGCTTCGTGGACGCACTCGAACTCAGCCTGGGATTGCTCGGCGGATGACTCGCAACGCGCGTTCGGACGAACTACATCGCGCCGTCCGCCATTTCGCGACCGGCGATCGCACGCAATCGTTTTCGGATTTGGCGCTAGGAATCGCGGAATTTCAGCGCGAATTCTCGCCCGGCTTTGCGCGGCTGTGCAGGAACCGTAGCTCGCTCTCGAGCGTGAGCGACATTCCGGGTGTACCGTGCGACGCGTTTCGCCTAGCTCGAGTCGCGGTCCATCCCGAAGGCGAAGACCGCTTGCGCTTCTACACCAGTGGCACGACCAGCGGTGCCCGCGGCATGCACGCGATGCGCGTCACCGAAACGTACCACGAGCTCGCGCTACACTTCGGACGCTCCGCGTTGCGCGCGAATGCGGGCGCCCACCACGTCGTTGCGCTCGCGCCGCAGCTCGACGATCCGCCGAGCTCTTCGCTCGGGCACATGATGGCCATGTTCATGGTCGACTTCGAACAGCGCGGCCAGTTCGACGTGCGAACCTCCGAGCGCTGGCTAATCGATGACCGTGGGGTAGATTTGGCGGGTTTGGCACGAGCCGCCGAGCACGCCGCGAAGCACGGGCAAACGTTGCTCGTGCTCGCAACGTCCTTTGCGCTCGTCGGCTTACTCGACGCGCTCGGAGACCGAGCGCTGCCGTTGCCGGCCAACACCGTCGTCATGCAGACCGGCGGTTTCAAGGGGAAAACCCGGGAAATCGAGCCAGATGAACTGCGCGCCGCAATCGCTCGTTCGTTCGGCATCGCACAAGCGCAGATCGTCAGCGAGTACGGCATGACCGAACTCACCAGCCAATTGTACGAAGCCACCGTGCCCGGCTCGGAACTCGCTCGAGAGCGCAACGGCCAGAGTGGGGTGTACGCAGAGCCGCCCTGGCTGCGCGTCGTGCCCGTCGATCCGACGACGCTCGAGCCTGTGCCGGACGGCAACATCGGCATCGGGCGCATCGTGGATCTCGGCAATGTCGATTCGGCCGTCGCGATTCAAACCCAAGATCGCGTGCGCCGCGTCGAAGGTGGCATCGTGCTGCTCGGTCGCGCTCCGGGGGCACCGCCGCGTGGCTGCTCATTGGCGATCGAAGAATTCTTGGCACACACGCCCCAATGAACGATTTCGAATACGAAGTCCGTCGTGCTCGGCTCGAACCCCTGTTCGAATCGGCCCGCTCGTTGGCAGACGCTTCGAGCGCTCGAGGGCAACAGGCGCGCGAGCGGCTCGCCGTTTCCAGCGGACTCTCTCCCCAAGGCGTCGATTTCGCATTGCAACGTTGCCTCGAGACGTCCCCCTCCGAAGCCGAAATTGCGGCCTTGATTCGCTCGACGCCCAGCGCGCAAGTCGCTCATGTGCTGCTCTCGGCCAACGTCTTCGTCGCGGCTCACCGCGCCATTGCCATCGCCTTGGCTGCCTCGGCGGAGGTGCGCGTGCGCGCATCGCGTCGTGAGCCCGAGATGGCCGAGCTGCTCTTGGCGGGCGCTCCTGGTGCGTTTCAGCTCGTCAACGAGTTGTCACCGCATCCTGGCGATCGACTCTGGGCCTACGGCAGCGACGAAACCATGGCCGACGTCGCGACCACTCTGCCACCCGGCGTGGCGTTGCACGCGCACGGTTCGGGCTTCGGCGTCGCGCTGCTCGAAGGCTCGCACTCGGTCTCCGAGCTCGGCTCACTGCTCAGCGCATTGGCCGAAGACATTGCTCTTTTCGACCAACGCGGGTGCCTGAGTCCACGTGTGCTCTTGGTGAATGCAGAGCCCACCGCCGCTCGATCCCTGGCGAGTGAACTCGCGACACAGTTAGCCAGCTTGGAGCGACGGGTCCCGCGTGGTGAGCTCACGGCGCATGAGCTGAGCGAGATCGTCAAGTATCGGGACACCGCATACTTCGCGTTCGAGGTATTCGAAGCGGGCTCGGGTTTCGTCACCCTGAGCCACGAGGGCAGCTGGCTCATGCCACCAACGGGCCGAAATATCCATGTTTTGACGACCGCCGATCCAATCGCGGCGCTCGCCCGCTACCGGCCGATGCTCACCAGCTGCGCATTTGCTGGTGAGCCAGCGCGACGGCAAGCGCTGAGGTGCGCGCTTCCCGGTGCCCGCGTGTGCGGCTTCGGAGAAATGCAGCGACCGCCGTTCGATGGCCCAGTCGATCGCCGCGAGCTCTAAGGGCCCGCGAAGCTCTGGCGCTCGATTCCGGCAGCAAGCTCAAATCGCTGCGGCTAGTGCGGTGGTCGATTCCGGCCGAGCCGCCACGACTTCTGCCAACGTTTCTACGAAGCGCGCGACCTCTGACAAGCTGTTGTAACGACTCATCGTAAAGCGCAAACTCGGTCGATCGATCGGTACCGCTGGGAACGAGCTGTAGCAGCAGTAGAAGCCGCGTTCCATGATTTCACCTACCGCGCGCCGCGCGCGCTCGGCTGAATCGAATTGGACCATGCAGATCGGAGTCCAATCCAAAGTCGCAACCGGTAGTCGGTAGCGAGCGATGGCCTCTCTCGCGGTGCGGATCCGCTCGAATAGCTCGGCTTGGAGCAACTCGAAGCTCGGGTCCAAGTGGAGCTTGGCCGATGCAACCGCTGCACCGAGCATGGGCGGTTGAATCGGTCCGGAGAACACCATCGTCCCGCCGCACAGCCGAATCCGCCGACGCGCGGCCTCGCTCGGTAGCGCTAGAGCGGCGCCAGCGCCCGAAAATGCCTTGTTCAGCGAGAGGGCAACCACCAAACGCTCGGAGTTACCGAGGCGCGTGAGTGCCACACCGCGGCCGTGCTTACCGGTCCAGCTCATCGCGTGAGCGTCATCGACGTACAGATGCAGCTGCGGATAGCGATCGAGCAACTCGCGCAGCGCATCGAACGGCGCAAAATCACCGAGCATCGAGTACACGCCGTCGCAGATGTACCAGATGGCGCGCCCAGCTCGGGTGTGCTGCTTGATCTTGTCCTCCAAGAGATCCATCCGGTTGTGTCGGACGCGCTCGACCAGCGTGCCCTTGAGTAGCTCGGTAGCCATGTGCAGGCTGGCGTGAGCGAATTGGTCGATCAGCACCACGTCGTCGTCGTTGATCAGCACCGGCAACGCGGACAAGTGCGCCAGGGTAGTCGATGCCGCAACCAGAGTCGGGCGACCAGTGATCGCGTCGAGCGCCTCCTCGAGTTCGACGTACAGCGGTGCTTCGACGTAAGCGCGAGAAAAATGGAACTGCGTGCCGTATTCCTCGAGCGCGGCAGCAGCACCCGCGATCAACGCTGGGTGCCTCTCGAGAGCCATGTAGCTGCAGGACCCGAAATTGCTGAGCACCCGGCCCCCGATTTTGCACCTGGGACCATTCGCGGACTCCGCGCGGTTGCAGATCAAACCGAACTCTCGAGCTTCCTCGAGAATGCGGTTGACGGTCTTGTTCTTGCGCTCACGGGTCAATTTGGACATGTGTTTCTCCACTGTCGAATAGGGACCGGAGCTCGAGCGGATTGTCGACGCGCTCCTCGTCCCAAAACAGACTGAGTACCTTCCAGGCGTCATCTTCGCGAATCAGCTGCAGAGAGTTCACTCCTCGCGCGAAGGGTTCACTCGCGCTGGGAGTGTGGCGTGTTTCGTAGGCGCTCAGCACATGCGCCAACGCGCCAAATCTGCGTTCATCGCGCTGTACCTCGATCTCGAAGAAGCGCGTGTACACGCCGAGGTCGAATGACTCTTTGGCTAGCTCTTGGAACCCGCCGACATCGAGGTAATCCGTTCCGTCGGGTGTGACGCGCGTGATGCGCGCGTGTCGCGAGAACAACGACTGCATTCGCAGCCAGTCGGGCTCACCGCCTTCGTCGAACGAGATCACCTCGTACAGCGCCCTGATCAGCGCGTCGATCTCGACGCGCTCGTCGTCCGTGACTGTCATCGGCTGCCCTTTCGAATTCATGCTTTTCCTCGCCCGCAAGGCGCACGAGCCCCTTCCGAGTATTCAAGTCGGGTTTCTGCACGACACGCGGATTTGGACCGAGCCTGTTGGCTCACTGCTCGGCACGAACCCGCGCGGCTCTCCAGTTGCACCAACCATATAGGTCGACAACGACTGCCGACTATGGGCAATTTTCCCGCATTCACCCTCAAGGGTATCAACACCGGAGCAGCGCAGGATTTGAATTTCTGACTACGCGGCGCACAGCCGCTGCACGCTGAAATCAGCTACTTTTCCTCGGCATAGGCAATTTCCCACAACCACCCCTAAGGGTGATTTCCGAGCGCACGCCCGCGCTGTTTCCGAAATTCTGACTACGACACGATCGCCACGCTGCTCGCGACCCACGAGAGCAGCGGCACCCGGCGCGCAGCACTCTCCGGCGGCCCCTGATTTCGGGCGCCCCCAATCCAGCAACGCACCTCGTTGAGCGTCCCAGTTGCCGCACAGCACGCTGCGCACTGAACACTCATTCCGTCGAACGAACCCTCGGTGCCCACAGAACGGCTTCAGAGGATTGGCCGCCAAAACGCCAGAAGAGGGAGAGAAGAGAGGATTGGGTTCGTTGAGTGCGGCAGTTCACGTCGTGCGCACGTCTCACACCGACCCTAGCGGAAGCACCATCAACCGCGGGACACAGAAGTGTCGGACGATGGAGAGTCGCTTCGAAGTCACCGAGAGGGGCTGCACCGAAACACGCAACGCCATCTCATTTCCACTCTTCTGGCGTTTTGGCGTTTTGGCGGCCAATCCCCTCTCCTCTCCCATCGTCCACGAGGCCGAAGGCTGTGACGCAGAGCGGGGGGAACTCGGACTACGACACGAGTCGCAGACGTTTTCGGCCGTCAGCGAAGGGTGAAGTGGCGAGCGGCTGCTCGCGCGTGATCACGCTCAGCGGCCCCTCAGGCAAGGGCAAGTGCTGGTTCTTGGCGTACACCGGATGCCGACCGCGAGTCTTGTACCATTCGGCAACCGTCGCGGTCCGCTTCATCTTCTCGATGATTTGTCGGAAGCCAACGCCGGTGTTGTAGGCGCAAAAGGAGATCTCTCCCATCTGCGTGCCGTACGGAATGATGCACATCTCGGTGCGCCGGAAGTCGTAGTTGAACAGGTCTTGGAACCACATGCCCGCGACGAACAGGAAGCGCCATTCGAACTTGTGCGCGTCCCCTTCACTTTCGCCGACCTTCGAGCCATTGGCGCCGATCTGACTCAGGAATTGCCGAGTAAACTCGGTGAAGCTGTAGCCGGGCGGTGCTTTCTCGGGGTCGAAGTTGCGGAGCAGCGAGAGCGCAATCCCTGTGATCGTCTGCGCCTTGGATTGCCCCGCGTCAGCGATGCCCTGCAGGTCGAGCAGCACCTGATCCAAGTTCAAGAACTCGGACACTGGCACCATCTGCTTGGTGCGCTTGTTCACGAGTAAGGCAGTGCCGATGCCGCAGTTCGGGTGGCAGCCGCACTTGAGCGCGCCGAATTCCGCGCTCTGCCCGAGCAGCAGATCGACCACGTCGCTGAACGGGTTCATGGCCGAAAGCGGGAACCAGTCGCGCATTGGTTCGGTGACTTGCAATTGATCGTGCAGATCGTGGACGAGATGACTGAGCGTGTAGCGCTCACGCTGGCGACGCGCGTCGTCCACGTCTTCGTCACGACCGGTGAAGCTCACCGGCTGGAACGAGACGACGGTCACCTTGTCGGCGTTGTCGATGGCAAACTGCACGATCGGACCGACCTGCTCGTTGTTGACGCCATTCACGACCGTGACCACCAGCACCACGTCGATACCGGCGGCGGCCAAGTTCTCGATCGCGCGCAGCTTCACGTCGAACAGATTGCCGACTTTGCGATGGCTGTTGGCCTCGTTGGTGACGCCGTCGAATTGCAGGTAGCAGAGGCGCAGCCCGGCACGCTTGGCGGCGTGGCAAAATTCCAGGTCCTGCGCGAACATGACCCCATTGCTGGCACATTGGACGCAGAAATAGCCGACGTCGCGCGCGTACTTGATCGAGTCCAGAAAGTACGGGCTGAGCGTGGGTTCACCGCCCGAAAATTGCACGCTCAGTTGCCGACGCGGCTTGATGTTCAAGCTGTCGTCCAAAATCTGCTTGATGTCGGACCACTCGAGCTCATGCACGAAGCCGACCTGATTGGCGTCCATGAAGCAGGGATCGCACATCATGTTGCAACGGTTGGTCAGGTCGACCGTGAGCACGGAACCGCGACCGTACTTGATGGTCGAGCTCCCGTGGTTGCGCAGGCTGGTCTTGGGCGCTTCGAAGTCACGGCCTGGAAAAAGACCCTCGATACGCGCCATGAACGCCGGATCGACGCTGATTACGTCCGAAAACTCACCGTGCTTGGAGCAGGTCTTGAGCATCACGATCTGGCCGTCACGCTCCACGATGTCGGCTTTGATTTCGCCCGGGTTGCCCTCCACGAATTCGCGTAGGTCCTCCGCGCCGGAGAGCACGGCGTCCCGCACCTCTTTCACGCAGCGCGGGCAGAGCGAGTCGGTCTTGCGCGGCCAGCCGAGCTGAGGCGCCGTACGTTCTTTTTTTCGTAACAGAGGCGCAGGTGCCCACTTGGGCTGCAAGCGACCACCCGGAAAGCGCTCGTTGTACTTCTGGTACAACGGCCAGACACGATTGACGGCTTTGCCCACGAGCTTTTCGGTCTCGAGGGTAATGCGGTCCAGAGCCTTGTGCATGATGGCCGAGAGCATACACGGACCCGTGCCTCGACCAAGAGCCTTTTGAGAATCGGCGGCGGCTCCGACACACGGCTTTTCGGCTAAATTGTCACGCTCGTGGCGAACTCGCGCGCTGAACGACAAGCGCTCTGGCGACGCTCGAGACGATGCTAGGCTGGGTGAGCTCACGCGCACTCGGTGCTCCGCCATGAAGCCCTTCATCGTCAGCAGCGACCTGCACTTGTCGGCGGATGCGTCCGTCGGCACCGTGCGCGATCTCGCGCGGCTGATGCAGGAGAACCCGGGCCACGAGTTCATGCTCGCGGGTGACGTCTTCAACCTATCGTGGGAAGCCCCTGGCCGCTCGGCGGTGGAGGCAGTGCTCGCGCTGCTCTCGGCACACCCCCCGCTGGCGAGCGCGCTGCGCGGGCAACTCGCGGCAGGCTCACCGCTCACGTTCATAGCGGGAAATCACGACGCGGGCCTGATATCGGCAGAAGTTCGTGATGCCTTGCTGCACAAGCTCGATCTCGCGACGGACGCGCCGCTCGAGATCACACCCTGGTTCGTGCGTCGCGCGGACGTGCACGTCGAGCACGGGCATTTCTATGATCCCGACAATGCGCCGGCTCACCCACTCGCCGAGTGGGGTCCGGAGACCGAACCGCTCGGCATCGCCATCACGCGCCGCTTCGTGCGTCCGAGCGGGGTCGATCATTTTTTGCACGCGCACGACACCACGCCCCTCGCCGGCATCACCAAAGCGTTTCGAGTCTACGGCGCGCGTACGCCGCTGATCATCGCCGAATGGTTTCGCATCGCCGGCAAGCTGTGTTTGGAGACTCGCGATCGGAATCGCTTCGACGCCGAGCGCAGCGCTGGCGAGGCCGCGCTCTCGAACTTTGCGCGCACGGTCGAGCTCGATCCCGAGGTGTTGCGCGGGCTGCTGGAAGGCGGCGCCGTGGCGACTCACCGCGACTTTCAGAAGACCTTCATGCGCCTGTATTTCGACCGCGTATTCGCGAGTTCAGGGCTGCTTTTGAGCGGCGCCGCCTACCTCGCTTGGCGCAGCCGCGCTGCCGGCATCGTCGGGCTACTCGCGGGGCTGTACTTGGTTCAGTCAGTGCAGCGCACCGGCAACCGCTACGAAGACTTGCCCGTCGAACGCCTGCGCGAAGCGGCAACACGCGTGCGCGAACTCACCGGCGCCAAGACCGTCGTCTTCGGCCACACTCACCAAATCGACGAAGTCCCCGGCTACGCCAACTCCGGCTCCTTCGGCTACTCCCGCCACGGCCGCCCCTACGTCCGAGTAGACCAATCCGGCACCGCCCACGTCGAACGCCTGTGAGCCCTGCACACGGTCCCACGTCGCAATAAGGCTGTTCAACAGTGGGGAAGAGGTGAACCGCCGAGCCGCAGAGGCCGCAGAGATCTGAAGGGAGAAGGGTTGGGTTGCTCATCGCGGGTGAGCACGTCATGAACAATGCCGCACATCGGCGAGCATCGCTAACCAACAAAAACTCTTCTCAGATCTCTGCGGCCTCTGCGGCTCGGCGGTTCAAACTCAGGGAGCCGTCCAATCGCCAGACAGTGCCGTTCGAGGCCGCACTGCGTCGGGAACAGCGCGCGCCTGTGGAGGTGCGTGGCTGGATCGCGAGCGCCCCCCTCTCTCAATCAGGGGCGGATGACTTGGGTGCCCGGGGGCGGGGTGAAGGTGAATTCGGCGGGGGGGCTTTTGGTGTTGATTTCGGGGTTGAGGAAATCGAACCGGTTGCGATTGCCTTGGGCGTCGAGCAAGAGCACGCGGCGGACTTGGTACGTGTTTGCGTCCACGTACAGGACGATTGATTGGTACGACGGCGAGGCCTCGAGCGGATCACCGGAGATCACGTAGCCGCCTTCGAAGCCCATTTGTTTGGCGTCGCGTTTGGTGAACTTGAATGCGGTCTTCAAGTTGCCACCACCCACCAAGAACGAGAGCGCCGCGGGGTACTGGCTCTTGTCCAGCGGCTGCTCGTACATCTGCTTGTTTTCTTTCTCGTACACCTTGACCAACTTGCCGTCGGACACGACTCGGTTGCCGTTGTTGGTGTAGCGCCAGCTCATCTTGCCTGGCTTTTCGAAGACCACCGCGCCTTGGCTGTTGATGGTCTTGTCGTACATGCGCACCCAGTAGCGCTGCTTGAAGCCAGCGCGGAACGTGTGCGAGCGATCGTAAAAACCCTGCACGCGCTCGGCGATTTGATCGGCGGTGAGCTCCGGCGCGGGGGGCTTGGCGGCGGGCGCTTTGGCGGTCGGTGTGTCCGCGAGCGCCGCCGCACCCGGCAGCGTCGTTGCACAGAGACCGAGAAAACCGAGCAAAAGTGAGCGGCGAATCATGGCCAATGGACCTTGCTTCTGAACTGCGAGCCTTGCAATCCTTCAGACGATCCATACGCAGACCGCCCTACGAAGCTTTCTTCAGAGGATGCAAGAAAATCGCGACTTTCCGCGGATACTGTAAGCGTACGCCGATTAGACGCCGCGCAGATGGGTTGCTTGGGAAAGAGACGAAATTGCGCCGACTAGCGAACTTTGGAGAGCTTCAGCTTGGGCAGCTTCGGACCAGCAGCCGCGCGGGTGCGGCGCTTCTTGCCCAGCAATGCTCGCAGGCCGGTCGCGCTGACTTTGCTCTGCTCGGTGGAGCACTTCGGACGCAGCGCCTCGATCAAGGTGCCGATGCGCAAATGCGTAATGGCCAATGCCAATGCATCCGCTGCGTCCGCAGGCGGCAGTCGATCGAGCGCGAGCAACGCGCGCACCATCATCGCGACTTGGGATTTGTCTGCCTGGCCCGAGCCAGCAATCGTCTTTTTCACGCGGGCCGGCGGATACTCCGCGATTTCCACGCCGGCGCGCGCGAGCAGGAGCAGCACCACGCCGCGCGCGTGACCGAGCTTGGAGGCGGCTTGAGCGTCCTTGTGAAAAAACAGATTCTCGACCGAGCCAACCGTGGGTCGATGTTGCTCGATCACGGCGCCCAGCTCGACTTCGATACGCGCTAAGCGATCGGCAATGGCGGTCTTGCCGTCCAGGTGAATCACGCCGTGAGCGACGTGACGCAGGCGGTTGCCCTCGCGCGACACCACACCCCAACCGAGGTGAAGCGTACCGGGATCGACGCCGAGGGCGAGCACTGAAACCACATAGCGCGTCCGCGCGCGAATGGAAAGCGGCGCGGACGCCGTTCGGTGTAGGCTGAGCTACGTGCGCGATCCTGACGTGATTGTTGTGGGCTCGGGCCCGAACGGGCTCGTGGCAGCCAACGTCTTGTCACGCCGTGGTTTTCGCGTGCTGGTGCTGGAGGCGAATGCGCGCCGACCGGGCGGAGCTCTGGGCTCGGAAGAGCTGACGCGCCCAGGCTTCGTGCACGACGTGGGGGCCGCGTTTTTTCCGTTCGCGAACAGCAGTCCCGCTTTTCAAGAGCTTGATTTGAGTCAGGCGGGCGTGAAATGGCTGAACTTGCCGTTCGAGAGTTGCCACCCCGCGCTCGACGGCAGCTATGCCTGCATCGCGCGCGACGCAGAGCTCGCAGCGGCGCACTTCGGCACGGCACGCGATGGTGAGGCATGGCACAAGTTGGCTACGTCGCACGCGCGTATGGAGCCCGAGCTGCTGCGGCTATTGCTCGGGCCGTTTCCGTCGCTCGGGCCCGCGTTCAAGTTGGGTCTGGGCAACCTGAGCAAGATCTTGTGGCGCTTCGCGCGCAGCGGCGGAAGTCTCGCGCGCTCGCTGTTTCGGAGTGAAGCGGCACGTCGTGTGCTGCCGAGTTTGGGTTTGCACGTGGACGTGGGCCCCGAGGATTGGTTCGGTTCGGGGCTCAGCTACATGTTGTGCATGACCGCGTCGACTGGCGGCTATGCATTCCCTGCCGGCGGCGCGCAGAGCATTACCAACGCGCTCGTCACGTTGCTCGAGAGCTGCGGCGGGCGTCTGCGCTTGGGGTCGCGTGTCTCGAACATCCTCGTCGACAGTGAGCGCGCGGTAGCGGTGCGTCTCGAGACTGGCGAAGAAATCCGCGCCCGATTAGGGGTGGTCGCCGACACGGCAGCACCCACGCTGTATCTGAAGCTGCTCGACAGCGCGCTGCTACCGACCTGGTTGGTCCGAAGAATGCGGCACTTTCGCCAAGGCTTCGGTACCTTCAAGCTGGACTTCGCGCTCGCTTCTGCGGTGCCTTGGGCGAACGAGCAAGCGCGCCAGAGCGCCGTCGTGCACGTCAATGAGAGCTTGGCCGATCTGGCACGGTTCACGCGCGAGGTGCGCGCGGGTCAACTTCCGGAGCAGCCGTACTTGGTGGTTGGTCAGCAGAGCTTGGCGGATCCGTTTCGCGCGCCGCACGCTCAGCACACGCTGTATTGCTACACGCACGTGCCCTCGTACATCGACGGCGGTTGGCAAACGCAAAGCGAGCTCTTTGCCGATCGCATCACAGAACGCATCGAAGGCCTTGCGCCTGGTTTCTCCGAGTCGGTGCTGGCGCGACGCATCTCGGCGCCCCCCGATTTGGAAGCTGCAAACGCCAACTTGATCGGCGGGGATTTGGGCGGAGGCGGCAACGCCTGGCATCAGCAACTGCTATTTCGCCCTGTTTTTCCGTATTTTCGCTACCGAACGCCGATCAAGGGGCTGTACCTGTGCTCGAGCTACACGCACCCCGGTGGGGGCGTGCACGGTATGTGCGGCTACAACGCAGCTCAGGCGGCCGCCCGCGACCTCGGCTGATCTCAGTCGTCGAGCTGGTATTTTCCGGGCGCTTCGGCGTCCAAGACCACCGGGCGATCTTCACCGTTTCGCACACGCTCGATCAGCTCGTCGACGCAGGCGAAGAGGATCGAGTTGTCGCGCGACGGATAGCTCTGCAAGACCTCTTGATACACGTCGACCTTGTCCAAAAACTGCAGCAAGGGTTCGAGCTCGAGCTTCCGCGCCCAGGCGCCGTAGCCGAGCTTTTCCAGGTAGCGCGCGTTCAGCTCTTGCTCGTATTGATGCGCGACGGGCACCGATAGTAGCGGCACCTTCAGGCTCACCGCCTCGCTCAGCAAGCTGAAACCGCCGCCCGCGACGGCCGCCCGCGCGGTCCGCAAATCCTCGAGAAATCCGGGCTCAGAGAAGCCGCACAAGGTGACGTTTCCTTCCTGACCTTCACGGCCCATGCCGTACACGCGGAAGCGATAGGGCAGCTTTTTGAGCGTCGGCACCAAACTCATGTTGGTGGGTGAAGTCTGGTACACGAGCACGTGTGCGCCCGGCTCGCGCTTGGCGGCGATCACTTCGGGCCGCAAGATCGGCGGAACGAGCGTGGTGTACTTCTTACGTACCTCGGGGAAGAAAAAACTCGTCGCGAGGTAGTGGTAGGCGCCCGGCATTTTGATCTTCACCGCGAGGCGCGCGAGATCGAAATCAAAGCCCTTACCGCGCGTCACGCTGTGATCGTGTTTGCAGCGATTGATCACCTGCATGTTGTCGATGCTGACCACCGGAACTCGGTGATTCAGCCCGTACAGCGCAGCCCAAGACTCGAAATCGCTGATCACCAGCTCGGGGACGAAGCCACTCTCGGCGACATCGCGATACACGGCGATGTTCTTCTTGATGCCCTTGGGCGCTTTGCGCAGGTTCTCGAACAGGCTCTTCGAGCGATCCAACGAATTGCCGAAGTAGCTCAAGGTGAGCCCGTGGATCTCTTGGATGCTGAGCTTCTCGTACCCCGCGAGCCGCTCGGTCAAAAAACGGTGCGCGCGCCCCGAGACAACCACGCGTAGCTCATGCCCCGCGCGGAGTAGATGCTCCAGCACTACGCGACTCCGCGTGGCATGTCCCATTCCTTCGCCCACGACGCCGTACAGGATTCGCACTGCTGATTACTCCGGGCCGCAGCATGCCACAGCTCGTCCGCGCCGTAGAGGCCGTGAAAACACGGCGATTATCTGCGCAAAATCAGCCCAGCCACTATTTTGAGGCTTCAGGTAGGATGCGCGGGTGATTCAGAAAGTGACGGCCGGCCCGGCCCCTCTGACGGGCAAACAAAGAAGCTTCTTGCGCGCCCTCGCGCACCCTCTCAAACCGGTCGTGCAAATCGGTCACGGTGGGTTGTCTGACGCCGTACTGGCCGCCATCGACGGCGCGCTTTCGACTCACGAGTTGATCAAGGTTCGCATCACCGGGCAAGAAGAGGTCGACGTGGACGAGCTCGCGCAAGAGGTCGAGGCCGGTACGCGCTCGACCGTCGCGCAGGTCATCGGTAAGACGCTCGTGGTGTACCGCGCGCGCAAGAAAGATCCGGTGATCGTGTTACCCAAGGCTTCTGACAAACCGAGCAAGACCGCGAAAGCGAGCAAGTAAGCAGCAATGGGCGAGCGCATCATACGCACACAAAAAGACGGAAATCTGGCCTGGCTCGATCTCGAGATGACGGGGCTCGACGCCCAGAATGACGTCATCCTGCAAGCTGCGCTGATCATCACGACCTCGGATCTGACACCGCTCGAAGAGTTCGTGTGCGACATCTGGCAACCCGAGGAAGCGCTCACGAGGATGACGCCGTTCGTGCGAGACATGCACGAAGGCACCGGGCTCACGCGGCGCGTGCGCGCCTCCAAGCTCGATCTGGGTGCGGCAGAGCGCAAGCTGATGGAGCGCGTGACCGGCTGGTGCGGCTACGGCGCCGTGCTGTGCGGCAACAGCATCGGCCAAGACAAGCGCTTCGTCGACCGCTGGTTGCCCGGTTTGAGCGGCTATTTGAGCTATCGCACCGTGGATGTGACCTCGATCAAAATCCTGGCCAAGCTCTGGTACGGCGAGGCAGGCGTGTTTGCCAAGCCGACCCAGGGCGAGCACGACGCCTTGGTCGACATCAAGAACTCGATCGCCGAGCTCCAGTTCTACCGGAGCTTGTTGTTCAAACCCACGCTCTGAGCTCTCACTGGGCGCGCGCGGCGATGGTCGCAGTAGTGGGAGCGAGCGCGCGCGCCTTGGCCAGCAGAGAAACGAACTCGTGGCGATCTCCGGTCACGTCCGAACCGATCGCGCCTTGCGCCAAGGTGCGCGCAGCTTCGAGCGAAGCGCCGGACAAGTCTGGGGCACCGCGTAGCACGAGCGCAGCCTCCGCGACGGCGGCGCTGAAGCGAAAATCTGCAGAAGTTTTGTCGAGCAGCAGCCCGCCATCAGTCACCACGCGCGAGAACTTGCTGCTGGTGTCAGACGAGGGTTGCTTGTAGCGAATGTTGACCGTGAGCAGCTCGTTGCTGGCTGCGGCCGCGGAGACCGCGGGAGCGGTCTGGTATTTCAACGGGTCGACCTTCGGCGGAGCCGCTTTTTCGCCCTTTGGTACGACCTCGTACAACGCGGTGACCGCGTGGCCTGCGCCGATTTCGCCGGCGTCTTTCTTATCGTCGTTGAAGTCTTCCTTGGCCAGCAAGCGATTTTCGTAGCCGATCAGCTTGTAGCTCTGGACCTGGGTGGGGTTGAACTCGACCTGCAGTTTCACGTCTTTGGCGATGGTCACCAGCGTGGAGCCCGCCTCACGCACCAGTACTTTGCGGGCCTCGGCGATCGAGTCGATGTACGCGTAGTTGCCGTTGCCCTTGTCGGCCAGCATCTCCATCGTGCTGTCCTTGACGTTGCCGTCACCGAATCCGAGCACGGTCAAGAACACGCCTGACTTGCGCTCTTCTTCGATCAAGCGCTGCAGCTCGCCCTCGCTCGAGGTGCCAACGTTGAAATCACCATCCGTTGCCAAGAGCACGCGGTTGATGCCACCCTTGACGAAGTGCTGGCGCGCCGTGGCGTACGCTAGGCGAATGCCGTCGCCGCCGTTGGTCGAGCCCCCAGCCTCGAGCTCGTCGAGCGCTTGGAGCACGCGCGCACGATTGGCGCCGCTCGTCGCAGGCAAGGCCAAACCCGACGCGCCCGCGTAAACCACGATCGAAATCGTGTCCTTTTTTCGCAGATTTTCGGCCAAAAGCGAGAGCCCGCGCTTGAGCAGCGGTAACTTGTTTGCGGGCATCATCGAGCCCGAGACATCGAGCAGGAACACCAGGTTGCGCGCTGGCGTTTCGGCCTGCGAGATCTGCTGACTCTTCAGACCCAAGCGCACCAAGCGATGCGAGCCGTTCCACGGGCAAGACGAGACTTCACTCGTGACCGAGAACGGCTCCTGCGCGACGGGTTCGGGGTAATCGTAGTTGAAGTAGTTCAGCCACTCCTCGACGCGAATCGAATCTTTCGGCGGCAGCGTGCCGTCGTTCAAGAAACGACGCGCATTGCTGTACGACGCGGTATCGACGTCGATCGAGAACGTGGACAGCGGTTGATCGGCGACGTTCAAGAAGGCATTTTCCGCGACGTGTGCGTAGTTCTCGGTGTTGGGCTGCGCGGTCGGCGCGGTCGGCGCTAGGCCGACGATGGGACCCGGCGCAAACATCATCCTGTGCGAGCCACTTGTCGCGTGCGATCCGGCAAGTCGCCCATGGCCCGCGCCGAAACCTTGCCCCGTCGCTATTCCACCGCCGCCCCGACCCGTGCCGCTCAGGCCCAACCCGCCAGCGGCCTCGCCGATTTCTTGCGACTGCATCAAAGCGTCGGCGCGCACGCGGGCGGCCGGGTTCGGCGCGACAGCTTGCTTTTGCGGCGGGGACGCTGCGGAAACGCCAACACCCGCGTTGGCTGCCGCAGGTTCCGCTGGCAGCGCGGCCACGGGCTCGGATTCTTTCTTCTCGGCAACCGGCGCATCGCTTGCACGCGAGCCCTCTGGCGAGCCAGTCGCAGGTGGCTTCGAGGCCACTTCCGTTTGCGGCTTACTCGACATGCAACCGCACGCGAGCACGAATAGCAGCGCGCTCGCGCGGCCGAGGACATTGCGATTGAGCCAGCGGCGCGCCGGACGCGAGGAGTGGGCAACCATCATGCGTCTTGTGACGCCGCTCGCCGCCAAAAGTTCTCGCGCAGCAGACGATTCTCAGAATTCCTGAGAATCACTCGAAAATCGCCCTACGAAGGAAGCATCGACGCCGGCTGAGCGTAAGCCGCTCTCACCGCTGCACTATTGAGTAGTGATGCCGCAGCAGCCGTACTTGCAACAGCCACCGACGGCGCAAACGGTCGTCTTTGGAGTGCACTGCCCAGCGGCGCCGCACACGTTGTACGTGCACTTCGACCCGATGGGCAAGGCAAGGGTGGTGATGCCGCCCTGACAATCCGCATCCGAGCAGCAGCACTTTTCGTTGCATTGCTTGGTGTTCACGCACTTGTTGCCGTCACAGCTGTCGATCGTGCAATCGTTCTTGTCGTCACAGTCGGACGCGCGGTTGCAGGCGATGCAGCCGAGCTTCGGATCGCAAATCGGAGCTGCCGCGGGACACGCGCCATTGTCTGCCTGATTGGAGCATACACCGCCATTGCAGCTGTCTTTGGTGCAGCCCAGGCCGTCACCACAATCCGTATCGGCGCAACACGCCTTGCAGCCTTGCCCGGCGCAGCACTTGGTTCCAGCCGCGCAGGGATCGAACTTGCAGCTGCCGTTCACGCAGCTCCCATTCGTTTGGCACGGATCGTCGGACTTGCAGTCCGAACTGCTGGTGCACTCGGCCGCTTTGACGCAGCCGTCACTCACGTTGCAGATGTACCCCACTGGACAAGACTGATTGTCCGTGTGGCTGCAGGTGCCCTGAGTGCAGGAGTCCTTGGTGCACCTCACCCGGTCGTCGCAATCCGCGGCGGAGCAGCAAGTCGTGCCGCAGGTGGCGGTCAAACCACCCGCTCGCGGGCAGCACTTCTGACCGTCCGCGCAAATGGGCGCATACTCACAACGGTTATCCGAGCACGAATCTTTCGTACACGGATTGTTGTCGTTGCACTGAGAATCCTCGCAACATTCGGCGCAGCCGACACCAGCACAACACAGTGACTTTTTGGGATCCGCGCACGCGGCCGCGGCGTGATCGCAGAGCGACGTCGCAGTCGCGCAGGTATCATCGGTGCAGGCGTCGCCGTCGTCACAATCGGCATCACCCGTGCAGGCCTCTTTGTGTCGGCAATCCGCAGTAGCCGAGCAATACTCGTTTGCTCCACAATTGCCATTGTTCGGCGAATACGTACAGCCGCCCGCGAAGCAGTCGTCATCCGTACACTTCACGCCGTCGTCGCAATCGCTGGCCTCGCAACATTGACCGCACGAGCCGTCACAACACTTCTCCGTGGCGCCGCACTTGGGCGTCTGAGCACACGCGCCGTCCGCGCCGCACTCGTCCACCGTACACGGATTGGAATCATCGCAATCCTCGGGGCCCTCACAGGCGACCTTGGGTCCACTGCCGCCCGAAGCAACCGCTCCGGACCCACCGCTGGCGCCGGCGCCGCTGTGCTGGCCGCTCGCCGTGAATTCGGGGCCGCCGCACGCATACGCCGTGAACGAACACAGCGCTAGCATCACACCGACACGCAACCAGTGGCTCAGGCGGCTAGACTTCAAAGCTCGGCTCCCAGACAAAGATAAACATCTACCGTAGCAAAGCGCGGCTCGGAAAGCGATGTACGCTCGAGCCTACATCCAGCGCAGGGTCGAAGGTGTGAGGCGAAAGTGCAGCAGTCCCGCCACACTCCATTGGTCGTGGGGACGCATCGTCGCGTCGCCCATCATCGGTTGACTGATGAAGCGTGCTTGATGCGTCAGCTTGGCTCAACCTGAGCGCGTCGACGCGGCTCACCGCATCGACGCGATGAACTTCTCGATGCGGTCGATGGCGACGTCAGCTTGGCTCTGTGGGCCGGTAAGTGCGTGTTTCAGCCGCTGGACGATGGTTTCTGCAGGTTCGTTGGTCAGGGTCTCTACCGCGTGGGACAGCGCCACCATCGCACCTTGGTGACCGCTCAGCTCCGCGACCCGCGGCACGGGGACGGTCGCCGAGGGTTCGCCGGCAAGCGTACCCGAAACGAACAATTGCTCCGGTCCGTCGTTGCGAACGTCACGGAATGCGCTGGCAAACGTGTTGGCGATCGCCGCGCGAGCCCCGAGCGGCCCGAGCCCCCAGAGATCGATCAAGAACTTCAGAAAGGACGTGTGGTCCATCGTTTGGCTGAACACGTCATTGGCCATCCATGGTGAGATGAGCACAGCGGGCACGCGTACTCCGAGTTGGTCGAAGCGGAACTCCTCCGTATGGTGATCGGGTGCGACCGTCGTCGGCGGCACGACGTGATCATAGAAGCCGCCGTGTTCGTCATACGTCACGACCAAGAGCGTGCTTTCCCAGAGCTCCTTGTTGGCGCGAATCGAGTTGTAGACCTGGGCGAGCAAGTTCTGACCACCGAGGATATCGTGAGGAGGATGATCGTCGCTCGCGTGCGGCTGAAAGTAGGCCGGTTCGATCAGCGAGAACGCGGGGAAATCCTCGGCCTTTCCGGCAGCGTCGTGAAAGAACTGGTTGAGGGAATGGTGACGAGCCGCGTTTGCGGGTTCGAGCTGATGCACGAACAGGAACGAGAGCGGAAAGTCGTTGTAATAGACCTTCCAGGGGATCTGCTTTTGATTCAAGCGGTCGAAGATGGTCGTCTGATCGTACCAGTGCAGGTTCCAGTTCAAGAATCCTTCCGGCATCTTCACTCGACCGAGTGACGTACCACTCAATGCGAACAGACGATTCGGCCAGGTCGGACCTGGCACCGAGGCAAACCAGCGGTCGCACACCGTGAAGGCTTCAGCTAGCGCATGCAGCGCGGGGAGCTTGCGCAGCGCGAAGTAGCGCATCACCTCGCGCCGCGCGTCGACGCTGGCGTGTGGAAACGCTCGCACGAAGTCTTGAATGAACCCGGTGTTTCCTTGCGCAAGTTGCGTGGCAACGTCAATCGCTTCGTGCTTCAAGTCCGAAGTGAGAATCCGCGCCGCACCAGGCTCTTGCAGGTAATCCACCCCTTCGAACGTAATTTTACGGGGTGGCCCGTTCGCGGGAATACCGTCGACCGATTTCAGCTGCTGAAGGTCGCCCAGCATATGGTCGAATGAACGATTTTCGAACATCAGCAGCACCACGTGGCGAATCTTGTTCTTCAGGTCGACCATGAAGACTCCAATACACGCCCGCCTTGAACGAGAGAAGCAGGGAAGCGAGAAGGCCCTCCGACCGCCAGACCAAGCGCGCACTGCTGTCGGGATTCGTCACCCGAAATCGCGTCCACAAAATGACCATTAGTTTTGATCCGCAGAGTGCATGAAACTAGGCAGGACGATCGGTTAGGATTGGAGCGGCTCGCCTTCTCGGCCGAGCGGCACACGAAGGGGGACGAAAGCGAGATTGATGGCGATCCATTCGCGAGCCAAAACCAAGCTCCTCCACTATGCGCGAAAGCTCGTCCGGCCACGCATTTTCCTGGCGATCGCGCTGTTGCTCGTCGCCCTACCGGGAATCTATTTCGTCGTTCACGACGACATTTGGGAGTTCCGGAAGCTGTCCGAAGCACCTCTCTCGAACCGCACTGCGGATAAATCGGGAAACGCTTATCCGGACGCGGGGTACCTCGAACAAGGCTGGAGCGAAGGTGAGAGCGAGTGGTTCTACACCGTCACGCAGGGTTCTGATCTGCTGCCGTACTCGTTCTTCCTCTCGCTCTCGCTCGAGGGTAAACCCTTCAGCTCCGACGCGAACTTCAAGCGCTGGCGCTACTTGCCGCAGACGGCGTCTGCTCGCAATCCGGACGCCTTGCCTATCGGCTTCGTACGCAATGAGTACCGCTCGCGGTCTTATCTAGGTCTCACCTGCGCCGCGTGTCACACGGGCCAGGTGAACTACCATGGCAAGGCGTGGCGCATCGACGGCGGCCCCTCGATGGCCGATTTCGACGCTTTCATGGCCGATCTCGGCGCTGCCTTGAATGAGACGGCAAAGCTCGACGCGAGCGGTCATTGTGCGAACGAGAGCTGCAAGAGCTTCGTCTCTCGCGTGCTCGAGCGCGGCGACTTCAAGAACGAACTCGAAGTCACGGGCGAGCTCATCGCCAGCAAGCGCCGCGTCGACTGCGATGCGATCGTGAATCATAGCGACACCAAGTACGGTTTCGCTCGCCTCGACGCGTTCGGGCGCATCTATAACCGAGTGCTGCGCGCCATTCTTCGCAAGGAGGACCTCGAGGACATCTCGCGCGACGTGTTCGACAGCTCGGAGCTCCCAGCGGTTCTAAAAGCCCTCCGCCCCGTGCTCGAAGGCACGGAGACGCGAGAGATCGTCGAACGCGCCTTGCCCCTGCTCAATGCCGAGCAGCGCAAGAAATTGGTCGCCAAAGCCTTCAATTCATCGAACGCGCCAGTCAGCTACCCGTTCCTGTGGGATACCCCCCAGCACGATTACGTTCAGTGGAACGGCATCGTCGCCAACGCCACGTTCGGTGGCGTCGGTCGAAATGCCGGTGAAGTAATCGGGGTATTTGGCACGCTCGACTGGCAAATCAAAGACGGCTGGTCACTGTCTTCGTTGCTCGGCGGTCAGGGGCTCAAGCAACACCACATCAGCTACGAGTCCTCCATTTACGTCCACAATTTGCGGCGCATCGAGGCACAAATCGTCAAGCTGCAGTCGCCGCAATGGCCCTCGGGTCTTCCGCCGATCGATCGCGATCGCGCATTCCGCGGTGATGTCCTGTTCGGAAAGCATTGCGCTCGTTGCCATGCCGAGATCAACCGTGACGCACCCTATCGACGAGTCGTCGCGAGCATGATCGGCGCGAACCCCAGAAAAGAACTCGACAAGATCGGCACAGATCCGACGATGGCCTGGAACAGCACGCACGCCGTGGGCTACTCGGGAATGCTTCGCAATCAGTACGTCAACGCAACTGGCATCGGGAACGTGTTGATCGACCGAAGAGCGCCGGTAGCAGCGCTGCTCACCCAGGCAACGCACGGCGTGATCGCGGAACCCTACCCCAACGCGAATCCGATTCGACGAGTGGCCGATTGGGGCAGTGACCTGCTCGGGAATTTGCTCTCGAACGAGATTCAATCCTCGCTCAAGAGCGGCGACTACACCCCCGACACGACGGTTGCCCCGTACGCTTCGCTAGAAGCCTACAAAGGGCGCTCGCTGAACGGAATTTGGGCGACCGCACCGTACTTGCACAACGGTTCGGTGCCTACGCTCTATGATCTGCTGCTTCCGGCTCGACGCGATGGTGATCCGGAAGGTGAGTACCGACCGGTCAAGTTCGTGGTTGGGTCGCGAGAGCTCGATCCAGCCAAAGTCGGCTTCGTCAGCGCAGGCTACGAGGGGTTCGAGTTCGACACCACACTGCCCGGTAACAGCAACTCCGGCCACGAGTACGGCACGATTCACGATCTCGGGCTCAAAGAGCGGAACCTCGAGCCGATGACCAACGAAGATCGCCTCGACCTAGTTGAATACATGAAGTCCCTTTGAAGATGACCAACTACCTAGCCGAATACGACAGCGCCGCAGAGTCCGAGAAGTTTCAGCTGGTGCGGCGTTGGATTGATACGGAGCCGCTCCCATTCTTCAAGCAACTGCGCGCCGAACGCCCCGTGCTGGTCACGCCAGAGTGCACGCTCGTCGCACGCTATGCGGACGTGACGGACATCTTGAGCCAGCCAAAGGTTTTCACCGTTGCTCTGTACGTGCCGAAGCAGAGCAATGGCCGCTACCTGATGTCGCACGACGACGACCCGCTGCACTCGCGCGAAAAAGCCATCATGCAGGGCATGTTGAACCGCGACGACTTGCCGAAAGTCCGAGCTCTAGTCACTGCGCTTTGCAACGAAATCTTGGACGCCCAGAAGGACAAGCGCATCGAAGCCGCTTACCACTACTGCCGCAGCGTGCCTGCGGGCTTAGTCCAGAACTACTTCGGACTCACTGGCATGACGCGCGAAAAGCTGATCGAGTGGAGCTATTGGGCGCAATACGACACGTTTCATAACCAACCATTCGACGCGCGCACGGACGCGGAGCGCAAGCACATCATCGATAGCCACAACAAAGCCGATTCAGAGCTCAGCAAGTACATCGTAGAGTTGGTCGCGCATCGTTTGCTCGTGGCCAAACTCAGCGCGCCATTTCATTTCCTGGCCGTGTTGCTGCGCAAACTGTTGGGAAAGAACGACTCGCTCAGCGACGACATCGTGGCTCGTATGCTGCGCACGAGCTTCCCCGGTGAGGTCGACTTCAACATCGAGCGCCTCGGCGTGAACGCTGCCGGGCTGCTGATCGGCGCGGTGGAGACGACCGCGCGCGCCGTCGCCCAGGTCGTGCAATACCTAATCGAGCGCCCGGAGTGGTTCGCGCGCGCCAAAGAGGCCGCACGCTTGCCGGATTGCGCACGCTTCGACGGAATCGTGTGGGAAGCGTTGCGCTACGTATCGCCGTTCCCGTACACGTTCCGCGAATGCGCCGAGGAATATACCGTCGGCCGAGGCACGGACTACGCGACCGTCGTTCGTCCCGGGACGTACGTGCTCGCGCTCACCCAGTCCGGCATGTTCGACGTGGCCGCCTTCGAAAATCCGGATGACTTCCTGCCGACCCGCAATTGGTACCACTACTTCCACTTCGGATTCGGTAGCCACGAGTGCTTGGGCAAATACGTGGGCATGGTGATGATCCCGGAGATGATTCGCCAGCTATTCCTCCGCCCCGACCTCAAGGCAAACGAGCGAATCGACTACCGAGGCGGTCCCTTCCCCGAGCACTACGAGCTCAGCTGGGGTTGAAGAGCGCGATCAGGGCGGATCTTTCGACAATCGCGCGCTTGCCGGGCTGATTTGGCCGCGGCATTGGCGGAAGCTGCAGTTCCGGCGCAGAATGCGCGCGCCGGATGCCAGCTGCCCCCTTTCTAGCGCGATGAACGACGACGCGGTGCAGACGGCGGCCGAGCAGCTGGCCCAGAAAGTCGCGGGCCATGCCTTGTCGGTCGGTGAGCAGCGCGCGTGCGAGGCGGAACTTTCTGAACTGCGGTTGGCGTGGAAACGCAACCCGAGCGCGTTCTCGTCCGACCTACTGGAGATGCTGAAAAGAATAGCCAGTTCGCTCGCGGCAGGCGCGGCCGCGCACAAGGGCAGTGATCCAGCGCTCGTCTTGAAGGAGTGCTTTGGTTACGAGTCGTTCCGACCAGGTCAGCGCGCGATCATCGATACCGTCTTGAGCGGGCGCGATTGCGTCGGCGTCATGCCTACGGGCGCGGGCAAATCCATTACCTACCAGATCCCCGCGCGCATTTTGGGCGGTGTCACGCTGGTGATATCCCCGCTGATCGCGCTGATGAAAGATCAGGTGGATGCGATGACGGAGGTCGGCGTGCGCGCAACGTACCTGAATTCGTCGCTGTCGATAGAGGAACGACGAGCGCGCGTGTCCGAACTCCGCGCTGGCCGCTACGAACTTTTGTACTGCGCGCCCGAAGGGCTCGAGGCATCCGTGGGTCGCGCACTCGGCGAGATCAAGCTGAGCTTGATCGCCGTGGACGAAGCACACTGCATCAGCCATTGGGGGCACGACTTTCGCCCCGCGTACCGCAATCTCTCCGGACTCAAGCAGCGCTTTCCGCAGATCCCAGTGCTGGCTCTGACGGCTACGGCTACCCCGCAAGTCACCGCCGACATCGTCGAGCAACTCGGCATGCGTTCGCCAGCTCGCTATCGCGGCTCATTTTTCCGCAAAAACCTGCGTCTTCATGCCTACGCGAAGGGAGACGCGCTGGGCTGCACTGCCAAAGAAGCAGCGCTCGCCGTTGCGCGCAGCCGGCCGCGGCAGAGTGGCATCATCTATTGTTTGTCGCGCAAAACCGTCGAGGCCACCGCCGAGTATTTGAAGAAACACGGCGTGCGCGCCGGTCACTACCACGCTGGGCTCGACGCGGGCATGCGATCGAAAGTGCAAGACGCCTTCCAGAACGACGAGATCGACGTGGTCGTCGCTACCATCGCCTTCGGCATGGGCATCGACAAGTCGAACGTGCGCTTCGTGGTGCATCACGACATGCCGCGCTCGGTGGAGGGCTATTATCAAGAGCTCGGGCGAGCCGGGCGCGATGGTTTGGAGAGCGATTGCGTGCTGCTCTATTCGTGGTCGGAGGTCAAAGCCTACGACCGCTTCGCGGATGCCAGTGAAGACGAAGCGCAAGCCGAGCGCACGCGCGCACAGGCACGCGAAGTGTTTCGCATGGCCGAAGCACGCAGCTGCCGCCACGCGCAACTGGCCCACTACTTCGGTGAAGAGCTGGCTGACTGCGGCTCGTCCTGCGATGTTTGCGCCAATTTCGAGCTACTTTCGAAGAAGCCGGCGCGCGCCACGCCCGAGGAACGCGCCCAAGCGCGCGCCGCGCGCAAGCGCGAGCGGGTCGATTCGGTGCCGCCTGCCGTGCTCGACCCCGACCTGTCGCTCTTCGATCGCCTGCGCGCGCTGCGCAAGGAGATCGCGCGCGAGCGCGGCGTGCCGCCGTACGTGGTGTTCTCCGACGCAACTCTGCTCGAGATGGCCAGCGCGCGCCCGAAAACCCAAGCGCAAATGTTGGGCATTTCCGGCGTGGGACCGACCAAGCTCGAGCACTACGGCGAACGATTCTTGAAAGCGCTCGCCGAGTAGCGCGTCACGCCGCGCGCAGACGCACGCGGAATACCGCGCCAGCGCGCGTCGGCCCGAGCGTAACTGCACCGCCCATCCGCCCGACCGCGTGATGCACCAACACCAAGCCAAGGCCCGTCCCTCGCTCGCCCTTGGTCGTGAAGAACGGTTCGAAGATCCGTTGTCGGTGCTCCATCGGCACACCCGGTCCGTTGTCGCGAATGGAAATGCGAGCTTCGAGCCCAGCACGATAGACGCGCACCAGGATTTGAGGATTCTCGCAGACCGCCGTCGCGTCGATGGCATTCTGCACCAAATTCACGATCACTTGTTCGAGCAGCGCGCCGTTGGCGAGGCCGCGCACTTGCTCGTCACCCGCGATTTCGATGCGAACATTCGGTGACCGCAGAGCATCCACCGCGCGCTCGGCGCACTCCCACAAGGACAAGCGAGAGAGGTCCGGAGCCGTGCCCTTGACCAGCGAGGTGACCGCGCCCATCACGTCACGGATACGACGAAGCGCGATGGCTACGTCGTCGACCGCGGCCAATCGGTCTTCTTCGCCCAGGCGCGCGAGTTCCGGCTCGCGCAAGCATTCCACGCTGGCGAGCGCAGCGGCCAACGGATTTTGAATTTCGTGACCAATCGTCGCGAGCACCGACTCGAGCACCGTCGCGGGTACATTGCCCCGATCTTGCTGTTCGAAGACGTGCCGTGGTTGCCGCGCCACTTCGTCTTGGCTGCGAAAACGTCGCATGCACAAGACCAACGTCGCAATGTCGAGCGGACCACGCAGCGTCAATGCCGCGCCTGCGCTGAGCGCCGGTCCCTCGGCCTCCGTGGGTCCGAGCAGGGCGAGCACTTGCATCACCGGCTCGGGCGTGTTGATGCGACGGAGCAGATCCATCGCGCCCGGCAGCGCGGTCTCGATCAGCGCGAAGCGCGGCAAGAACGCCAGCTCGTCGACCTTCTTTGGGTCCGGCACGATCACGGAGAACCCTGCGCGCTCCAGCTCGGAAAAAGCCGGTCCCAGTTGTTCGACTGAGCTTGCCACGACCAAGATCGCAGACTCGAACAGCTTGAAGATGCCACTGTCGCTCTCTCCGCCGGCTGCTTCACGTTGCGCGTCGTGCAGTGAAAGCGGTGGGCGTGAGCGCGGATTCGTCACATTCAGCGGGCTATTCATGGCGCAGGCTCGAGGGCTACGACCATCAACGGCTCGCGGGCCAGCTGTTTAAGATCTCTGTGCGCGTTCGCGCTCGATCAGGCGGGCGAGTTCCGCCGCATACAATGCAGGGTCGAGTGGGAGTTCGACGGTTTGCTTGGTAATTCCCGAGTAAATCATGGCATTCGCGAGTTCGACACCGAAGAGTCCCTCGCTGGCCGGAGCGACCAGCGCGTCACCCTCGCGGATTGCATCTACGAAGTTTTGGATCATGCCGGTAAGTGGGTTCGGACCGTGAACGAGGGGGATTTCCTCGATCTCGGCGCTGGCAGGCGACACTCGCGCCGGCCCCGTGCGCAGCAGCTCGAGGGTCGACATCCCGTTTCGGATCACTTTCAGCCCATGACGCTCGACCACGACCTTGCCGAGATCCGCCACCACCTCCAAAACGTTGCTGCCCGGCGCCTCGCCCGTGGACGCGACGAATACCCCATTCGTTCCGGATTCGTACTCGAGGTAAGCGGTCACTTGGTCCTCGACCGAAATGGGATGCATGCGACCGAAGCCACAAAACGCATGAACGCGCACTGGCATGCCGAACAACCATTGCCAGAGGTCTAGATTGTGCGGGCACTGATTGAGTAGGACTCCGCCTCCTTCGCCTGCCCAGGTCGCCCGCCAGCCGCCGCTGCGATAGTAGGCGTCGGTACGCAGGCAGTCGGTGATCGTCCAATGAATGCGCCGGACCGGGCCGAGCTCGCCGCCCTGGATCAGCCCGCGCAAACGCAGGAAACGCGGATCGGTCCTGAGCACGAGCATTTCCGCAAATCGCTGATCGGGATTGGGGCGACAGTCGTAAGCCGCCAACATCCGCAGGGCGTCGGCCTTGTGCACGGCCAGAGGTTTCTCGACCAAGACGTGCATGCCTGCCGCCAAAGCGTCAATCGCGAGCGGCGTGTGGTCGTAGTGCGGAGTCGCGATCAGCACGGCGTCGGCCAGGTTCGCGGCAAGCAGTTCGCTTTGACGGGCGAAGCCGGGAACGCTCGCAAATCGAGCTAGCGCTTCGGGATTCGGATCGCAAACGGCGACGAGCGTCGCGCCGCGAACCTTGCCGAGCAATAGCTCACGAGCATGATTGCCGCCCACGTTGCCCACGCCGACGACGGCAATGCGAAGCGCTCGCGTCATGGCTTGCCCAGCACCACCACGTATTCGGCCCGCGGAAACTCGACCTTGGTCAAGGCCTCGACGCGCTCTTGGACCTGTTTTGGATCGGCCGCAGGCATTCGTTCCAGACGGATGGTGACCGTGGTCGCGCCGTACGCGGTGCGGACGTTCACGCTCGCAGCGCTGCCCACTTCGGCTTGAATTCGGGCACGCAGACGCTCGACTGCCGCGCTATCCCGATGAAACCCGCAGCCGAGCAGCAACACGCCCGATAAGAGCCAGAAAATCCCTAATAATCGCCGGTCTTTTGGGATAGGGCGAAGCACGCCCGCATTTACTACCATTGCCGCGCAAGAGACACCGGTTTGAGCGTGCGCACTTGCAAAACCCTCCCCAAAGCCCGATGACCAGGAACCAATGGACAGCTTCGACTATCTGGTGATCGGTGGCGGCAGCGGCGGCCTGGCGTCGGCACGCCGAGCCGCGGAGTACGGGGCTCGGGTCGCTTTGGTCGAATCGAGTGCGCTCGGCGGAACGTGCGTGAACGTGGGCTGCGTGCCCAAAAAGGTAATGTGGAATGCCGCGGAGATAGCGGACTCCCTGCACGCCGCGGCGGGCTACGGCTTCGACGTCAGCGTGCATCGGCACGATTTTGCAGCGCTGTGCCAGCGTCGCGAAGCTTACATCGAGCGCATGCGCGGCAACTACGAGCGAAATCTGGCCAAAGACCGGGTCGAAGTGATTCGCGGCCGCGGCGCGCTGCTCGGCGCGAACCGAGTCCAAGTGGGGGAGCGCGTCTTCGAGGCGAAGCACGTGCTGATCGCCACCGGGGGTGCGCCAACCTTTCCGGACGTCCCCGGCGCAGAACTCGGATTGAGCTCCGACGGCTTCTTTGCGCTTCGGAGCCTGCCCCGCAGCGCACTGATCGTGGGCGCGGGCTACATCGCAGTCGAGCTCGCCGGGGTACTGCGCAGTCTCGGTTGCAACGTCACCCTGGCCATGCGTCACGAACGGCCGCTACGCGGGTTCGACACCATGCTCGGTGACGCGCTGCGCGAAGCGCTGGAGAACAGCGGCGTTCACGTGCGGCTGAGTACGACCGTCCAAAGCGTCACCACGAACCAAAGCGGCGAGCGCATCGTCACCCTCGAGAGTGGACATACGCTACCGCCAGTAGAGGCGCTATTTTGGAGCATCGGGCGGCACGCAAGTACCGCAGGCCTCGGCCTCGACGCGGCCGCCGTACGCACCGACCGCGACGGGCACGTGGTGGTCGACGAATGGCAAAATAGCACCACCCCCGGCGTGTACGCGATAGGTGACGTCACGGGCCGCGCGACGTTGACCCCTGTCGCCATCGCGGCAGGTCGTCGCCTCTCGGATCGCCTGTTCGGCGGCAAGCAGCAATCGAAGCTCGACTACAACGACATCCCGAGCGTGGTCTTCAGCCACCCGCCGATCGGCAGCGTTGGCCTGAGCGAGTCCGATGCTCGCGCTCTACACGGAGACGCCGTGAAGACCTACACCACGCGCTTCACCAACATGTTCTACGCGGTCACCGAGCACAAAGCGCTCACCCACATGAAGCTAGTGTGCGTCGGCCCGGACGAACACGTGGTCGGCGTGCACGTCATTGGCCGCGGTGCAGACGAGATGATCCAAGGCTTCGCGGTGGCCGTGAAAATGCGGGCAACCAAGGCGGATTTCGACCGAACCGTGGCCATCCACCCGACGGCATCCGAAGAACTCGTCACGATGCGCTGAGGCTGATCCAAATGCGACCGCTGGATGTGGGCATCGTGGGCTGCGGATTCGCGGGCGCTGCCACGGCCGCACTCTTGGGGCGCGCGGGGCATCGAGTCACCGTGTACGAAGAATTCGCGCACCCCTCGGCGGTGGGCGCCGGCATCGTGCTGCAACCGACCGGTCTGTCGGTGCTCGCCGATCTCGGCGTGCTCGGAAGGGTGCTCGACCGCGGCGCGCGTCTCGAATCTTTGCACTGTGTGACCCCCGAGAACCAAGACGTGTTCCGCCTGGACTACGCACAGCTGCACCCGGCGCTATTCGGTTTGGGCATGCATCGCGGCGCGTTATTCCAGATCTTGCACGAGCTCGTAGTTGCGGGCGGAGCCACGTTACGACGCGCGACCAGCGTAGCACGAGTGCTCGAACTGCCGGGCAAAGCGCAGCTCCTCGACGATGCCGGTAGGCCGCTCGCCGAGCATGACTTGGTGGTGGTGGCCAACGGCGCGCGTTCGGACTTGCGCCGCGCGAGCGGACTGCTTCGGCGAGAGCGCCCTTACCCGTGGGGCGCGCTCTGGTTCGTGGCCCGCGATCCAGCACAATTCTACCGCCGTCGCCTGCGTCAAATCACGAACGGCACACGGCACATGCTGGGGCTCTTGCCGACCGGGCTCGGGCCGCTCGAAGACGGCGTTCAGGAGCATCGCGTGAGCCTGTTCTGGAGCATCCGCATGGATCGCATCGATGATTTTCGACGCGCGGGCTTCACGGCTTGGAAAGAGCAGATCCTGCGTTATGAGCCGGACGCGGCGTTCGTGCTCGACCAGATCGAAAGCGTGGAGCAAGTGCTCACCGCCGGCTATCACGATGTCGTAATGTCGCCGTGGCACACCCAACGCCAAGTGTTCATCGGTGATGCGGCGCACGCGATGAGCCCGCAACTCGGACAGGGCACGAACTTGGCGTTGATGGACGCCAGCACACTGTGTGCCGCGCTGAGTGAAGAGACGCCGCTCGTCGTCGCCCTCGAGCACTACTCCCGCGCGCGCCAGGCGCACATCGACTTCTATCAATTCGCGTCGCGTTGGCTCACACCGCTCTTCCAGTCCGACTTGCAAGCGCTGGGACCGCTCCGCAACGTAGCCATGAGCTTGGCCTGCCGCATGCCCTTCATGCGTGAGGAGATGCTGCGCACCATGTCCGGGATCAAGCGGGGGATCGCCCGTCCGAGCCTCGGGCTAGCAGGGATTCTGGCCGCGTTGCCCGCAGCATCCTGATCGAGAAGATTGGGCGCTCGCTATCCCGCAACGCACCTCCGAACACGGCTCTGTTCCCGGCGCGGCTCGCTCAGCGCTGTGCGCGATGTGCGCGGCCGTCAAAGCCCTGTGAGCGCTGCACGGCTTCCCGGAGAAATTGACCCGCAGAGCCGCAGAGGCCGCAGAGATCTGAGAAAGAGGAGATCGGGTTTCCTCAGCGCGCCATCTTCGTCGGAGAAACGACCGACGTACTTCAGCCGTTCCACCAAGCGCTTCGTTCGTTGTGAACAAAGACGAAGCGTGCATCCTCCGTGAACCCCAAATAATCTCCCTCTGATCTCTGCGGTCTCTGCGGCTCTGCGGTAGTCTCTCTCTCTCTCTCCGTCAGTGCTGCCGCCCGATTGCGGTCAGATCGCGCGAGCCGAGACGATCAAGTGCGGCGAGCGAGCGCCGAACTTCCGTTTCGCAAAGTCCCCGTAGCGCGCCTCCACGAGGAACCCAGCGCGTTCGAGCAAATCGGAAATCTCGGCCGGTAGGTAGTAGCGCTGGGCGATCGGGATCTGGTACGCGATACCACCTTCACGGGGCAGATAGGTGTAGTTCACGTCCAAGCGCTGTTGAGCGCGACGGACCCGCGAATGCTCGAAGACATCCCAAGTGCGCTTCGCGTCGCGCAGCGTGACGATCGGCTCACGCTCGTCCACGGCGTCGCTTGCGGATCTGCGCTGAAACGGTCCCGCATTCCACACGTCCAGGATCAACTTGCCGCTCGGCATGAGCGCGCGATGCGCCGCACGAAAACAGGCCGAGGCCGCGCGCCGATTGAGCAAGCAGTAGAGCGCATTGTACGGCAGTAGTACCCGGTCGAAGCGCTCTGGAACCTCGAAATCACGCATGTCACCGGCCAAGACTCGCACCGCTTTGCGTTTCGCAGGCGGCAGTGCGCGCAAATTGCGGTTGGCCAAGCCGAGCAACTCCGGATCGAGCTCGAGCCCAGTCAGGCGACGCTTGGCGTCCGCCAGCGCAATCAGCAACCGACCCGATCCCGAGCCGAGTTCGAGCACGCGCTGCGCGCCGCGACACGCCTCGCGATAGAATGCGACATCGCCGGGATTTCCCCGGTGCGTGAGCGCGTAGAGCTCAGCGTTCACTCGGCCCGCTTGAGCTCGAGCTCTTCCCAGCGCGCGGTGAGGCGCTCCACGTCCGCCTTGGCCTTCTCGAGCTCAGCAGTGACCCGCGCGATCTCTTTGGCTCCGGCCGCGTACGTTTTGGGATCGGCCAGAGCTTGACTGAGATCCGCAACGCTTTTCTCCGCTTGCTCGATCGCGTCCGGAAGACCGTTCAGCTCCTTCTGCTCGTTGTTGCTCAGCCCCTTCTTCTTGTTGCCACGCGGGGCTGGCGGAGCCGCCACGGGCGCTGGCGCGGCTGGTGGTGGACGCGAGGCACGTTCAGCTTGCTGCTGTGCCTTCAAACGCCGATAAGTCTCGTAATTTCCGGGATAACGCACGGCGCGTCCTCCCTCTTCGAACGCGAGCACGCTGGTCGCCACGCGATCCAAAAACCAGCGATCGTGAGTGACGACCAACGCGGTCACTCCAAAATCCACGAGCATGCTCTCCAGCGCGCCCAGAGTCGCGGTGTCCAGATCGTTGGTGGGCTCGTCCAACACGACCAAGTTCGCGCTTTGTCGGAGCAAACGCGCCAAGGCCACGCGTGCGCGCTCGCCGCCCGACAACGAGCCCACTTGCTGTCGCTGCTTGTGTGAGTCGAACGCGAAGCGCTCCAAATACGAGCGAGCCTCGATGATTTCGCCACCGAGTTCGATCTTCGATTGATCGCCGACGACGTTGTCCCAGATCGATTTGCTGTCGTCCAAACCCGAGCGACGCTGATCGAAGTACGCGACCTTCGTGTTCACCCCGAGTACGACCGAGCCGCGCGCCGGAGGGAGCTCACCCAACATGGTCTTGAGCAGCGTGGTCTTGCCACTGCCATTCGGTCCGACGATGCCGATGCGCTCACCCTCGGTGAGGAACATGGACAAACTGTCGATCAGCGTGCGACCCCCGATTTCGACGCGCAGATCGCGCAATTCCAGGATGGTCTTGCCGCTGCGTACGACGTCGAGCTCCAGCGCCGCGGTACGCTCGGCGCGCGGTGCGACCACGGCTTTGGCCGCCTCGGCGCGATCGATACGCGCCTTTTGTTTGGTGCTGCGAGCCTTGGGCTGACGGCTGAGCCACTCCAGTTCTTTACGTAGAAAGTTCTGACGATTCGACTCGGTGCGCTCGGCGTGCGCCAGTCGCTCGGCTTTTTGCTCTAGGTAGCGCTCGTAGCCACCGTCGTAGCTGTACACCTCGCCATTGGCGACCTCGACCGTGCGCTCGGCGACGCGATCGAGCAGATAACGGTCGTGGGTGATGAGCAGGATCGCGTTCTTGTACTCTTCGATCAAATACTGCTCGAGCCACTCGATGGTCTCGGCGTCGAGGTGATTGGTGGGCTCATCGAGGATGGCCAAATCAGGACTGGAGATGAGCACGCGTGCCAAGGCGACTCGACGCTGCTCACCACCGCTCATGCTCGAGACCTTCGCGTCAGAGCGATGAATCCCGAGGTGGTCCAAAAAGGCTTCGACCTTGTGCTGGCGATCCCAGCCGCCCAAGCGCTCGACGTCGCTCTGCGCGGCGTGTTGTTGCTCGAGCAGGAGCTCGAGATTGCCCTCGCCGCGCGCGAGCGCCAGGCTCGCAGCTTCGTGCCGAGCGACCGCCTCGGACCAACCGACCAGGCCGCTAGTGACAGCCTCGAACGCCGTCGGATCGCCCTCGAAATGCGGCACCTGCTCGAGGTAAGCGACGGTCGCTCCGCGCCGGCGAGCGACGGTGCCCGAGTCGGCCGGTTCAGTCCCCGCCAAGATACGCGAGAGTGTGCTCTTGCCTGCGCCGTTCAAGCCGACGACGCCCACACGCTCACCCGGAGCGATCGACACGTCCGCGGCTCGCAAGACGGTATGAGTACCAAAAGCCCGATGAACGCTTTGTGCGGTGACGATAGACACGATGAAGGGCGCGCAGCCTACACCGTGCTCGCCTCACGCGGTACAATTCGCTCTAATTTTCGGGCTTGAACCGGTACAACGCGCCGTCACGCTGCCCGCCCGCGTACAGCTCCCCCTGAAAAACCGCCAGCGGGGCGGCGCAAAAGCTGTCATCGAGCTCGAAGGGCGAGCGTTTGTCGGCGATGCGTGACAGCACGGTCGGACCAGCGTCGTCGAGGCGCAACAAGGCGCGCGACATGAGCACGTGCAGCGCGCCGCGAAAGCGCACGATGTCCGTCGGCACACCCACGTCACCCGGCAGAGGCACCACTCGCCAACTGTCGCCGTCCTTGCTCACGCGCAGCGCCACGCCCTCGCGATTCCAGGCAATCCAATACAGGTTTCCGCCATCCGCGTACCAGCGCAGGGTCTGCGCGGTGCCCGACTCGGTCACGCGCACGGCGTGGACGTCTTCTTGCATGATCGAAGTGCGTTCGCGTGGCGGCGCGAAATACACGTAGTCGTTCGGCTCGCGTTGGTCGTAGTCTTGGAGTCCGGCATACAGGCGATCGCGAAAGCGCACCAGGAAGGTCAAGCGCCAGACGCCATCTCGATACGGGCGCGGGTAGTCCGCCGCGTAAGCGAAACGCGCACCCAGCTCGGTCTCGACCAGCAATGCGCCCGGTGAGGCTCCATGCCATGCGCGCTGATCGGGCGGGACAGCGCCGGTCGCCGCGTATAGGTTGCCGCGAAAACGGATGACGTCGATGACGTGGTAAGCGCGCGGCAACACCGCCGCACCTGCTTTGCCAGCCGCATCCGGCGCGCGGGGGGGTAGATGGCCAGGCATGCGCGCCTTCGCAAATTCGCCCTCGGTCGTGGACACGAACACGAAGCCCTCCGTCCCCGGCTCAGAGATGCCGAAGCCGTTGTACGGCGGATCGGCGTCCGGCACGAACAAGCGCCCAGCAATCGCGTGCACGCGCAAAAACCCCTGCCCCGCACCGCCGCCCTTGGTCGGCTCACCCGCGCGATTCCAATCGAAGGCCAGGGACAATGGTCGCGGATCGGCAGGACGAAAGCGACTGATGGTCGCGCCGTCCAGACCCAGCGGGCGAGTCGCGTGCGCTGCATAGAGCGCTCCGTCGAGAGGAGTCAGATCGCAAATCCGCTGCAACGCGGACGGTGCGCGGCCGACCCGCTCGAATTGCCCCGGGCCTAGGGACGGTCCGGGCTCATCAGCGAGGGCGTCGTCGTCACCGTCCACATCGAGCTGTGCGGGCTCGGCTTCGACGACGGCAGAAGCGACAGGCGGCGGAGCAGCCTGGGGCGCCGAGTTCGCTGCTACGCCGCTCTCCGTGTATCTGACCCACCAACGTTGCTCTGCTGCTTTTTCGCAGCACACAACGCCGCACACGCAGGCCAAATAAGCCACGGCGAGCGATGCGCGCGACATTGCTGCACGCCCTCCAACCGCGCCCGCAGCCACTCTGGATCGTCCGTGCCAGCGCGCCACTCCCCGACGCTAGCAGAGCCCGACGCGCCCCGCGAATGAGGCATTGCTGCGTGACGCTGACCGCGCGCTAGTGATACCGTGAGTTTGACCATGGCGCAGCGCACGTTCGCAATCGGCGACATTCACGGCGAGACCAAGCACCTGTACAAGCTGATGAGTTGCCTGCCGAAGCTCGACGCGGAAGACACGCTGGTTTTCCTTGGCGACTACATCGATCGCGGCCCTGCCTCGGCCGAGGTCGTGGAGTTCGTGCGCACCCTATCCCAGAAAACACCGGCTAAAGTCGTGGCCCTGCGCGGCAATCACGAGGATGCCTGGCTGCGCGTGATCGACCGCGGTTGGGACGAGTTCGTCACTCCGCCGGGCAACGGTTGCCTCGCAGCGTTTCGTTCTTACGTCGGAGGGCCCGTGCCGCGCGAAGACGAACGCCCACTGCAGCGTGAAGCCGAACTCTTCACCTCGGGTGAGTTCTTCCCCAAAGTCGTGGTCGATTGGTTTCGGGCCCTTCCGTATTGGTACGAGGACGACCACGCGATCTACGTGCATGCCGGCCTTCCGCGCGGAAGCGAAGGTTTCATTCACCCCGGTGCGGTGACAGATCCGATTGTGCTCTTGTGGCTGCGCGACGATTATTTCTTTCGCAACTACCGCGGTAAGTTGGTGGTGTTCGGCCACACCCGAACGGAGTATCTGCCGCCCGAGCTCTCCGGCTACACGCCCGAGGACCCCACGGATCTTTGGGCCGGCGAGAACGTCGTCGGCATCGACACCGGCTGCGGTAACGGCGGGTTTCTCACCGCGCTCGAGTTGCCAGCGATGAACGTGTACGAATCGCGCGACTAGGGAAGTTAACGCGACGGAAACCGCATCACGGCCGAGACGAGCGCACGCACGGTGCTGCCCGTGAACGGCTTCTTCAGCTTGGGATTGTCGACCGATTCGATGAAATGCGCCGCCAGCTCGGCGAACGCGCCGCCGGTCATGAACACCAACTTGTGCTCCTGGCCCGGGTGCTGTTCACGGATCCGCTGATACACCTCGACCCCCGACATCTCGGGCATCATCACGTCGCAGAAAATCGCGTCGAAGCGTCGGCCATCGGCTAGCTTTGCCATGGCTTCCGGCCCAGAGCTGGCCGACACCACTTCGTGCGCCGAGAGCACTCGGCGGAATGCGCGCAAGATCGCCGGCTCGTCGTCGATGACCAAGACGCGCGCTCGAAAGCGGTCGGTCGAGAATGGCGGCACGCTCTCGAGCACGGGCAACGCGGCAGCCGAAATGGGCGCGGCCGGCAAGGTGAGCAGCACCCGAGTCCCCTGTCCGTGCACGCTCTCCAGCTGAATTTCCCCATCCAAGTCGCGCATGATGCGCTGAGCGATCGACAGACCGAGTCCGGTACCGACCCCCACCGGTTTGGTAGTGAAGAATGGATCGAACACGCGGCCCAAGTTCTCCTTGGCGATGCCACAGCCGGTGTCTTCGATTTCCAGCGTCGGTCGCTCGCGTGCGTCGAGCCGCGTGCGCACCGTGATCGTGTTGCGATCGACCGCGCCGACTTCGATCGAGTGCGCAGCGTTGATCAACACGTTCAGGATCACCTGCACCAATCTGGCTTCGGTACCCAGCCCTGAGGGGATGCGCGAGAATTCCTTGATCACGCGCGCGCGGTGACGGATCTCGTTGGCTGCGACGCTCAATGCTCGTTCGGTCGCGCGTTCCAGATCTACCGCTAGCACGCGGGCGTCGGTTGGGCGCGAGAAGCTGCCCAGATCCGAAACGATGCGACGCACCCGCTCGGCACCGTCCAAGCTGTCGTCGAGCACGTCGCCGAGTTCGGCCACGACTTTGGCTTCGAGGCGCTCGGCGCCCGGCGCGAGCAAGCGCTTCACGTATTCGAGATTGGCGATCACGTACGCGAGCGGGTTGTTGATGCCATGGACTACACCCGCAGTGAGCGTGCCAATCGAGGCCATCCGATCGCGACTTTGAAGCCGCTGTTCGAACTCGGGTGCGCGCAGCGAGGTCGGCGCGTTGCGATCCGCGTGGGCCTCGACCAACGACAGCCGTTGACCGGGCTCGCCTTCGATACCCGTGAAGGTACACGTGACGAGCAACTCGAAGCCAGGCTGACGAACGCGAAACTCACTCTCGAGGCGAGCCCCTGGCGCCAGACGGCGCAGCTCACCGACGAGGAAAGCATTGGCTCCAGTCATCTGCTCGCGTGCCAAAAGCTCCTCGAGCGACGCTGCCGCAAACAGCGTCAGCGCGGAACGGTTGGCCCAAATCAAATCGCCGCGTTCGACGTCGATCACCCAAATCGGGGTGACCAGGGCATCCAGCGCAACTTTGGCTGCGTCCGAGAGAGTGACCATGCCTTGGACGACAGGAAACGGCCAAACTGCGCTCGGGTTGAGCGCGACCTTCCCTTACACGGCGCGCGTGCAGGTGAGACGCGCACGTACACGCTTCGAGTCCTCGAAATTATGGGCCTGGCCACTCGACGCCGGAGTACGGCTCTCCGGCTGCAGGGGTGCCGGACAGATAAGCGAGTGCACGTTCGCCATGCGCAAGCTCGATTTCACGGCGAACGTAGGTCGCTCCTTCGAACTCGTCGAGCGCGGGCAACGCGGTCCTTGCGATTCGAAAGAGCTCGCCGCGAATCGAGAGCGAACCGGGCACGAGCGCCGGATAACCGGCAACGACGCGCAGGGCGAAGTTCGACGAGGTACGCGCGTCAGCCACATACTCTGCTGCTCGTAGCTCGTGGTGATTGGCCCGCCCGCGCTTGAGCGAGCCATACACGAACAACAGACACGTCGCTTCGTCGTCGGCCAACACCGACACTCTACTTCGGGATCCGGCTCAGCTGCTTACGCCGACCGGACAGGGCTCGGACGAGGTTGGGGCAGCGCCTCCCGGTGTCTCTGTCAAGACCACACCCGAGCGCCCCGAGCGACCATACATCTTCGGCCGTAATCCGTTTCCTGTCGGCCACTTGAAATACAATCGAAACAATAGCTTTCAATCTCAGCGGATGGGCTGTTGCCGCGGGTTAGCTGCTGGTCTACTTCGCTCCCCGTCCAGCCCCGCCACTACCCCGGAAACCCGCAGGTGGTAGCGCTCAGCTGAACGGTAACGTTCTCAGAGAAGTGGTACGCACCACACCCGGTCGGCGTCCTCGCCGAAGACAGAATTACAGGAGCAATTCGACATGGCACGAAAGAAGATTGGCCTCATCGGCGCGGGTAATATCGGTGGTGAGCTCGCAAACCTCGCGGCAACCAAGCAGCTCGGCGACGTCGTGTTGTTCGACATCCCGGCGAAGGAGAAATTCGCTCAGGGTAAGGCGCTCGACCTCGAGCAAGCGAGCGTGCTCTCCGGCAGCGACGCCAAAGTCACGGGCTCCTCGAACTGGGCTGACCTCGCCGGAACCGACGTGCTCATCATCACCGCCGGCATTCCGCGCAAGCCTGGGCAATCGCGTGACGATCTCGTGGGCACGAATCTGCCCATCATCCAGGACGTTGCCGACAACGCCAAGAAGTACTGCCCCGATGCGTTCGTGATCGTGATCAGCAATCCGCTCGACGCAATGGTGTACGAGTACAAGCGCCGCGTTGGCGCTCCGCGCGAGAAGGTCGTGGGCATGGCCGGCGTGCTCGACAGCGCGCGTTTCTCGCTGTTTTTGGCGCGTGAAACCGGCGCCAGCGTGAAGGACGTGCGCGCCACGGTGCTCGGCGGCCACGGCGACGACATGGTGCCCGTGCTCGGCTACACCACGATCAACGGCATTCCGGTCAAGCAATTGATTTCGGAAGAGCGCTTGGCGTCGATCGTCGACCGCACGCGCAAGGGCGGCGGCGAGATCGTCGGCCTGATGGGCACCAGCGCTTATTACGCGCCCGCCTCCAGCGCGATCGCGATGGCCGAAGCGTACATCTACGATCAGAAGCGCATTCTGCCGGGCGCCGCGTACCTCGAGGGTGAGTACGGCTACAAGGACCTGTACCTGGGCGTGCCGGTCGTGATCGGTGCGGGCGGCGTGGAGAAGATCATCGAGATCGAGTTGAGCCCGTCCGAAAAGGCGATGCTCAAGACCAGCGCCGACAGCGTGCAAAAAGTGGTCGACATCGTCAAAGCCAAGTCCTGAGCGTTTTCCCATGAAAATTCACGAATATCAGGGCAAACAGATCTTCCAGCGGTATGGCATCGCAACCCCTAAGGGTTATCCGGTGTTCACGGCCGCCGAGGCCGAAGATGCGGCCAAGAAGCTGAACGACGAGACCAAGATCCCGGTGGTCGTCGTCAAGGCGCAGATCCACGCGGGCGGCCGCGGCAAGGGCGGCGGAGTGAAAGTCGTCAAAGGCGGCCCGAGCGAGGTCAAGTCCGTCGCCGAGAAGCTGCTCGGCATGCAGCTCATCACGCACCAAACGGGTCCGGAAGGCCAGAAGGTGCAGCGTTTGTACGTCGAGCAAGGGCTCGATATCGCGCGTGAGCTGTACTTGGGTTTAGTCGTCGATCGTGAAGCTCGCCGCATCGCGGTGATGGCTTCGACCGAAGGCGGCGTCGAAATCGAGACCGTGGCCGAAGAAACTCCGGAAAAGATCCTGATCGAGCACATCGATCCGGTGACCGGTCTGGGCGGCTTCCAGGCGCGCAAACTGGCCTACGCGCTCGACATCGGCAAGAACACTCCGAGCCCCAAGGACACGATTGCGGACTTCGTGAAGCTCGTGACCAAGCTCGGCGCGCTGTTCGAGAAAGAGGATTGTTCGCTGTGCGAAATCAATCCGCTGGTCGTGACCAAGGACGGCAAGGTCGTAGCGCTCGACGCCAAGATCACCTTCGACGACAACGCCTCGGGCCGGCACAAGGAATGGGCCGAGCTGATGGACAAGGCCGAAGAAGATCCGGTCGAGCTCGAAGCCAAAGACGCGGGGCTCAGCTACGTCTCGCTGGATGGTGACATCGGCTGCTTGGTCAACGGCGCAGGCCTGGCCATGTCCACGATGGACATCATCAAGCACGAGGGCGGCAACCCGGCGAACTTCTTGGACGTGGGCGGCGGAGCCACCAAGGATCAAGTCAAGAAGGCGTTCTCGATGATCCTCTCCAGCAGCAAGGTGAAGGGCATCTTCGTCAACATCTTCGGCGGCATCATGAAGTGTGACGTGATCGCGGAAGGCGTCGTTGCAGCCACCAAAGAGCTCGGGCTCAAGGTGCCGCTGGTCGTGCGTTTGGAAGGCACGAACGTCGAACTCGGTAAGCAAATCCTAAAAGACAGCGGGCTCGCGATTCAGCCCGCAGACACGATGTCCGACGGTGCCAAGAAGATCGTCGCCGCCGTGCGCGCCGCGTGAAGAAGGTAGAAGAGCATGGCAATTCTGGTCGATAAGAACACCAAGGTCCTGTTTCAGGGGATCACCGGCTCGGCGGGCTCCTTCCACGCCAAACAATGCATCGCGTACGGCACGCAAGTCGTCGCTGGCGTTACCCCCAACCGCGGCGGCGAGACGTTCGAGGCTGAAGGCCCCGACGGCAAGAAGGTGCTCGTGCCCGTTTTCGACACGGTGGCCGAAGCCGTGAAGCAAACCGGTGCCGACACTTCCTGCATCTTCGTGCCGCCGCTGGGCGCGGCCGATTCGATTCTGGAAGCGTTCGATGCGGAGCTCGCGCTCGTCGTGTGCATCACCGAGGGCATCCCGGTGACGGACATGGTGCGCGTGCGGCGCACGATCGAGGGCCGCAAAGGTCGGCTGATCGGGCCGAATTGTCCGGGCATCATCACGCCCGGTGCGTGCAAGATCGGCATCATGCCGGGCCACATTCACCGCGTCGGCAAGTACGGCGTGGTGTCGAAGTCGGGCACCTTGACGTACGAAGCGGTCGGACAATTGACGGCGCTCGGCATGGGTCAATCGACCTGTGTCGGCATCGGCGGTGACCCGGTCGCGGGCTTGGACTTCGTGGACGTGCTCAAGCTGTTCAACGAAGATCCGAACACCGAAGGCGTGATCATGATCGGCGAAATCGGCGGCAACGCCGAAGAGCGCGGCGCCGAGTACATCGGCAAGCACATGAAGAAGCCGGTCGCCGGCTTCATCGCGGGCACCACGGCTCCGCCGGGCAAGCGCATGGGCCACGCCGGTGCGATCATCAGTGGTGGCAAGGGCGCGGCGAAGGACAAGATCGCCGCGCTCGAGGCCGCTGGCGTGCGCGTCGCTCCGACTCCGAGCGACATGGGCACGACGCTGAAGAGCCTGCTGAAATAGCGGTTCGAAAGGGGGCTGCGCCTGCCATAGAGCTCCTCTCTACGTAGCCCCCTTGCCGCGCCACGGATTTGGTCGAAGTCTCGACCGGCAAATGCCGTTCGAGCTTCGATTCTCCGTTGTGTTCCCGCGACGCCTCGCGACCGTCGTTGCATTCGCGTGTTGGCTCGGCCTGCTCGCGCTGAGCGCACGCGTGTCCGCGCAGTCGAGTGCCGCGACGACCAACGCCAAGCCGACAGCGAGCGCGACGGAGAATGTCGCAGCCGAGGAAAAAGTCGCGCCCGACTCGCCGCGAGCAGCGATGAGCGAGTTCTCGGCGTTGACCCGCAGTGGCGACTATCAAAAAGCAGCGCGCTACCTCGATCTGTCGTCGGTCGACACGAGCGACGGACCGCTCCTCGCCAAGCGTTTGCGAGACGTGCTCGATCGGCACCTATTCATCGATCTCGAAAAGCTATCGCCGAACCCACGCGGCAACACGGAGGACGGTGCGGCGCCGGACCGCGACGACCTCGGCAGCGTCCCGGGCGCAACAGGCAAACCCGAACCGGTGACGATTGTCCGCCGCGTCGATCGCAACGGCGCGCGCTGGGTGTTTTCGGCGAGCACGGTCGCGCACATCGATGCCTGGTACGACCATCTCGAAAATCGCTGGCTGCTCGATCACTTGCCCAAGTGGTCCTTGCGCTTCGGTCCGCACGAGCTGCGCTGGTGGCAATGGCTCGCCCTCGTGCCGCTGATCTTCACCGGTTTCTTGGTCAGCTTCACGATCACCCGCGTCTCACGGCTAGCGCTCAAGCACTGGTTCCCGAAGTACAGCACGGACATCATTCGCAAACTGCGCGGGCCGGCGAGCCTCGCCTGGACGGTGATCGTCAGCTACTTACTGCTGCCCTGGCTGGGTTTGTACGAACCGGCAGAGGCGTTCGTGCGTCACGGTTTGTCGGCCTCGTTCCTGATCGCGCTCTTCTGGGCGCTCTGGCAAGGCGTGGACCTGTCGCTGCACACGATGACCAGCGCGCATTGGGTGAAGAGCTCGCACACCGCGGCGTCCCTGATGATGCTCGGCGCTCGGCTCGGCAAATTCGTAGTCGCGGCCTTCGCGTTCGTCGCAGTCCTCGCCGAGCTCGGCTACTCGGTGACTAGCTTGATTACCGGTCTCGGCATCGGCGGCATCGCGCTGGCGCTGGCCGCGCAAAAGACAGTCGAGAATTTGTTCGGCGCATTTTCCCTGGCCATCGATCAGCCGTTTCGAGAAGGCGACACGATCCAAGTCGACACCATCACCGGCACAGTCGAGTCGATCGGCTTGCGCTCGACGCGGATTCGCACGGCGGATCGCACCCTGATCACCATCCCCAACGGCAAGCTCGCAGAAATGCGGGTAGAGACCATCAGCGCACGCGATTGCATGCGTTTCTACTGCGTGCTCGGCGTGACCCACTCGCCGGCCAAGCAGATTGCGCAAATCCTGAGCGGGATCGAGCGGGTGCTGCAGGGCAGCGCGCTGGTGGCAAAGGACAGCATCAGCGTTCGCCTGGTGAGCTTGACCGACTCGGCGATGAACCTCGAAATCGTGGCCATGCTGGAGACCTCGGACAACGCCAAATTCCTCGAGACGCGCCAAGGCTTGCTGCTCGGCATCATCGAGGTCGTCGATGATGCCGGTAGTTCACTCGCGCACCCTGTGAGCACTATTCGACTCAACGACTCGGATCAGGCGCAGGGAGCGGAGTCCGCGCCTCCGCCCGCGCCATCGCAAACTGCGAGCTGATGCTCAAATGCCCGGCCAGCAAGTCCACTTCTTGTTCGAGCTGGCCGGACCGGGACCACCCATGGCAACGCAGCTGCACGTCTCAGCCGAATAGGTGCAGCCATCGGGCGTGGACACGTCGCAAGCTTCACCCTTTTGCGGAGCACTTGTCGGGCACGCCGAAGCGCCGCCAGCGCCACCTGAACTCGAGCCACCCCAGTTCCAGCCACCCCAACCATTCCAACCACTGGAACCACCGGAACCGCTCGAGCCAGCGGATGCCCCGCCGCTGCCCGACTCGCTGCCGCCCGAACCTGCGTTACCGCCCGCGCTGCCACCCGAGCCTGCGGCTACACCCGCAGTGCCACCGGAGCCTGCGCTCGTATTCGCTTTGCCACCGGCGCCCGCGCTCGCAGAGCCACCGGATCCAGCGCTCGCTTTGCCGCCCGAGCCTGCGCTCGCGCCGCCGGCAGCCGCCGCTGAACTCGGCATACCAGCACTCGCAGAGCCGCCAGAGCTACTCGTTCCACCGCGCTCAGTAGGCTCGTCGTTGCCCGCGCTTCCCGTGCTGGGACGACCAGCAACGCCGCCGAACGTACCGCCGACACCGGCGCGCTCACTCGCGGCGCCGCCATCGCTCAATCCGGCACTCGCCGTCTCACTGCTGCCGCCACGCGCGAGATCACGCGAGCCCGCGCTCTCGGAGAAAAAATTCGGGCTGTCGGTCGAGCCGCAAGCCAGCGGAACGCACGCCACAATCAAGACCGCAAAAGCACCCGCGTATTTCATGAACGCTCCGAAGAAAAACTAACCCGTCGGTAAGAAGAAGGGACTTCATACCCGTGGTAACAGAGTCGGTCGTCGAACAGGCAAACGGTCCAAAAAACGACACCCGAGCCGCGCGACGCGTCGTTTTCTTGGACTGCGACGAGTAACTACGTTTCGTGCCGATGTGGTCACGGCACGCGCAAGTGAGCATTCAATGCACGTCGATCACACGCAGACTCACCATCTCGAGTTGTTGTCCCGCACTGGGAAATTTCCCCCAAATGCTGACCTCGTAGCGCCCCGGCTGACCGCGCTTGCCGAGTGGGACTTCGATCCGAAAGTGCTTGCCGTTCACCTCCACCGGTTTCTTCGTCACGAAGCCTTTGGGGAAATACAGCTCACTCGGTGAGGGCACCGCGTACGTGTACGTGGTGTTCAAATACGTCGCGGTCAGCGGCTGTGCTGCATCGATGCGTCCAATGCCGACGCCCCCGAAAGCAATCGGGCCCTTCACGTCACCGGAGATGGTCAACGAATCGCCCGCGCGCGCCGTCTTCGGTAGCGCGCTGTAGTCTCCGTAGTCGTCCACGAACTCTTGCGACAAGCAGGCAATGGGGACGCCGCTTGGTTTGGCCACGCCGACTCCGAACCCAGTGTGCGTCGGCTTCAAGATGTTCCGGCGATGACCATCACGCGGCGGCTTCTCATCCATGAACGCGCGCTCGACCCGCTCGAGCTCAGCCGCTTCGAAGCGCGGCGCCGGATCCAACTTTCGCGATTTGCCGTCGGCGAGGCAGCCCGCGTTCTCTTGCACGAAATCAGAGCCACCCGCTTCGGAATAACGCTGCTCCGGAACCGAGCCGTCACTGCCCCAGTGAGCGGTGTAGCCGACCTTCGCCATGTCTTCCGCGTGACGTTGCCCGGCGCGACTCGCCGCATCATCCATCACGACCGGCTTCAACCCATGCTCCGCGCGGTCACGATTCACGAGCTCGAGCGCATAGCGTCGAGCCTGCTCCAAGTTCATCGACGCCTTGGGCGGCAATCCTGGCAACGCCGCGCCTCCGCCGTCCCGCTTCACCGAGCTCGTCGCACCGCCCGAGCTCGATTGCGAAGCACACGCCGCAAACCCCAAGCCAACGGACACCACGAACACCAACCCAGACCGCATCCCTCAAGGCTATCCGACACCACCAGAATGACCAGTGCGACACCCCTGCACGCCAACACATGACCAATTGCGCCAGGTTCGGCTCCCTGAATTTGAACCGCCGAGCCGCAGAGGCCGCAGAGATCTGAGAGAGAAAAGATTGGGGTTTGCGTATCGCGGCTGCTTACGTCGTAGCCACGACCAGCTTCGCCGTGAATCGCGCCCCCCCAAAATCTCCCTCTGATCTGTGCGGCCTCTGCGGCTCGGCGGTTCAAAACTCAGGGCGAGCTAGGCGCTCTCCTACTTCAGCCACGTCTGGTAGAGCGCGAAATTCCATCGCGGCAGCCCACAAAGGCCGTATTTCGGCATTGTCAATGGCGCAAGGCTTGCTATGAGTGCGCGGAACTAAACACGCCTTTTTGGCAGGAAAAGAGAACGATATGGCCCTCGAGCGCACCCTCTGCATCATCAAACCCGACGCCGTCGAAAAGCGAAAGCAAGGAGCGATTCTGCAACGCCTCCAGGAAGAGGGCTTCGTGGTGCTGGGGCTTCGCCAAACACAGCTTTCGCGCCGCACGGCCGAGGGCTTCTATGCGATTCACCGTGAGCGCCCGTTCTTCGATGAGCTGTGTACGTTCATGACCCGTGGCCCGGTGGTGGTTATCGCCCTGGAACGAGAGAACGCCGTGCAACACCTGCGAAACGTGATCGGCGCCACGGATCCGGCCAAGGCCGCTGAGGGCACCATTCGCCGCCAGTTCGGCGCGCACGTGGGTGAGAACGCCGTGCACGGTTCTGATTCGCCGGAAAACGGCCGCGTCGAAACGAACTACTACTTCCAGGGCGCGGAGCTGCTCTGATTTGCCACGACGCGAATCGCCGGCCGGGCTCGCTAGGCCGGCGATTGCATGTCCAGGCGGCCCGCGCGCCGAAGGCGGTAAGCGCAACGACGTTCTCACCCGCGCGACGAGAACTGGTCTAGCCTACCGGCCTCGATGCAGAGCGGGAACCCGCCCCCAGAATCCCGCACCGATCCGCTCGGTAGCGGTGAACTCGATGCTGCGCGCGGGACATTGCGCGAAGCACAGAGTGCGCTCCGCAATTTCGCGGAACTGTTGCACTCGGTGCGAGTCGGCTCGAAGGCGCTGATTGCAGTGTTGCCCGACGTAGCTGCGGGTTGCGCACCGATGCGCGCCACTGTCGATGGCTTGCTCACCGCGGTGGCGGAACGCGCTTCTCTCGAGGAGGCGAGCCGCGCATTGCAGCGTTACTTTGCGCCACGGCTGACGCAGCTGGATCAAGAGCTCGCTGCGGCGGCTCAGCGCCCGTTGAGCGCCAAGTCGCGCTTGGGGCTCGAACAAGTGATCACGCGCTTGTCTCTGGAACTCGATACCGCGCGCGGTTTGCTCGATCTTTTGGTGGAAGCCGCCTCTGGGCGCACGGTCCCGGTGGATCTCGCCGGATTGCTCCAAGAGAGCTTCACCGGACCGCCGAGTGGCGGCTCATGGAACCGTGAACACATCACGGCCACGATGAGCTTCGTGGACGCTGACGTCGAAGTGGAACTGAATCCCCGCATCGCGACGGCGCTGTTCGCGCTCGGGGTCGAGCTGGTCGCGCGCGGCCGCTCGGGCGCACCTCACGTGCTCGTCGATCGCGATCAATCCGGTTCTTACCGCGTCAACATCGACCGGCGAAAGGTGCCGGGTGGTGACGACCTAGTATTGATCGCGCGCGGCGTCATCGAGCCCACGTTGCCGTGTCTGACGGCGATCGCGCGTGTTTCGGGTGTGTCCTTGGCCTGGGACGAGCGAACGCCCAGTTTGCAATTTGCGTTTCCCGAACGCCGGTTGCTCCAAGTGAAGAACGAAGCCGGCTAATTTTTTCGCCCTCGATCTCGGCGATGGGAACGCGCTCTTGCGACCGTCGAGCAGCACCGGTATGGGCAAGCTCATGTCCGATCTAAAGGCACTGATTGAGGCCGTCTGGGCCGACCGCTCGCTGCTCGCAAAAGACGAATACAAGGCTGCCGTCGCGCAGGTCGTTGACGACTTGGATCAGGGCAAAGTACGTGTCGCCACCCAGGATTCACCGGGCAAATGGACGACCCATGCCTGGCTCAAGCAAGCCGTGTTGCTCTACTTCGGCATCGCCAAGATGGAGCGCCTCGAGGTCGGACCGTTCGAATTCTACGACAAGATCCCGCTCAAGAAGAACTTGGACAAGGCTGGCGTGCGCGTCGTTCCGCCGGGCACGGTGCGTTACGGTGCGTTCGTCGAGTCCGGCGCGATCGTGATGCCAGGCTACGTCAACATTGGCGCTTACGTCGGCGCGGGCACCATGGTCGACACTTGGGCCACCGTGGGTTCGTGCGCACAGGTCGGCAAAGATTGTCACCTCTCGGGCGGCGTCGGTTTGGGCGGCGTGCTCGAACCGCCGGGAGCCCAACCGGTAATCGTTGAAGACGGCTGCTTCATCGGCTCGCGCGCGATCATCGTCGAAGGCATGCTCGTCGAGCGTGAAGCCGTGATCGGCGCAGGCGTGGCGCTCACTGCGTCGACCGCGATCATCGATGTCACGGGTCCGGAACCGGTGGAGTACCGCGGTCGTGTCCCCGCGCGCAGCGTCGTCATCCCCGGCATGCGCACGAAGAAGTTCCCCGCGGGCGATTATCAAATCGGCTGCGCCTTGATCATCGGCCAGCGCAAAGAGAGCACCGACAAGAAGACCAGCCTAAATTCGGCCCTGCGCGACTTCAACGTTTCAGTCTGAAGCAGAAGGATCTCGCGCCGAAATGTCGCTCGCCGAAACGCTGCTCTGGTTGTGCAAAATCCCCTCGCCCATTGGTGAGGAGCGAGAGATCTGTGATCGCGTTTCGGAACGCTTGAACCAAGTGCGACTGGCCGCGCCGATTCGCCGCTACGGTGAGTCGATCGTCGTGCCGCTGACGCGGGGCACCGGCGGCCCGCACGTCGCGCTTGCGGGTCATTTGGACGTCGTGCGCACGGTGCACGAAGGCCCCGCGCGCATCGAGGGTGACAAGTTGTACGGCGCGGGCGCCGCCGACATGAAGAGCGGGCTCGCGCTGATGCTCGACATCGCAGAAAACCCCACGCGCCCCAACGTCGATCTCACGCTCGTGTTCTACGCGCGCGAAGAGGGCCCGTTCGCCGAAAACGAGCTCGGCCCAGTGCTCGCGCAAGACCCCGAGTTGACCAAAGCCGACGTCGCCGTCGCGCTCGAACCGAGCGACAATCGCCTGCAACTCGGCTGCAGCGGCTCACTCCACGCCAGCGTCCGCTTTCGCGGTCGCACCGCGCACAGCGCGCGACCATGGCAAGGCGAAAATGCGATTCAAAAAGCCGCGGGTGTGCTCGCGCGCTTGAGCGCCGAACAACCGCAATCGCACCTGATCGACGGCCTCGAGTGGCGCGCCGTAATCAGCGCGACCATGGCCAGCGGCGGCCGCGGTCGCAACATCATTCCCGATTTGTTCGAGCTCAACCTCAACCATCGCTTCCCGCCGATGCGCAGCGCCGAAGACGCCCAAGCGTACGTCCGCGCGCTGGTCGGCAACGACGCCGACGTCGAATTCACCGACGTCTCACCATCCGCCCCGCCGATGCGAAATCATCCGCTGATCCGCGCACTCGCCGAAAGCGGCGTCGTCGCAGTCGAACCCAAACAAGCATGGACCGACGTCGCCCGCTTCGCCGGCCTCGGCATCCCCGCGGTCAACTTCGGCCCCGGCACCAACGCCCAAGCGCATCAAAAAAATGAATGGACCGAGCTGCCCTTGTTAGACGGCGGCCGCGATATCTTGAAGCGCTGGCTCGACAAGATCTCCCAAGGCGTGACTTGATTTTGGGTTGATGGTCACGCGCCACGGCTGATGGCGTCATAGCCTTCGGCGTCGAGGTGCGGCTCCCGAGAGCGGAGTAACACGACGCTGCCACAAACTCGGGTGCGCGCGAAGCGCCGCACGCTCGCGCCGGGCGCGCGCCAAGCCTCAACAGCCGAATGCCCCGCGTAGCCCCGAGCGGAGCAACACGACGCTGCCCACAAACTCGGGTGCGCGCCGAAGGCGCCGCACGCTCGCGCCGGGCGCACGCCAAGCCTCAACAGCCGAATGCCCCGCGTAGCCCCCGAGCGGAGCAACACGACGCTGCCCACAAACTCGGGTGCGCGCGAAGCGCCGCACGCTCGCGCCGGGCGCGCGGGAAGCAGCACAGCCGCACGCCCGGAAATGCGTCGAGGTCAGCCGACTTTGGCAGGATCAGATCACGATCAGCCAATGAGATGGAGACCCACGAGAACTGACCGCACAGGCGCCTGCTTTCCGTGGGCGCCAGCGCGGGCGGCCCAGCGCCACCGTCCGAGCGTGCGCAAACGAGAGTCTCCCACCGCGCGCCGCAGGCGCCGCGCGTCCCCATAAACAAAGGTCCGCAGAACGCGCGCTCGCCCCCCGCACAGTTCGATGAGCGAATATCTTTGCGGCTAGAGCGGCCGAACCAAACTCTTGGCACCGGCTCGTCAGAACGGGTCAAAAAAATGCTCTCGCGTGTGTTATTGTCGACGCATGACTAGGGGTCTCCGTTACCAATCCGCGGCTTTGGTCTCGTCCTTGTTCGCCAGCCTGTTGCTCGCGACAGCCTGTGGCGGCTCGTCAGTCCCCGCGGCAACACCGCCCGAGAGCACCGGCCCTGTCATCCCTGACAATACTGAAGTTGCTCCACCGTCGGACGAACCGAAGGCGGACGAGACACCCAAGAAGACGCCCAAGGAAGAAGTCCCAGAGCCCACGTTCACCGCCGACATGTCCGTCGACGACGCGATCAACGCGACGAAAGGGACCGAGCGCATGAACGTGGATCAGGAAACGATGAGCAAGCCGCTGCAGGACGAAGCGTTGTACGCGCCCTGCAAAGCCGGCACCGCGCATTTCACCTTCCGCGTCGCGGTCTGGCGCGGCAAAGCCGTGGCCATCGACATGACCACGACGCCGAAGAATCCGAAGCTCGCCGAGTGTCTCAAAGGTCGCATCCGCGAGCTCACCTGGCCGGCAAAGGTGCCGTCGCTCAATACCGTCGAATACTCGATGTGATCGACGCAGCGTCGCTCACTCGTTGCACCGCGCGGATCGCCACGCATCTCCGCGAACCGGGGAATTCCACGCCCGCCATTGAGCGCGCTACTGGTCGCACACACGCGCGAACGTGAGCTGGCCTCCGACGATGACCAGCAAGTCGTCGAAAACGTGAACCGCTTTGGGATCGCATCGGCTAAACGAGGCGTCGGGGGGGTTCCAAAGCGGGCTCAGGGTCGCGTTATCGCCCTGCCAAGGTCCAGAGCGCAGACCGCTTTCGCAATTGGCAACGAAAACGGTGCTGCCTTTGACCGCGGCCCCAAACGCGCCGTCTTCACCGTCGCCAGACGACAGCACTGGCACCTTGCTCAAATTTCGCAGCTCGTCTTTCGCGGGGTTCAGCCACTCGAGCGCTGCGTTCATGCTGCCCCAGAAGCTATTGGTTTCGCCGATCAACCAACCGCCGCGAGCGGACAGCGCCACTCGCGGCGTGCCGAGCGATGGGTAGCTCCCGAGCAAGTTACCAGCTGAATTCCAACGCTCGACAGCGGCGTTCCAGCCGACGGCAGCTCCTGTTTGGCCAGCGGTGCCAGTGTTTTGGGTGTACCAGCGATCGGGTGCCTGCAAACCGACGAGCAACTCATCATCCGCAAACGCCAGCGGGACGCGCTGTTGCCCGGCTGTGAAAATTGGCTCTCCAACGACCCAAGTCCCAGCGCTCTCCGTAGCGCGGTAGATCTTGCCGCCGGCAACGAACGCGAGACCAACCGCGGAGTCAGCGGCGCTGATGAGCCGAGTTTGCGACGGAAGGGGAATGGCAAGCTCTGTCGCTCCTGTCTGAAGGTGCCAAGCGAAGATCTTGGTTTGGTCGATATTGATCGCACTGAGCACGAGACCATCGCCGTACATCAGCGGCCCTTGAATGACCCACTCGCTCGACAGCCCCAACGTGTCGTTCGAGATCTCCGCCAGCTCTACCAGCGCGCCGCCAGATGCGACCGCGCTCACGTCATAGACTTCGAGCGGCCCCGAGCGCGTCGTGAACGCGAGGCGCTTCAGCTCGGGCCAAGCGACGACGTCGGCGGCTCCCGTGATTGCCTGCAGTATTTTGAAGTTCGCGTCGCAGCTTTGCTCCGCGCCAGCGCTACCAGCGCTACCAGCGGCACCTCCGTCGTCCTCAAAACGAGGCCAGCCGGCACCCCAGGGCTGACCGTTCGGGTCGGTTGGATTCGAATGATCGGGAGCACCACCGGTACTGCCCTCACTAGTCCCGCCTGCACCCGCCGACGCGCCGCGCGACATCCCACCTGAGCCCGCGACGTCCTCGTCTACCGATGGGCCTCCGAGATGCATCGGCACGAGGCGACCGCTGCACGCTGTCGCCACCAGAACCGCCACCACACTCGTCCCTAACCCTAACTTCAAGCTCACCCCCCCGTTCGGGGCAAGACCCAGGCCGAACACCATTCGCCTGCTTTCACCGCGACGTTTTCAAAAGCTAGCGCGCCATGACTGTGCCATCCGCTGGCACACGCGACGGGCACTCGCGTTGCTGAATGAGCGCTCAGCCCACGCGATCCAACGGATCGAACGCGGCTTGCGCCATCTGCACTTGTTCCGACGTCTTGCCGAAGCGACGCTCTTTGTGGCCGTATTCAGCGACCGCAGTGGTGAGCGTTTCCGGGCGGAAATCAGGCCACATGATGGGCAGGAACACGAGTTCGGCGTAGGCCGATTCGAAGAGCAGGAAGTCGCTGACGCGCGTTTCGCCGCCGGTGCGGATCAGCAGATCGACATCCGGGAGCGAGTGGGTCGTCATTTGGCGATGGAAGAAGGTTTCGTCGATCTCCTCTGGCAACACCAAACCGGCGCGGGCGCGCACGGCGAGCGAGCGCGCAGCGTCGACGATGTCTTGGCGGCCGCCGTACGAGAGCGCGAGCGTCAGCGTCATGCGATCGCCATCGCGGGTGTAGGCCATCAAGTCTTCAACGGCATGGCGCGTGGTGGTGGGTAGATCTTCGAGCGCGCCGATGACGTTCACGCGGATGCCGTTTTGACGGAGGTCAGCTCGTTCGTTGCGCGCGAACTCAACGAGCAGTCGCATCAGCGCTTCGACCTCGGGGCGAGGACGCGCCCAGTTGGCGACGCTGAATGCGTACAGGGTGAGGTATTTCACGCCGATGCGAGTCGCGGTCTCCACTGCGTCGCGCACGGCACGCGCGCCTTCGGCGTGCCCTTCAGCGCGGTCCAAGCCGCGGGCCTTAGCCCAACGCCCATTGCCGTCCATGATGATCGCTACGTGACGAGGAAGCGAAGCGCCGTTCGACCCGTTCTTGCCGCTGACCACTCAAGACTCTCTTTCCGCTGCCTGGGCTACGCCAAGCGAAGCACACTGAAAAACTTCAAGCGAATCGCGGGTTGGCCATATGGCCGAGAATTCCCGCGTGAGCCATGTTTTCCCACAGCACGAGCCCAACATTTGTGGAGCTTTCGTGGAGATCGGAGACACTACCCATAAACACATGATTTCATTGCTCTATTTCCGTAGGCTCCGCGGGCTCTAGGCTGGCGCGGGCTTCCTGAACCGCGTTCAGGATTTGCAGTGTGGCGCGACGACGCGCTGGCGGCAGGCTGACGTGGAAGACCACTTCCGGCGGCCCAGCGTTCAGAAGTTCGACCTGGCCGCCGTGCGCCTCGGTCACCGCGCGGACGATGGCCAAGCCGAGGCCGGTCCCGCCCTTGTCGGCGCGCGTGGTGACGAAACGGCGAAACAGCCGCTCGCGCACGTGGCGCGAGATCGAGCCTTGGCTGATCACGCGCAGATTGACCCACTCTTCGCTGCGCGAGACCTCCACACTGAGTGGCGAGCCACGTTCGCCATGACTCAGGCCATTTTCGATTAGATTGATCAGCGCACGCGCGATCCAGAGCTCGTCACCACGCACGCGTGTGTCGCCCGAGGCGTGCAAGGTGATGCGCCCCTCCGCGTCGGCGAGCGATTCGATCGTGCGCCGCGTGAGTTCGCTCAGATCGACCGGCGTGAATGCTTCGACGCCACGTGCCTCGATGCGCGCCAAGCTGAGCAGCTCACCGAGCAAGCGTTCGATGCGCGCGGTCGCTTCGCGAATGCGAGCCACGAAGCGACGCGCTTCTACTGGCTCTTCGAGCGCGCTCTCCTCCAAAACTTCAGCGCTCGCGCGAATGGCAGCAACCGGATTTTTGAGCTCGTGCGACAAGTCCGAGGCGAAGGTTTCGACGAACGGACGCCCTTCGAGATCTCGCCGCATCGAGTCGATCGCACGCGTGAGGCGCGTGACTTCGCGGCCGAATGCGATCGGCGGCGCGCCGCGCCGTTCACCCAGACTGACGCGCTCACCGAACACGCTCAGCGCCTCGATCGGCGCCGCGATCGCGCGCCCGATCCAGGCGGCTGCGAGCGCCGCCGCGGTGCCCAAGACGAGGCTGATCACCAGCACGGTGGGCGCAAAATCCGCCAGCAAATTGCGCATGGCGATGGTCGGCTTGACCACGCGCACCGCGCCGACGCGCGCGCCGCGCACGCGAATCGGCGCGTCCACCGAGACCACACCGTGCTCCTCGGCCGGCGCCTGCACGGGGAACAGACGCGCCCCGCTGTCGTCGAGCAACATCAAGCGCAAGTCCGCTCCGCGACCGCGCTCGTGCTCTAGCCGCCCCGCCAAATCGACGATGCTGACGCCCGTGCGGTCGAGCTCACCCGCCATCATGCCAGCCAAAGCCACGGCTTCGTCCTCCGCGGCTTGCGAAGACAGACGCACGGCGCGCGCTTCGATGCGATCGATCACCATCAGCCCCAAGCCGAAGGCGAACGCGCCGACGATCACGGCCAAGGCCAAGAAGATCTGCATGCGAATCGACATGCCGCGCGTGCGCGTGCGCAACAGGCGCGAGACCACGAACGCCACGAACAGCATCAGCCCCACGGAGGCTGCTGCGACGACGATCAGGCGGATCACGGTTCTTTCAAGGCGCTCGGTGCATCGGTCACGCGGTAGCCGACGCCGCGAACCGTTTCGATCAAGCCCGGTTCAGCACCCGCCTCGGCGACCTTTTTGCGCAACGCTTTGACGTGCGAGTCGATCGTTCGATCGGTGATCGCGAAGCCATCACCCCACACGCGCCCGATCAGCTCGGCGCGGCTGTACACGCGCCCCGGCTGCTCGAGCAGGCACGAGAGCACGTCGAATTCGACGCGCGTGAGCTCCAAAATCGAGCCGTTCACGCGCGCGCGCCGCGTGGCCGCGTCCAAGGTGATCGGCGGAGCGACGGCGACGGATGTCCCGGAAGCGAGCTCGGTTTGTGAGCGCCGCAGCACGGCGCGCACGCGCGCCACCACTTCACGCGGCGAGAAGGGCTTGGTGACGTAGTCGTCCGCGCCGGCTTCGAGCGCCACCACGCGGTCCGCCTCGCCGTCGCGACTCGACAAGACGATCACTGGAATGTGCTTGTTTTTGCGCCAGCGCCCGATCAAATCGAAGCCGCTGCCATCGGGCAACATCAGATCCAGAACCACCAGATCCGCGCCGTCGACCAGCATGGCGGCATCCGTCGCGGTTGCGGCCTGGGTAACCGAGAAACCGTCGCGCCCGAGCGCATACGCGACAGATTCGGCGATCGCCGGCTCGTCCTCGACGACAAGAATCCGCTGAACCATGCTCGGCTCATTGTTGCATGCCAGCGGCAATCAGACGATCTTATGAACAAATGAGAACATTGCTCATCCTGCGTCACGGAAAGGCTGCGCCAGAGACAGGGGAAGGCGGCAGTGATGCCACAAGGCCGCTCACGGCACGCGGCAAACGCGAGGCGGAGCTGATGGGTCAGCTGCTGCACAGCGACAATCTGGTCCCCGACCGGATCCTCGCCTCGAACGCGCGGCGGACCCGCGAGACGGCTCGCGAAGCGGCCGCCGCAGTACACTTCAGCGGTGCGATAGACGAGCTCGATGAGCTGTATTTGGCCGAACCAGAGGCTTATATAACGGCCGTGCGGCGGAATGCGCCGGACGCCCAGCGCGTACTCCTGGTTGGGCACAATCCGGGCCTCGAAGCGCTGGCCCTGATTTTGACGGGTGATCCCGTCGCGTTGCCGACCGGAGGTCTGGTGGTGTGCAGCTTACCGATCGCGAGCTTTGCGGAGCTGACACCGCGAGTTCGGGGGAAAATGCACAGGTTCGTGGCACCCTCGGAGCTCGAACACTGAGCGTCTCGGAAAACCATGCCAGAAACCATGCTGAAGAAACCATGCCAAAGAAACATGACAGTGGGGTCCCCCGCCTGAAGTGGCGGATATGAGAAGGGCCTTGTCCGATCGCTGGCTATTTGGAACGGAGAGCGCTAAGTAACGGGCTGAATATGGCTCCGACGGCTCGCCTTCCACCGAAGAAGGACGTCGCATTGGCGTTGCTCGAACAGGCGTCAATGTACATCCACCTCGATCCGCGCTCTGGTTCGGTGCAGGTGCCCCCTGGCTTCAAGAATCAGCCGCAGCTCGTGCTGCAGGTCGGTTTGAACATGGCCGTGGCGATCCCGGATTTGCACGTCGACGATCAAGGGTTGTCGTGCACGTTGAGTTTCAACCGCACGCCGTTTTTCTGCATGATTCCCTGGCCCGCCGTGTTCGCCCTCGTCGGCGAGAACGGCCAAGCAATGGTCTGGGCAGAGGACGTTCCCGCCGAGGTCGCAGCGCAGGCCCAAGCTCAGAAGGCCCCCGAGAAACCGCGTCCGCACTTGCGATCGGTCGGTGAAGGAGAGGGCGCCGCCCCAGCCGCGGCGAAGGCCGAGCCCGCCCCCGAAAAAAAGCCAGCTGCAAAAGCCAGCAAAACGCCGGCAAAATCCAGCGCAAGCAAGGCCGAAGCGAGCAAAGGCGCATCGAAAGCTGCCGCCAAGCCCAAGGCAGAGGCCAAAGCCAGCACGCCGAAATCGGGCAAAAACACCGGCAAAGCGCAAGCCAAGACCGCCAAGACCGCAGAGCCTGCAGCCGCGAAGAGCCCTGGCGCAGCGCCCGTGCCGAAGCCCGAACCCGCGGTCGCTCGTCAAACCGCCGCAAAAAAGCCCGCGGCGTCGAAGCCTGAAACCTCGCACGGCACACCGGACTCGAACAAGCCGAAGCGCGAGCTGCCGCCCTACCTTCGGGTCGTGAAGTAGACTTTAGCCGCCTTGGCCGCCTGCGCCGGCCTGCGAGCTGTCGTCATTGCCCGACGCACCGGCTGAGCCGGGCGAGCACTCCCACGCGCCCGTGCTCGACTGACATTCGAAGCCCGACACACAGCCGTGGAAGAAGCAATCACCGGGCAGACAGCGCCCCTCGGTGCCGCACGTGTAGCTCGCGGGGCAATCACCGGGCGCCGTACAGGCTTCGCCACCGCGATCGTTCGCTGGCAGGTAGCACGCGCCAGTCGCGTCATTGCATAGATAACCCGAGCCGCAGTCGCTGTCGTGATAGCAGCCGTCGTACATAGTATTCGACGTACAAGCGTCGATCAGGCCCACCCCAATAAAGAATATTACCGTGACCGCTGCTCGCATCGGGGCCTCACTGTAGCAAAGTAGCAAGCAGCGTGCCCGGGACAAGGCCGGATTGTGCGCGGCTCCCAACGCGGCAAAGAATGTCGCTGGGAAAAGCATGAGCATGCTACGTTTTTCGCCCTGCAGCCGGGCCGATATGGACGTTCGTTGTAACCGCTGTGACACCGAGTACGAGTTCGACGATGCCCTGATTTCCGAACGGGGCACGACGGTCAAGTGCACGAACTGTGGGTTTCAATTCAAGATTTATCCCGGGAAGGGTACGGGTCTCGCGCCCGAACGCTGGGTGGTGCGCACGGCTTCGGGTCGTGAACTCGTGTACACGTCGTTGCGCGAACTGCAGCGTGGAATCGCTGACAAGAAAGTCGTCGCGAACGATCTGCTTTCGCGCGGGAAGCAAACACCGCGACCGCTCGGTTCGATTGCAGAACTGGAACCATTCTTCCAAGTCACGAACACGAGTCAGTCGCGCAAGACCGGTTCGGGTGAGCGCGTGCAACGCACCTTGCACGGTGTCGCACCGCCGCAGCCGCAATATCGTGGACACCAAAGCGAACCGCCGCTCGCACCACATTCCGAGCCCCCCGCGTCAGCACAGCGTCTCTCCGTACCCGCGCCGCCGATGCCGCCTGCACCGCCCCTGCCCGCGCTCGATGCACAACGGCCCAGTGACGCAGACGACCAACCAGCTCCAGCCACGCAACCCGTGCCGGGCGCGGCAGAGTTCCGCCCGAGCGCGAGTCCCGCGTCCGCAGCGCAAAGTCCCGATACCGTCGTGATGCCCCCGCCGAGCGCGCCTGCTTGGGGTGGCGTGTCCTCAGCGACGTTGCCAGGCGATCCTCCAAATCTCGTCTCGTCTCGCGCGACGTTGCCGAACGGTTCACTCGCGCAGCCGCCATCGCGCCCAGAGCCTGAACCTCTGTCGGTTCAAAACCCGCCCAAGTCGCGCCCGATGAACGACAGCGCGCCGGACTCCACGCGCTTGTCGCTCATGGGGACGCCGATGTCGCCGCGCGTCGCTGCCTTCGACACCACGCTCGAAGTGCCGGTCGCGCACGCGCCGGTCTCTTCCCCGCGCAATTTGCCGCCGCTCGAAGTCGCCAACATCCGGGACAGTTTCAAGTCCTACGACGAGCTGCAACCGGATAGCTACGCCGACGATCACCACGCGCGAGTCGCGCGCTCGCGTTGGATCGCGGGTGTGGTGGTGGTCGGAGTCCTCGGTTTGCTCGGCGCCACCGTGGGGCGCAGGTTCATCGCGCAACTCATCGGCACCGCCTCGGTGAACAGCTCGAGCGATGCCCGCGTCGCCAAGTTCTTGAGCGAAGGCTCGCGCCTCGGCGAAGAAGGCGACTTCGAGAGCGCCAAAGAAGAATTCGACAAAGCCGCTGCCTTGGCGGAAAAAGATCCCGCGGTGCTGACCGCCTTGGCACGCCTCGAAACGCTGCGCGCGGACGCCTCGTGGCTCAAGCTCCGGATCATCGACCCGAGCTCGACCGATTTGGTTCAAGCCACCCATCGCGAACTCGGACGCCGCGTGGGCAAAGCACATACGGCCGTCGATCGCGCATTCGCGGTTTCGCCGGAAGATCCAGCCGTTCTGCGCGCGCGCGTGGACGCGTTGCGCTTGAATGGCGAAGCCGACAAAGCGCGCGAGTGGCTGGGCCCGTTGAGCGCGAACGCGAGCGTGCCGGAAAACGCTTATGTCTTGGCGGCGCTCGATCTGGCCGATCCCGCCCCCGTTTGGCCGTCGGTGATCGACCGCTTGCGCACCGCGGCTGCGGCCGAGCGCGATCCGGGTCGAGCGCGCGCCGCGCTGATCTACGCGCTGGCGCGTGCCGGTCGCCTGAGCGAAGCTGAAGCCGAATTCGCAAAGATCGACGGCCGGCCCAAGCCGCACCCATTGCTCGAAGAACTGCGCGCTTTCTTGCAGCGAGCGAAGCGCTCGGCGGATGGTGCGGGCGACACCGCTTCGAAGATCGCCGCGGTCGACACGAGCAAGCTGCCCAAGCTCGACACTTCGCCCGCACCCGAGGACGCTCACCCCGTCACGGGTGACTTCAGAAAGCGGCTCGCTCAAGGTACCGCCGCGCTCAAGCAAGGCGATGTGGAGCGCGCCGCGCGGCTCTTCGATTCGGTGCTGACGGAGCAACCGCACAACACCGAAGCCTTGTCGGGGTTAGCGGACGTGGCCAAGGCGCGCCACGACCCCACGGCAGCGGCCAAGATGTATGACCGCGTGCTGGCCGAAAATCCCAACTATTGGCCGGCGATCTTGGCCAGTGCCGATCAGAAGTGGGACGCGGGGGACAAAGCCGGCGCGCTCGTGCTCTATCGACGCTTGGTCGAACAAGCCGGACCGAACTCCGAATATGGGGCGCGCGCCGCCGCGCGCATCGCGCAAAGCTCAGCGGCGACCGGGGCAGCAGCGCCGGTCGAAACCGGAGCCACGATCAAGCCACAAGTGCCCGCCGCGCAAGAACCCCTCATCGACCGCACCGATCTTCCCGAGGCCAAATGAAGCTTCGCGCTCGGCTTTTGCTTCCGGCGCTGCTGCTCGTCGCTTGCAGCGCGCGGCCGCGGCACACTGGCGCCGGCCAAGCTAACGACACCCCGAAGGGTGACGAACCGCGCTTGGTCGAACTCGATCTGAGCGCCGGTGCACCGGAGAGCAATGACGGCGGAGCGCTGTTCCACACGCCTGCCGCCCAAACATACACCGGCCTCGTGCGCATCATCAGTCGGGCCGCGAGCGACGACAAAGTGCGTGGCTTGTTCGTGCGCTTGGGTGAAGCTTCCTTCAACCTGGCCCAGAGTGAAGAGCTATCGCGCCTGCTCGGTCAGCTGCGCGGCAAGAGCAAGCCCGTGGTGTGTCACGCGCACACGCTCAACAACTCCAGCGCGCTGCTCGGCGCGCGCGGCTGCAGCAAGCTGTGGTTGAGCCCTGCAGGTGAGGTCTCGACCATCGGGATTGCCGCTCAAATGCTGTATTTTCACGGCATTTTCGAGAAGTTGAAGGTGGACGTCGACTTCTTGCACATGGGCAAGTTCAAGAGCGGCGCCGAACCCATGACGCGCGAGGGGCCGAGCGAAGAAGCGCGCACCTCTCTGGTCGAAACCCTGGCCGCGATTCGCAGTGCGTGGTTGGAAGAGAGCAACGAAGTCAAGAAGAGCGACGCTCTCAAGAACGCCCTCGAGCACGGACCGTGGAGCCCGGGTGATGCGCTGGAGCGCGGCCTAATCGACGACATCGGCTTCGACAGTGACGCTCTCGATGCCGCAAAGAAGGCCGCTAAAGTCAGCGCCGTCGAGGTCAGCTTCGGGCCGCGTGCCAAGTCCGGCGGTAGCCCCGGCATCGGCGACCTCCTGCGCGTGCTTTCGGGCGCGAGCGGCTCGGGCGACGGTCAGCCGCACGTCGCGGTCGTACCCGCCGAAGGCGCAATCACGATGGAAGCGGGTGGACCGCTCTCGCGCGGCGGAATCACCGCGCGCGCGCTCGGCAAAACCCTGCGCCGCATGCAGCATGACGACTCGGTCAAGGCAGTGGTGCTGCGCATCGATTCACCCGGTGGCTCACCGCTGGCGAGCGATTTGCTGTGGCACGAGATGATGGAGCTGCGCAAAAAGAAGCCGATCATCGTCTCTGTCGGCAGCATGGCCGCGAGCGGCGGGTATTACATCGCTTGTGCCGGTCACTCGATTTTCGCCGAGCGCACCAGCATCGTCGGATCGATCGGCGTATTCGGCGGCAAGATCAACGTCGCGCCCGCGCTCGATCAGTTCGGCGTTCACGCCGAAACCTTCGCCGCCAGCCCTGAGCCCGGGGCTAGCGAACGCGCCGCGTTCAACTCCCCGCTCATTTCCTGGGACGATCCGACGCGTGAGCGGGTGCGCGCGCAGATGCAAAGCATCTATGACTTGTTCATTGCGCGCGTCGCTCATGGCCGCAAGCTGCCGGTGGACAAGGTGCTCGCTTCCGCCGAGGGCCACATCTGGAGCGGCAATCAAGGGAAAGAACGCGGCCTCGTCGACGAGATCGGTGGTCTATCCGAGGCGCTCGCCGCAGCGCGCAAGGCCGCGCACCTAGAGGCAGACGCCCCCGTCTCCGTCGAAGGTGGCAAGGATAGCCTGCTGGATGGCTTACTGCTCGGTGATGACGCGAGCGATGCGGACGCACAGGCAGCGTTCGAGCGCTTGAGCGCGGCGCCCGCAACACGCCTGTTTTCGCAGGTGCCGCCCGAGCTACGCACGTTCGTGAGCGGCTTTGCACCGCTCGCCGAGCGCGAACATGTCGCGGTCGCGTTACCGTACGGCCTACTGATTCGCTGAACGTCGCGCCCAGAAACAGAGCTGACACGTCTTTCCGCCTAGCCGGAGAAACGACCGAGCGCACCAATTCGGGGCTCGCAAAAGCGCGCGTTTTCGATTGAACTAGACTTATGTCTCCAGGGCGTCGAGGGCCGCTTTCCTTTTTGGACACGGAGTGGCGCGCCGCGCTTTGGCGACGTTGGCTCGCGACGCAACTGACCGAAGCTGCCACTCGCGTTGCCCCTGAATCGGCCGCGCAAAGCCCGGTTCCAGCTGCGAGCACGCCGGTCCCTACGCCGATCATCGAAGCCCCCGAGGCGCCAACCGTGGAAGCCAGCGAGCCGCTCGACGTCCCCAAGACGAGCGCGGACGTATTGCGCGCCGCGCAAGCGGTACACGCAGTGCGCGCAACGAGCGCCGTCGATGAACGACGCAACGAGCGACGCGCCGACTTGCGCGCGCGTTTCGACGCACTGTCCGAACGCCTGCAAGGCTTGGAGGACGCGCTGGATGTGATCGCGCGTCGCCTGTCGCATCGATCGCGTCGCGAGCGCCGCACCGATCGCCGCACCGCGGAGCTCGTCGAAAGCATCGCCGAGAGCGTCGACGCGCAGGCGATCGCACTCGAGAATTTGGGGTCGACTCTGGAGCGCATCGAGCGTCGCTTGGATCGCCTGGAGCGACCGGCCCCGCGTGAAGAAAGCGAACGGCGTGAATCGCGCATACCGAAAGCGCGCAACTCCGAACCCCCGCGCACCATGCACCCCCCTCGCCTGGACGAAACCGGCGATTTTTCCCTGGTCCGCGACGCAGCCGACGATGACGAGGCGTCGATCTCCGGTTCCTCGATCCGCGGCAGCATCGGCGACATGTCCCTGTCCACCGTGCTCGCCATGCTCGAGATCGAGCGCCGCAGTGGCCGGCTCAAGGTGCAAGGCGAGGACGGCGCATTAGTCGCGTTCGAGCTCGAAGAAGGCTCCGTCGTGGGCAGCCGGGTGAGCGAGAACGACGTGGATCCGGTCGAGTCGTTACGCTCGGTACTGGGTTGGAAGAACGGTCGCTTTTGGTTTCGCCAGAACCCAAATGAATCGCAGATCTCGCCGCCCCGTTCGGTCAACTCGTTGCTGCTCGAAGCCACGCGACAAATGGACGAAGCGATTCGCGTCGGCTGACGCTCGCACCATCACGCGGTCTACGTAGTCGCGAGCGCACGGGCGCCGCGCGCAGCGCGTTCCTTCACTGTCCGACGATCGAGCCCCAGACGGCGCCCCGTCTCGATGTAGCTCTTGGTCTCGCGATAGAGCAACGCGCAGTAGCGATCCAACAGCGCTTCGCTGTCGAAGCCGCTCGCTAGTAGCGCCCGGTCGAGCTCCGGCACGGGGGGGCTGCGACGTGCCGGGCGGTAGCGCTTTCGCACGAGCACGTTACGCACGCATTGCTCGAGTTCGCGCACGTTTCCGGGCCACGGATAGGCGCTGCCGAGCTCTCGTTCGACGAACGCTTGCACTTCCGTCGCAAGCTCAGGGCCGTACTCGACGCCCGCGATGCGCTCACTCAACACCGAGACCATCAACATCAGCTCTCTCGGCTCGGCCTCGATGCGCTCACGCAAGGAAGGCGTTTGAATGCGATCGGCGCACAACCGATAATAAAGGTCTTCGCGAAACCAGCCCGCTTCCAAGCCGCGGTCCAAATCGCGATGAGTCGCAGCCACGATCTTACCCAAGAACAGGCGGGGCTTGGTTTCACCCAAGCGCTGAAAGGCGCGCGTCTGTAGCACGCGCAAGAACTTCACCTGCAGGTCATTGTCGAGCTCGCCGATCTCGTCCAAGAACACGGTGCCATCCGGCCCGCATAGCTCGAGCCAGCCTTGTCGATCTTCGAGCGCGCCAGTAAATGCGCCACGCCGATGGCCGAAGAGCTCGGATTCGATCACGCCGCGCGAAAGCGCAGACACGTTCAGCGCATGGTACTGGCTGGTGAACGTCTCGACGAATCGCAGCTTGCTCTCGTCGAACGAAAGATGGCGAGAGTAGCCGATGGCCTGCGCCACCAAGTCTTTACCCGTGCCAGATGGGCCGATAATCAAGGTCGGAATATCGGCCATGTGGCGATAAACGCTGTTGCGATAGCGCCGTAGATCGTGCGTGAACACCGAGTGCCAGGTCTCCGCGCGAAGCTCGGCAATCGGCCGCGAAATGCCGAGCAAGTACCGAAAAATGTAATGAAACGCGCGCCGGATCTGAAAAAAGAAGGCCAGCGCGCTTTCCGCCGTCAAACCGGACGGCAACTTCAGCTCAGGTTCGACGAGTAGCCGTTCGAAGTCGCGCTTGAACGCCGGATAGAAGCCAACCTTGCGCGCCTGACCCGATTCGTCGACAGCGAGCTCGTACAGGCTCAGCTCGTAACGCGCGAACAGCGCGTACAAACACAGGTCCTCGTAAAGCAATAGCTCGTCCGCGGTCAGCTCAGCGCGTGGTCCATCGAGACGCGCTCGAAGCGCGAGCGCCGAATGCCAGCTGAGGTCACGCAACCGAATCACGTTCGGGCGCTCACGATGGAAACCCTGACGCTCGAGTTGTGCGCCGTCGGGAGACCAAACCGGGCTGCCTTCGGTGAACTCCCGACCGAGCGCGACGCGCTCGCTCTCGATGCGTTCAGGCGCAAACGGGTTGTCGTAGGCGATGCGCGACACCGCTTGCGCGAAGTGACGTTCCTCGGGCCGGAAGATCATGTACATCCAATGTACACACCTGTTCATCTGGCGCATCTAGGAACCGCCCCGTCACCGGAATGCCATCAACAGTTTCAAACACTTAGACGTTTAGGTGCGAGCGGCCCGTACCTTGCTGAAGGGGTGTCCAAGCTCCCCGGTGGGAGCGAAGGAGGCCCATTGATGGCGCGTTTCAAGCGCTGGACCCACGGAGTGGTGGCCAGCATCGACAGTTTCATCGTTCAAGTCGAAAACCACGAGGCGCAAGCTTCGAGTGCGCTGCGTGAACTCGAGCAAGGAGTGGCGCGTTCCAAGGTGCAGCTGATGCGCGTCGAACGCGACGGCAAGGCGCTCGAACAAGCGCTCACTGAGGAACGAGAGGCAGCAATCCGCTGGCGCGAGCGGGCCGCGCGCGAAGAACAAGAAGCACGCGCGCTCGAATGCCTGCGTCGTCACAAGCGCAGCGAGCGGCGCGCGCTGGAGTTGAGCCAAAATCAAACCGAACATGTTCGCGTCGAACAACAACTCAAACGGGACATACAAACCTTGGAACAGCGTTTGTTCGAGCTTCGCCAGCAGCGAAACACCATGCGCACTCGTCAATCGCGGGCCGACGCCTTCAGCGTCGTGCACGGTACGGGTGATCTCGAAAACGGCGAACTTGGGGCCATTTTCGAGCGCTGGGAGACCCGCGTGGCCGAAAGTGAAGTGCACAGCGGGTGCCTGATCGCGACCGTGGACAGCTTCGACGAAGAGTTCCTGGACGCGGAGGAAATCGCCGCGCTCAAGCTCGAGCTCGGAGATTTGCGTAAACAACAGGAGAAGGCGTGATGCACGCGTTTCACGATTCCCGACGGGAGGACCTGCAGGACAATCCCCAAACCATGCGGGAGCAGAAACCTGCATCGCCGCAGACCGGCTTCGATCCGGATGCGTTCACGCGCGCGCTGCGCATCGCAGGCGCCGCATTGGTGGTAGCCGCGGCCTCCACTTTCATGCTGCAGAATTGGCAAGCCGGCAATGATCTGATGCGCTACGCCATGCTGGTCGGGCAATCGCTGTTGCTCGCGGCGGCAGCGTACTTCGTCGGGCTCACGGTGCGTGAGGGACGTTCGGCGCGCACCTTCTTGGCGCTAGTTTTGGCGACGATTCCGGTCAGCTTTGCCGTGCTGGGCGGGCTCGTTTATTCGCAGTTTCACCTCGGAGAGCTGGCGTCTCTGCCGCACTACGCGAGCTGGATCGCGCCGAGCAAGGGCGCAGCGCTCTTGGCAGTATTCGGCACGTTGATCGTGCTCGTGCCGCTTTCATTGGTGAGCTTCACCGCGCTCGCGCGCAAAGAGGCCAAGGCGCTGACGCTGGCCTTCGTTGGAGCAAACCTACTGGTGCTCGTCCCGCTACGTCAGCCCGAGCTCGTCTCCGTGTTTTCCGGCGTTGCTTTGCTCGGGCTGTTGCGTCTGGAGCTCACGCGCTTCGCGGTTTCCGCGCAGCTCGATACGCTGGAAGGCAAACTTGCTCGGGTGATGCCCTTTGCGCCGCCGTTGATCATGCTGGGCCGCGTGTTTCACCTTTACCACGTCGGTCCCGCGTTCGTCGGCGGAGTGCTCTTGATCGCTGCGGCCGCGTTGTGGCAATTGCTGACGCCGACTTCGAGCGAGGCACGGCGAGATGCGGGCGCGTGGATCGCAAGCTCGCTCGGCGTCATCGGCTGGGGGCTGTGCTGGTTCGAGTTCATGGCTCACTTGTCCTCGATTGGTGTCTCGATACTGGTTTTGGGTTTGCCGGCAGCAGCAATGTTCTTTCTGGGCGCGCTGCGCTCCGCGCACGCTCGAACCGCGTTGCTCACTTTGGGCACGATTTTCGCGCTGATGACTGCTCTGTCCGCCAGCGCGGTCGATCGTGGAACTGCCGCCGCTTTCTGCTGCATCGTGCTTGGTGTCGCAGTCTCGGTGTGGGGCGCCGCCGTGCGCACACCCGTGCGCATGGTCGCCGGCGCGCTCGTCGCACTGTGGGGCCTCGGCCTGCAAGTGTGGCTCGCCGTTCATGCGGACAATCTGCTGCGTTGGATCAGCCTGACCGTTGTCGGCATCCTGCTGATCGTGGGCTCCGCCTACATCGAACGCAATCGCGCCCGCCTCTCCAGGTTCTGGCAATTAGGCGAAGCAAAGTAATCGAGTTCCTCAAACATCGCGAACGCTCCACTCGCGCCCACCTCTCGTCGATTCGAGAGGTGAGCGCTCGCGATCCAGCAACGCACCTCACGTCGCGTGCTGTGCCCGACGCGGTTCGGCTCCCTGAGGTTTGAACCGCCAAGCCGCCAAGCCCCCTGAGCGGCCCAGCGAAACGAAATACACCGGGGAGATTCAGAGGATTTTTTGGGGTTACCTAGAGTAGGCGTGACTCGAAAATAGCTACGACGCGACAGGGGTGCTTCTTGGCACCGCTCAGTCGTAGCCATCTCCGTACATAGCTCACCTTGCCAACCCCAATTCCTGTGCGCACTCAGGTGCGTTCAGTGTTGATGGGACGCTGTGAGGGCTTGGCGACTTGGCGGCTTGGCGGTTTTCTTCTCTCCCATCGTCCGCGACGCCGAAGGCTGGGTGGGGCTGCGGCTTGTTGATTGACCATCAATAAAACCAATCCGCGACGACCGGGGTCGTTGGGATTGGGTCAGTGGTGATGGTGGCCGTGAGCGTCGTGCGGGCCGTGAACGTCGTGCGAGTGTTCGTGTTCGTGCGGCGGAGGCGGGACGATGGTTGCGAGCCAGAGGCGTGCGCTGCGTAGCCAAACCCCGAACACGAGCAGGACGGCGAGTGTGATTGCCGCGCGCAGCCCAAGATCGCCTTGTGAAAGGGCACCATCGAGGGGTGTCGTGGGTAGTTTGAATCGATCCGCGGCAAACGCGATGGCGAGGCAAGCGGCGGTTGCGAGCGCGCGTGCCTTGAGCGCGGATTTCGCGGCGTGCGCCATCGGCGCTAGCGTTGCGAACAGGAAGATTGCGCCTGGCGACAAACCAAGACCAGCAAAGCCCGCGGCGATCAGCACTGCGGCGGGCGCCGCTACGGGCGTGAGGTTTGCGACTAGCGCGACACCCAGCAGTTCGACGAGCGGCGTCAGGCTGTGACGCTGTAAGGCCGCCAGCGGCACGCTAGTGAGCAAAGCGCCGATCAACAAGCCGAGTACCAACCAAGGTCCGGCCGATTCGAGCGACTCCGCGACCCGCGCACGCCAACGTTGGCGAGGCGCGGCTTCTGCAGCAGTAGCTTCGGCGGCCTTCGAGCCGAGCACGAACGCGACGGCCAGGACTGTTACCAAGAGCCGCAAAAGGGCAGCTTCGAAGCCAAAAAGCGCGATGCTCAACAACACGCTCTCCGCGCCGAGGATGCCCGCGGGCAGCGCAGAGCGCGCCCACTTCGAACCGCGGTCTACGGTGCGCAAGCTGAAGGCTGCGACCAGCAGCGCGACCAAGATCACCAGCGCAGTACGCTCGCTGAGCTGAATCAAGCCGAACATGAATTCGCGCGTGCTCGGCTCTTCGCTGTGCAAGACGCCGAGCAAGCTGACCGAAACGCCCAAGGCAGCGACGACCAGGTCGAGTGACCGCGCGAGTGCGCCGTGAGCGGGATCTTCGGTCAGATCGTGCGTGACGACGTGCAGCAAAAGGCCTGCTGCGACCGCGGCGATGATCGGCGAAAAGCCTTCGATCGTCGAAGCCGCCGCCAGATTCGAGAGCAGGATGCCCACCACGCTGGCAGCCGCGAGTCCGAGTGAGCGCAAAACCGCCGAACGCGCGCCGAAAGTCGTGCGGTAAGCCAGTGACACCACGGCAATCAGCGGCACCGTGTGCGCGGCGAGCGCGACGATCACATCCAAGTGCGAGCCTTGGTCCGACGGCAAGCGCGTGTACGCGCCGAGCCCGATGCCATCAGCGACATGGTGGATGACCAAGCCCCAATAGCCGGCTTCGAGCACCGCGTGCTGCGTGCGCCCACTGGTCGAGCGTTGGCCGATGAAGTGCGCGAGCGCGGGCGCGAACCATCCCGCCAAGAACAGCAAGATGGAGAGCGGGCCGAGTTCATGCAACGCTTCGGGCAGCAGGTGGGTGACGACCACCGCGACCGCCGCTAGCGTTGCGAACGTTCGCATGTAGCCGAGCACCGCGCGCGACGTGCCTGGCACGAAGGACAGGGCCGCGCCCAGAAGCACGGAAAGGACGGCAACGAGGAGAGCGAGGAGCACGCGCGGGGCCCCGGTCTAGCTCAGCCCTTCGCACTTAGCCAAAGCTGGTGGCAAATTGCGCGACAAATCAGCTACCGGGCGCGCCCGTTCGGGGGCCTGGACGCTGCTTTGGCAGCTCAATCGCGCCGCGAACCCGCTCGCGGTACGCGCGCGGAGATTCGCCCGCAACGCGCGCGAAGCTTTTGGCAAAAGCGCTCAGGCTGTCGAAGCCGACCGCTAAGGCGGTATCGGTCACGCTCGAACGGCCGTCGGCCAAGAGCTCCATGGCGCGCAGCACCCGCGCTTGGCAAAGGAGCTCGCGAAATCCAAAGCCAGTTTCTGCACGCAAGTGACGACGCAAGCTGCGTTCGGAAACGCCGAGCTTGCGGCACAGCGACGGCAGCTCTAGCCCCGCGCAATGCTCGACCGTCAGGTCGATCGCGCGCCGCACCAGCGGCGTGCGCCCACGCGGCAGGTGATAGGCACCGGGCGTCTCGAGCCACTCTTCGAGCAGCAGGCCGAAGCTGCGAAAATAGGCGTTGGCCACGCGATCTGCCTGGCGACGCGAAGGCGGCCAGCGCGCAGCGTATCGAATCAGTTCGCGCAGCAGCGGCGTCACGTCGAGCACTCGCACTTCGCTCGAACGCACGCGCACCAAGCGCGAGTCGAAGAACATCGAGAGGACTTGCGCGTTACCCATGCTGGTCACGTGACGAGTGCCCGCGGGAATGAAGGCTGCGCGCTGTGGAGGCAAGAGGAACCTCGCCTCCTGCACCTCGAGCGTGACCGTACCCTGAGTGGCGTAGAGCAACTGATGGCGCTTGTGCGAGTGCGGAGCGTAGCTCTGACCGCGAGCGAGGTCCGCAAACGCAAAGGCGCTGGCAGAGCTACTTTCGAGCCGGTTCTCACGCAGGAATGCCTTAGTTTCTCGGGCAGAAAGCGGTTTCTTCTGTGTGCTGGGCATGTGGCCGTTCAGAGCTGATTATTGTCCGATACTCGTTAGTCGGCCACACGGAAATTCGTTAGATAGTGAGCATGTCCGACTCGAAGGCGGAGCACGCCGCGCGCATTCAAGATCAATTTTCTCGTCAGGCCTTGCCGTTTGCGGCTTTGCCCGCGCATTCGAACGCAGAGGGCTTCGAGTTGCTCGCGCGCTCGGCGCGGCTCGGTCCGGATGACGAGCTGCTCGACGTAGCGTGCGGTCCAGGCTTGGTCGCATGCGAGCTCGCGCCGCGTGTGAAATCAGCGCGGGGCTTGGATGTGGTCGAGCCGATGATCGAGCAAGCGAGGGCACGCGCGGCACGTCTCGGCCTCGACAACGTGGCTTTCGATGCCGGCGACTGTACGCAGCTGCCGTACGCAGACGGCTCATTTTCTCGCGTCGTGACTCGTTACAGTTTTCACCATTTGCTCGAACCAGCGCTGACGCTACGAGAGATGACGCGCGTCTGTCGTCCCGGCGGCACGATCACGGTCTGCGACGCCGCACCCGCACGCGACAAGCGCGATGCTTACAACCGCATGGAGAAGCTGCGCGACCCGTCACACGCTGCTGCATTGTGCCCCGAACAACTGGAGGATTTGTTCAGCAGTCAGGGCCTACAGGTCTACGACCGCGCACAATATCGCCTCGAGGTCGCCCTGGAAGACAGCCTCGCGGCGTCATTTCCGGCCCCGGGCGCGGCCGACAAACTGCGCGAAATGTTTGAGAAAGACCTGAGCGTGAACGACCTGGGGGTCGGCGCAACGCGCCGCGGGCAAGCGATTTGGTTTTCGTTCCCCATCATGATCCTGAGCGCTCGCGTGTAACCGCGTAAACTTATCGAAACACCCCACGGCGCTTGCACTGGGAGGGATGGGCGTAAACTACGCGCTATGTTCATGCGAATCGCAAAACTCACGTTTGCAAGCGCCCTGTGCGCAACACTGGCCGCTGCCTGTCACACGTCCTCCACCCCGTCTTCGTCGTCGACTGACCAAGCATCGGCGGAAGAGAAGAAGATCGCCGAAGTGAGCGTCGGCGACGTCGAGCGCTTCGTCAAAGACAAGAGCGCGACCATCTTGGATGCCAACGACAGCGACACGCGCAAAGAGTACGGAGTGGTTCCGGGTGCGGTCTTGCTTTCGGGCAAAGAATATCCGCTCAACACCTTGCCCGCGTCCAAGACGGACAAGCTCGTCTTTTATTGTGGTGGCACGCAGTGCCGCGCGTCCGACAAGGCAGCCGTGCGTGCCGCCTCCGCCGGCTACAGCGATGTGAGCGTGATGCGCGCAGGCATCCGCGGTTGGAAAGACGCGGGGCAAACGACGAACCCGCCGCCGCAGAGCTGAGCGCCGTTTCAGGCCGCTTTGCGTTTGAGTTGCGGAGTGACGGACAGCGAGAGAGGCTGCCCGTCACGCTGCACACGCAGCGTCACTTCACTGCCGCCCGAGAGCACCAACACCCGCTGCAGGTCGTCCACGCTGTATAGCGGGCTGCCGTTGGCAGTGAGCAACAGATCGGCTGGTTTGAGCGGCGCGCCGCTCGCGGGCGTCGACGCCGCGACTCCGTGCACGCGCACCGCGCGCGATTGGCCGAGTTCGGCCGCAATTCTCGGCGTGAGATCGATACCTTGCGCTGAAATGCCCAGCACTGGGCGGTCGATGCGTCCGTCGCGAATCAGGACCGCGGTCACCCAAACAGCGGTGTGCGCGGGGATGGCGAAACCGAGCCCGTTCGCGCGCGGGATCACGGCGGTGTTGATACCGACCACGGCGCCCCGCGCGTCGAGCAATGGGCCGCCGGAGTTGCCGGGATTGATTGCGGCATCGGTCTGAACCAAGCCCTCGAAGGGCCGCCGGCCCGGGCCCGGCAAACTGCGATCGATCGCGCTCACCACGCCCAAGCTCACCGAACGCTCGAAACGCAGCGGGTTGCCAATGGCCAGCACGAGTTGACCCACGCGCAGCCGGCGCGACTCATCCAAGGACAAGTGCGGCAGACCTCGCGCTCCCACGCGCAGCACCGCGAGATCGCTCGCGTGATCTTCGCCGATCACGTCCGCCGACAGCTCTTCACCGCCCGCCAGACGCACGCTCAACGCGCCCGCCCGGCCGTGCACGACGTGCGCGTTGGTGATCACATAGCCATCACCCGAAACGATGATTCCGCTGCCCTGGCCACGCCCGTGTTCGACGGCCACGACGCTGGGTGCAGAGCTTTCCACCAAGCTCTCGAGCTCATCCGAAAACTCGCTCAGGCGCGACATTTCAAGACCTCGTGCTCGGCGTGACGGAGAGGTCGAGCGGCGTGCCTGCTCGCAACACGCGCAGCGCAACCGCGCGCTGTGCCCGCTCTTCCAACGCGGCCTGTAGATCGCCGATGCTCTCGATGCGCTCGCCGTCGAAGCTGAGCAACACGTCGCCCAGCAAGACACCGGCGCTCTCTGCTGGCCCGCCTTCTTGCACTCCCGTGACCACGAGGCCCACGCGTTGCCCGGCGATTTGAGCCTGGCCTGCAGGGAGACGCGCGGCGGTCGAGCTCACCCCCAAATAGCCGCGTTGGATCTGACCGTGCGACAAGAGCGCCAAGGCCACGCGTTCGAGCGTCATGTTTGCGAGTGTCAACGCAGTGCCGCGCAAAATCCCAGCCGAGTTGAGACCGATCACGCGACCAGAAGCGTCGACCAACGGCCCGCCGGAAAACCCTGGCTCGACGCTGACGTCACTCTGGATGTAGCGCTCGATTTTACCGCCGCCCGGCGCGCGCCATTGATCCGAAAGCGCGCTGACGACGCCCAGATTCGAGCGCACCGTGCGACCGGGGCGACTCAACGCGAGCACCAGTTGACCGCGCCGAACCTCGTCGGACGCTCGTTCCGCGACCGGCAGACCAACCGCGTCGATACGTAGCAACGCGAGGTCACTCGATAGGTCGACGCCCACCAACGTTGCAGCATGAACCTGCCCCGTTTCGAGCGACACCTCCACACCCTCTTCACGCTCGAGGCCGTGCGCCGTGGTCACGATCAAGCCCTCAGCTGACCAAATCAAGCCGGAAGCTGGCCGTCGCCGAGCCGTTTCGATGCGCACGACACTGGCGCTCACGCGCTCGACGGCATCCGCCAACGCATTCGATAAATCTTGTGCTGCATTGCTCATCAGCAGAAGGTAGGCCCGGCTGTTCGTGTCGGGTATCAGCCGATCAGTCAGGTGGCGCCTACCTGACCAGTCAGGTGGGCCTACCCGATCGGGCAGGCGTGGCTGAGTCAGTCACAACATCAAGAGCCCTCGACGCGCCGCGCTGACCACGGCTTCCGTGCGCGTCTCGGCGTCCAGCTTGTTCAGGATCGCGTTGACGTGGAACTTCGCCGTGTGATCGCTGATTTTCAGGCGATCCGCGATCAGCTTGTTGGATAGCCCTTCGGCCATCAAACTCAACACCTCCGCCTCGCGTGGGGTCAGCTGCAGGGTGTCGCGAGCCGCTGCACGGGTGGACAGCAGACTTCGAACCAATGTCGGATCGAAGACGCCGAGGCCCGTGGCTACGGCGCGCAGCGCCGCAACGAGACGCTCTCCTTCCGGGCTGCGCAAGAGCACACCGAGTGCCCCAGCGCGCAGCCAATCGAGCGCTGCTTCTTCGTCGCGCACCAAGGCCAGAGTCGCGGTCCGAGCAAACAGCGAAGGATCGCGCGCAGAAGCCGCTCGTGTTCCAACGTCCCAAAGCAGGACGTCCGCGCCAGCAAGGCCACCGAGCGTGTCGTCAGGCGTGCCCGCTTGCCCGACCACGCGGAAGTCGGGCTCGGCGCCGAGCAGGGACACCAGCGCGTTCTGCACCAGCGAGTCCTCGGCGATCACGGCAATGCGCAGCAGATTCGGCAGATTTCTGATGTAAGGCGCGCCCGGCACTTGTAAAGAGCCGCCAGATCCAGTGCGGGTCATGCGCGACTCCTGTTACAAGTGCTGGCAGTGACTAGCAGCGACGACCCGACGAAAGACCCCAGCGACCCGGAATACGGCGTGGAATTGCCGGCGGGCCTTCGACTCGAACGCCCAGCGTCGGGCGGAGTGCGGCTCGAGCTGCGTCTGAGCCCGACGAGCCGCGCGCTCGCGGCATTCCCGCGGCTGCTACTCGTGGGCTGCGTGGTGTTCACCTTGCTCGAAGCCTGGCGTCACCACGTGTTCATCGTGTTTTGGTTCTTGGGATTGCCGTTTCTGGCGTGGTTGCGCGGTCCCCCGCGCCGATCGGTCCTGATCGGCGAACGTCAGCTCGAAATCGAAGGCACCCGGCGCTTCGGTCGCGCGTTCGTGCTGCCGCGCTCGCAGATCGAGCGCATCGAGATCGGGCGTGGCGGCGTGTATCAGCTCTATCAGCGCGCCCTGTTCGTGACTCTGGTCGATGGCCGCTCTGCGCCGATATTCGTAGGCATTTCCGCGCTGCAGGCAGAATTCGTCAACGACGGCCTGCAGCGCTGGCTCGCGGGCGCCGATTGATCGCTCAGATCGCGTCGAACGCGCTTTCGAGTTGAGCGTAGCTGCGCTCGAGCCACAGCCGAACCCGCTGCCGCTCGAGCGGCTTGGGCCCATCTTCGCCCGTGCTGTGAATGGCGCCCCAAAAGCTCGCACCCAGACGATCGACCTTGAACATCGCCTGAGCGTCGAGCTCAGGCAGATCGATGATCTTTCCCGCAAGCTGATCGAGCTTTTGCTTCGCCTTCGATTCGTCGAACTGAGTGAAGTTCTTGGAGCGGCCGAAATTGCGCACGACCTTGTGCTCGAAGCGGTCGCCAAACAAATCGAGTGACCGCTCGATCTCGCCCACGGAAGCAAAGCCGCCATCGGTCACGTGCCAGAAGCTCATGCGAATGCCGGCCTCTTTCGCGAACGCAAAGACGTTGGCTTCGGACAACCAATTGTGCAACGTGCGCACGCTCTGCGCGGGGAGATCGACCAACACGCGACGATCCGCGCCCAGTGCGCGATCGACGATCTGGTCGGCGCTCTCTGGATTGGCCAAATCTACGGGCTGCGAGTAATCCGCATACATGCGAACTAGCGCGCCGTGCGAAAGATCGCCGTCGACCGCCGCAAACGGCAGAGCGCGATCGATGAACCATTGCGCAAGCAAGCGTGCGACCACACTCTTGCCAACGCCGCCCTTCTCACCACCAACGAAATGAATGTGACTCACCGGCTACGTAGAATCCGGTGGCGCCGCGGGGTCAAGCCGGCTTCGAGCGCTGGTTGGCGAAAAGATCCAGCCGCGACCCCGCGTTCGAACTGGAGGGGCATTGACGGTCCCGAGTGATTCGCGCACGTTTCTGGAAGTCACACGTTCTCGTGACTGCTACTCACTGAATCGATGACAATGAGCGCACCTGGGTTTGCTTTGTTCGAGACGGCCATTGGTCGCTGCGGCATCGCTTGGGGCTCGAGCGGCATTACCGGCGTCTACCTCCCCGAGGCGAACGTCGTTGCGACTCGTCGTCGCATGCGCCTGCGCTATCCCGAGGTCGGCGAAAGCGCGCCGCCGCCCGTGGTCCAGCGGGCGATCGACCGAATCATCACGCTGCTGCGCGGTGAAGTCAGCGATCTCGGGCAGATCGTCCTGGACATGGCGCTCGTGCCGTCGTTTCACCAGCGCGTCTACGAACTCGCACGCACGATTCCCCCCGGCAAAACCCTGTCGTACGGCGAGGTCGCGTCGCGCATCGGCTCGCCGGGCGCGGCTCGCGCGGTCGGGCAAGCGCTCGGCAGAAATCCGTTCGCGATCGTAGTGCCGTGTCATCGCGTGCTCGCTGCTGGTGGCAAGCCCGGCGGTTTTTCCGCCAATGGCGGCGTCGACACCAAGCTCAAGATGCTACGCATCGAACAAGCGCAGCGCAGCCTGTTCGATGGCGATGGCGAACTCGATTTCGATCCGGCGCGAGCGGTCGACGCGCTGAGCAGCGCGGATCCAAAGCTCGCGCGCTTGATCGCGCGCGTGGGTCCCTGCCGCTTGCAGCTACGAACCACACCGAGCATCTTCGCCGCGCTGGCCGAGTCGATCGTGTATCAGCAGCTGCACGGCAAAGCCGCAGCAACCATCTTTGCTCGCGTGCGCGCGCTGTTTCCGCGCGCTCGAGGCGCGCTCACAGCAGCGCAGGTGCTGAGTGCAACCGAGACGGAGCTACGCGGTGCAGGCCTCTCGAATGCGAAGTACTTGGCGTTGCGCGATCTCGCGCAGCGCTGTCAGAGCGGATCGATTCCGACGCTCGCGCAGATCCAAAAGTTGGACGACGAAGCGATCATCGAGCGTCTAACCGAAGTGCGCGGCATCGGTCGCTGGACGGTCGAGATGCTGCTCATCTTCCGATTAGGACGCCCCGACGTATTGCCGCTCGACGACTACGGCGTGAGAAAAGGCTTCTCGATCGCGTTCGGAACCGATGAATTGCCGTCGAAGGCCGAGCTCGAAGCGCGCGCGCGACGCTGGAAACCGTACCGCAGCGTCGCGAGCTGGTATCTCTGGCGCGCAACCGACTCGATTTAGATTCGGCTGTCAGCGCGGCGCCACGGTCGGCAGCACGACCCAGTCCTCTTCGCCGTCGGGCTTTGGCTGTGGACCGGCGACGATACCGGCTAGATCCGGGTCTTCACCGTCTGTGCCGAGCGCTGGGCGAACCTTGGTCGCTTTGCGTTCTTCTTTCTTGGCGGCCTTGTCGCGGGCATGGCTTTGACGGGCTGCTTCACGTTGGCGCTTTTTAGCGCTTTGGGGTCCTGGCATTCGAGCAACGCTTTCGGTGGCTAATTAGTAAAATCTGGACCCCGGTCAGCCACGATGAAGGGGGGAGCGCGACGCGCGAAAGCGCGCCGCGCCGCCTGGGATCAACTCACCAACGATCGCGACGATCGCCGCCGCCGCCACCGCGGCCGCCGCGACCACCACCGCCGCCGCCGCCGCCACCACCACCGTAGCCGCCACCGCCGCCGCCACCCGTGCGGGGCTTGCGCTCTTCGGCAATGCTGACGCGAAGCGGACGACCTTCGAGGTCCGTACCATCGAGCTCGGCGATCGCTTTCTGAGCGTCCGCGTCGCTGCCCATCGAGACGAACGCAAAGCCGCGCGAACGGCCCGTCTCACGGTCAATCACCAGCTTGGCTTCGGTGACTTCACCAGCCTGGCCAAACGCGCGCAAGAGCACGTCTTCGGTGGTGTGGAAGGAAAGGTTGCCCACGTACAATCGGTTGTTCATTACTTACTACTCTCTACTGTCGTGCCCCCCTGCGGGGGCGTTGCTACCGGCGCCAAGATCGTCGGCTCCGGTTTCGGTGTAAAATCCACCGCGTCACACGGTCATTGCTGGGAAACGACTTATCCGCGACGCCCGTGTTGTGACGAGAGAGCAGTCAGACGGTTACCGAACACGCTGTGCAGGATGCCTTCTAGCGCGAAAGTCCCGCTCGCACAACCGAGGACCGGACAGTTGGCCGGCAATGAGTGGCAAAAAGGGTTCTTAGGTGGCTGGAACCCCGAGAAAATCCGACCTGGCGAAGCGCTGCCGATTTTCTTGGGTTGATGGTCACAGAGCAGGACCCATCGCGTCGCAGCCTTCGGCGTCGCGCCGCGGCTTGGGAGAGGGGACCCGGGCCGCCGCGGGCGGAGGCGCTCACACCCGCTCACACCCGCCGGCGGAGGTGAAACTCTCCACCTCGCGCCCGCCGGCAGAGGCGACAATCCAACCTCACACCCGCCGGCGGAGGTGAGCTTCTCAACAACCTCACACCCGCCGGCGGAGGCGACACCATCAGCCTCGCCAATCACCCGCGTCGAGACTGGCTCGCCCAGATGCTCAGGGATTGAGCGCGTTCACGAAGTCACCCGGTACCGAGTACAGCTTCAGCGTGCGCGTGGGCAGGTTCAGCGTTGCGCCAAACGACTTGTACCCGCCGCTTTGGACGAGCGGGTTCAAGCTCATCATCCAACCCTGTTTCTCCTCCATCACATCCGACAAGCGAACCACGCCGCTCTCGTGCCCTTCCTTGTTCGAAAGCCCACCGAAGGTCGTGTAGGTCGCCAGCAACACGCGCCCGCGATCAGTAACGAGCAGCGAATAGACCGTCATCGGCCAAACCAGCTTCAAGAGCGGGACCTGCTTAGCGAGCCAATACTGCCAAGACGGCCTCCACAAGATGCCCGAGCCATAGGCTCTGGCCTTCTCACCCGGGGAAATCAGGTCACCCCACTTTTCGAGCTGTGCCTGCGCGAAACCCTCGGCGATTCCACCGCCCAAGGCTTTGCCCTTTTGGTGCATCCGGAAATACCAAAAGGCCATCGCCCCCAGAGCCAAGATTGGAAACAAATACGTCACAGCACTCATCGCGGATCCTCCTCCGTGTCGTTACCCAAAACGAAGCACAGCGCAGCTCGGCGCCGGCCCCTCAGCACTCGCGAAGTACGGAATGTACGCTTGGCTTCTTCCCGAATAAAGCCCCTCGTTTGTCGTCCACCTCGAGCCCCCCGCGTTTCGTTGAAGGGAAATCGAGAAACCCCTAGTATGAAAGTGCGAATGGTTGCGCAATCTTCGCCGGTAGCGATGGAAGGGATTGGATGAGCACACTCGGTAACGAGTATTTACCGGTTGCGTACCTGCCGGGTGCGAGCGGCCGCTCGACGGTCTGGGAGCCGATTGCCAATGTCCTTGCCCATCGCCGCGAAGCATTTCTCTTTGCCTACCCCGGGCTGGGCGACGCCCCCGACCACGAGTCGATTCGCTCGCTCCCCGATCTCATCCGCTGGATTGCATCCGAACTCCCCGAGCGATGTGACGTCGTTTCGCTGTCCATGGGCAGCACAGTCGCCCTCAGGTTGGCCCTCGAATATCCAGAACGCATTCGGCGGCTCGTGTTGGTAACTCCCTGCGGTGGGGTGAATGCGCAACGTTTCGGCGCACTCGACTGGCGCGAAGCATTCGTGGCAGCGCGACCGTTTGCGCCGCGCTGGTTCGTGACCGACAACAGCAATTTCAGCGATCAATTGACTCAGATCACCGTCCCCACGTTGCTGGTCCTGGGCGAAGACGATCGCATCGCCCCTCCCGCAATCGGAGAATTTTTGCTCGAGCGACTGCCCAACGCCAAGCTAGAAGTCGTCTCCGACGCGAGTCACGATCTGGAAGAAGAACATCCCGCGTTCCTCGCGAGCCTAATCGAAGCACACCTCCGACGTTGATTACGTCGCAGCGCGCGCACTTCACGCGCGCTACAACGCAAGTCCAACGCCCAGCGCGATGGCTTGCTCGCCGAGTGGGACGCCTTCGGCGAAGACGTTCAATACTTTCGAGACGCGAACGGCGAGCCCGGCGCCGAGCTGATAGTGATGCGTATCGGTACCGGTAACCGCTTCACCGTGGTAGCGCCAGAAAATGGGGCCGCCGAAAACGCGGGCCAGTGCATACGGACGAACAATGCCCGCGAGCTCGACGCCGAATTGAGCACCGAGGCGCAAGTCGAACGCCGTGTAGCTCTCGCTCGCCTCGCCGGACGCGTGGGTCCGCGCAGTCGTGAACGAAAAGCCCGACGTCAACAGCAGGAAGTAGCGACCATCATCGAAGGCGCGAAAATCTGCACCGATCAGCGCGGTCGGGCCGGGAGTGAACTGATGCCCACCATCGGGCAAAGTCAACGAGCCACCGAATGCGGCGCCGGCTCCCAGCTGCAAGACCAACTTCGAGGTTGGCAGATAGGCGAGCGTAGCCAGCGTCGCGAAGCGCACTTGGTCAGCGTGCAGGTCGTCGCTGAAGCGTAGCCGCGTCGAAGTGTAGAGCCCGCTCACTCCAAGGGCCCAGCGCGGTCGAACTGCTTCGTCGTGCTCGGCGAGGCTACAGGAGGCGACACCCGACGCAGAGACGCCGCAAGCGCGGGCCGGAACAGCGCCGAACAGGACTACTCCCAGAACGGCAAGCGCCAACACACCAGACTCGACCGCACGCGGCACCAGCATACCCCGAGCGTGCTGGGCGTCTCAGCGCGCGTCGAGCACTTTTTCACACCTACGTGGCTCGCTGCTCAATCGCAGCCGATGCGCTTCTCGTCGAATGCAATGTCGTCAATGAACGCGGTAAAGCCGGGGGCTGCGCTCTGATAGTTGATCCAGCCGACGCGCAGCTCGTCGAATTGGTTCGGTATGTCGGAGTCGTCGTAGTTGCCTGCGCCGTGGGTAAAGTGCAGCACGTCCTTGCCGTCGAAATAGAGCGTGTAGCTCTGATCGGCCGCGTCGATGTGATACTCCGCACAGTGCCACTTCGCGTCGAAAGTGTAGTCGTAGTGAGTCTCCGTACCGAACTCGCTCTTGCCGACGATCTGCACGTTGTAGATGAAATTGTGCCGGCCACCGACGTCTTTGGTGTCCTTGGCTTGCTTGACGGTGTCGATCGGACGGTAGTCGGAGCGGCCGTTTTTCGGGCCGTCGCCGATCAGCGACACGAGCGTGGAGTGCACGAATGCGTCCGGCACTGGGGTCTGAACCTTATAGTAGATACGCGCCCAGTGCGCGCTGCCGAGCAGCTTCGCGTCGTGATAGATGCGTCGCTCGGCGTTCGGCGCTGGCCCGAGCCGCAAACTGCGAGAGCCACCGTGCGCGTCGGTATCGTCTACGGTTGCTAGCTCGCCGTGTTGCGTCCAGCCGCTCGGTACCGCGCCGAGCTCGGTGCTCTCGAAATCTTCGCACAGCAACCAATTCCGTCCCGCGCAACCCGATGGCGCAGCGCCCGCACCACCATTCGCGCCGCCAGCGCGCGCTACGGCACTGCCCGCCCTGCCACCGCGCCCGGCGTCGCTCGTCGCACTCCCCCCCGCGTTGACCGTACTGCCTGCGCTGCCACCTCGGCTCGACGTCTCGCTTCCGCCGTTTGCGCTCCCGCCTGCGCGCACAAGACCCGCCGCGCCGCTCGCCGCGGCTACTGCCGTTGTTCCCCCACCCCCAAGCGTCGCGCCTCCAACGCCCCCAGTCCCTCCCCCCGAGTCAGCGTTAGTCACGGAATCGCTAGAGCACGAAACAACGCCCAGCACTGCCCAGCTCAAGGGCGCGAAATTGAGCAGGATCCGCGCCATTTGGCGGGTAGGGCGATTCATGCACCCTATGTCCCCCGAGCGCTCGAAGACGGTTCAAGTCGGTACAAGTGATGTGCGAAGCTACCGACATGGTCGAGCAGCGAGCGTCAAAACCAGCGCGCTTCGTGAATGTAGACGGTTCAGCCCCGCAGCCATTTTCTGCGGTCTTCAAGTGGGCGGTCGTCGATCGCTTGCTGGGACGCCGCCGGAGTGGCCCGATTGGATCACCGGCGCCCCGCGTGGCGCTCGACCCCGCGCAGGTGAAGCAGCCTCCCGCGGCAGGGCAACCGGCACGGCTGACCTGGCTCGGGCATGCGAGTTGGCTGGTTCAGCTCGACGGCGTCTCGCTGTTGATCGATCCGATCTTTTCCGAAAGCATCGGCCCCGGCGTGAAGCGCTTCGTGCCGCCAGCGCTGGCAGTCGAACAACTGCCGCGCATCGACGCGCAGCTCGTCTCGCACAACCATCGCGACCACCTCGACTTACCTTCACTGCGCGCTGTGGCCAGCCCGATTGTCGCCGGCATCGGCCTCGCCGCCTTTTTCGCCAAGAGCAAGCTGCCTTGCACCGAAGTCGAGTGGTGGGGCGAGACGCGCGTTGGACCTGTCACGATCCGCTTCGTTCCGTCGCAGCATTGGAGTCGCCGCGGTTTGAACGATGGCAACGCGACGCTCTGGGGCGGCTTCGTGATCGAAGGCTCGAACTCGCGGCTGTATCATTCCGGCGACACCGCGTATTTCGATGGTTTTTCCGAGATCGGGCGCCGTTCGGGAATCATCGACGCGGCCATGCTGCCGATCGGTGCCTACGATCCTGCTTGGTTCATGAGCAAGCAGCACATGAACCCCGAGGAAGCAGTGCGCGCCTTCACTGACCTCGGCGCACGCCACTTCGTGGCCATGCACTTCGGCACCTTCAAGCTGACCGACGAACCGCTCGATGAACCACCCGAGCGACTGGCGAGCGAGTGGCAGCGGCGAGAGCTCGCGCCCGCCGCTTGCCACGTGCTACCGATCGGCGGCAGCCTGGATGTCAGTCGTACGAGTTGAGCGACTGAGTGGCGCTCGACTCGTCTGAGCAGGTCAGTTGTCGCTGGGTGGCTTGTACAGCATGAGCCCGGTGAACAAACAGCTGACATTGCCGCGCGTGGGCTCGTCCAACCCCTTCTTCAGCCAAACTTGACCGGGGTAGAGCACCTCCACGGCGCCGAGCGGACCGTCGGAATCAGCGCGGAAGCCACTGGGAGCGCTTTGATCGCTGCCTCCGACGACGCTGTGCACTTGCTGAAGCGGGTAGACCGTAGAGCCGACGGTAAGCTTGTTCGCGTCTTTGGAGAGCACGAGCGAGGCTTTGTCTGCTCCGCCCTCGCACGAGCAAGCAATGGTCGTGCTGCCCCAATCGATCGAACCGCCGCCGAAGGCGAGCACGCTCTGCTTCTCGAGCACGCTCTCGCATTTGCCTTTCAGCTTGGTGCTGCCACCGGCGAGCGTGAACGAAAAACCCGTAGTTTTGGTTTCTTTGCCCCATGGGCCGACGCTGACACCGCTGCTCGAGTCCCACTTTCGATTCACGTCGGCGATGTCATAAGGGCCTAGCTTGAAGCCTTCATTCACCAATGCACCCGACGCGTGACTGCGATCACTGACGGGGAGCACCTCGCTCGCGCTCGACACATCCGAGGGAGCGGCCATGCGCGGACCAGCGCAGGCGCTCAATGCCAAACCAAGTGCTCCTTGCCCCAATAGCAGCCAATGACTTCGCTTCTTCATCCGGACCTTCATCATGGTGATTCCCTCCCGAGTAATGCTTGAGACGCCTTGGACGAGGCTCGAGCCCCAAACATTCACGCTGCCCGAAGCGCCATCGTCCGCGCAAGCGGCCTCACTGTGGTTTGGCGGCGACAGGTGGGCGCGATCTGCCCGTCCAAATTCACAGATTGACGATTCGCGTCGAGTTCCCGAGAGTGCTGCCATGGATATTGGGCTAATGAAGCGGGCGCTCGGGTTTGGACTATTATTTTCGGTTGCAGCGTTGGCTTGCAGCGGAAGTGATGACAGCACCCCCCAAACGCCAGGCTGCGGCACCCAGCAAGCACCGACCGCACTCGAAATCAAAGACGTCTCGCCAGCGCTCGATGCGTCGGTAAAGAATTCGAGTATCGTGCAAACGTTCACGGTCGCGGGGCATGCTCTGAAGTTCACGCCGAACTTGGCTGCGCCCGCTGCGCATACCGCGGGTCTGCCCACCCCCAACCCGACGAAGTGGACGCTCAGCCTCAACGGCAGTGATGCTGTGTACACTTCGGAACCCATCGCTTGGTCGAATGCGCCGGGCCACGTCGAGCTCGATTCATTGAATCTGCTCAAGGCGGACGACGGCTGCTTCTATGCGCTGCCTCAGCAGATGTTCAAATACGACGTGACTGCGCCGTGATCTGAACGACTCTGCGGAGCGACCTGCGAGCTGCTAGGGCGCGCAGTGAGGTGCGTGGCGCGCCCTGTGAGCGCCCCAAAAACCTGTACGCGATTGCATGGCAAGAAATTCCCGGCGCCCAGCGTAAGAGGTGTTCAGGGAGGTCGCGAGCGGGTGCAAACTTTTGGAACTTCCAATTCGCCGCGTTGTCGGTTTCGGAGCATGGCCGAAAAGACGCCGGCTTCATCGCGATTTTGGCAAGTCTGGGCGCTCCTGGGGAGTCTTGGAACGGCGCTTGCCGGTGGGCGGCTGCTGTACCCGGCGAGCGTCACACCCGAGCGCGCAGCGACCCAAGCGACCACGCACCAGCAGAGTCCAACACTGCAGCCAGTGCTGGAAGCATCGCCCATGAGCGCACCGGGCGTCGATAGCCCGTTTGCGCGGCTTGCCGCGGCGGCCACCTCGACCGAACGCTGCACGCTGCTCGAGCAAATCGAGCCGAGCGAGGACGCGCAAGCCACGTACGCGATCACCGCGGTGCTCGAACGCGCTCGGCTGGGCACCGTTCGCGCGTGTGCCACTCAAGCGCTGGCTCGTCAGCCAACCAGCGAAGCCCGCAGTTGGCTCGTGGATTTGGCGGAGGACCCGGAACCGGAAGTACACCGCAGCGCGCTCGACAGTCTGGCAACGCGCGACGAAGGGTCACTCGCGGTGGTTCTGGAAGCCGCACACAGTGACGACCTGGAACTGCGGGTGAGCGCGGTTAACGCACTGCTCAAGGCAAAACGTTCGGAAGCGTTTGCTGCCGCCGCGCAGGCTTTGCCCTTGATCGAAGACGAGATGATGTTGTCTTCGCTGATTGATGCCTTGGGCCAGTCCAAGGATCCGCAGGCGTTACCCGCGCTCGAGGGGCTCTTGGAGAACGCCACTCGCGAGAGTCACTTGCAAGCGATCAGCGCGATAGGTGCACTGGGAGTGGCGAGCGCTGCCGCGCGCCTGACGGGCTTCTTCGAGGTCGGTTCGAATGAAGAGTTCTTTGCGGCTACTGAAGCAGTGAGGCAACTCGCTCCAGAACGCGTTCCCGCTCAGCTGCGAGCCGCGCTCGCTTCGGCCGACCGCGAACGGCAAGCGCTGGCCCTGTCGGCCATGCTTCAGCTGAAGCTGCCCGATCTGCCCGCGATCATGCGAGAGCAATTGGCGAGCGGGGATGCCACGCGAGAAAATCTAGTATTGACGCAGCTGATAACTACGCCTGACCCGTCGTTCGAGCCGGATTTGATTGCGTACGCCGAGCGTGAGGATGACCGCAATCGCTTCATCGCGATGCAGGCACTATCGCGACTCGACACACCCAATGCGCGAGCGACGCTGCAGCGCCTTTCGAGCAAATTTCCGGAAGCGCTGACTGAGCGGCTGTTGATCCCAGACGTCGAGGAAAACGTCGACCAAGCGCGAGAGCGACGGCTCGCAGCCCTTTCGAGCGCAACGGGGGTCACGCCTCAGATGCTGTACGAAGTGGCCTCGGATCCCTCGCAACGCAGCCAGGACGTACTGTTGCGATACCTCGCGGAGCATGACCTCGCGGGCAACACTGCGCTCGTGGTGCAGGTCGCGCCGGCGGCTACGGTACGACGACTCATCGATCGCGGCGCGAGCGAAGCATTGATTGAAGGATTGACGCGACGCGCGGATCCACAATTCACCAGCGCGCTGCGTGAGAACGCGCGCGTGGGTTCGGCGACACGCAATAGCGCTTTGACAGCCCTGGTGCAGCTCGGCGACGAGTCCGTGTTGTCCGACCTTCAGCAACTCGCGAAGAGCGACGACACGACTGATCGCGACCTGGCGGTGCAACTCTTGGCTACCCGCAACGATCGAGGGGCCAGTGACGAACTCGAGCGTTTGGCCGCCGATCCCTCACCGCAAGTCGTGAGCAGCGCGCTACATGCCTTGCAAGCGCGCTCGCCCGAACTCGTCGCGCGCGCCGCGGAGCATGCGCTTCGTGAAGCCACGCCGGAGGATCGCGCGAGCGTGCTTTCGTCGCTCAGTGATCTGAAAGCGACCCTGAGCCGGCCATTGCTCGAACGCTCCTTGAATGACGCGGACGACTCCGTCGCGCTGCAAGCCATTCAGTCGCTCAGCAATCTCCAAGGCCCAGCAACCGCCGAGCGACTGCTTTCGGTCGCCAATGACTCGGCTCGCTCGGAGGACGTGCGGCGAGAAGCAGCGAGCGCCCTGCGCACGCTCGGTGGCCCATTGGCACGCGCGAACGCCGCGCTACTCGATTCGTTGAGCAACGTCGCCGCCGAGGAACCATTCGTATGCAACAATTGAAGGCAAGCACGCGAGCGAACTGGGCCTGGCCCCTCCTCGCCATCACATTGAGCGCGAGCGCGCTGACCCTCGCGCTCTGCCCAAAGGCAGAACGACCGCGGGCGAGGGCGCATCTTGCCGAGGCGCCCCAAGCAGCGGCAACACCGACCGTGCGCGCAGAACCCACGCGCCTTCCGCAATTGAACCCGCCGCCAGAAAACGCGGATGCCGCCGCACTCGACGCTCTGATCGCCAATGCACAGAGTGACGACACCGATTTGCGGCACGCCGCGCTGGACGCCATCGCAAGAATTGGCGGGGATCGAGCGCGTGAATTCTTGGCGCGCCGCCTCGATGCCGCGAGTGATTCGGAGCTACCCGATCTCGCCTGGGCCTTGGCGACCGTGGGTGACGCGCAAGCGCGCGCGCTCTTGCGCGCAGCGGCGCAGTCCTCTCGCCCTGCCACGCGCAGCGCCGCCTTCGAGGCGCTCGCCACGCTCGACAGCGCGGATGTTCGCGAGTTCATGGTGCGCGCGCTCGACTTCGTGGATCCGTCTCCAGCCGTCAGCTATTTTTCGAACTGTCGCGAACCTCAGGCGCTTCCTGGACTCGAACGAGCAGCGCGCAAAGGTGACGCGGACCTGAGACGAGTTGCAGTCGAAGCGCTGTTTACGCAAGGCGCGAGCGCCGAAGGCACGCTCCTGCGACTACTCCGCGAAAACGACGAGCTTTGCGATGCTCTGCTCGAGGCGCAGCAACCCACGCCAGCCGCGCGACAGACCCTGCGTCGGGCAAGTATCGCGCGACTTCGCGCCGGCGCGCTGACCAGCGGACCGGCGTTCGATTTCTTGCAGCGAGATCTGAGCAGTGAGGCGCGTGAAGCGCTCGTTCGAGCCGCGCACGATCCAGGCAGCCGCGACAGCGCGCTGTCCGCGCTCTCAGCACGCGGAGATACGGCTTCATTGCGCGCGTTGAGCACGCTCTCCAACGACGTCGAGCGACCGTTGGCGGAGCGCGCTGCTTGCGCCATGCTGTCCCAGCCCGACTCACGCTGGCGCCCGTTTCTTTCGGGAGCGAACCGAGCGAACCGAACGAGCTTGCCGGACGCAACTGCTGCAGCCCTGCAACGAATCCATGTGGCAAGTACCGGTGGTCGCCCCATCTGAGGCCCGCGCACAGACTTCGCGAGCGACACGAGCAAGAAGTGGCTAGTATCTTTCGATCGTGAATGCCGCGAGTCAGCCGCCCCAAGCCGAAGCGCCGGCTCGCTCCGGCTTTTGGCGGTTGGGTGTCGGGCTGCTGTTCACTCCAGTTGCGGTTGGCGTCGCGGCAGCGGCGTTTCCACACCTGCAACTCGGCGAGACCGCGGCCAGCGCCTGTGCGTTCGCCGGCGCAACCTTGTGTGCGATTGTCGGGCTCTCACTCGCCGCCATGGTCGAGGCACCGCTCGCCGCGGCGCTTACGGCTGCGGCGCTTTGCGCCGGGCTACTGCTCACACTCGCCGTAGTGCAGCCAGCACCCGTCGCCACGGTGCTGTTGGTAAACAGCGGGTTGGTTGCTTTGGCTTGGGCGCTCGGCTGCACACTGGGTCGCCGAGTGCAGCACGCGGCGCATCTCTTCCCCGCGTGCGTCGTGGCAGCGAGCGCAGACCTCGTCTCTTTGCTGTCACCGGAGGGACCGAGCCACGCGATCGCGGAAAGCGAACGCGCCTTGTCCGTGCTCGCGGTGTGGTTTCCCGTGCCCGGTGGTTCGGCCCAGGCGCCCGCGCTAGGGCTCGGCGATCTGCTGTTCATGGCGCTCACGTTCGGTGTCGCGCGCGCACACGGTTTGCCTTATCTGCGCTGTGTCCTCGCGTGCGCGGCCGGCACCGCGTTGGCCGGCGTGGCAGCGGCTTGCACTGGCCTGGCGATCCCCGCGTTGGTTCCAATCGCGGCCATGCTCGTGCTCACGCTGCCCGCGATTCGAAAGCTGCGCTACAGCGACCGCACCGCTGCGCTCTGGTCGATGCTAATCGCAGGCGCGGTAGCGCTCGCGACCCTGGTGCGCGTTGTGTTGAACGGCCATTGACGCGGACGGCGGCCCCCCCTTCCGCCATCGATCACGGGCTCAGGGCGAGGAGTTGAACGACGTCGAACGACGTTGATGCAGACGGAACCAGCTCTCCGAATCGAATTTATCGTCGGCTATGCCCGAGCGAGTGCGATGAGCATCAACCGTGATCTTGCAAGCTTTGGGCATATCGCCGCCCGTCGAGTCGAGGGTGCCTTTGGCCAGGGTCAAGGTTCCGGAATCCGACGGGCTCTCGGAGTACGGGAAGATGCAGCTGCCGTCGAAGTCGAAGTCCATGTCGTCCGAGGTGCCGGAAGGCGCCCACGTCACGTCGAGCGCGTCGTTCTTGCGCGACAGATCGTCCGTTGGTTTGTCGAGCGTGAAAGGATCCGGGAGCGTGCCCGAGTTGTCTGACGCCGTGGTGTCGTTCGGACGTTCGAGCACGAGACTGAACTCGGTACCTCCACTCACGCCGCTAAACTTCGCTTCGTAGATGCCCACCTCGTCCGTCGTGCCCAGCGTCTTGGTTTCACCGCCGGCAGTCGCAATCAACTTATCGCCGTTGTCGAGTGACACATACGTGTTGCTGCTGGAGCCACCGACTCTCAGTTCGACGTGCACCGTCGCCGTCGTGTCGGTGTCGGCGTAGACGTCAGTCAGCGCGGCAATACCGGCTGTCTTGATGTTGCTCGATGACGTTGTCTCCTTACTGCACCCCACCGCAAGCAGACCCATGAGCCCAATAACGACCAAACCACCACGCTCGAACATTTGGTTCACCTCTCGTAAAAAGCTAACTGCGAAACGGCAAAACATTAGACGGACCCGAGCATCAGGACAATCAATGGCGCCGTTCTCGGCGGCTTTCCCTGGTCCTTTCTCGCGTATTTTTGGTGGGGCCACCCGGTGGCGCCACATGCCCCACATGTCGTGCGTTCGTTCGCTCTGACAGGAGAGACGCCTTCTCAAAAACTGAGGCAGCCATGCACGAGAGCAGAGCCGCCCCGCGGCTCCGTCTTCGAAACCGAGACCGATTTCCGCACGCTGTTGGCACGGTTTCTCTCGTGTTGCGACTTGCGCTCGCGTGTGTTGCTCGAATGCGAAAACGAAACGCGACATGCGTGACCCTTGCATCCACCGATAGCAAGGGCGATGACGGGGGCGCTCTTTCGACACGGCCGCTCACGATGATGCATTCGCTTTTTGCTTTCGGGCTTCGCGTTTCTAGCTTGGTCTCGCTCGGATTGTTCGTCACGCTGTTCACGCTACCGCGCGGCGCGCGAGCGGCGCTGTTCACGGAGGACACGCTCAAGTCCCTCGGAATTGGCACCGCGCAGGCTTGCGCAAACAGCGGTGATCCCGGCTGCTACACGAATTGGTTCGAACTCGCCGACGTCGATGGCGACGGTGACTTCGACATCGTGATGGCCAACGGCGGTGGCCCATTCGGACCGGGAAACAAGGAAGACGCGGTGGTCTATCTGAACGACAGCAAAGGGTCGTTCCTCAACGTGACCAGCACCTCGTTCTCCGGCGCGCCGAGTCAGGTGCGTCAAGTCGCGGTGGGCGACATCGACGGCGATGGCGACATCGACATTTATCAGCCCGGCGCGTACGGCTCGGACGATGACAAACTCTGGGTCCAAACCGCGCCCCGAGTGTTCGCCGATCAGGCAGCCGCGCTGCTCCCGGCGTCCACGAAGTCGCGCGCAGGCGCCACGCATTTCGGCGATCTCGACCGCGACGGCGACCTAGACTTGGTCGTCGCGGATTGGGGCGACGCGGGCGCAAACAGCGTGTCGAGACTGATCCTGTACAGCAACGACGGGCACGGGCGCTTCACGCTCACGGAAACCCAATCGGACGCACCGACCGCGACCGCGCGTTTCCCCGCCACAATCTCAGCCAACCCCGACTCGCCGGACTACGGCGCTCGCCCCACCGACCTCGACTTCGTCGATGTGGACGGCGATTTCGATCTCGACATCCTCGTCAATCATCGCCGAGGCCAAAGTCGCATCTTCCTGAACGACGGACACGGCTATTTCACCGACGGCTCCAGCACCGCCAACTACGCGCCGAAGCGAGGCCCGTACGCGAACAACCAAGAAGCGTGCGATCTAGACGAGGACGGCGATCTCGACCTGGTGCTCGACAACGCAGGCCTTGCGCCGGACGGCACGCCCGCGGGCATGAACGTCACACAGCTCTTGCTCAACGACGGGCACGGCGTATTCGTCGATCAAACCGCCGCTCGCATCGTGGGCGAACCCCCGACTCAAGACGGCGCCGCGAAGTGCGCCGACGTCAACGGCGACGGGCACTACGATATCGTCGTCGGCAGCCGCACTCATACCTCCGAAAAAGTCCTGCTGAACGACGGCGCGGGCATCTTCACGTACGCGGCGGACGCTTTGCCCCAATTCACAGACATCACGCTCGCGCTCGAACTCGGCGATCTCAACGGCGACGGCAAACTCGATCTAGTCACCGGCCAGGGTGAAGGCACGATCAACAGCGCCAACGCCAACACCCTGCGCAACAATCGCGTGTACTATGGGCTGGCGGCGGACGTCACTCCGCCCAGGTTTCGCGCGCTCGAAACGCCCATCGCGACCGTCGGTGCGCCGATCGTGTTCCACGTGGCGCTCAGCGACAGCACGACGAATCAAGCCGGGCAAATGGCCACGCTGAGCGTGCGCTACACGGTCCGCGAGCAAACCAAGCAAGCCAAAGTGACCTTCATCGGCGGTGACTTGTTCCGCGTCACCATCCCAGCTCAACCCAACGGAACTAGCGTCAGCTACGAGCTAACCGCGCTCGACCGCGCGAAGCTCACCACACAGCTCTCCAAGGCGCTCTATGTGGGAACCCCACCGGTCACAGGCGATGCAGCTGGCACGGGCGGCGCGCCCGACCTCGGTTCCGGTGGTGAGGGTGGTGAGTCGAACATCGCGGGGGGCAGCGACGGGGGTGAAGGAGGCACGACTGGGCTCCCGGGCACGGGCGGTACGAGCACAGGCGGCCGGACCGGTGGAGAAACCGGCGTAGGCGGCAAAGCTGCGAGCAACAAACCAATCGGCGGCACGAGCGCGGGCGGTGCGTCACCCGAGGGCGGCGAAGCCGGCTCAGACGAACCGCGCGCCTCGAGCCCAAGCGCGAGCGACGACGGCTGTAGCTGCGCAATGGCCCCAACGGAGGGCGGTCGCAGCGTTTTCGGACTCGGAATCGCGCTCACGTTGCTGGGGCTTGTGCGCCGCCGCAAATAGTCGAAGGCCGCGCCTTGTCGCCGCGCGGCGGCGAACGTACAGGAAGCCAATGAAAGAGCTCATCTCGCAACTCGTGTCCCAGGCGGATATCAGTGAAGCTCAGGCGACCAAAGTCGCCGAAGTCGTGCGCAGCTTCCTGACTAGCCGTTTGCCCGAAGTGCTACGCGGCCCAGTCGAGAGCGCGCTCACCGGCGAGAACATCGACAGCGCAGTCGATCAAGCCAAAGGGCTGCTCGGCAAGCTGTTCTGAGCGTGGGTACCAATCCGTACCGTCGTGCCCGGTGCTGGCGGGATCCGCCGCCCCCGGCAACCGCTCAGCGCGGCGCGTCGAGCAAGGTGCGCAGCCGCTCGAGCAGCGGCAGTTCGGCGGAGTGCAACTTGGGCTCCGCGTCTGGTAGCGAAAAAAACGCCGCACGATCGATTTCCGGAAATTCGCGCATCTTGCCCGATCGCGGCGGCCACTCGAGCGTGAAGGTATTGCTCTTGAAACCCGCCAGATCGAAGTCGCCTTGAAGGGCCCAGGCGTAAATCAATTTGCCGCTCTTGTTCTTGACCGTGCCGAGGTCCAGGGGCGTACCGCTTGGCGGCTCAAAGCCAAGCTCCTCGCGAAACTCGCGCATGGCCGCGCTGAGCGGCTGCTCGCCCTCTTCGAGTTCGCCCTTGGGAATGAACCAGGCGCCCTGATCCTTATTGCCCCAGAAGGGGCCGCCCGGATGTACCAGCAGCACCTCGATGCGCCCTTCCTGCCGGCGATAGAGCAGAATCCCGGCGCTGCGCTTAGGTGGCATGAACGTGCGCTGGCTAGGCGATACGCCCCACCCAGGTGGTCTTGGCTCCCTGAATGGCGACCCGCGCAATTTCTCGCATCAGCTCGCCCTCGATGCCATCGGGTGCCATCTCGAACGAGGTACCAACTGAAAAGACCCCAACCGATGCGTCATCGAGTACGCGCACCACTTTGTAGTGGCCGCGCTTAAGCCGCACGATTCGATAGGTCGTGCCTTCGACTTGAACCATGCCTTTGACGACCAGACTCATCGACACTCCTTACCGAGGGGACACCGATACTACGCGCATTTTAGCAACATGTAACGGACGCAAATGTCGGCTGAGGACCTACATTCAGCAATTTGACTTAGCCAGCCCGAGGCTTCAATCGCAGGCAATCGCAGCTTGTCCGGAGACGCGCGGATTTCACGCCTGAGCTGAACTTCCTGCGCTGTTAGCGCCTCGGACGGCGGCTGAGGGGTCTCAATCTGAGTCGAGTACCCGGGGCCGCTGCCAGTATCAGCCGCTAACCCAGCTATCGGGTGCAGTTGCGAATTCGGTTGGGGGTACCGAGTGACTGCTACCGACGAGCGCCAACAAGGCGTGCGCGGTGACGTCGATCTGCAAATAGTCGTGCACCGGTGTTTGCGGAAACGCGCCGTGCACGAGCTCGGGATCCGCGGCAACGATGCAGTTGTTGCCGTTGACCTGATGCTCGAGCAAGAACACGCGCGCCCGCGCGCGCGCCGTTCGAGCGGCGCTCGAGTCAACGCTGAGCAGCGCTTCGACGGTTGCGGCGGTGCGTGCCAACTCGGGCACACTGTTCGGGCCAACGCCGCCCGCGTGCGGCCCATGTTCGGGCACCGCGTCGATCAGCGCGTTGGTCGCGCGCACAAAGGTCTCGCCATCACCGCGCGCTTTGGCAGCAAGCGCCGTCCACGGTGCCCACGGTTCGACCTCCAGGTGACGCTTGCATGCTTGCCAGAGCGGCGCCGGCGCGCGCGAACCGAGCGCGGCCACCACTTGCGCCGCGTGCCATGGCACCGCGAGCAGCTCGGGGCGCGCAGCGTACGCGATCAGCGCGTCGCTCAGCTCGATGCCAGCCATCACCGCGAGGGCCACCGTGCCCGCGACTAGGGCGGGCTCAGTCGGGAATTGATCGACCGGGCGGCCGTCGAGCGCGCGCACGAGCTCGACTTCGAGCCAACGCCGCGCGCGCGTGGCAGCGCCGCGGCCCACGCGCTGCGACATCAGCGCGCGGACGAGAATTGCCGCGCGGCCGTGGAACATGGGCGACTTGCGGTGCTGTTCACCGGTGCGCGGGCTGATGCCGAAGGTGACTCTGCCTTTGGAATCGACACGCATCGCGAGCCATGCTGCCGCAGCGGTGATCGGATTTTTCTCGAGCAGGGGCGTGTCGGTCTGGCGAACCAGGACATTCTCGGTCTCGAACAAGTACAAGGCGTCGTTTGGCCAAGCAGCGCGCAGCGTATCCGCCTTGCGCTCCAAGGTTTGCAACATGCCTTCGGAGTCGAGCGAGTTGTCGCGCGCGACGTCGGGCAAGAGCGTCACTGGGCGGTTCGGCAAGGCGAGCGCCAAGCCGTGCTTGCCCACCTCCAATATCTCCGCGACTTGGCTCAGCGACACCGGGCGCGGAGCGCGCGGATACGAGAGCTGACAGCGCAGCTCGGCGCGCGCTTGCCGGCCCAAACCGCCGAAGCGACTGTCTCCCAATGCCTGTACGAAAGCGCGCAAAATGCGCTCGCCCGGCGGACCATCTGCAACGCCCGCGCAGCCACACAGACCACCCCGGGCATACAACGAGACGATCGGCGTGGCATCGGGCGCGCCCGGCGGCGTGGGCCAATTTTTCAAATCACGCTGCCAGCTCAAGAGCGCGCGTAGCGTGGCATGGAGCGTCACGCGCTCTGCGTCGGGCAGCGGTCCAGGGAGCGGCGAAAGCGGGAACGCGCGACTCATGCTGCATCGACCCGGCGACGCTGCGCCCAGGCCAGTGATCCCGAAAGCCCGATAGCGTCCAACGCGGGCACAATCTCCGAATTCATGACGTCCGCGATCACCTCTCGTTGAGTGGTCGAGTCGAGCACGCCCAGGGAGCGAGCCGCTTCCGAGGCGTGCGCCGGTGCGTCACGCCCTTGCGAAAATTCGACCTCGATGCCGACCACGAATGAAGCGACGCGCTCGCTGAGCTCGCGTCGCACTTCGGGTGACCAGCGTTCAGCGCGGTATTTGGCGTAATACCAGCCCAGCCGCGCGTGATGAACTTCGTCACTGACGATCGACGTGAACAGCGCGCGCAACACCGAATCACTGGCGCGACGCCGGCACTCGGTGAGCAACGCGGTCGCCAAGGTTTCGCCGACGGCGGCGTATTTCAGCATCAGAAAGTCGAGCTCCGCGATCGCGAGCGAGTGCGGAATGTCGCTCGCGAGGGCTGCGCTCGGCACCTCGACGGTCACCTCACTGCCCTGGCAGAGGCTCGCCATGCGCAAGCAATAGTCCGCGTGCCGAATCTCGTCACTGCTGACACGCGCGGACGCGGCCACGAAATCGATCGGCAGCTGATTGAGCGCTAGGCTCGCGGTGATCTGCGCAAACAAAGCGACGGCGCTGTATTCGCCGCCCGCGAGTTTGCACAATAAATCTCGCGCCAAACCGAGCGCCTCTTCGGGATAACGGGCGCGCTCGAACTCGTGCCACGGGATGTCGCGAGCACCGCGCGTCAGCTCGAAAGCGATCGCACGATCGTGCACCTCGGCGAGCGGTGTGTCGCTCAACACACGCGTCAGCCGAACATTGCCAATGACGTCGCCGGTCGTCACTGCTGGTTCTTGCCGCCGAAAGCGGCCACAGCGAGCACGATGAAAAAGCCACCAGTGCCCGTAGACTTCTTGCCACCGGAACCGCCCGAGCCGGCTGCACTGCCGCCCACCCCGGCGGAGTGACCACCCATCCCAGCCGAGTGACCACCCATCCCAGCCGAGTGACCACCTGAACCTGCCATCATCACCTCGGTTCCCCCGGTACCACCACCGGCTCGTCCACCGGGCGCATCAGCCCCGCCGAAAGCGCCAATGGCTAGCACGATATAGCCGTGGCCGCCTTGACTGTGGCCACCTTCTCCATGGCCCGCCGCGCCACCGTTTTCGGTGGCATGCCCGGCGCTACCCGCGTGATTGCCACTCCCGGCGTGGTCACCACTTGGTGTTTCGCTCGACGATCCGCCGCACGCAATCAGCTGGGCCGGGATGACGCTCGCGATTGCGGTCCCCCAAATCATCTTCGGAACGATAGCGGTTCGTCGCGGTGCCATGTTTCGATCCTCTAGCTTAGGAGGACCTTGGCTTCCGGCGCAAGACGCAGAACATCTCGCCCGCGAAACCTGCAGCGCTGTCTCTCTGTCTCACTGGCCGTCGCGCGCGAGTCAGAAAGTCACGGAATAGCAGTACCGCTCGGCGCTCAATCCACGAAATCACGGCATTTTCCCTACGGCTTGCAACTTGCAGTCGCCCGGGACGATGGCACTGCCCGATTCACCGCCACAGGACAGCCAGCTCTCGCGCCTAATCGATGAGTTCCTGCGCGAGCCCGATGAACAACGGCGCCTTCCGGCGATCGGCGACGTCGTAGGCGGCACGTACCGAATCTTGGGCGAAGTCGGACGAGGTTCGATGGGCGTGGTGCTCGAGGCCTTCGACCTGCACCTGCATCGCAAAGTGGCGATCAAGTTCGTCAACTCAGCGCGCTTCGACGACAGCGCGCGGCGCCACTTCGTGCGCGAGGCGCGCGCCATGGCGCTCGTGAACCATCCCAATGTGCTCGCCATCCATTCCTTCGGCGAGCACGGCTCTGTGCCCTACTTCGTCATGGAACTGGTCGACGGACAAACCGTGGACAGTTGGCTCGAGCGCAGCGACAGACAAGTCGTCGTAGACGAGGCTTTGGATATCTTGAACGACGTGTGTCTCGGCGTATCCGCGATTCACACGGCTGGCGCCGTGCATTGCGATTTGAAACCGAGCAACGTGCTCTTGGACGATCAGCACCGCGTGCGCGTCGCCGATCTGGGCCTGGCCGTGCCGTACGAGGACGGCGGTGTGACGAAAGTGATCGCGGGCACCCCCGAGTACATGGCACCCGAGTTGGCGTTCGACAGCGAAAAGCCAGCCAGCAAGAGCAGCGACATCTACGCGCTCGGCTGCATGGCCTACGAAATGCTGACCGGAAGCGTACCGTTCGACGGACGCAGCGCGCTCGCGATCATGGTCCGACACGCCACCGAGGAGCCCGTGCGCCCAAGCCGTCGTCGCCCAGGCCTGCCCGCGGCCTTCGACGACGTACTGTTGAAAGCCTTGCAGAAGCGCCCCCAAGACCGCTTCGCCTCCGCGGATCAGTTTCGTCGCGCATTCAAGGAAGCACGCTCATCCAGCGTCGAACCCGTGCGCATCCTAGTCGCCGAAGACGACCGAGATTTCCGCGACCTCCTCGCACTCAAACTGAGCATGGAATTCCCCGACGCCGACATCGTGTGCGTCGACAACGGCGGTGCCCTGGTCGACGCCTTCGATGAAAAACCCGCCAGCGTCGTGATGATCGATCTACAAATGCCCATCTTGGACGGCGTAGCGGTCACCGCACTCCTGCGCTCACGCCCCGAGGCCCAAAACGTACCCATCGTCGTGGTGACCGCATCCGGCGGCCCCCGAGAATGGAAGCTCCTGTCCTCACTCGGCGCCGATCGCTTCATCGTCAAACCCGTCAACCTCGACGACGTAGTCACCACCCTCCGCAGCGCCATCCGCGAACGCACCAGCAGCCCCCCTCCCCCGCCCGCAAAACCCACCAACGACGCGAAGAAGTAGGAAGAGGGGCGCTCGCGGACCAGCAACGCACCTCGCACTACGGCGCTGTTCCCGTCGCACCCCGCCTGCAATGGCCGACGGAGCGCGCTCGTAAGCAAACCGTTTGTACGCGCTCGATGCTCCCAGAGGGTTGAACCGCCGAGCCGCAGAGGCCGCAGAGATCAGAGGGAGATTTTGGGGGGTCGCAGTGAACGGCGATGATTGCTCTAGAGAGCATTGCTCGACCAAGCGCTGATGGTTCCGCGCTGCGCATTCCTTGGAAAACCCCAAGTCCTGGCACTGTGCGATGCCCTTCGCTGTGAAGCGCGGTGATGGGCGCTCTGCGGCTCTGATGATTGATCATTGATCACATCTCTGACGGAACCGCGGGGCACGGGCGAGTTTGCGGCGCGCTCCGGGGGGGGTGAGCAGCCACCCACTTTTCGGATGTCGCCGAAGCGAAGCCGAAAGGGCTCGGGGCCCCGTCACTCGTCGCCGGCGTGAACGCGCAGCAGAAAAGCGTGGCCTCGCGGAGCAGCCCTTGTCCGGAATTGAGCCTTGTCCGCACGAACCGACAGCGCCACTTTCCGGACAATTTCGCGCGGCGCGATCGGCCTCTTCGCCGGCAACTCCCGTGCGAATCGGTCTCTGCGCCGATCCCTGGGTTTCAAGCGCCAGAAGTGCGCGCCCGCTTGACGGCGATTTTTGCTGCGAGATGTAGGGCTCCAAAGCATTGTCGAGCATGAAATCGGTTGTGGGCTCTGCAAAAGAGCC
>DASQCO010000098.1:0-15164 GCA_035634635.1 Polyangiaceae bacterium
AAGGGGATGACGTGATCCAGCTGCACGAACGCTCTGGCATCGCAACGCCGTCCACTTGCTGAGACGAACACGCATCGACCACCGTCTCGTTCGTGAACCTCGCGCCGTACATCGGCGGACAGATAGCGTCTGCTGTTACGCGATGGTTTGGCTTCGCCTAGTGGAGTCACTCGGCTGGGTTGCGACGGCTTCATCAGCGGATCGGCCACCGTCTGATTGGGGGACGTCGCATCCGTCTTGGCGCGGAGCACGGTTTCGTTCTTCCCCCCTTCGGGGATCGCGAAGCGCGTCGATTCGACCTTCGTCCGTGACGTGTTGCGTCGGCGTCTCGCTCCGATGCCAAAGCGCCGCTTCTCTTCCTGCTGCACGAAACTTGCCGCCATCAGCTTCATCAAACTCGCCAAGTCGCCGTTGGGCAGCCGATGACTGGCGAGCGCCCGCGCCCGCTCGATCAGGTCGCGAAGCTCCGCATCCGCGGTGAAGTGCACTCCAAAGCGGTCGGCTGAAAGCGGCTCGAGCTCTCGCGCACGCCGATGCGAAGTGGGGATCGCGGTGGCGCCTGATTGCGCCACGGGTGCCGCAACCGGACCCATTGGTGGCGAAGGCGGATTCGCAGAAATTGCGGACGATTGCGCCGAAATCTGCCCGGAGGTTTCGACACTCAGCGGCGCGAACGATTCGACCGCCTGAGCCACTGGTAATGCCTGTTCTGCAACCGATACCCCCGTTCACGTTGGCAGCCGACGAATCTGTTCCCGCACATCCGGACGCGGAAACCGCAGCGCAAGCAACTCCTCGACCTGTCGTCGAGTCTTCCCGCGACAAGCGTCCATCAGCTCGCTCGCGTTGTCCGCCGTCAAATGCGGCGCCAACGCGCACAACGCGCACAGATGCAATTGTCCCCGAGCTACGCGCTCAAACGCGCCCGGAAATCGCCGACACACGCGAGCCGCCGCGACTCTCCGCCCAGCCGCGCCTTCACTCATTCCGAGCGCCTCGACGCAATACGAGAACAACGAAGAGAACCCCAGCTCGAGATACAACATGCGCTCTTCGAGCTCCACCAGGTGCGCCAGCACTTGCGCCGTCAACTCGTTGCTCTGCCGAACCAACGCCGACAACCCCGCTAATAGCTCCGAATTCCCCAATCGCCCCAACCGATATTGGTCATTCATGACTCCTGTTTAACATGCGAAATTTCGCGCCTCGCATTGCCACCCAAACCGTCGTTCGCTCAGAAAAATGGCGTCAAACGCGATCGCCTTCACGAACGCACAGCAGCGCGAACCCTCGCGCCAACAACACCCCGAATCTAACAAACATCCTTCGTCGACGTCACCGCACGCCAAAACCTCGTCAACTACAATCAACACTCCAACCGCCGAATCAGCACGGGCGGACCGAGCAAGTGGCGCGCGCTCCACCCTCCGCGCGTTCACCAAGCATCCCACGCATGCGCGCACCACTTGCGAGGCCGCACGACGCTGCCCGAAACCTCCCCGTGGAGCCAACGCCCCCGCAGCGGCGCCCCGAAACAACCCGCGCCCCACGACGGTCCCGCGCCCACCGTAACGAGCACGCACTCCGACTCCACCGGTGGAGTCCCGCCGCATCCCACCCTCGCCGGCCCACGTCGAGCCAGTGCTCCCGCAGTGGTGCGCCGAAACAACCCACGAACCACGAAGGTGCCGCGCGAGCAGCGTCGCACGCGCATTCCGACTCCACCGGTGGAGTCGCGCCGCGCATCCCCACGCCCGCCGGCCCCCTCAGGGCCAGAAACCTCGACAAGCGTCTTTGTGTAGAATCATACGAGCCGCCGAGCCGCAGAGCTCAGAAAAAGGTGGTCCCCGTAGCGCCACGTTGGGCTCGCAGGAAGCCCAACTTCGACGAGCCAAGGAATATCTCTCGGACGCACACGCTGGTTCCGTTCATCGTCGTGAACGACGGCGAACCTTACTGGCAAGTGCGAACCCCCAAAATCTCCCTCAGATCTCTGCGGCCTCTGCGGCTCGGCGGTTCAAACTCAGGGAGCCGTCTCACGTCGGGAACCACGCTTGCCTGTGAGGTGCGATGCGGGACCGCGACCGCCCCAATCTCTCAACCCGTCACTGCCAGAGGCAATAACCGATCGGCGATTTCGCGGGCACGTAACACGTCATGCCGGTGGGGCATGCGAAGGTTTGGTTCTCGTTCTTGCACACCAGCACGCAGTGGCTCGCTGACGAGAACGAGACGCAGCTGGCCTGCGCGGCTGCGCCGGATGGAGCGTCCGAGCAATCCGCATTCGAGGTGCAGCGGTTGGCGCAGGCCCAACCCGCAGCAACGTTTGGCGTCTGACTGCCGACGCCGAAGCACGGGACAGTGGCGAGATTGCAATCTTTGGAGTCGCCGTGGCATTCGAGGGTGTAGACGGACTGGCCGTTGACCGCGGGTGGTGCACCACCGCTTTGAACACTGTTCGACTTTCCGGCATTGCCACCGGAAGCCTGAGTGCCCCCAGATGGGGCTCCGCCACCACCAGGAGCATTGGAGAAACCCGCCGCGGAGCTCGCACTGCCACCGGCGCTTGCCGCTGCGCCAGCTGAAGCTGAGCTAGCGCCCGCACTCGGCGTGCTCGTTTGCGACGCAGCATCCGAGCCACACCCGGTGCCCAGCGCGACCAGCGCGGCAAGCGCGGCAAGCGTCGCGCGAGGCAGCAGCGTGTTTGCCATGCTCGTGAGATACGCGCTCGACTGAGCTTCTGCAATATGGATTGTGAGATATCGCTGTTCGAAAAAAAGGTATCTGCGGGTTCAGAAAAAGGACGCGTCGCGGCCATGCGGGCCGCGCTGAGTGCCGCGAAACATTTTTTCGAAACGAAGTCAGAAAATGTACGAGGCGCTCCCATAGAGTGATGTGCAACGCGCTATTGGATCCCTAGCGGTTCTATCTTCCCTCGCAGCAGGCCTAGGCGCGTTGCTCTTGCTCAGCGGCTGTTCGAGCGCGGAGCATTCGGGCAAGGACGCTCCTGCGACCACCGGCAGCGCCGGCAATTCGGGCATCAATCTCAATTTAGGAGACGGTCAGGGAGGCCTGGGGAATACCGGTTCGGGCAGTGGATTCACTAACAGTGGTTGTGACGTAAAGACCGATGACGAGGTCTGTGCCGCACAAGCCTACGAGGGTGAAGCGGTCCCGCTCGACATTTACATCATGTTCGATCAGTCGGGTTCCATGCTGAACGACGTCGGCGGCATGACGCGACTCCAAGCGGTCGAAGGCGCCGCGCGCACCTTTTTGAGGGACTCGGCGAGTGCAGCGATCGGCGTGGGCGTGGGCTATTTCGGCTTTCAACCCATCGGGCAAACCACCTGCGTTCCGAGTGACTTCGCGGCGCCGAGCGTGACCGTGACGCTCGATCACGAGGCGGTGCTGAGCTCTTTGGCCGCACGTCAGCCGACAGGCGAGACTCCCACGGGAGCCGCGATTCGCGGCGCTTGCGGCTACGCGAAAGATTGGAAGAAAACCAACCCCGGGCGCTCCGTGGTGATGCTCCTACTCACCGATGGCGAGCCCAAAGCGCCGATGAGCTGCTCGACCGGCACGTGCTGTCCAACCCTCGCGGACGCGGTGCAGGCGGCTGCAGACTGTCGCAGCGGGCAACCGGGGATCAAAACGTACGTGCTTGGAGTCGGGCCATTCCTGGACAATTTGCAGCAAATTGCCCAAGCGGGCGGCACCGATCACGCCTACTTGATCGGCGATCAAGACGTGGAGCAGAAGGTGCTGCAGGCGCTCAACTCCATTCGCGGGGACGCCAGCATTCCGTGTCAGCTCAAGATCCCCGCAGCCACTGGCGGCAAAGAGCTCAACTACGGGCTCGTGAACGTGGCTTATCAGGATTCGAATTGCACGTTGTCGACGATCTACAACGTGCCGAGTGAAGCGAGCTGCGACGCGACCAGCGGCGGTTGGTATTACGACAACCCCGCGGCCCCGAACTCCGTGAACTTGTGCGGCGCGAGCTGTGATCAGGTGTCTGCTCCGGGCGGGCGACTGGCATTCACCGTTGGCTGCCAAACGAAAACGATAGTGAAGTGAAGTCGGCCCTCGCGGGTCGTCGCTAGAAAGGTCTGAATATGCGGCATTCTCGTCATTCAACGCTGGCTGCGATTGCGCTCTCGTTGGGCTTTGTCGGCGCCTTTGGCTGCGGAGGCTCGAGCAGCAACGGCCCCGGCAAGGGCAATCCGCATGGCGCAACCGGCGTCGCCAACGGCAGCGGCTGTAGCGCCGCAACTCAGTGCGCGAGCGGCCTATGCAACAACAGCCAGTGCACCGCCGGGCCGAGCAGCGTTGCGACGAGTCCGGGCCCACACTTCGGCGGTGGCGGGCCGACTTCGCGCCCTCTGACCACTGGCTGCGCTCCAAACACCGCGGCCCAATGCGGTGGCACGTGCGAGATGTCCGGCGGCACGCCGGTGACCGTGCTCGCTCCTCCCGCGACGATTTGCTACGCGGGCCAAGGCGACCTCACGCCGAACGATCCGACGGGCGTGATTGAGCAAGTGATCGAGACCATTGACGGTAAGACCTACTTGCACCTGCGCGTCACGTTCGATCCGCATTTCGTCGACAACACGTACGGCGTCAATGCTTCCTCGGGTTGGCTGAACCGCGTGATGGCGGGGCCAATGGGCGGCAAAGCAGGCCCAATGGGCGGCAAAGCAGGCCCAATGGGCGGCATGGCTGCCAAGGCCGCCCACACCTTCGACGACCTCGTTGGCAGCGATCACGTGGAGCTCGTGTTGGCCGACAGCAAGGGCGACACGGTGCTCGACTTCGACGTGGACTACGTCTCGCAAAAGAACGATGCCCCCTGCGGCTACGGCACGCTCGGTGTCAGCGGTGGCGAAGGCAAGATGATCACTGGCAATGCGTCAGCGATCGTGGCCGTGGCCACGTCGATTGATCGCAACCTGAATGGTTGCGGCTATTGCCTGATCACGGACTCACCGAAAACGGACGACAACTTCACGCCAGACGCCAGCGCGCCCAACTGGGACTACCGCGTGGTTTACGAAGTGTGGGTCGACTTCTCCGTGTTCAAAGGCCGCGGCTTTGGCGGCGCATACATTCCGGACGTGCACGCCTCGCCGTCGATGGCGAGCACCAACACCATCGAGGTCACTCCCAATCCCTGCCCCCCGGATTGGGACACGCCATATTGCCCGCCGAGCGTGATCGAAGAAGGCGGCAATTGCTTCAGCGCTCCGCCTACGGACGGCACTTGTCCTCAAGGCACTGTCCCCGACATCAAGAATGAGGGTCAGAGCTGCGTGCCCGCGAACTACTGACTGCTATGAGCCGCGTTTCTTGGATCTGGTTTTCAGCCTCGTTGCTCGCCCTGATCGGCGCATGCAAGGGCAGCGACGACGGAGCCGCGGGGCTGAGCCCGATTGGCGGCGCCGGCGGGATGTCCGCGAACGTGGACCTGAACGTGGGCAATGGCGGCAACGTCAGCACCAGCGGCGACCCAGTTGCGGGCGCCGCCGGCCAGCCTGATGGCCCCAAAGTCGAAGGCTGCGAACGTTTCGCCGGCCTCGACGAGTGCGGCGTGACATCTGTCGAAGCGAGCTTCAGCGCTGCCAACGTGCTGCTGGTGATCGACAAATCGAGCAGCATGGACGATCAGCCTGCGGGCTTCGAACTGAAAAAATGGCAAGCGCTGAAGGCTGCGCTCGGGCCGGCGCTCGAGGCCGTGCAAGACGAGATGAGCTTCGGCCTGCTGCTCTACCCGTTCAACGCGGACACAGAGATCCCACTCGACTGCTTCGAAGGGTGCTGCCAGGTGCTACCCGGACCCGCAGCACTGCAGGTTGATGTCGCACGAGGCAGCGTCAGCGCGTCCAAGGTGATGGCGGCGCTCGACGCTACTGCGCCAGGTGGTGGGACGCCCACGGCTGCCGCTCTCGACGCCGCGCTCGCTTACTTCACCACCGGCGCTGGCAAGGACCTGAAGGGAGATCGCTTCGTGCTCCTTGCCACCGACGGTGGCCCGAACTGCGGCGAAAACAGCACGACATGTACCGCCGACCGTTGCACGCCAAACCTCGACGGTTTGTGCCCAGCCGCAGAGGGCAACTGCTGCCGCGGCGAGGGCTCGTATTGCCTGGACGACGCGGCGGTGCTGCAAAAGATCCGCGCGCTCGCCGACGCCTCGGTCCCGACCTTCGTGGTCGGCATCCCAGGCACCGAAAGCTACGCCGAGTACCTGGACGCGTTCGCGACCGCGGGCGGCGTGCCCAACCCGAAAAAGCGTCCTGCCTATTATGCGGTTTCCGCGGCAGGCGGAGTGGACGGCCTCGCGCGAACGTTCCGCGACATCACGACGCATTTGGTGCGCTCGTGCGAAGTGGATTTGGGCACGGATGCACCTGATAAGCGGCTGGTCAACGTCGCGGTCGACTGCGACATCGTGCCGTCGGAAGACGGCGCCGGCTGGAACATCAGCGACGATGCACCGACCACACTGGTCCTAGCAGGCGACACCTGTAGTCGCGTCAAGCGCGAGGGCGCGCGACGCATCGATGTTGTTTACGGTTGCCCGACGGTGAAGTGAGGTAAACATGCGCAAACGCTCGAGCTCCATCGCCGCTTTGGCAACACTGTTGGTTGGCGTTGCCGTCGCGTGCAGCGACCCGCAGAGCAGCACCATCGATCCCAACTCCCACGCGAACGCGAACGCCGGCACGCGCTCGAGTAGCGGTGGTTCGACGAGTTCGACGGGCAGCGCCGGCAGGTCGAACAGCGCGGGGAGCGCAGGAAAAGCCAGTGCCACTTCGGGCGGCAACGGCAGCTCCAACACGGTCAACACGCCGATCTCCGGCGAAGCTTGCAAAGGCCTACCCATCGTCTCGAGCACCGCGGAGGGTGGCGCGGGCGGTGTGGACGAGCAGGGCGGCGAGGCAGGCGACAGTGCTATCGAAGCCTGCAACGGCGTGTCGGTCGAGGCAGAAGCAGTACCGGTGGACGTGTTCGTGATCATGGATCGGTCGCAATCCATGGGCCTCGCCGTCAAAGGCTCGCAGATGACGCGCTGGGACGCTTTACACGCGGCCGTGCAGAGCTTTGCCCAAGATCCGAAGGCCGCAGGGATCCGCGCCGGCATCGGTTTCTTCAGCCTGAGCGGCGGCGCGGACGACGCGCGCGACTGTAACCCTTCCGGGTATGCAGCGCCGAGTGTGCCCATCGGCCTGATCTCCGAGGTCGGCACAGATCTGGCCGCAGCCATGAACGACGTGGCTCCGGGCGGCCTGACTCCAACGGTGCCTGCACTGGAGGGCGCCATCAGCTACGCGCAATCGTGGGCGCACAAGAATCCGGGGCGAGCGACCACGGTGGTCTTGGTGACGGACGGCTTTCCGACCCAATGTGACAACGCCCCCGAGCACATCTCCGATGCAGCGCAGGCCGGCTACGAGAGCCCAGAACACATCCGCACGTTTGTGATCGGCGTCGGTGACGTGGCCAAGTTCAACTTGGACAACTACGCCCGCGCCGGCGGCACCAAGACCGCCTATCTGACCGACGCGGGCAACGTGACCAGCACGTTCGTGGATGCCCTGAACAACATCACCAATCGAGCGCTCGCCTGCGAATACCAGCTCCCGCCGCCCCCAGACGGCATGAAGCTCGACACCACGAAGGTGCAGGTCTTGTACACGCCCTCATCGGGTGACCCTGAAGAGGTCCCGAGCATCTCGTCTCTCTCCGCGTGCGCCAAGAACCCGAACGGCGGCTGGTACTACGACAACGCGGATTCCCCGTCGAAGATCACCGTGTGCCCATGTACGTGTTCGCGCTTGCAAGCGGGCCGCGTGGACGTGCGGCTCGGCTGCAAGCCGCGGCTCGGGTTGCGCTGAGCTAAAATTATCCGCCCTCTGTGTCGGTCGGCGCAAAAAGCTCCGGTCGATGTCGATTGCTCGACGGAATTCCCGACCACCGGCTAATGCACCACAGGAGATCTCGGTTGGGTCTCTCGGTGGTGAGGTGTGAATGGCGCGTACCGGGCTGGGAATTCTACTGCTCTCGCTCTTGGGGGTTGCGTGCGGCAAAACCTCTGCGGACGCACCTGCAGACCAAGCTCAGGGCGGAGACAGCAATTCCGGAGGGCAGGCATCGGCCGAGGGCGGGAAGCCCGGAGTCGGTGGCAGGGGCAGCGCTGGAGCCGACGGTGAAGCGCTCAGCTACGTCGATCTTACCGGCGCGCCCATCTACACCCGCGCTCAGCGTCTGACGAACAACCAATGGGAGAACGCCGTCACTGACGTCCTGCACTTGCAGAAGCGCTACGAGCTCTCGAAGGGATTTGCGCCACCGGTGTTAGGCTCAACCGACTTCGACAATAACGAGCAAGTCCTGTACGTGGACAATCGGGGCTTCGCTGACTTCGAGACGGGAGCCGAAGCTGCCGCAACGATCGCTACCGAATCTCCCGAAGCGCTGGCAGCGCTTTACATGGGTGACGACGCAGCGGGCTTCGTTCGCGTATTTGGACGCCGCGCGTTCCGTCGCCCGCTCTCACCGGCCGAGGAAACCAAATACCAAGGCGTGTTCGCCCTCGGCGAGCGTCTTTATGGTGCAGGCTTCGCGAACGGGGCAGCGCTCGTGATCCGAGCCATGCTTCAATCCCCGCACTTCCTCTATCGCACGGAACTGGGAGCCGCGGGGGCTCCTCTCGACCCATACGAGCTCGCGTCCAAGCTCTCCTTTTGGCTACTTGGCACGACTCCGAGTGACTCGCTATTGGACGACGCTGCCGCCGGAAAGCTCAGCAGCGAAGATCAGCTCGTGGCCGCCGCGCGAGAGATGCTGGATGACCCACGCGCAACACTCGTGATGCGTGACTTTCATGGTCAGGTTCTGCGCATCCGCGATCTTCAAAACGTCTCCAAGCCACCCTCCGAGTACGACCCGGCGATCACTCCAGAGCTCACGCTTGCGGCAAACGCCTTCTTGGATTCGCTGTTCATGAACAATCTCGGGCTACGCGAGCTCCTGACGTCGAAGCAAGCTTATGTGGGCCAAGGTCTAGCACCCCTCTATGGCGTCGACGCGCCGAAAGGCGCGCTCGAGCTGCGAACGGTCGCTCCTTCGCGCGTCGGCTACTTCATGCAGGTGCCGTTCTTGTTGCTCTTGGGTGTAGGTGCCGAGAGCAACCCGATCATGCGCGGCTTCGAGCTCGAACGATCGATGTTGTGTCCGCCCCTGCGATCGCCTCCCCCCGGCCTTCAGCTCCCTCCCCTACCGTCCGCGGTGCCAGAGCAAACCACTCGCGAACGAGTCGATGCGCTCACGGGAAGCTGCGGCAGCCCTTGCCATCGCTACATCAACCCACTCGGCTTTGCCTTCGAGCACTTCGACGGCTTGGGACGAAAACGCGAAGTGGACAACGGTCGTGTCATCGACAGCACAGGGAGCTATCCCTTCGCTGAGGGCGTCAAGTCGTTCACGGACGCCAATGAACTGATGCCCCTCCTCGCGGGTAGTGCTCAAGTGAACACTTGCTACGCAAAGCACGTGACCGGCTATGCGCTCGGCCGCGATCTGGTCGAGAGCGATCGACCGTTGCTAGAATCACTGGGCAAAGTCAGCGCGTCTCAATCATTAAAAGAACTCGTCGTCGCGCTGGTGCGCGCCCCAGCGTTCCGCACGCGAAAGGATGGCTTGCCGTGATTCGCTCAGTGATTGGCCCGCAGCAGCGCTCACGACTCAATCGCCGAGCATTCTTGCGCGGTACCGCGGGCGTGGCCCTGGGCCTACCCTTCCTCGAAAGTCTACCCGAGCGGTCGGCATGGGCCGCGGACAGGTCGCCCGTCTTCAGCTTGTTCATTTGCGCGGTGGATGGCGTTGTGCCCGCGCGCTTCTTCCCCAATGCGATAGGAGCGCTGACGACAGACGGTCTCGCCGCGGCCGGAAAGGCAACGAGCGAGTTGTCCGCGCACGCCAAGAACCTGCTCTTTCTGCGCGGGATCAACTGGCCCGCAGGACCGACCGGCGAGGCCCACGCCGAATCTTTGTGCATGGCGCTCACCGCTCTTCCACCGCAAGGCAACGGCTCCATGGCGATGGCGAGCGGACCTTCAGCGGACTGGGTGATCGCGAACAAGGTACAGCCCGGAGTGCCGCCACTGACGCTCTACGCAGGAAGAAAGGCAGGCTACATCAACGAGCGCTTGTCATTCAGTGCAGCCGGCACAGTGACTGCGGCGAGCAACAACCCCTACGAGCTCTATCAAAAGCTGATTGGAGTCGTGTCGCCGAATGGCACACCCACACCGGGAACCGCGCAAGCGCAGCAGCTCTTGCTCGAGAGCCGCAAGAGTATTCACGACCTAGTGCGAGAAGAGCTGCGCGACCTCATGGGGAACACGCGCATGAGCTCAGCCGATCGGCAACGGTTGCAACAGCACTTCGACTCCATTCGCGACATGGAAGTCACCATGGACGGCATGGGCAACGAAATGGTCAAAGGCTGCGCTTGGGGCGGCGTCGAGATCAGCAAACTCGACGCCCTGAAGACGTTCACGTTCACCCAAAACGGGATGATCGAAGACGTGGCACGACTCCAAATGAGCCTCGTAGCCCTGGCATTTGCCTGCAACTACAACCGAACGGCGACGTTGCAGTGGGGCGACGGCACGGACGGAACGGTTTACCAAGTTCCGTCGAACGAAACTCTGCAGTGGAAGATGAACTTCATCTGTCATCGGAACCAGAGCGACGCTGCCACTGGGAACAACCCCCAGGCCGCGGAGGCCCACGCCGAGATCGACGTCGTGCGAATGAAAACACTCGCCGCAGGGCTCGAGCATTTCAGAGTGCGCGACTTGCAAGACAGATCATTCGTGCTCTGGACAAACGCGATCGCTGATTGCCCCTCGGACTCGTTCAGAAACGTGCCCAACATCATCTGGGGCAATGGCGGCGGCCATCTCAAGCAAGGCGCGTACGTGGACGCCGGCAGCACCAACAATAGCCCGCTGCTCAACGCGCTCATTTCTGCGGCAATTCAGGACACTGGCGAAACGATGGAGAGCTTCGGAGCCGGACCCGAGGGACAATTGGCCGCTGTGCTTGCTTGATGCGAGGTCCACGAATGTGTCCGTCCATCACGCGATTCGGATGGTCCGAATAAATGACTACGTGCGACCAGCAAAGCGGGCTCCGCCACACCTAGCAAAACGAAGCTGCCGTTTGCCCCAAGCGAACTCAGCCGTTGTTTCTTTCTATCGACTCGCACGGCATCGTCTCGACACGAACGCGCGTTATTAACGGGATCAAAATAGGCCATCGCGGACGGATGAGCGGTGACTACGAAGTTCCCGCGGAGTCGAGTTTCACAACGAGCGAGCGCACGGCAACACGAATTCGCACTCTCATCTGAATGGAGTCAAGATCATCGAGCAGGGATTCCTCGGCGATTCGGGCACGATTGACCTAACTTCGTTGCTCAAGGGTGGTCCCAACGTCGTGCGAATGACCACCACCAACACGCAAGGACTGTGGACTTACGGTTTCGACCTGAAGGTCGACAGCCGCAGCGTCTTCAGCGAAGCGTGCGGGACGCCGATCTCCGGTGGGAGTGTTGGATGCCGGAACGACTACACCCTGGGCGTCGTTTTCGATCACACGGTGACTGTCCAAGGCCGGCAGAGTCAGCCGCAAGTTGCGCTCTTGCACGACGCGATCGGGATCGCTGTCGGTGGGAGCAGCGCTTGCGCGATCCGGGATGGCGGAAGCGTCGTGTGCTGGGGCGACAACACCTACGGACAGCTCGGCAATGGCTCGACGGTGGCTTCGCACGTGCCGGTCGCGGTGACCGGCGTGACCAATGCGACCTCCGCGAGCTGCAGTCAGACCTCGCTCGTCACCAACGCCGTGCAAACTTTTCAGTGCTGCGTGGTGCTCGCGAATGGCGCGGTCAATTGTTGGGGCGGCAACACCTACGGCCAGCTCGGCAACAACTCGACGAAAAACTCGTCACAACCGAGCGCCGTTACCGGGATCGAAAATGCGCTCGGCGTCTCCGCGGGTTCGTTCCACACCTGCGCAGTCCTCAAGGACGGGCACGTTGCGTGTTGGGGCGACAACACCTATGGCGAGCTCGGCAATGGCTCGACCACGAGCTCATTGATCCCGGTAATGGTTTCCGGAATCCAAGATGCGACCATGGTTTCAGCGGGGAATTCAGCCGATCAAGCGTACACTTGCGCTATCTCCAGCGGGGGTGCTGTGTCGTGCTGGGGGGGCGGCGGTTCAACCGTGCCGGTCGCGGCAGCCGGTGTCATGGGGGTGACTTCAATTGCAACCGAAAACGCGCACATCTGCCTGTCGCTGAGCGACGGCACGGTTCATTGTTCCGGCGCCAACAATGCGGGTCAGTTGGGCAATGGCTCGACAACCAACTCCTCGACGGCGGTGCAGGCAATCGGTATCGATAACGCGAGCTCAGTGGTCAACTACTACGGCGGCTCGTGCGCACTGCTGCGTGATGGCACGGCCAAATGCTGGGGCAACAACGCGTTCGGCGCGCTAGGCAACGGAACCGACATTGCGTCGCTCGTTCCTGTGTCGGTCAGGGGCTTGAAGGGAGTGAAGGCCTTAAGTAGCGGCTTTCCGGTCTGCGCCCTACTCGATGGCGGAGAGGTTGATTGTTGGGGCGATAACTTCTCCGGTGACTTGGGCAACGACTCGACCTCCATCTTTTTGGCTCCGGAGCGAGTTCACGCGCCGGAGTAGAGCGGCGGAGGCGCGCTCAGTCGGTGGAGGCAATTGCTTGGGGCAAGCGTGTACGTGCCGCAACGTCCAATGCACGACCCAGGTGCTCGGCTAGGTCGATAGCGTCGACGAGACGCAGTGGTTCTAGCACCACGCTCGTTTGCGCAGAGGCTCGATCCGTGACCACGAGCGCAAAGTGATCGATATCCTCAGCTCCCCGCGTGTGGCGCACCCAAACGCTGCCCACCGTGCGTGAATCAATTGCGAATTGCTTGCCGTGGGTGTCGTGAATGACCAACTCCTCGACACCACCTTCACAGTCGATGGCAACCAGCATTTCTCGAATGCCCTTCGACGACGGTCTAAAAATCCAGATCAAGTAACCGATCGAGCCCCAGGCACCGGCAGCACGCTGCTGAACGACGCCCGCAATCAGGTTGATCAGTGCGAACCCAGCGATCAGGCGACCGGCCCCATGTAGCAGCTTCCGCGAGGCGCTGAGTGGAGCGGTTCGCGCTTGAAAGCGCCTGCTCACCATCATCGTGCTGTATTGCCAACGCGCGCTCAGCGTGATCTGCGCATCGATCAAGCAAGCGCCGCAAGTTACGCATATCTGCACGTTCTTCCTAGCAATCGCCTCGGGCCAACTCCTCCACTTGCTCACGCGCGCGAGCTTGCCCCCACAGCGTACGCAGCCCGCATCGTGTGCCGCCACACGCAGGTCGCCGTCGATGCGGACCATTGGGCTCGACACGCGCCGAGGCCCCGGCACGGTTCGCGTGCGAGGGCGAACGCGACCGAATGCGTGACCCCGGAACGCAAGGGCAATCGACAGCACCGCCAGCAGTCCCCCACCCACTAGCGCCAGCCGATTCGTGATCGGACGGGGCACGTGGATAGCGGCGCAAATTGCACAGACGATCAGCTCACCGACAAAAAGAGTGACTAAACCGAGAGCCAGAGCAAGCGCCGCGTGCAGCAGCAACCGGGGGCGATCGGTGAGCCGCCCGATGATGATCGCGGCTACGGGCGACAACAAAATCAAGAACCCAAGCGTGCTGCGCAGCCAATCGTCCTTCATCGTAGCGACCGCTCCACTCGCGGGCTCTCGTGCACGAGCTCCGGGCTGTCGCCGGCAAGCTCACTCCTCAACCGGTCGGTTAGCCGTGGCGTACTGCGGGGCTCGACTACCGGTGGAGGCACGCAGTCAGTACCCCACAGCCACGTGCCACTGACGAGTGACGTCGACACGATGGAACGTGAATGTGGCCAGAGCACGCCGCATCCTCGCCGCGCTAGCTCCTGGCTGCCATACCACTAAGGGGGTACACCGCTCTCCGATTTGGCGGCGACCCTGGGCGTGAGCCGGCCACCATGCATCTGCGTCCTATTGAATCTAGGCTCCCAGTTTTTAGGTTGGGTTGGGTAAGCGGGCGTAGCGCTCGCAGGGCGTCGCAAAGCCCACTCGGCGTTTCGGAAACTCGGCAATCAGGGGGCCTCGACCCAGACTAGGCGCGGCCAATAGTCGTCTAAGCTGCCCGTGCTCGCGCCTTGTGTACCCACTTGGTAGCTGATCGCGAGCTCTCGCGGCCGCGTTGGGTCCGAGATTTCCGGGTGCACGATGGGACCTGCGCAGAAGGCATTTGCGTCGTTGCTCGGCAGCCGGCACACAGCAAGCTGCGCGCTGTCCGTCCAGGGGCCCGTCTCCTTCGCCGCGCTCTGCGTGAGCAGATGGCTGCCGAACGCGCTGATGTAGACGTGCCGCAGGGCGCCCGCGCTGCGAACGACCGAGGACACCCAAGTGCCTGACGAAAAGACCGTCGTGGCACGGGTAGGATCGTTGCCCGTGATCCAATCGCCGCCGGAAAACAGCTGAATCGAGTCGTTCACGTCCAGGCGCGCGAGGAAACAACCCGCATCCCAGGACTCACGCGCCGTGCAACCCCAAGCAAAGCCGAACACTCCCTCCGCCGAAGCAATCGAAGCATCCCCCAAGTCGAGATCCAGTCCCCAGGGCAGCGGCTTCGCCGGATTCGGCACGACGATTTGCTGCCTTTGCGGATCGTAATGAGCGAGCCCACTGCCCAGCTCGCTCAGCCCAAAGGCCGCGTTGCTGTCGACGCGAAACAAGCGATACAGAACCCGCGTCACGCCACGCAGACGATACGCGCCATTGATGGCGACCAGAATCGTCGCATCGTCACCACCCTCCAGGCTGACGATTGGAGTCGGCGGAATCAGGCTCTCCTCAGGACAGGCCCCGAACGGTGCCTCCTGATCCGGTTCCAGGGCGACGTTGCTGGCGCGCTTTCCGCCGCTCAGCGTGACTTGGTTCAGCAGCCACAAGCAGCGATGGTCATCAATCGGGATGCGCGCGAGCCCCGCAACACCCCAAGCACCGATGC